>NZ_CP183979.1:633380-1266760 GCF_049913155.1 Arthrobacter sp. R-11 | reverse complement strand
CCGCGCCATCCTGGCGTCCTTGCCGATCAGCCGGGACGCCGCGGCCGACACCCGCCGAGGGCCCATGCCGTCCGGGTTCCCTGACCGAGCGCAGCGAGGTCAGGGAGACGGCAGGGACTAGGAGCCTCCCGTGGCCGTGCTGGAGTTGCTCCCGAAGCACCTGTTCACCACCCGGGGCTGGGGCCTGCTGGCCGCCGGCACGGCTTCCCTGCTGCTCGCCCAGATCATGGGCCGCCGCGACCTGCTGGCGCTGGGCATCCTGCTCATCGTGCTGCCGCTTGTTTCGCTGGCCGGAGTGCGTGTGCTCAAGCCGCGGTTCCAGGTGTTCAGGGATTTCACGCCCCCCACGGTGGAGACCTCCTCGACAGCGACCGTCCGCCTGGCGGTGGCGCGCACCGGCAGTTCGAACACGCCGGTGATCATGCAGGAGCAGTTGCCGCCGCGCTTCGGCGAACCCCCGGCGTTCCGCTTCCCCGCCCGCTCCGCGAGCGGCGGCACCAGCCGCTACGAATACCACCTGCGCTCGGGCAGGCGCGGCCAGTTCAAGATCGGCCCGGTGACCGCCGAGTTCTGTGATCCCTTCGGCTTGTCCCTGCACCGGCACACCATCGACGACGGCGAGCTGCTCACGGTGACGCCGGCCGCCGTCGAACTCCCCGCGACCGGGCTCGCCGGCGCGCGCGGCAACGACGGCGTCACAGCCACGCGGATCAGGGCCAATCCGAGCGACGACGACGTCATGACCCGTGAATACCGGCATGGCGACCCGATGCGCCGGGTCCACTGGGCAGCAACGGCGCACCACGGCGAGCTGATGGTCCGGCAGGAGGAATCGGTTACCACCCCCGAGGCCACCATCATCATGGATCACCGCTACTCCTCCTTCGCCACCGGGCCGGGGTCCCGTTTCCCGGCAGGCCACGATGACTCCTTCGAACTGCTCAGCAGCGACAGCTTCGAATGGGCCGTGACCGCGGCGATGTCCATCAGCGCGCACCTCGCCGAACGCAACTACTCGCTGCGGTTCCTGGACGCATCCGGCAACCCGGCATTCCGCGGCTCCCATTCGGCCCCGTTCCCCGACACCGAGGAGTACAGCGGCTCCAGCGGGCTGCAGTCCATCAGCGAAAGCCTGGCCGCCATCCAACTGGACGGCCCGCGCCACCTGCACGGCGAGGTCAAGCGGGGCGACACCCGGAACGGCGAAAGCGGAAGTCCCGACGGCGGCGAGGCACCGTTCGATGACCGCCTCATGGACAAGCTCGCGGCACACCGCCTCCGCGGCCCGGTGCTTGCCCTGCTCGGTTCGCTGGGCGAGGCCGAAGCGAGGGCCCTCGCACCGGCCGCCGGTTACGGCGCCAACGCCTTCGCGTTGCTGGTTACCGAGCATCCGCGCAGCGTCCAGCCTGCCGTGGATGCGCTCCGGCTGGGCGGCTGGCGAGCCCTCGCCGTCAATCCACGGACGCAACTGGCCGCGGCCTGGTCAGCGTTCGACCAGGGGGAAATCATCGCGGCGGCGACTGCGGCGATGGACGTCCGGCGCGGAGCGGCGGTGCCGCGATGAGTGCCGCGATGAGTGCCGCGATGAGTGCCGCGGTGAGCGGACAGCGCGGCGGTGCCTATCCCTGGGCCGTGGCCGGTGCCATCGCCACCGCGGTCATCGGCGTCTCCCTGTCCCTCAACGGGGTCCTCAGGGGCTGGGCGTGGCTGGTCCCGGTCGTCGTCACCGTCGTCGTCGTGGTCCTCGCGATGGCGCTGCTGCGGGCGTTCCGGGCGCCGGCAGCACTCGTGACCCTGGGCGGCCTCGCAGCCCTCACGTTCATCCTGTGCAGCACTTTCCTCAGGAAGGAGAGCATCGCCGGCTTCATCCCCGGCCCCGCAAGCGTGAAGCAGGCCTTCGTCCTGTTCGACCGGGCCGGCGAAACGGTCTATGCCGAGACAGCGCCTGTGGCCCCGAACACCGGAATCGTGCTGCTGAGCTGCCTCTGCCTGGGCCTCGTGGTGATCCTGGTCGATACCCTCGCCGTTCCGCTGGCGATGCCTGCCACCTCGGGCCTTGGCCTGCTCGCGGTGCTCGTGGTCCCGGCCACGATCAAACCCCAGGGTGCGGGGCTGGCCGGTTTCGCGGTGGCAGCGGCCGGCTTCATCCTGATCCTTGGCTGCGCCCAACGCTTCGCCCCGGACGACCGGCTCCAGTCCGGCGCCGGCCTGGGGCAAGGCCAGTTCCGGCGCTCCGTGGTGCTCGGCGGGGCCGCACTCGCCGTGGGCCTGGTCCTTCCTTTGGCCGTCCCGGGTTTCGACCAGGGCACGTTCCCCGTCGGGTCCCGCTTGAACCCCTGGGGGCCGTCGAACGGCTTGAATCCGATGATCACCCTCGGCAACAGCCTGCGCACCCCCACCGGGGACGGCCGGATCACCTACGCAACGAGCTCAAGTTCACCGGTCTACCTGCGTTCGGTCACGATCGACCGCTTCGAAGGCGAAAGCTGGGCGCCCGATGACAGGGCCTCCAGCCGCCGGCTCGGCACCGGGCAGATTGTTCCCGGATACCGGCTCCCGGAAGACCTCGTCCGTGAACAGACCGTCATCGACACCGGCCAGTTCACCAGCCCGTATCTGCCGGTCCCGTACACGCCGGCTGCGGTCAATGGGCTCAACGGCCGCTGGTCCTGGGATCCGCTGACCCTGAGCATTCGGGGCGAGGACTCCACCTCACGGAACCAGCATTACACGGTCGTCTCGGTTTTCCCGCAGATCACGGCTGGAGCCCTGAGCCGGGCGGGAACAGCCTCCCCGGGCCCCGGCGAGCTTCCGGGCGAATTCACCCAGGTCCCGGGCAACCTTCCGGAGATCGTCCGGACCACCGCCGGCACGCTAACCGCGGGCATCCGGAACAACTTCGCCAAGGCCCTGGCCATCCAGAGGTACCTGCGGTCGGCCGAGTTCACGTACTCCCTGCAGGCCCCGGTCCAGGGCGGCTACGACGGCAACGGCCTGTCCGTGCTGGCCGATTTCCTCCAGCAAAAGAGCGGCTACTGCGTGCACTTTGCCTCCGCGATGGCCGTCATGGCCAGGGTTTCGGGCATCCCCAGCAGGATCGCAGTCGGTTACGCGCCAGGGCATCCCACCGGGAACTCCATCGCCGTAGGCGACCGCGAGCCGCTGACAGAATTCGCGGTGGATGCCCGGGACGCGCACGCCTGGCCGGAGCTCTATTTCGAGGGGCTTGGCTGGGTGCCGTTCGAGCCGACACCTTCCCGGGGTTCCGTTCCGGACTATGCTGCCGACGCCGTGATCCCGGGCGGCAGCGGCAGCAACCTGGACGAGGATGCCATCCCGATCCCGAACCAGACACCCCAGCCCAACAGCAGCGCCCTTCCGCCCGCTCCGCTGCCGGGCGCCGGTACAGGGGCCGGGGCCGGAATCCCGCAGGCTGTCTTTGTCCTGGCGGGCGTGCTGCTTGCGGCGGCATTGCTGGCCTCGCCGCGCCTGCTCCGGGCTGGCATCCGGGCCCGCCGCCTTAGGGAATTCCGCCCGGCAGCCCAGGCGGCTGCCGCCGTATCGCCCGCACTGGCCTGGGAAGAGCTGCAGGACCTGGCCCGCGACTACGGCCATGTCCCGCAGGCCAGCCAAACGCCCCGGCATTTTGCCGCCGGGCTGCAGGAGTCCCTTCCTTCCGCACACGCCGACGACGCCGGCATGCGGGCAGTGCGTGCCCTCACCGGCGATTTCGAACGGCACCGTTACGGTCGCCCCTCGGACGGCGGCACCCCCGGCGCCGGGTCCCGGCTCACTGCCGAGCGGCTGGCCGAGGTCCGGGCAATGCTGCGACGCGGAGGGTCATGGCTGGTGCGCTTGCGCGCCGACTGGTTCCCGCCGTCGTTGTTGTCCCGCTGGTTCCGGACGGTTTCCGCCCCGTTCCGCTGGATCGGCCGCAGTGCCGTGCACGCGGGCAGCCGGGCCTGGAGCGCCTGCCGGAAGGCCGTCCGGCGGCTGCGGCGCGGCAACTGAGGCGCGGCAACTGAGGCGCGGCAACTGAACGGCGGGACCGCGCGAACGGAAAGGGCCCGGCTCCGGATTGTTCCGGAACCGGGCCCTCGCCTGTTGTTGTGTGGAGGCTGCTGCTAGCCGGCGTACGGGTCGGCGATGCCGATGTACTGGGTGGTGGTGTACTCGGCGATGCCCTCGGCGCCGCCTTCACGGCCCAGGCCGGACTGCTTCACGCCGCCGAACGGTGCCGCGGCGTTCGAGATGACACCGGCGTTGAAGCCGACCATGCCGAACTCGATCTGCTCGGCCACGCGGAACATGCGGGCGTAGTCGCGGGTGTAGAGGTAGGACGCCAGGCCGTACTCGCTCGCGTTGGCCAGCTTGATGGCCTGCTCTTCGGTGGCGAAGGTGGTCACGGGGGCCACCGGTCCGAAGATCTCGGAGCCGAGGATGTCGGCGTCGTTCGGAACGTTTGCGAGGACCGTTGGCGCGTAGAAGTAGCCGTCGCCCTCGACCGGACCGCCGCCGGTGGCGACAGTGGCACCCTGGGCCACGGCAGCGGTGACCAATGCGTGGACGTCGTCGCGGGCACCGGAGTCGATCAGCGGACCCACCTTGGACGTGTCTTCGGTTCCGCGGCCCGTGGTCAGGGCACCCATGGCGGCAGCGAACTTTGCGGTGAATTCCGCGGCCACGGACTCGTGGACCAGGAAGCGGTTGGCAGCGGTGCAGGCCTCGCCCATGTTGCGCATCTTGGCGGCCATGGCGCCTTCGACGGCCTTGTCCAGGTCGGCATCCTCGAAGACGATGAACGGTGCGTTGCCGCCCAGTTCCATGGAGGTGCGCAGGACGTTGTTGGCGGCGTCGGCGATCAGGCGCTTGCCCACGGGGGTGGAACCGGTGAAGGAGACCTTGCGGAGGCGGGAGTCCTTCATGATCGGGCCGGAGATGGAAGAGGCGCTGGAGGAGGACACCACGTTGACGACACCGGCGGGCACGCCTGCTTCGGCCAGGGTTGCCACGAACAGTTGGGTGGTCAGCGGGGTGAACTTGGCGGGCTTGATCACCATGGTGCACCCGGCGGCGATGGCCGGAGCGACCTTGCGGGTGGCCATGGCGAGCGGGAAGTTCCACGGGGTGATCAGGAGGCAGGGGCCCACCGGCTTGCGCTGGACAAGGATCTTGTTCTTGCCCTCGGGGGTGGTGAGGTAGCGGCCGTAGTCGCGCACGGTTTCTTCGGAGAACCAGCGGAGGAACTCGGCCCCGTAGGTGACCTCGCCACGGGCCTCGGCCAGCGGCTTGCCCATTTCGAGGGTCATAAGGAGGGCGAAGTCCTCGGCGCGTTCGGTGACGAGTTCAAAGGCGCGGCGGAGGATCTCGGCGCGCTCGCGCGGCGCGGTGCGGGCCCAGCCGGCCTGCGCGGCGTCGGCGGCATCGAGGGCGGCGAGGGCGTCCTCGCTGGTGCCGTCGGCGATGCTCAGGAGGACTTTGCCGGTGGCCGGGTCCTCGACATCGAAGGTCTGGCCGGTGGAGGCGGCGCGCCACTCACCGTTGATGAACAGACCGGTGGGAACCTTGGCGAGCAGCTCGGCTTCGCGATCGGCGGTGACAGTCACAGTGACTCCTTCGTCAGGTGGTGGATTGTAGAAATGCACCAACCCATGGTGTTACGTGGGTCGCAGTATTGCGGGATTAACAGCCACGGTACTGCTGGAATCAAAAGAGTGTCTACGCCTTCGCGCACTGCTCCCGGCACCGGTCTCTGTGCACTTGCACAGCCGGTTCCGGGGCCGTGCGGGCACAGTCCCTACCGCGCCGCGAGCACTGCCCCTAACGCGCCGCGAGCACGGCAGAGTACAGTTCCCGCTTGCTGACGCGGGCCTCCTCGGCGACGGCGGCAACTGCCTCCTTCAGCCGGATTCCCTGCGCCACCAGCTCGTTGACGGCGGCCACGTGGTCCTCCGGAGTGCCGGGCGCCTGCTCGGGTGCGCCGTCCACCACTACGGCGATTTCACCGCGGACCTCGCTGTTTTCCGCCCACTCCAGCAGTTCATGGACGGTGCCACGGAGGACTTCCTCATAGGTCTTGGTCAGTTCGCGGCACACGGCGACCCTGCGCTCCCCGCCGAAGCGGTCATGGAGCGCCCGGAGCATGGCTTCGAGCCGGTGCGGGGCTTCAAAGAACACCATGGTGCGGCGTTCGGCGTCGAGCTCCGCCAAGCGGGAGCTGCGCTCCCCCGCCTTGCGCGGCAGGAAGCCTTCGAAGCAGAAGCGGTCGGTGGGCAGGCCGGAGAGGGCGAGGGCCGTCAGCACCGCGGACGGACCGGGCACGGCGGTGACGAACAGTCCCGCTGCCACGGCTGCCTCGACCAGCCGGAAGCCGGGGTCGGAGACGGCGGGCATGCCGGCGTCGCTCACCATCAGGATGGTCTTGCCCGCCTGGACCTGTTCCAGGAGGTCTGCGGTCTTGGTGGCCTCATTGTGCTCGTGGTAGCTGATGACACGGCCCGAGACCTCGATGCCCAAGGCGTGCACCAGCCGGTGAAGCCGGCGGGTGTCCTCGGCGGCGATGACGTGTGCGGTCTGGAGGAGTTCCACCAGGCGGCTTGAGGCGTCACCGACGTTGCCGATCGGCGTGGCCGCGAGCACGATCCTGCCGCCACCCGGAATGACGGGCAGGAGATCGCGGCTCAGGGCGTCTTCCGCTGCGGTTTCCTGTGGGGTCTCCGGGTCGGAATCGACGACGTCGGCCTGGGGCTGCGCTTCTTCACTCACCTGACCAAGCCTAGCCCCCAACGCTACCCAGGAAATCGCTCCGCATGCCCGGGAACCTCGACTGCGCGGGAACCGTGGCTAATCCGCAGGGAAGGCGCGGACAATCTCCGCAGGGAACGCCCCCAGCAGGGCCCTGCGCAATTTCTTACTCCTCTTCCACTCGGAGACGTCGACCTCCGTGCTCCGGCCGCGGAGGTCGATCAGGCAGACACAGCCACAGCTGCGGTCCCCTACCAGTGCGACGTCCGCCAGTGCGATCGCTTTGGTCTTGTTGCCGCTCCGCTTCAGTACGCGATCCGGGCTGAGCCAGAGGGTGTCCTCGGATCCCTTGGTCCGCCAGGTTCTGTGCCCGTTGGATTCGGCAGTTTCCGTGTCCTGCCAGATCCGGGAGCGGTCAAAGGCCAACCCGTGAGCTGCGGCGTGCTTCCTGCGGGGCTTCGCAAACCCGGCGACGGCGACCATGAGGCTTTCCATGCTCCCTACGAGAGATGCCGTGAGCCCCTTCGCCGTCAAAGACTCCAGGTGCTGGACGGCGGCTTCCACGGTGGGCGTGCTCCGTCCACGCAGCCCGTCCACGGCCAACTGGTCAAGGTGCCAATCCGGGACGGAACGTCCGTACTCCAAGCCAGCGATCCGGGCTTTCCGCGCGCAGGCCAAGGCTTCCTCACTGAATCCGTCCCGTGCCACTTCGCGCAGTGCAGCAACGCCCGAGTCGAAGGCCGCGATGATGTTCGACGACGTCGGATCGAGGATGAGGTCAAGTTGAGTATTGTCCTCATCCACCGTCGTCTGGAAGTCGACAGCCCAGTAGATCAGTCCACGGTCGTGGCCGAGCCGACGGTGCAACTCGTAGCGAAGCGCTTCGGCTAGCAGAGCGGCATCCACAGCGGGGACAAGCAAAGACAGCGCCACGCCGTCCTTCGTGGAAACGATCAGCGTCGGTTCGGTGACGAGCGGGGCGGCCACCGTTCGCTCCGGGACCCTGCCCGACGGCAACCGGACCTCCAAAGAGCCGGGGATCCGGCCGGAGAATGTCAAGGCTGCGTTGTCCGCAACGAGCCACTGTCCGGCCCATGCAAGCAGCTCGGGCCTGGTCAGGCTCTGTGTCGCCGGTACCCCGAAATGGGCGGCTCCGAGGTCGGTAGTTCCGAAGCGGTTGCACATCAGACCGCTCGAGACGGCACGGAACTTGTTCGGGTCCTCCGCCTCGATGATGGCCTTCTCCAGGGCGATGTCCTCATCGGACACCCCGGGGAACCCTAGAACTGCGTCCGCGATGGTGTTCAGGAACTCCCCGACGTCGGCCGGCTCTCCCCTTGCCCAGAACTCCACCGAATCCGTGTCCGTAGCGGCGCCATGCAGCACCGTCATCGGCCGGATGGAGCGGAGCAGCAGATGCTCCACAAGATGGGTGATGCCGGCCAGGGCTGCAGGCTCATCACGCATTCCGACGCCGAAATGCAGCGTGCCGAGGCACGGCCCTTCCCCGTCGAGCGAATACGTCGGGATGCCGTTATGGATACCTGTCTGTACCTTCTGCGTCATGACGGACAGTCTCCCAGAAAGCGCCCGGCTTCCACGCCGGGCACACGCGCTGCGCCCACAGCCGGCGGCGGTAGCATGGGGCAGGTGACCGAGACCTCCGTGCGCCCTGCCTCCCCAAGTTGGCTGGTGCGGCCGGCCGGAGCGTTCACGGCCGCCGCTCTCCGGGCCAGGCTGATCGGCGGGATCCAAAGCTGGCGGGACTATCCGCCGTCGTTGCGTCTGTGGTTCTGGCTGATTCCCACCATCACCGCGGTGATCGCCGGAATCCTGCGTTTCGTCCGGCTGGACAACCCGCACAGCCTGGTGTTCGACGAAACCTATTACGTCAAGGACGCCTACTCCTACCTGCTGAGTGGCTACGAGCGGAACTGGCCGCAAAAGGCCAACGACTCCTTCAAGGCCGGGCACCCGGTCCTGCCGCTGGACACCCCCGAGTACGTGGTGCATCCGCCCGTCGGTAAATGGATGATCGCCTGGGGCATGGGTCTCTTCGGCCCGGACAACCCTTTCGGCTGGCGCTTTGCCGCGGCCCTGACGGGAACCCTGTCCGTCTTCCTGGTCTCGCTTATCGCGCTGAAGCTTTTCCGTTCGCACGTGCTGGGCGGGGTGGCCGGCCTGCTGCTCGCCATCGACGGCCACCATCTGGTCATGTCCCGCACGGCGATCCTCGACATCTTCCTGATGTTCTGGATCCTCGCGGCGTTCGGCGCCCTGCTGATGGACCGCGACGACGGGCGGCGCCGGCTGGCAGCGCGCCTCGCCGCGGCCTACCGGGACGGCCCGCCGGCGGCGACCGCCCTGGTGGCCGGACCCTTCCTTGGCATGCGGTGGTGGCGGCTCGTGGCCGGCGTCTGCCTCGGCCTGGCGGTGGGCGTGAAATGGTCGGCGCTGGCCTTCGCAGCCGTGTTCGGCCTGCTGACGGTCCTCTGGGACATGAACGCGCGCCGGATCGCCGGGATCCGCAGCTGGGCCAGCGCCGCGGTCCTGAAGGACGGCGTCCCGGCATTCTTCAGCATGATCCCGGTGGCGGCGGCCGTGTACCTCGCCACCTGGACTGGTTGGTTCCTCTCCAAGGACGCCTACTTCCGCGGCTGGGCGGAGAAGCAACCGGCCTCGGCTTGGGACTGGATTCCGGCGCCGCTCCGCTCCCTGGCGCACTACCACTTGGAGGCGTACAAGTTCCATCAAGGCCTTGGCGCGGACCATCCGTACGAATCGAGCCCGTGGAGCTGGTTGGTGATGGGCCGGCCCACGTCCTTCTTCTACGAGTCCCCCAAACTGGGTAGCGCAGGCTGCGAACTCCCCACATGCACCACCGCGGTCCTTTCCGTGGGCAATCCCGTGATCTGGTGGGGTGCGACGGTCGCCCTGGCAGTGCTGTTGTTCTGGTGGGCCGGGCGCCGCGACTGGCGGGCGGGCGCCATTCTCGCCGGAGTCGCCGCAGGCTACTTGCCGTGGTTCATGTACCCCGAGCGGACCATGTTCTTCTTCTACGCCCTGTCCTTCGAGCCATTCCTCATCCTCGCCCTGGCATACGGGCTGGGCCGGATCCTGGGCAGACCGGGCGCCCCGCAATGGCGGAGGCTGTCCGGCCTCTACCTCGTGGCGCTGGTAGTGGTCCTTGCCGTGCTGGTTTCCGCGTACTTCTACCCGGTCTGGACGGCCGAAACCATCAGCTACCAGGAATGGCGGATGCGCATGTGGATGCCGTCCTGGATCTAGCGTTAAGCAATTGATCCCGCAGATCCGGTGGCTTCAGTTGCTCCGAAGCCACCGGATCTGCAGGATCACTCCTGCTTTGCCCGTCCCGGTTGACGGGACCGCTTTAGCGGGTTTCGCTAGGCTTTGGCCCCGCCGGCGACCGCGTCGCCCCCGTTTGCCTCGGCGTCGTCGGCGTCTTCCCCTTCCGTACCCGTTTCGCTTGCCGGCCCCTTCCGCGGCGGCAGGCCGCGGCGCCGCCGCGTGGGCCAGGTGAGGATCAGCGTCAACAGGGCCGCCAGGAAGACCAGCCCGGCGATGGCGATGCCGGCGTCCATCCAGAACTGTCCCGGGAACAGGCGGATCAGGGTGTCGTCAAGGGAGAAGGTCCACGTCCCGTTGGCGAAGAAGATCCTGTGGAATTCGGTGAAGAACTGCTGCCAGCCGAGGACCCCGAGGGTGCCCAGTGCCAGGATGACCACCAGTGTTGCGATGGACCCGGCAAAGAGGCCACGGCGGATGCCGCCCGTGCTTCGCTTGCGGAGGTACAGCATTCCGATAATGCCGATGACTACCATCAGCGCGGCAGCCCCGAACGCCGAAAGCATGACAAGCTTCACGTCAGCCATGTGCGCGACTTCGCTGTCCTTGAACAGTTTCGTGCCGTCTTCGTGGAGCAGGTCGCCGAGATACCGCGGCCCTGCCCAGTTGCTGAGGTAGTCCACGGCATAGGAGCCGTAGCTCATCCGGTCATCGGTGCTGAAGCCGTATCCGTCGCCCGGGAATCCCGGACGGTTGTACTCCACCCAGAGGAAGAGCGGGCTGGTCACGGCCCTGATGGCCAGGACCAGCAGCACCACCGGATAAAACACTGCCAGGAGCACCTGGAAGATGCGGGGCGTCACCGGCTTGGCGTTGGCGGCAAGTTCGCGTTCGGCGTTCCGGCGCGCAACTTCCGCTTCCGGCGGCCGGACCTGGAGGGCCGACGTCGGAAGGGGCTCGGCGAAAAGTGACGGTTCCGGCGTGGCTCCGGCAGCCTCGGCGGCTTTGCGGTCGGCGCGGCTCTCAGGCTGCTTTGCCGGCCTGGCTGCATCCGACTTGGCGGCACCGGACTTGGCCGCAGCCGCGGGTTTGGCGGGTTCCGCGGAATCAGCGGGCGAAGCGGACGGCACCTTCTCAGGCGCTGCCTTGGCGGCGGCCGGCTTCATCCACTCGAAAGCCGGCTCGCCGTCGTCGAATTCCACGTCCGGCTCACTGGGGTTCGGGGTTTTGTCACTCACGTCGCGTCACTTCCGTAGGGTTCGCATGCCGGCGTAAAACAGGTCACCGGCAATATTCTCTGTATTCGAGCCTACCGTCAGCCTCGGTACCGGAGCGATGAGCCACCCCGGCAAGCGCCGGAATCCCCCGCGCGCGTCAGGCGGCGATCGCCCGGTATCCGGCGTCCTTGCTGTCGAGGTCGCCGGTCGAGCCGGCGCGGAATGCCCTTCCGCCCAGCACCAGGGTGTACCCCCAGTAAGCGGCGAGGACCAGTGCACCGATCAGGAGTTTTGCCCAGACTGGCAAAGGGCTGGGCGTCACGAAGGCTTCAACCAGCCCGGAGACGAACAGCACGAGCACCAGCCCGAGGGCAACGGTGATCAAGGAGCGGCCTTCATCGGCCACGGCCTGCATGCGCCGCCGCGGGCCGGGTGACACCATGGCCCAGAAAATCTTCAGACCGGCAGCGGAGGCGATGAAGACCGCGGTGAGCTCCATGAGTCCGTGCGGCAGGATGTAGCTGAAGAACACGTCCAGCTTGCCCGTGGCGGCGAAGACCCCGGCGGCGATGCCCACTCCCTGGGCGTTGGCCACAAGCATCATGGGCACCCAGAACCCCGTGATTCCCAAGGCGACGGCCTGCGCCCCGATCCAGGCGTTGTTGGTCCACACCGCGCCGGCGAAGGAGGCTGCGGGGTTTTCCGAGTAGTAGTCGATGAACTTCTCGTCCACGTACTGCTTCAGCTGCGCGTTGCTCCCGAGCGAACGAAGTGCCTCGGGGGACGTCCCGATCCACAAGGCATATGCGGCACCGACAAGGCAGAAGAAAACCCCGCACCACAGGGTCATCCACCGGAGGCGGTAGAACGCAGCCGGCAGGGACACCACAAAGAACCCGGCCAGGTCCTCCATGAAGTTCGAACGGGCCCCGGTAAAGCGGGTCCGTGCCTGGGCCAGCGCCGCGGACAAGGATGCCGACAACGCCCCTTCCGGCGCCACCGAGCGGATGAGCGACAGATGCGAGGACGCCGCCTGGTACAGCTTCAGGAGTTCATCGGCTTCGTCGCCGCTGAGGCGCCGCTGGTGCGCCAGATCGTGAAGGCGCGCCCATTTGGCTGAGTGCACCGCGGAAAAGGCGTCGATATCCACGGCACTACCCTAACCCCCGGCCGCCTCTGACGGGGGCCTAAACTCTGAGGACAAGCAATCACAGTTGGGGGCATCCGTGAGTTCCATCATTACCGGCGAAGCAGTAGTCCTTGAACTCAGGCCGGCATCGTTCGCGGCCCGCGCGCTCGGGCTGATACTGGACCTGCTGGTGTATTTCGTGCTCCTGATGTGCGTGATGCTTCTCATTGGCAGCCTGGTCCCGGACCTGGACGAAGCAGCCGGGCGCGCGATGTTGCTCTCCAGCGCCGTGTTGTGCCTGGTGATCGTCCCGGTCGCTGTCGAGACCCTGAGCCGCGGCCGCTCCGTGGGCAAGCTCGCCGTCGGGCTGCGGATCGTCCGCGACGACGGCGGGTCCATCCGCTTCCGGCACGCGGTGATCCGGGGGCTGATCGGCTTCCTCGAAATCTTCCTGACCTTCGGCGGCCTGGCCGTGGGGGTCGCCCTCTTCAACGACAAGTCGAAGAGGCTCGGCGACATCGTGGCTGGAACCTACGCGCTCCGCCAGCGCGTGCAGCAGGAAGTGAAGGTCTTCGCCTTCGCGCCGCCTTATCTGCAGGGATGGGTGGCCCTCGCCGACATCGCCCGGATCCCCGACGCGGCAGCCCGGCGGGCCAACCAGTTCGTGCAGCAGGCACCCAGGATGGCTCCGGCGTCGCGCATCAATATGGCCGTTTCCCTCGCGTCGGAACTGTCAGCGCACGTGGCTCCCCCGCCTCCGCCGGGAACGCTCCCGGAAGACTATCTGTGGGCGGTGCTGGGCGAGCGCCGGAACCGGGAATTGAAAAGGCTCGCGCGCGCCGAGGAACGCAGCCGGACCATAGGCGAACGGCTGGCCCGGACCCCGTTCAGCGACTGAAGCAAGGCGGCCCCTGACGGTGCCGGCTCAACGGTGGGCGTAGGCGGTAGCGGCTTAGCGGTGGGCGTAGGAGGCCCAGGGAATGTTCCAGTCGCCAAAGCCTTCCAGCGGCTCCACAGCTGGCGCCCCGGTGTTCAGCACCTGGACCAGATCGCCGGTGCGCATGTTGTCGAAGAACCAGGCTGCATCCGCCGGGAGCAGCCCCACGCAGCCGTGCGACACATTCACCGAACCCACGTATGCATATGCGGACGGGAGCGCCTGGTGCACATACACCCCGGAGTTGGTCAAGCGGTTGGCCCGTTCCACGGTCAGCGGCGGGTAGTAGCCCTTGTCGCCGGGCTTGAGGCCGATGCTGCCGGCGTTGAACTTCGAATAGCGCTGCTGTTCCATGATTACGGCGTAACCGGTGGGAGACAGCCAGTCAGGACCCCCGAGAGTCACCGGAGCGGTGTGGGCCAGTTTGCCGTCAATGTACACGTTCATGATCTTGGTCAGGTCGTCGACCACCGCAACCCGCTGCGGCCCGGTGGTGTAGGAGACCTTGACGTTGGAATTACCGATCATGCCATTGCCGAACTCCTTGCCGAAGAGCGCAAGGTCCACGGTGACCTTGGTGCCCGATGCCCAGAACTTCTCCGGGCGGATGCGGACCTTCTGGTCGGAGTACCAGCGCCAGGCCACCTTCTGCTTGGAGGAGACCGTAATCTTCACGGTCTTCTCCATCGCGGCTTTGTTCAGTACCGGCTCGCTGAAGTTGATTTCGATCGGCTGGCCGGAGCCCATGATCGAACCGTTCAGCGGATACACCGAGGCGTCGGCTTCGTTGGGCGTGGAGACCGTGGTGAATTCCTGGGTCTTCTTGGTTTCCCGGCCGGCGCCGTCCACCACGGTGAAGGAGTAGCTGTACTTGGTATTGAACTTCAGCGGTTCCAGGGTGCTCCACGTGCTGCCGTCCGCACTGACGTTGCCCTTCACCGGTGTGCCGCCGGCCGCCGGGGCCAGGACGACGTCCTTGACGGTGCCGTTGACGGCCTTCACGGTCGGCCCGACGGCCGGGTTTACCTCACGTGCGCCGTCCAGGGGCGTGACACCCAGTTCCACGGCCTTGACGACGGCGGAGGCGAGCCCGACTTCGCTGCGCTGCGGGGAGCCCGCTTCCGATTCGGGGGCACGGTCCAGCCACGAAGGCGCCGTCGCGACGCCGATTCCGCCTGCTGCGACCGCGGCACAGATCCCGGCAATGGCCAGGATCTTCCCGGTGCGGCGTTTTGCCCTGTTCCCCATGTTCCGTCTCCACATCCCCAAATGCAGCCCGGCATCGAAACGGGCTTGTCAAAGTAACCAGACAATTCTAGCCGCGCCGGGGCGGCAAACAGCGCGGCGCGGGTTGCATGACACAACCCGCGCCGCACCGCGCTAGGGCAGGGCCCGTTCTACCGGGTTCCCCCGGACATCAGTAGCGGTAGTGCTCCGGCTTGTACGGACCGGCCACGTCCAGATCCAGGTATTCGGCCTGTTCCTTGCTGAGTTCGGTGAGTTCGACGCCCAGCGCGTCCAGGTGCAGCCGGGCCACCTTCTCGTCGAGGATCTTCGGCAGCACGTAGACCTGGTTTTCGTATTCGCGTTCGCCTTCAGGCTGGTCCCGCTTGGTCCACAGCTCGATCTGGGCGATGGTCTGGTTGGCGAAGGAATTGCTCATCACGAAGGAGGGGTGGCCCGTGGCGTTGCCCAGGTTCAGGAGGCGGCCTTCGGAGAGCACGATGATGGAGCGTTCGGCGGCGGTGCCGGCGTCGAAGACCCACTCGTGGACCTGGGGCTTGATCTCCACCTTCTTGACCCCGTCGACCTTGGCCAGGCCGGCCATGTCGATCTCGTTGTCGAAGTGGCCGATGTTGCCCACGATCGCCTTGTTCTTCATGCGCACCATGTCCTCGGCCATGATGACGTCCTTGTTGCCCGTGGTGGTGATGAAGATGTCACCCTGTTCCAGCACGGTTTCGAGGCGCGCCACCTGGTAGCCGTCCATGGCGGCCTGCAGCGCGCAGATGGGGTCGATTTCGGTGACGATCACCCGGGCGCCCTGGCCGCGGAGCGCTTCCGCCGCACCCTTTCCGACGTCGCCGTAGCCGCAGACGACGGCGACCTTGCCGCCGATCAGCACGTCGGTGGCGCGGTTGATGCCGTCCGGCAGCGAGTGGCGGATGCCGTACTTGTTGTCGAACTTGCTCTTGGTGACGGAGTCGTTGACGTTGATCGCCGGGAACAGCAGCTTGCCCTGTTCGGCGAGCTGGTAGAGGCGGTGCACGCCGGTGGTGGTCTCTTCGCTGACGCCGCGGATGCCGGCGGCGATGCGGGTCCATTTCTGCGGGTCCCGGGCGAGGGAGGCACGGAGCACGCCGAGGATCAGCGCATATTCTTCCGGATCGTCGTCGGTGGCTTCCGGCACGGCGCCGGCGGCTTCGAACTCGACGCCCTTGTGCAGCAGCAGCGTGGCGTCACCGCCGTCGTCGAGGATCATGTTGGGGCCCAGCTCCGGGTTGCTGTCGGCACCGGGCCAGGTGAGGATCTGCTCGGCGGTCCACCAGTACTCATCGAGGGTTTCGCCCTTCCAGGCGAAGACCGGCACACCCTGCGGGTCCTCAGGGGTGCCCTTGCCGACGACGACGGCGGCAGCGGCTTCGTCCTGGGTGGAGAAGATGTTGCAGGAGGCCCAGCGGATTTCCGCGCCCAGGGCGGTCAGGGTCTCGATAAGCACGGCGGTCTGCACGGTCATGTGGAGAGATCCTGCGATCCGGGCGCCCTTGAGCGGCTGGCTCGGGCCGAATTCGGCGCGCAGGGACATCAGGCCCGGCATTTCATGTTCGGCGAGGCGGATCTGGTGGCGGCCTGCCTCGGCCAGGGAAAGGTCGGCAACCTTGAAGTCGAAAGTCATGGATGTCCTTAGATAGAACCGGTTAACGGCTGGAACAGATGCGTGCGGTCAGGCTTTGCGGGGAGCGTCGTGCTGGTCTGAGGCGGCAGAGTCCGCCGCGGCCAGCAGTTCCGGCGGGAGCAGCAGCGGGATGCCGTCCTGGATGCTGTAGCGGGGCTTGTTGCCCGTGGAGTCCGCTTCGACCGCTACCAGCTCTTCGCCTTCCTGGACCAGCGGTGAACCGGTGACCGGGCAACGCAGAATGGACAACAGTTCAGGACTGACCTTTGGCATGGCTGTAGCTCCCTGGATGGCACCGTCTCATGGTGCCGGTGGCGGACCGGATGTGCAGCTTCCAGCGTACAGCCCGGCAACTGCGGGGACGATTGACTTTACGCCTCAGGAAGGCTCGCGCAGGATGCGCAGGTGTCCGCGGCGGGTGCCCTCGACCACCGGAGGTTCGACGGCGGGACGTCCGGTCCGCTGTTCGGAAACCTCGGGAGCCGCCGCGGCTTCGCGCACTGCGTTCGCCAGGGCCAGCAGGTCGTCCGGACCCGGTTCGGGCGGGGTGGAAGGCATCGCGAGACGGAGCACTTCCCAGCCGCGCGGGACCGTCAGGGAGCCGGCGTGCTGGGTGCACAGATCGTAGGAGTGGGGTTCGGCGTACATCGCCAGCGGCCCCAGCACGGCCGTGGACTCGGCGTAAACGTACGTCAGAGTGGCCACCGCGGACTGGCGGCAGGCTGACCTGGAACATTGGCGAATAGCACCCACAACATCCCAGATTAGCGGGTGCAGGGCGGCACACGGCGCATTGGCCCCTGCGCGCGCATTATGTCGCGCTGGCCGCGCGCCCTCTCAATCCTCACGCAGCGAGATTTCGGAACGATGGGTGGGCCCACATCGGCGAGGGCCCCGAATCGAGCGCAGCGAGATTTCGGAACGATGGGTGGGCCCACATCGGCGAGGGCCCCGAATCGAGCGCAGCGAGATTTCGGAACGATGGGTGGGCCCACATCGGCGAGGGCCCCGAATCGAGCGCAGCGAGATTTGGGAGCCGATGGGGACTAAAGTCTAGTTATGCAGTCACAGCACCAAAGTCCGGGCTTCACGATCAGCCTGGGCGAAGCCGGCGGAAACCCATCCGGCGCTCCGGTGCGCAGCTTCAGGCAGCGCCGGCGGAACCGTCACGGCCGGGGCCAACGCGGCGAAGTCATGCTTCCCACCCTTCCGGGCTACCGCAGCAGGGCGGAACGCTTCGACGATCTGGTCCTGGACTCGGCCGAACGGCTCCAGGACATGTGGGGCCAGCAACTCAGCGGTGTGGCTTTCGCCGTGGAGGAGATCCCGCCCAACCTGGAGCAACTTGTGGCCGAAGGCGGAGCCGCTCCATTGGGCGCCTGCAGCAGGGGCACCCGCACCGAAGGTCCGCTCATCACCGTGTACCGCCGTGTGGTGGAACACACCGCGGGCGGCCGGGAGGAACTGCAGGATCTCATCCATGACGTCGTCGTGGAATACACCGCAGAGTACCTGGGGGTTCCGCCGGAATCCCTGGATCCGGTGTACCGCCGCCGTTACCAGTAACGCGGCCGGCGGGTCCCGGCACGCCGGAATTCAATACGCCGGACTTCAGTACCCCAGCGTGACCGCGACTTTCTCGTGCCCCAGCGCACCCTGCTGGATGGCTACCGTCGAGATCCCGGGTCCGTCCTCCTCGCCGAGCAGCACGGCACCGTAAGCCGGGTCGCCCGAGGCGGCCACGACATAGCCAATCACCGCGGGCCCCTTGGCGCTGTCCGGAACGCCGATGACCGTCGTCGTTCCCCCCGCGATGTCCACCGATTCGGTCTTGCCGAGCTTGCCGTCCGCCGTCACCGGGGTGTAGCTCACGGTTGCCCTGCCGTCGGGTACGCCGAAACTGAGGAAGCGGAGCCCGTCCTGCGGCACGGCCACAACGTGCTGGCTGCCGAGGCGGACGGCAGCCGGTGACCAGGCGAAGTCCATGGGCGCGGATTCGCGCGGGTTCCCGAGCAGCCGGGCGGCCGCGGCGAAGGGCACGTCCGAGGTGGCGCTCACCGTGTAGGTTCCTGCGGGCACGCCGTCCAGGCGGAGTTCGGTGACCGAGCCCGCCTTGGCGGTGACCGCTCCCCCGCCGGGCAGTGTCTGTTGCCCGTTTGGTCCGAAGAGCCTGACGTCCACGACGGCGTCGGCCGCACCGGGGACGGTGATTTCAAGAGCAGGAACCGCGTCGGAGAAGCCGCCCTTGCTGCTGAGCGCCTTGATGGTCTTGGGATCCTGGACGACGACGCCGGTCATGACCTGGGCGTCCGCAGGGCCGGCGCCCGGTGCGAGCTGTTCCACTCCGCCGGAGACGAGCCCGCGCAGTACGCTCTGCTGGACGGTTGCGGCGACTGGACCGCCGCTGCTGCGCACGTGGAGGGAGAGGTGCTTCTCATCGGCGGCGAGGCCGGCCAGATTGATGATGCGGCTGCTGTGCGGCGGAACCAGGAGCCCGCGGCTTCCGGGTGACTGGATCCGCCCCTTCGCGCCGAGGAGTTCAAGGTTGACCGTGGCCGGCGTCCCGGAGGCGTTGCTGAGGTGCAGCAGCGCGGTCCGTCCCAGGGTGGTGTCGGCGCCAAGGAGCCAGAAATCGTTCGAGGGCTGCTGGCATTGGGCCACGGCGAGGCCGCGCAGGTCGCCGTCCGCGGCGGAGTAGCTTCCGACGGCGGCCATGGCGGCCTGCTGGTTGCCGGTGGGTTCGGCGTCGAGCACGGTGATCTTGGGAGCGGACTGCGCAACCGTTGCGGCTTTGAGCGCCGGCGGTCCGGGGGCCGGCGCCGGGGTTCCCTTCGGTGCCTCGGAGACGGTCCTGGCCGCACTTCCGTCCAGGGCCGCCACCCTGCTTCCGGGCAGGGTCCCTGAGGCGTCGCTGAGTACCAGGGCGTTCAGGCTGTTCTTCGCCGTCCGCGAAACAGGGCTGAATTGGGCGTCGGTGCCGGCGGCTGTCCCTTCGGGCAGCACCGCGGGGCCGGGACACACCATGGTGCTGCGGCCGGCGGGAACGTCCGAGAGTTTGGCCTCGAGCGTCCGGCTTCCGGCCGGTCCGGGAAGGACCCCCGCGGCGAAGACCACCCCTGCTCCCCCGGCAAGCAGGACGCCGGCCGAAAGCAATCCGGTGACGATGCCGCGGCCTTGCGGCTTCTTGCCGGACTTCTTCTTGCCGGCCTTCTTTTTGCCAGCCTTCGAGGCCGCCTTCGGGGCGGTCCTTGGGGCTTGGGTGTTGTCCTTAGACACTGCTGCGCTCCTTGGGGAGGGGCTGTTCTTCCCGGCCCCGGTCCTGAATGGTCCGGGTGGGCCTTGGGCGCCGGGCTGGCATCGGGATGGCCAGGAGGGCAGTCAGGCCGATCACCAACACCTGTAGGGCACCGAGCCAGGGCTCCCATGGACTGACATAGCGGACTTCGAGGTCACCGCCGCGTGCGGGCAGGGTGAAGGACTGTGCCCAGCCGGACGTGGTGGCAGTCAGGCGATGCCCGTCCAGCCATGCACTCCACCCCGGATCGAAACGTTCGGCGAGTACGAGCTTGCGGCCAACAGCACCGTCCGGAACGGCCCCGTCCACGTTGTTGCCCGAAGACGGCAGCAGGGCCGTGACGGCACCCTTGGGGTCGATGATCCGGGCGCGGTGCGCGGTCTCGGCGTCTTTCGCTGCGGCGTCGCTGAGCGGCGTTATCCGCCACAGCCAGCCGGCGTCTGTCTGGCCGACGGCCACCAGGCCGGGTACGGCGTCGATCCTGTTCGCGGTCAGCTGCGCGGCGGCATCGGGGGCCTTCAGGACCACGAAGCCCGCCCCCAGCTGCTCCAGTGCGGGCCGCGGGTCGACCCCGGTGCCGGCCACGATGGTTGCGACGGCGGTCCGGATCGAGGCCGTGGCGTCATCGTCACCCCGGAGCTGCTCTCTTCCGGGAGGGCCGCTGATCTGCCTGGCCGCCGCGATGGTGGACAACGAGTCGAGTGTGGTTCCGGCGCCGCGCATCAGTGCCGAGCCGTACCCGCCCTGTTCGTCGGGCGTGATGACCAGCGTGTTGCTGCGCTCCGGCCCCTGGCCATGGTCGACGGCGGTGGCTGGCAGGGTGCGCTCGGCGGCGGGCGTGAGCAAGGGCGCTGCACCCAGTGCTCCGTGGGGGTAGCCGGAGTCCGCGTCGGGCAAGGCGTTCTGGGTGGCCCACACGCTCATCCCGAGCAACGGACCAACCACCAACAGCGCTGTCACCAGTCCCGAGAACCAGGGAAGCACCGCGGCACGCGCCGAGCGCGGGCTGGCTTCGGCGCCTGTGCGGGACCGGCCGGCGAAACGGAGGAGGTTCTCGGCGCCGATCATGGCCGCACCCAGCAAGGCGCAGGCTGCCGCCGATACGGCGGGACCGCTGAAGGGGGTGACGAGCGTATTGCCCACGAGTGCCGTGGCAACGTGTGCGGACGCCCACGACCAGGCCAGCATCACGATCGCCGCCAGCCACAGCATGCGGGTCACCCGGGTCCGCCGGCCTGGAACGAAGAGCGCCGCCGCAGCCAGGATCAGCAGCGGAGCGCCGAGCAACAGCGCAAGCAGCAGGGCCCACGGCACGCCGGAGGGGCCGAACAGCGGAAGGTTCGCCAGGCCGCCGTCGGGCGCGAATTCCAATGGCTGGCCAAGCAGCTGCTGCCAGAGCGGGGCTGCGTCGGAACCGAGCGGCACACCGGGGTCTGCCAGCAGGGCGCGGGGGCGGTCCAGCAGGGAGATGCCGTACGGCACGAACAACACGACAGCGGGAAGCAGGGCCCACCAAATGGTCCGGCCGCGGCGTCCCAGGAAGATCCCGCAGAAGACGATCAGGAGCGCGAGCGGGAGGAACAGGGACGGCGCTGAGGCGGTCACAACGGCGAGCACCAGGCCTGCGGCGGCAGCGGCCGTCCAGGAGGGCGTGCCGTTGCTGCCGGGCTTGCCGGGGGCCGCTTTCGTGGGAAGTGCCGCCGCGCCCCGGCCCTTGGATGCGGAAGCCAGGGCGTGCTTGCCGGCCGCCGCGCCCCGGCCGCGGGCGGAACCGGTGGCACGAAGCAGGGCCAGGACCAGCAAGGGCATCATGACGTGGGCCAGGAGCGCTCCTGCCCGTCCTTGGTTCAGGGCCACCTGCAGCGCCGGGGCGGCGGCCCACAACAAGGCTGCGATGAAACGGAAACGGCGTAGCCTGGTCAGCGCACCGGCGGCGAACCAGGCGCCGAGTGCGGAGAGCGGCATGGCCAGCAGCAGCAGCCACGCCATCGCAGCGTTTCCGTCGCCGCCGCCGATCAGGGAAAGCAGCCAAAGCACATAGCCGAAGGGATCGCCGTGGCCGGGCAGCCCGGCACCGAGGCCGATCCACCAGCTCGAGGCGGTTCGCCAGATCGCCGCGGGATCCGAGGAGAGCGGAAGCAGCCCGCCGCCGGTGACCGCGGACGCGCCGAACAGGCCCAGCAGGCCCGCTACCGATGCCGCCAGGGCGAGGAAGACGGCGGTGAGGGCACCGGTGCCGATCCAGCCCCGATCTTTCGTGGCAAGGGCGGCGAAGTCATCGCCTGCGTCGCCGGTGGGCGCGCTGTTCAGCAGATCCGAGGACAGCCGCTCCGGAAGGAAGTCCTCGTCTTCATCGACTCCCACAGCCTCGACCAGGGATCGCCGGTGTGCCCAGACCTCCCGGCGCGATGTCTGCAGGCCTCGGATCACAGAACGGCGGACCTTGCGGGACTGCGCGGCGGTCCGGCGGCCCCGGAACAGCGCAGCCGGCCGGACGAGGGCCGCCAGCGTGGCACCCAGTTGGGACAGCCCGCGCCCAGGCTCCTTGACCAGGATGCTCAACACAAAACGCAGGACGCTGCCGAGCAACGCCCCGACCGCGTGCACGGGCACGGCCCACGCCGGGCAGTGCTTAAGCCGGAGGTGGATCTGCGCCTTGCGGGCCGCCACCGGGTTGGAAAGGGCGTCCGGGCGGCCGTCCACGTGGAACATCCTGGCCGAAGGCACCACCACCACACGGTTCCCGGCCAGCCAGTTGCGCCAGCAGAGGTCAACGTCGTCGCCGACGCCGGGCAGCGCAGGATCGAAGCCCTGCAGCTGTTCCCAGACATCCCGGCGTACCAGCATTCCGGCAGAGTTGACCGCGAAGGTGTCCGTACGGCCGTCGTACTGGCCCTGGTCGAGTTCATCGGCGTCGATGAGGGTCAGCCGTTCGGCCCAGCGGCTGGTCGACAGGCCGGCGTCGATCAGCCTGCGCTCGGCATCCCAGTCCAGCTGCTTGCAGCCGGCCACTGTGACCGAAGGCGCGCGCTCGACGGCGTGCAACAGCTCGGCAAGCGCGTCCGGTGCGGGGGCGGCGTCGTCATGGAGCAGCCAGATCCACTCCGAGCCGGTTCCCTTGGCCGGGGCCAGGGCCGCCAGGCCCGCCTTGACGGCACCGCCGAAGCCGTCCTTCGGATGTTCGGATGAGGTGACATTGGCCTTGCCCAGTGCCCGCTCGAGTTGCTTTGCCGAGTTGTCCCGCGAGCCTGTATCAACGCCAATGGCGGCATCTGCCGGACGCGTCTGTTCCAGCAGAGCCGCCAGGGTCCTGGGGAGATAGCTAGCACCGTTGTGGGAGACCACAACGGCAGTAACGTGTACTGCTTCGAGAATCAGACCGCTCGCTTCCTCAACCGCCGGCGCTCCCGCTCGGAGAGACCGCCCCAGATGCCAAACCGTTCATCGTTGGCCAGCGCATATTCCAGGCACTGCGCGCGGACGTTGCACGCTCCGCAGACCTTCTTCGCGTCGCGGGTCGACCCGCCTTTTTCGGGGAAGAACGCTTCGGGGTCGGTCTGGGCGCAGAGCGCGTCGCCCTGCCATCCCAGTTCGCCCTCGTCGTCGAAATCGGCCAGGCCGGGGAGTCCGACCCACAGCGGCTGGCCGGGTGTGCCGGCCGGGCGGTGGAGCTCCATGGGCGGATCGTCGAGGCCGTCGGCGGAATCACCGTCGCCAAGCAGGCCTTCGTTCTCCTGTGCTTCGTGTTCGGCCAGCAAAGCCGTAGCCTGGTCCTCGAGCGACTCCCGGGTTGCTTCGAGATACCGCTCAGCCGCGGCAGGATCGGCAGGATCCACGTACCAATCGCCCGGGACCTCCCGTGACCGGTATTTCACCGACGCAATTCCTGCGACGGCTGCATCTTCCTGGATTCTCAACGCTTGCCCCATGGCGTCCCTCCTGATGTTGCAGCCGCTGCCTGAATGGTCCGGCACTCGGTTGTGTACGCGATAACTGCGCAGCGGCGATTGATTACTAATTACACGCGTGTAACTACCGGGGCGTCAAGCTGCGCCGGGATAATAATCACCACACGCCGACTTGGTGCGCCGCGCCACGCCCGGGATTTTTCCGCCCGATCCGGGCGATGCCGGGAAAACGGAAGCCACATTCCACTTAAGCTGAACGTTCGTTGAATTTCCGCGGATGAAGGAATGCTTCATGCAACCGGGCAGCCGAAGTTGAGTGGCGCAAATCACAGCATTTGTGAAGAGAAATCCGTCCGCGCGCGCCGGTGTGCCCCGTGCGAAGATTTAGCCATGAGCATCCCGGCAATGAACCTGATGACTGCGCTCCGCTCCGGCCACGCCACCTCCCCCCGCCTCACCTGGTACGGCCCCGATTCCGAACGGATCGAACTGTCCGGCCGCGTGCTGGACAACTGGGTGGCCAAGACGGCCAACCTTCTCCAGGACGAGCTCGACGCCGGGCCGGGAATTTCGCTGCGCCTGGAGTTGCCGGCCCACTGGAAGTCACTCGTGTGGGCGCTGGCGGCCTGGCAGCTGGGCATGGAACTCGTACTCGACGGCGGCCCTGCAGACCTGCTTGCCACCTCCAGCCCGGAGGACGCCGGGTCCGCCGACACCGCCGGCGACGGAGCCGGCGCGGGTTTTGACGCCGTCGTTGCCGTACCGCTTGCCGCGCTGGCGATGCGCTGGCCGGGAACGCTGCCACCCGGCGTCCTGGACTACGCGGCGGAAGTGCGCTCCCACGGCGATGTGTTCATGCCATACGCGGAAGCGGAGCCGGGCCTGTCGGCGCTGCGCCTTCCCGGGCGGGGCTTCAGCCATGGCGAACTGCTGACCGAGTTCGCCGCGGCGGGGCCGGCCGCAGACGGCGAAGGGGCGGAAGCGGGGCACGATGAGGCCGCCCGCATTCTGGTGCGGGCCGCGGACGGATTGGATGCCGCCCTGGCCGAGGCCCTCGGCTGCTGGGACCGCGGCGGCTCGATCGTGCTGGTCCACCCGGACGTTGAGGTGACCGAGCACCTCCTGCAGAACGAGCGCGTCAGGGGCGCTTGAGGGATTCCGGGTCGCTGGCCTGTCCCGCCTCGGGCCTGGCCTTGGGGTGGAGTTCGATGAGCTCGTGGTCGTGGGAGAACTCCGGCTCTTCGTCGAGTTCCTGGTTGAACACCAGGAAGCGGTAGGCGAAGAACCGGACCACGGTGGCCACCAGGATGCCGAAGACACCCGCGGCAAACAACAGGTTCTTCTCCGTGATGTGCAGCCAGTAGTTCGCGATGAACGTGAACCCAGTGGAGATGCCGATGCCGATGCCGTTGATGATGGCGAACATCACGAATTCCCGCAGCACGTTGTCCTGCCGGCGGTGCCTGAAGGTCCAGAAGCGGTTGGCGACCCAGGAGAAGATGGTGGCCAGGAGCGCGCCGACAAAGCGGGCCTTGGACGGGCTGTCAGACATCGGGCCGTGCATCAGGTAATACGTGAGCCCGTTGTCGATGACGAACGCCACACCGCCGACAGCGCCGAACTTGGCCACCTCGCGCCAGAAGAGCGAGGCAAAGCCGCGAATGCGATCTGCAAGTGTGTTGATCATGACCCTCCAAGGCCTGGTGAATTGGGGCCGACGGGCCGAAGCACCATTTTAGCGCCGTTTCCTTGGCGCAAGCTGCAGGGAAAGTTGCCGCCAGCCCCTTTCCGCCCGGCAAAAGGGGTCCCCGGGCGGCACGGAATCCCTTATCCGGCCCGCTGTTCGGTAGGCTGAACCCTGTGACTTTTCCTGTTATTGGCGTTGTTGGCGGCGGCCAGCTCGCACGAATGATGGCCCCGGCAGCGACTGCCCTCGGTTTCGAGCTCCGCGTTCTCGCTGAAGGCGAGGACGTCTCCGCGGCACGCGCTGTGGCCACGGCACCCGTGGGCGACTACAAGGACCTCGACGCCCTCCTTGAGTTCGCCAAGGGCCTGGACGTGATGACCTTCGACCACGAGCACGTCCCGAGCGAGCACCTGCGTGCCCTCATCGACGCAGGCGTCAATGTCCAGCCGGGCCCGGACGCCTTGGTCCACGCCCAGGACAAGCTGGTGATGCGCGCGGCGATCGACCGCCTCGGACTGCCCAACCCGGCTTGGGCGGCGGTGCACACCGTCGCCGAGCTCGTGGACTTCGGCACCGAAACCGGCTGGCCCGTGGTCCTGAAGACCCCGCGCGGCGGGTACGACGGCAAGGGCGTACGCATTGTGCACTCCCCCGCCGAGGCCGAGGAGACCGCAGGCTGGTTCGAAGCGATGAGCCCGTTGCTGGCCGAAGCGAAGGTGGACTTCAGCCGCGAACTCTCCGCCCTGGTGGCCAGGACCCCCGGCGGCGAATCCCGCGCCTGGCCCGTTGCCCACACCATCCAGGTGGACGGCGTCTGTGACGAAGTCATCGCTCCCGCACAGGACATCCCGGTGGAAGTGGCCGCCGCCGCGGAGGAGGCCGCGCTGCGGATCGCCGAGGAACTCGGCGTCACCGGCGTCATGGCAGCCGAACTCTTCGAGACTCCGGGAGTCGGCGTCGGCTTCCTGATCAACGAGCTGGCCATGCGCCCGCACAACACGGGCCACTGGACCCAGGACGGCTCCGTGACCAGCCAGTTCGAACAGCACCTGCGTGCTGTCCTGGACCTTCCGCTCGGCGCCACCGACGTGCTGGGCTCGGTAGCCGTGATGAAGAACTTCCTGGGCGGGGACAACGAGGACCTGTTCAGCGCCTACCCGCAGGCACTCGCCTACGAGCCCGCCGCGAAGGTGCACTGCTACGGCAAGTCCGTCCGCGCCGGGCGCAAGATCGGCCACGTCAACATCGTGGGCGATTCCGTCACCGAAATCGACAACCTCCGCCGCCGCGCAACCGTGGTGGCCGGCATCATCTGCGACGGCCGCGTGCCGGCTGAATTCCCCGAGGAGACCGCATGAGTGCACAGAACGCCGCCCCGATCGTAGGCCTCGTGATGGGCTCGGACTCCGATTGGCCCGTCATGGAAGCAGCCGCGGACGCCCTCGCCGAGTTCGGCATCCCTTTCGAAGCCGACGTCGTCTCCGCGCACCGGATGCCCACGGAAATGATCCGCTACGGACAGACCGCCCATGAGCGCGGCATCCGCGTGATCATCGCCGGCGCCGGTGGTGCCGCGCACCTGCCGGGCATGCTCGCCTCCGTCACTCCCCTGCCGGTCATCGGCGTGCCGGTGCCGCTGAAGACCCTGGACGGCATGGACTCGCTGCTCTCCATTGTGCAGATGCCTGCCGGTGTTCCCGTGGCCACTGTGTCGATCGGCGGCGCACGCAACGCCGGCCTGCTCGCCGTGCGCATGCTGGCCTCCGGCAGCGACGAACTGGCCGTCCGCCTGCAGGGCGAGCTCCTGGAATTTGCACAGGAACTGAACAACGTGGCCTCGGCCAAGGGCGCCAAGCTGCGCGACAAAGTGGCAGAAGTGTTCTCCCAGGACAACGTATCCGCCCGGAGCAGCCGCTAAGGGAGGCCTCGCCGATGACTAGGAGCCACACCGGGAGCCAGGCAAGCAGCCAGTCCAGCCCGACACAACTCGAGGGCACCGCGACGCTCACCGACCCGGTCCGGTTCCCGGCCTCCGCGAGTGCGCCGGTACGGACCAAGCGCGCCTTCGTCCTGCTCCTGATGACACTGCTCCTGCCGGGCAGCGCGCAATTGGTGGCCGGTGACCGGAAGCTGGGCCGGCTCGCCCTCCGGGTGACCTTCACGGTGTGGGCGGTGGCGTTGCTTTTGCTGGCGGTTGCCCTGTTGAACCGCTCCCTGATGCTGGCCCTGTTCACGCATCCGGTGGCGTCCCTGGTGCTGATCGTGCTCCTGCTCGCCCTCGCCGCCGGCTGGGCGCTGCTCTTCGTGAACACCTTCCGGATCATCCGGCCGGCGCTGCTGGCCCCGGGCATGCGGCCGATTGTCGCCGTCGCCCTGGTCTTCTCCCTGCTCATCGGCAGCGGATCGCTCAGCTACCTGGCGTACGTGCTGAACGTAGGCCGCAACGCCATCGGCAGCATCTTCTCCAACGGCCCGGCCTTGGAACCCGTGGACGGCCGCTACAACTTCCTCATGATGGGCGGCGACGCCGGAGACGGCCGCACCGGCCGGCGCCCGGACAGCCTCTCGGTCATCAGCGTCGACGCCGAAACCGGCGAAAGCGCGATCATCTCGGTGCCGCGCAACCTCCAGAACGCCCAGTTCAGCGCGGGCTCGCCGATGCGCCAGATCTACCCCGAAGGCTACAACTGCGGCAATGAATGCCTCATCAACGCCATCAACACCGAGGTCAGCAACAAGTACACGAATCTCTACCCCGGCGTCGCAGACCCCGGCGCACAGGCGACCATGGAGGCGGTGTCCGGAAGCCTCGGCATCACCATCCAGGCCTACGTGGTGGTGGACATGGACGGCTTCTCCAAGCTGATCGACGCCATGGGAGGCATCCGGATCAAGGCCGGCGGCTGGGTTCCCATCAGCGGCGGCATGCTCCCGGGCAGCGACAGCAGGCACGTGAAGCCCGACGGCTGGATCCCTGCGGGCGAACAGAAGCTCAACGGCTTCCAGGCGCAGTGGTACAGCCGCTCCCGTGAGAACGTCGACGATTTTGCCCGGATTTCCCGTCAGCAGTGCGTCCAGCAGGCCATGCTCAAGCAGTTGGATCCGGCCACGCTGCTGTCGAAGTTCGAGGCCATCGCCAGCGCCGGCACCAAAGTGGTGGAATCCAACATTTCCTCCGCCCAGCTGGGCAGCTTCGTGGACCTGGCCATCAAGTCGAAGAGCCAGCCGGTGTCCCGCCTGACCATCGGCCCGCCGGACTTCGACGCCGGGTTCTCCACCGTGCCGGACTTCAACGTCATCCATGAGCGCGTCCACAAACTGCTCCAGGCCAAGTCCGGCCCCAAGGCCGGTGCCGTGCAGGAGGACTACCTGACCGGCGTCGGGCAGTCGGCCCCCGGTAGCGGCCCCCAGGCCGGTGGTGCGCCCGCCGGCGCTCCCGCCCAGGCAACTGCGGAAACGCCGACGGACGACTTCACCCCGGTGACGACCCGCCCGGACGGCCAGCCGATCACGGCCGCCTACCTGAACTCGCTCTACGACATCCAGGACTATGCGACGCTTGAACTGCTGCTGGCGAACAACGGCCAGTGCCGCCCCTTGTAATTCCTTCCTTTCAGCGACAAGCCCTTCAGTGACAAGGATTCCTGCCCGTGTACCAGCTTGAGAACGTCCTGCGCCCCTACGCCTGGGGGTCGACGTCGGCGATCTCCGCCCTGTTGGGCACCACCGCTTCGGGTGGTCCGGAGGCGGAGTTGTGGATCGGCGCGCATCCCGGCGCGCCGTCGCTCGCGGGCCGTCCCGGGGCATCACAGGTTCCGCTGGACGCCTTGATCGCCGAGGATCCTGAGCATTTCCTGGGCGCGGCCAGCGTGGCCGAGTTCGGGCCGCGGCTGCCGTTCCTCGGCAAGCTGCTGGCCGCGGACAAGCCGCTCTCGCTGCAGGTCCACCCGAGCCTTGAGCAGTCCCGGGAAGGCTTCGCGCGCGAGAACGCCGCCGGAGTCGCCCCGGACGCTGCGGAACGCAACTATCGGGACGACAACCACAAGCCCGAGATGATCTTCGCCCTCACCCCGTTCCGGGCGCTGTGCGGTTTCCGTCCGGCAGCGGAATCGAGGGCCGTTTTCGTCCACCTGGCAGAACTCGTGGAGGCTTCCGGCGCCGACGCTTCCGTGCTCCGGACTATCATCTCCGAGCTCTCCAAGACGGATGAGTCCGAAGCCCTCAGGGGCGCGTTCAGCGCCCTCATCTCCGGCGGCGACGCCGTTTCCGACACCGTGGCCGCCGCGGCGGCCGCCGTCGATGCCGCAGGCTTCGGTGCCGCCGGGTCCCTGGAACCACACGCCCAGGCGCTGTCGGCAATGCTCGGCATCGGCAAGGAATACCCGGGCGACCCCGGCGTGCTGATTTCGCTGATGCTGAACCTCGTGTCGTTGGCCCCCGGCGAGGCGATCTACCTGCCCGCCGGCAACGTCCACGCCTACCTGAAGGGCCTGGGCGTGGAGGTCATGGCAAGCTCGGACAATGTGCTGCGCGGCGGGCTCACGCCCAAGCACATCGATATTCCGGAGCTGATGAAGACTGTGGAATTCGCCCCGATCGGGGTCCCGCGGGTGGCGGCCGGCACATCCACGCTCGGCCAGGAACTCTACATACCGCCGTTCCGCGAATTCCAACTCCAGCGCATCGAACTGGCCCCAGGGGCTGAACCGGTGCCGCTCGCGCAGTCCGGGCCCGCCGTCGTCATCGTGGTTTCCGGCGCCGTGCTGCTGGACTCCCCCAAGAGCGAGCTGCGGCTGGCACGGGGCGGCAGCGCCTTCGTCCCGGCGGCCGAAAACCCCGTTATGGTGCACGCGGAGTCCGGTGCATCGGCGAGCAGCGTCGCGTTCGCCATCACCACGAGCCTGGAAAGCTGAACCATGGAGTTCTTCCTGCAGAGCCCGGCGTGGGCCGACGTCCAGCGCGCCCTCGGCCGGACGGTCCACGAGCAGTCCGGGCCGGGCTGGCACTTCCTCGCGGTGGAGGAGAAGAACCCGGCGGGCAAGGTTCTCTACGCGCCTTACGGCCCGGTGGCCGAATCCGTTGAAGCGTTCGACGCCGCCCTGGCCGCCTTGCGCGGCATTGCCCGCCGCAGCGGCGCGGTCTTCGTGCGGCTGGAACCGGTCAGCGCCGGCTTCGGCGTCGACGAGGCCCCGGCGCTGCTGAAGTCCCGCGGCATGCAGCCGGCGCCGGTGAACCAACAGCCCGAGCTGAGCTGGCTCGTGGACCTGGACGGCGACTTCAAAGACGTCCTGGCCGGCATGAAACCCACCAACCGGAACCTCTACCGGAACATCCACAAGAAGGGCGTCACGTTCCGCTCCTCGCAGGATCCGGCCGAGATTTCGGTGCTGCTGGACTTCCTCCACATGACCGCGGCACGCAACGGCTTCAAACCGCAGAGCGACGACTACCTCAGGACGGTGGCCGCGTCCCTGCTGCCGGCCGGGGCAGGAACCCTGTTCATCGCCGAACTCGAGGGCACGCCGATCGCCGCGGCACTGGCCTACGACTCCGCGGACACCCGCACCTACGCGCACGCGGCCCTGGACGACAGCCACCGAAAGCTCAGCGCCGGGATTCCGCTGCTGGTCACCCTCATGGCTGACGCCAAGGAGCAGGGCCTGAAGCACGTGGACCTGTGGGGCGTCGCGCCCGAAGACCAGCCCGACCACAAATGGGCCGGCTTCACCGCGTTCAAGAAGTCCTTCGGCGGCCGCGAAGTAGCCTACCCGGGAACATGGGACCTGCCGGTCAACAAGCTCCGCTATGGCGCCTACCAACTGGCCCGCAAGCTGAGGGACAAGCTCCGCTAGGCACTCGCTTCGGTTTCCTCCGCGCGAACGTACAGTTGGGGCCCTGATTTCAGCGATTTTGGGGCCCCAACTGTACGTTCGCGCAGCATGTAACCAAGCGCGGCCCGGACCTTCTCCACGAGGAACGGCTTGTCGCCTTCGAGATCATCCTTGCCCACGCGGATCTCGCGCCACCCCAGGCGTTCGGTGGTCGCTTGCCGTTTGATGTCGCGAAGGTACTGCTGGGGATCTCCGTGGTGGTCGCCGTCGTACTGCAGGGCAACCCTGCGCTCCGGATAGGCGGCGTCGGGCCAAACGGCGGCCTGGCCCCAGCCGTTCCGTACGACGTAGTTCAGGACGGGCTCTCCAAGGCCGGATCTCGCAAGAATCAACCGCATGCGGGTTTCTTGCGGAGAATCAGATCCAACCCGGATTTCCGGGAGCGCCAGCCGGGCCGTCTTCATTCCCCTCATGCCTGGATGCGCTGCAACCATCCTGCGAAGCCCTTCGATGGTCGTGATTGCCGTTCTTGGGTACGGAAAATCCTGGTCATGGGACACAACCAAGGAGTCGCCCAACGCGATGAGCTCATCCACTTCGAGGAATGCGGCAAGGTCCAGCCAGGTGCGGGCAGGTGAGGTGACACGGACGCCGTCGTGAATCTCCACTTCCCCCGATAGGAAGGTCAGCCGGTGACCGACTACATTGCGACGCCGGGGCTTGCCCTCGTGACGGCCCCTCGCCACGTGAATCCGCCAGTCTGCCTGCATCCAAGCTGGCAGGCTGCCGTCCCACACTCGCGCAGCAGAGTGGTGCGTCACCACCGAGGAACTGTCCAGGACGGTGTAGGCACGGAGGTTGGCGGCGGGCTCGGAGGTGCCATACAGCGGGAGCCGGATTCCGCGCGATGGGATGAAGACGTCAGCCTGCCGAAGGCGCTTCCGGCTCACACCGAGCTCGTTCGCGGTGGCCGCGGTGAACGATCCGATCTGCAAGGGCTCGGGGAGGGGCTTACGTGGCATGCCTTAGTGTGCCCCAATCGGGAAACCCCTGGGCGGTTATCCACAGACCGCTTCCCCGGCCCCCGCGCGAGCGTACAGCTGAGGCCCCGAATCCGGACGATTCAGGGCCTCAACTGTACGTTCGCGCTCAAAGGAAGCGGGAGAGCCTAGCTCTTGCGGGCGTAGCCTTCCCACTTGCTGGCGTGGTGCTCGGCGTCGACGAAGCGGACGGTGCCGGACTTGGAGCGCATCACGATCGACTGTGTAAGCACACGGTCCTTCTGGTAGCGGACGCCGCGGAGCAGGTCGCCGTCGGTGATGCCGGTGGCGGCGAAGTAGCAGTTGTCGCTGGTCACGAGATCGTTGGTGGACAGCACGCGCTCAAGGTCGTGGCCGGCGTCGATGGCCTTCTGCTTCTCTTCGTCGCTGGTGGGCCACAGGCGGCCCTGGATCACACCGCCCAGGGACTTGATCGCACAGGCGGCGACGATGCCTTCCGGGGTTCCGCCGATGCCCATGAGGGCGTCGACGCCGGTTCCGGCACGGGCGGCGGCGATGGCACCGGCGACGTCGCCGTCCATGATGAACTTGGTGCGCGCACCGGCTTCGCGGATTTCCTCCACGAGCGGGCGGTGGCGGTCGCGGTCCAGGATCATGACGTTGAGCTGGTTGACCTTCACGCCCTTGGCCTTGGCGATCAGGTGCAGGTTCTGCTTGACCGGCAGGCGCAGGTCAACCATGTCCGCGGCCTCCGGGCCGGTGACCAGCTTCTCCATGTAGAACACGGCGGAAGGATCGAACATGGAGCCGCGTTCGGCGACCGCGAGGACCGCGAGGGCGTTGTTGATGCCGAGTGCAGTCAGGCGGGTTCCGTCGATGGGGTCGACGGCGACGTCGCACTCCGGACCGGTGCCGTCGCCCACGCGCTCACCGTTGAACAGCATCGGGGCTTCGTCCTTTTCGCCTTCACCGATGACCACGACGCCGTTGAAGTGGACGGAATGAAGGAAGGAACGCATGGCGTCCACTGCGGCACCATCGGCCTTGTTCTTGTCGCCGAAGCCCACCCAGTGGCCACCGGCGATGGCCGCGGCTTCGGTGACCCTGACGAGTTCCAGTGCGAGGTTGCGGTCCGGCTCATCGCTCCCGACGGCAAGGGCCGGGGAAATCGTGGAATACTGCTGGGACATTGCTGCTGAAGACACGTGAACCTCTTCTTCGATGACGATTCATGGGACCGAACTCATGGGACGAAACTCATGGGACCCGAGAGCAGCCGCTTGGCAACTTCGATGTTTCCCCTGGGATCGATCATAGTCTGGCCGCCACGGCGCGGCCACGCAGTGTCCACGCCCCGGAACGACCCTTCCCTCATCGCCTCGGATGTGTATTCACGGTTCGGATAAGGGACTATTGAAGGGTGAGCGAAAAGCAAGACACCCCGGTTGCCGAGTCTGTACCCGACACGAAGGCAGCCGGCCCCCAGGACCCCGGCCAGCCCGCAGTCAAGCCCGTTATCGCAGCAAAGGCGGCAAAACGGGCCAATGCCTCGGTGATCGGCATGGTGATCGCGCTCTTGGTATGCGTGCTGGCTTTCCTGCCGATCGTGCTCATGAACCCGACGCCGAAGAGCGACGGCTACCGCCCGAACGTCGACGTCGCAGCCATCGCCGCGAACGCCAAGGATGTGGCGGGATTCACACCAGTGGCCCCCGATGCGGGCGACACATTTCGGCCGAACTACGCCCGCTGGGAATCCGGCAGCGGCACTGGCGTCCCCACCTGGGAAGTGGGTTTCCTGACGCCGAAGGAGTCGTTCATCGGCCTGGTCCAGACCCGCAAGGCCAACCCCACCTGGCTGCTGCAGCAGACCAACAACGCCCCGGTGACCGGAAAACGGAACGCCGGCGGCCGGGACTGGGAACTGCGCGACGCCGGCAAGGGCAACCGCAGCATGGTCCTGCAATACAAGGGCACCACGATCATCCTGAAAGGCCCGGCAAGCCTGGACGAGATGTCCGCCCTGGCCGCCGCCGTCGTAAAGTCCGCCGACACGGTTTCCCCCGCCCCGTCCACGACCCCGTAAAGTAGCCGCGTGGCTACCTACCTGACTCCTGCACTTGCCTGGCGCCGCCTGCGCGAAGGAAACGAGCGCTTCGTCTCCGGCGAATCCCGGCATCCCAACCAAGATGCGTCGCGCCGCGCTTCCCTGGTCGAGGACCAGCATCCTTTCGCGGTGATCTTCGGCTGCTCCGATTCCCGTCTCGCCGCTGAGATCATCTTCGACCTCGGCCTGGGCGACGCCTTCGTGGTGCGCACCGCCGGCCAGGTGATCGACGACGCCGTGCTCGGCTCCCTGGAATACAGCATCTCCCAGCTCCACGTGCCGCTGATCGTGATCCTCGGCCATGACAGCTGCGGCGCAGTGAACGCCACCAAGGCCGCCGTGGAAACCGGCGAGATGCCGCCCGGCTTCATCCGCGACCTCGTGGAACGCATCACCCCCTCGGTGCTGACGTCCCTCCGGAACGAACAGACCGAAGTCAACGACATGGTGGTGGAACACGTGAAGCAGACGGCGGCCCGCCTGGCCGACAGCTCGCGTGTGATCTCGGACGCAATCGAGGAAGGACGCACCGCCGTCATCGGCCTCTCCTACAAGCTGGATGAGGGCCGCGCGGCGCTGGTTTCCGGAATCGGCCAGCTATAGCGTTCGGACCCTGCCCGACGGCGGCCCTCCCGGGGGCCGCCGTAGCCTTCCGTTCGGGTTTCGGCTGGGGCGGCTGCCCGCAATAAGCTAGCCCCATGACTTCCACTCAAGAAACGAATGCTGAGTTCCGCATCGAGCACGACACCATGGGTGAAGTGCGCGTTCCCGTGAACGCTCTGTACCGTGCCCAGACGCAGCGCGCCGTGGAGAACTTCCCGATTTCCGGCAAGACCCTCGAGCGTGCCCACATCGAGGCCCTGGCCCGCGTGAAGAAGGCCGCCGCACTGGCCAACGCCGAACTTGGGGTGCTCGACGGTGAGCTCGCCGAGGCTATCGCCGCCGCCGCGGATGAGGTTGCTGCCGGGAAGTACGATGGCGACTTCCCGATCGACGTCTTCCAGACCGGTTCGGGCACGTCCTCGAACATGAACACCAACGAAGTGATCGCGGAGCTCGCTACCCGTGCACTGGCCGCCAAGGGCAGCGACAAGGTTGTCCACCCGAACGACCACGTGAACGCCTCGCAGTCCTCCAACGACGTCTTCCCCACTTCTGTGCACGTCGCCGCCACCTCGGCGTTCATCAACGACCTCATCCCGGCCCTCGAATACCTGGCCGCCTCCCTGGAGCGCAAGGCCGTGGAGTTCAAGGACGTCGTCAAGTCCGGCCGCACCCACCTCATGGACGCCACCCCGGTCACCCTGGGCCAGGAGTTCGGCGGCTACGCAGCACAGGTGCGCTACGGCATCGAGCGCATCAACGCCGCCCTCCCCCGCGTTGCCGAAGTTCCGCTGGGCGGCACCGCCGTCGGCACCGGCATCAACACGCCGGCCGGCTTCCCGGAACGCGTCATCGAACTGCTCTCCGCCGACACCGGCCTGCCGCTCACCGAAGCCCGCGACCACTTCGAGGCCCAGGCCAACCGCGACGGCCTGATCGAGGGTTCCAGCCAGCTGCGCAACATCGCGATCTCCTTCATGAAGATCAACAACGACCTCCGCTGGATGGGTTCCGGCCCTAACACGGGCCTGGGCGAAATCGCTATCCCGGACCTGCAGCCGGGCTCCTCGATCATGCCCGGCAAGGTCAACCCGGTCATCTGCGAAGCCTCCATCATGGTCTGCGCCCAGGTCATCGGCAACGACACCGCCATCGCCTGGTCCGGCACCAACGGCGCCTTCGAACTGAACGTCGGCATCCCGGTCATGGCCGCCAACCTGCTCGAGTCCATCCGCCTGCTGGCCAACACCAGCCGCGTCATGGCCGACAAGATGATCGACGGCATCACCGCCAACGTGGAGCGTGCCCGCTTCCTGGCCGAGGCCTCCCCGTCCATCGTGACCCCGCTGAACAAGTACATCGGTTACGAGAACGCAGCCAAGATCGCCAAGATCGCCGTCAAGGAAGGCCTGACCATCCGCCAGGCCACCGAGAAGCTCGGCTTCGTTGGAGAAGGCGAAGGCAAGGTCTCCGAGGCCGACCTCGACAGGGCCCTGGACGTCACCACCATGACCTCCCCGGCCCACAAGGCCTAGCTACCTTCAGGCAGCACCGCTGCCAAAACCACGACGGCGGCCGGCACCTTCCGCACGGAAGGCGCAGGCCGCCGTCGGCGTTTCCGAGGCCGGCGTGCTGGATGCCGGGTGCTACATGTGCCTGAGGGGGCCGGCGTCCGTGAGCTCGACGGTGCCGTGGCCCTTGCGCAGCACCAGGGTTTCGCCGTCCAGCCTCCAGATGACCGGCTGCTTGAAGAGCTCGTGGGTCCAGTTCTCGTAGCTGCTATCCGGGCCGGGACATGCCATGGCGGTCGATATGATGTCTCCCGGAATCCAGCGGCCCTCCTCAACTTTGACCTCAACCCCCAGGCTGTTGCAGGGCGTCTTCACCCCCACTGTCCAGGTCCCGTTGACGAACACCATGGAAACCTCCAGGGGCTTCCTCTTCAGCCACGCCAGTTTGCCGGAAGCGTCCCTGCCGCCGGTCGAGCGGTAGAGCCGGCAACCCAGCGGCCCGCCCCCGCAAACTGGTCCGGGTACTCGAGCGGTTGGCGTGGGCGCGGCGGACTGCGATTCGTCCGGGGCGGGCGCCGTCGGACCATTGCCACAGCCGGCCAAGGCCACGAGCACGAGTATCGGCGCCGCGTGCCTGGAGAACACTTTGCGCACGTGCATGCAAGCCCCCGAATGTCTATCCGCAATCCCCCGGTCAGGGCCAAGTCTTCTCCCGGGGATGAGGGTACGGAAGCACAGCCGCGTTGCAGTTTCGCGCGGAAGGTCACGGCCGGCAAACGGATGCCGCGCCTTGTTAAACTTGGACGGTGAGCCTGGATCCCGATGAATCGACAACCACCAGCCCCGCCGTCCGTTGGGGACTGGGCGCAGTGCTGTTTGCGCTGCTGGCAGTTTCCATGGGCTCCACCGCGAACGGCAATGGCGCCATGATCGCCGGGGCCGTGCTCTGTGGGGCGGCAGCATGCTTCGCGGGCTATCGCGCCGTCAGCGCCGCGAAGGCCCGTTCCTAGGCGCCCTGTTCCGGCCCCGCCAAACCGGCAGGAGCGCCCTCCGAGACGGCACGCCGCACGCACTCGAGGTGGCTCGGCCCGATGTCCGGCAGATTATCGGGGCTGAACCAGCCCACCGCGAGGGATTCGTCGTCGTTGACCCGCGCCTCACCGGAGACGTAGCGGCACCGGTACTCCACGCTGAGGAACGTGCAAACATCGCCGTTGGGGAAGGTGATGGGTCCGTTGACAACGACATCCAGGAGCCTTTCCACCACGGCGACCACACCGGTTTCTTCCTCGATTTCCCGCACGAGCCCGGCCGCAGGTTCTTCGCCCGGCTCGAGGATACCGGTGATGAGGGCCCACCGTCCGTTATCCGCCCGCCGGCCGAGCAGGATCTCACCGGCATCGTTGAAGACCACCCCGCGCACGCCGGGGAGCCAGAGCGGATCGTGGCCGATTTTTTCGCGGAGTTTCAGGACGTAGTCGGGCGCCGGCATGGCACCAGCCTACGGCCCGGGCCCGCCGCCCGGGCTCAGGCGGGCAGTACCGCCATGGCCGCGGTGGCGCCTGCGAGCATGAACGGCCCGAAAGGAATCGCGGAACTGAGGGTTCCGCGCCGCGCTGCCAGGATGAACAGGCTCCACAGCCCGCCGAAGAGGAAGGCAAGGAACGTCCCGGCGAAGATGTGCGTCCACCCGAGGTAGCCCAGGTAGAGGCCCAGCACTCCAGCCAGCTTGACGTCCCCGAATCCCATGCCCGGGGGGTGGATCAGCCGCAGGACGAAATAGAAGAGCCACAGCGCCGCTCCCCCGGCCACGATCCCGAGGACAGGCACCCCGAACAGGGCGGCTCCGGCGTCGGGCGTTTCCTGCAGCGCACCGGAAGCGGCAACGGCGAGGGCCGCCCCGGCGAGCAGCACCCCGGCAACCGCGTAGGAAGGGAACACGATCCGGTTGGGCAGCAGATGGTGGCGGACGTCGATGATCGTCAGCCGGACGGCCATGACGGCGAAGTAAAGGCACGCGGCCAGGACCAGCCAAAAGGCAACGGGGCTTGCGCTCCACAGTTCACTGAGTCGTCGGATCACTCTCGGATGCTATCCGTTTTGCCGACGGAGCCGCTCGGGCCGGGCCGTATTATGTGGATATGGGGCGCTACAGTGCAGATTCCGGGGGCGGACATACCCCCGACATGTCCTCCACATTCCGCAATCTCTGCCGGTCCTCGCCGTGGAAATGGACCAGTCTTCGCTTCGAATACCTCGACCTTCCCGGAGACGGGAGCGGGAGCGGCCCCATCAAGGCATGGCTGCGCCGGCCGGGAGCTCTCCGGCTTGAGAGTGCGGACGGCGTCCTGCTGCACAGCACCACGGGTATCAACGATTCGCGGGACAGCTTCTACGTCCGTTCCAGCCGCAGTTCCTGGCTGCTGCCTGCCCACCTGGTGACCCCGGTATACGACGGCGCCGGGCTGGTCCGCCGCAGGCCGGAGGCCGCGTACGGGGAGCCGTCCTTCGGGAACGGCCGCCTGGCCGCGGCACTCGACCCGGTGGAACTTGCCGGCAATGCCCCGGTGCCGATCGAGTTTCCGGAGAGCAATCCCGTGGCGCTCGGGCCAGTGCGCGAGGTGGACCATGAGGGTCGTCCGGCCTTGGAGTGCGTGGTGGTTCCGGGGCCCAACTACGCCCCGGCGGACGCCGGTTCTCCCCTGTGCCTGCCCGGCCGGACCCGCCTGCGGATCGACGCCGCCACGGGCGTCTGCGTAGCGAGCGAGGGACTCGACGGCGGCACCGCCGGTACCGGGCATTGGATCCGCATCCTCGGCGTGGACGAGTACATGCTGGACGACCTGTTCCTGGCCAAGTCCATGAACCTGAGCGACGTCCGGCAGCACATCAGCTGGGAGCCCGGCGCGCAAAGTGGCTAGCGGTCCCTCCCCGTAAGCTGGCCGGATGACATCGCTTTCGGACATCTGGCCCGCCTTCGGACTAGTCCTGACCACCCCGCGGCTGCAGTTGAAGCCCGTGCAGGACGAGCATCTCCCGGCCCTGTTCGATGCGGCCAGGAGCGGAATCCATGAACCCGGCCACAGCCCCTTCAGCACCCCGTGGGCGGAAGCGCCTGCAGAGGAGCTCGGCCCCAGCCTCGCCCGCTGGCACTGGACCTGCCGCTCCAGCACAACCCCCGAAGGCTGGACCCTGCTGCTGGGCATCTGGCACGAGGGTGGACTGGTCGGCTGCCAGGACATCGGCGCCAAGGACTTCAACGTCCTGAAAACGGTCGGCACCGGCTCCTGGCTGAAGCAGTCCGCGCAGGGCCTCGGCCTCGGCAAGGAGATGCGTGCCGCCGTCGTGAGCTACGCCTTCGACCACCTCGGCGCGGAAGTAGCGCAGTCCGAAGCCGCCGCCTGGAACGAAAAGTCCCTGGGCGTCTCCCGCTCCCTCGGCTACGAACTGAACGGTACCTACCGCACCAACTGGGGCCCGAAAGTCGAAGAAGTCCAACGCGTCCGCGTCACCCCCGCAAGCTTCAAGCGCCCGAGCTGGACCCTGAAGGTAGAAGGCCACGAACGGTTCGCGAAGTTCCTGGGGCTCTGAGGGTAGCGCCGCACAAGAGACGACGAACGCACGAGACGGGACGGCGGGCCTCCGTAGAGGAGCGCATCGCGGCGCATCGGACCCCGGAGGTCGCCCAGCGACCGCAGGGGTGCCTATGCGTCGTGTCTAAGCGACGACGGAGGGCCGTCTCCCGGCGGACCCAGCAACGGCAGCGGCACCCAAGCAAGGAGCGGCACCCCAGTTGGGTGGGTGCCGCTCCTGCGGATGGTCGTCTTAGCGCAGCTGGGTTAAATCTCCGCCCCTTCGAGCAGTTCCGTGACGAGCGCTGCGATGGGCGAGCGTTCGGAGCGGGTGAGGGTGATGTGGCCGAAGAGCGGGTGTCCCTTGAGGATTTCGACGACGGCGGCCACGCCGTCGTGCCGCCCGACCCGGAGGTTGTCCCGCTGGGCGACGTCGTGGGTGAGGACGATCTTGGAGTTCTGTCCGATGCGGCTCATCACGGTGAGCAGGACGTTCTTCTCGAGCGACTGGGCTTCGTCGACGATCACGAAGGCATCGTGCAGGGAGCGGCCGCGGATGTGGGTGAGCGGCAGGACCTCGAGCATGCCGCGGTCCATGACCTCCTCGACGACTTCCTGCGAAACCAGCGCACCCAGGGTGTCGAACACGGCCTGTGCCCACGGGTTCATCTTTTCCGACTCGGAGCCGGGCAGGTAGCCCAGTTCTTGCCCGCCGACGGCGTAGAGCGGCCGGAAGACGATCACCTTGCGGTGTTCGCGGCGTTCCAGGACGGCTTCGAGGCCGGCACAGAGCGCAAGGGCGGACTTGCCGGTGCCGGCGCGCCCGCCGATAGACACGATGCCCACGGAGGGATCCATGAGCATGTCGATGGCGAGCCGCTGTTCGGCGGAGCGTCCGTGCAGGCCGAAGACGTCACGGTCTCCCTTGACGAGGCGCACCTGCTTGTCCGCACCCACCCTTCCGAGGGCCGATCCGCGGTTGGAGAGGAGCACCAGGCCGGTGTTGACGGGGAGCTCGGCGGCGGCCGGGATGAACACCGGCTCGTGGCCGTAGAGGGTCCCGATTTCCTCTTCGCTGGCTTCCACCTCGGCCATGCCGGTCCAGCCGGAGTCCTTCACGAGTTCGTTGCGGTACTCGTCGGCAAACAGGCCCATGGCCGAAGCCTTGACGCGCATAGGCAGGTCCTTGGAGACCACTGTCACGTTGTGGCCTTCGTTGGCCAGGTTCTTCGCGACGGCGAGGATCCTGCTGTCGTTGTCCGCCCCCCGGAATCCGGCGGGCAGGACCTCGGTGGAAATGTGGTTCATCTCCACACGGAGGGTGCCGCCGTCGTTCCCGATCGGGATGGGCGTGTTGAGTCCGCCGTGTTCGATACGCAGATCGTCGAGCAGCCTCAGTGCCTTGCGGGCGAAGTAACCAAGCTCGGGATCGTGGCGTTTGCCTTCGAGCTCGGTGATGACCACGATCGGCACAATGACCTCATGCTCGGCGAAACGCAGCAGCGCACGCGGATCGGAGAGCAACACTGAGGTGTCAATCACATAGCTTCGGCCGGTTGCCTTGCCGGCCTGCGGAACCTTGGCTTTGGGGCTCCGCTTGCTGCGAGAGGTAGCTGCACTTTCCCCGTCGGAAACGATTACGGGCAGTTGCTCAGAAATAGCCACATCGACTCCAGCCCCGGGCGTTCGCCCGGATTATTCGTGAGGCGGCTCGGCCGAAGGCCGGGCTCGGCCTTCCACGTATGTGGTGCGATGTTTCGCTCCATCTACTGGCCTCCCCGATCAGCGGGCGGTTTGCCTGCTGATGGGATTAACGTATTCCCGGGCATTTACATTTCCGGTGACAAACTGCGGCGATTCGCGTGTCCGCGATGTGAACTTCATGTGAACCCCGGCCAACCGGCGTCGGGATTGCAGTCGAACGGGTCAGGCGCCGAAGCGCCGCTGCCGGCCGGCGTAGTCGCGCAGGGCCCGCAGGAAGTCGATCTTGCGGAAGGCCGGCCACAGAGCCTCGCAGAAATAGAACTCGCTGTAGGCGCTCTGCCACATCAGGAAGCCGGAGAGCCGCTGCTCCCCCGAGGTGCGGATCACCAGGTCCGGGTCGGGCTGGCCGCGGGTGTACAGGAAACGGGAAATGTCGTCCACGGACAGTTCGTCCGCGACCTCGGCCATGTCGCGGCCCTTGGCGACAGCGTCGTGCAGCAGTTCACGGACGGCGTCGACGATCTCGCGGCGGCCGCCGTACCCGACGGCGACATTCACGTGCAGCTTCTCGCGCACCGGTGTGCGGGCGGTGAGTTTGTTGAGCCGCTCGGCGAGGTAATCGGGCAGGAGTTCAGGGGCGCCCATGGCGTGCACCGAGATGTCCGGGGCCTCGTCCAGGCGGTCCATCGTGTTGGCGATGATCCCCATGAGCAGGTCCAATTCCTCACCGGATCGGCTCATGTTGTCCGTCGAGAGCATGTAGAGCGTGACCACTTTGACGCCGAGTTCCTGGCACCAGCCGAGGAACTCGTGGATCTTGTCCGCACCGGCCTGGTGGCCCTGACTGGTGGGGGCGTTGAACTGCCGGGCCCAGCGCCGGTTGCCGTCCACCATCACGCCGATGTGCCGCGGAATCTTGTCCGTTTCAAGGGCGCGCAGGAGCTTGCGCTCGTAGAAGCCGTAGAGAATCCCGGGCAGCTCCATCCGGATGTTCACCTGACTTCCTTCACTCACCACATACCCGGGCGAGGTGCCGCAGGTGCATCACCTAGGCTACCGCCCCGGGCCGGGATGGACGTGCACGCACAGTCGTGAAGCGAGGCCAACGAAAGTTACTCACTGGTAACCTACCGGATCGTAGCTTACCCTTTAAACCATGTCGGAGCTTCTCTTGGCCAAACCCCTCTGGCGCGGCTGGATCCACGCCGTAGCCACCCCGTTCGCCCTCGTGGCAGGGATCGTGCTGGTGTCCCTGGCGCCGGGCGCGGACCGCAAAGTCGCCTCCGCCGTCTATGCCGTCACGGGCATCCTGCTGTTCGGGGTGTCAGCGGTCTACCACCGCGGCAATTGGCAAGCAAAGACCAGGATGCTCCTCAAGCGCCTGGACCACAGCAACATCATGCTGGTGATTGCAGGCAGCTACACACCCTTGTCCTGGTGCCTGCTGGACCGCCCTACAGCCGTGCTGCTGTTGTGGCTGATCTGGAGCGGGGCCATCTTCGGGGTGCTGTTCCGGGTGCTGTGGACGCATGCGCCGCGTTGGCTCTACGTGCCGATCTACGTGGCGCTGGGCTGCGCCGCGGTGTTCTTCCTGCCCCAGTTCTTCGCCGCGAGCTTCCCGGCTTCAGTGCTGGTCTGCGTGGGGGGCGTCTTCTATATTGCGGGGGCCGTGTTCTACGGGCTGAAGGCGCCCAATTTCCGGCCCGGGGTCTTCGGCTTCCACGAGCTCTTCCACGTTTTCACCGTGCTCGGATTCGCTGCACACTTCGCCGCGATCATGGTCGCGGTGCTGCGCTAGCAATACGCTAGGCTGGCGTCCCGCTTCCCGGCAGGAAATAGGCGCTTCCTTCAGGCGTCCGTTCTACCAGCCCGGCGTCAACCAGGTAGCGCCGCAGCATCACATGGTCGTCGCTGTACTGCACGAGCCGGGCGTTGAACGTCCTCTCATCGAGCACCTCGCCCGGAGCAAGGACTTGCTTTGCGATCCATAGCAGGAGCAAACGCCGCTGTTCCTGGTTCGCCGGGTATCTGTCGATCCGCCCGTCTTTCCGCAGGAACCTCTCAAGGCCCGCCCCGTCCGCCGTGTGCCCGGGACGCCGCAGAAACCGCTGGAGATAATCCCGGCTGACGCCTGGAACGGGTTCGGCACCGTCAAGCACTCCGGCGTTCATCAGGGCCGAACGCGCTTTGCTCCTCTCCAAGGCGGAGAGCCGCTTGCCCTCCCGCTCGGCCTCTTCGAGGACCACTTCAGCAAACGCAATCCTGGTCTTTTCATTGAGCAACATGGCAATCAATCCGCGCCATTCCACGCCGCTCATCGCTCCCCCGTGTCCGTCGGGCTGCCCGTCATCGCGGCGAGCTGTTCCTCGAGTTCCGCCAGCGACGCCACCGGCCGCCGGCAGACCATGTCCCGGCACAGGTACACCTGCGGCGAACCGTCCGCGGCGGCAGAGCGGTGCTCCAGCAGTGGAACCGGCTCCTGTTCCGGAACCTGCCCGCCGTCGTCGGGGCCCTGCACGGCAATGACCAGTCCCGGGCTCGGCGAGAGCAGCAGCCGGCGGTGCAGTTCGCGCCGCAGGGGCCCGTCCGGCCCGGCGACTGCGGCCTCCAACGGCCCGGCCAGGGCGGCCTGCCCGGTGGCCAGGAGCCAGCCGGCCACGCGTGGGGCACGGGTGGCGATCGGCGGCAGCAGGTTCAGGATGTTCCCGGCCATCACGCGCTGCCCGTGCGAGCCGGAATAGGCCGCGGACGAAAGCAGGGCCCCGGCGAATGCGGCCGCACCGCTGGGGGCGGCGTTGTCGAAGGGATCCAGGGATGGTTGCTCGCCCTGCGCCCGGAGCACCTGCCCGGACTCCCCCGCCGAATCGGACAGGCGACCTCCGGCCGCAAAGCGGGCAGCGGCTTCCGTCAGCAGCTCCTGCGCGAAGCCGTACCAGCGGGCACGCCCCGTGACCGCGTAGAGCGCCAGCATTCCATCGGCGCAGAAGGCGTAGTCCTCCAGGAGCCCGCCGATTCCACGGGCTGTCCCCTCGTGGGAGACCCGGCTGAGCCGCGGGCGGCCGGGTCCATCACCGCGGGATGGCCCGGCACCCCAGTGCACGCGGTGCAGGTACCCGGCGATGTTTTCCGCCGCCCGGATGAACCGGGGCTCTTCGAGGATGGCCCCGGCCTCGGCCAGGGCGGCGACGGCCAGTCCGTTCCAGCCGGCCACCACTTTGTCGTCCCGCTCGGGTTGGGTGCGGCGCGAACGGGCCGCCAGCAGCACGGGGCGCGAACGCTCCCACAACCCCGCCTCGGCGGCATTGAAGCTGCGGCCCGGATGCAGCGGCGAACCGTCGGCGGACACCGTCCCGCGCCCGGCGACGTCCATCAGCCGGGCCACCGCGGGCCCGTCGTCCGGCCCCAGTGCCTCCTCGAGCTGCGCGGGGCTCCACAGGTAGGTGGCGCCCTCGCGGTGGACGCCGCCCACCACGGTGTCGGCGTCCAGGGAGGAGGCCAGGCCACCTTCCGCTTCGGCGCCTTCCGCCCCCGAATCCAGGCCCAGCGCATCGATCATCCACGCCGCTGCCTCCGAGGCCACCGCGGCAGCTTCCGCTGCCGGGAAGACGGCGTCCCCGCCCAGCCGGACCCAATGCGCGTACGCCCGCACCAGCTGGGCGTTGTCGTAGAGCATCTTCTCGAAATGCGGGACCGACCAGTCGGCCGTCACCGAGTAGCGGGCAAAACCGCCGTCCAGCTGGTCCCTGAGGGCGGACCGGGCCATCGCGGCCAGGGTGCGGCCTGCCATGTCCCGTGCGGCGTCCGAAGTCTCGGAGGGGACCGCCGCGTGGCGGATGAGGAACTCCAGCACCGACGACGGCGGGAACTTGGGCGCGCGGCCGAAGCCGCCGTCGTCGGGGTCTTCCGTACGCGCCAGCTGGCGTACCGCGGCGGCCAGCAGCCCGGCGTCGAACGGCTGCGGAACGGCGTCGAGGACGACGGCGGCAGCCGCCTGGGCGTCCCCCATCCCGGCAGCGAGCCCGCGGGCATTCTGTTCGACGGCGTCGCGGCGTTCCAGCCAAGCCTCGCGGACCGCTTCGAGCACCTGCCGGAAGGAGGGGCGGCCGGGTAGCGGCGCGGGCGGGAAGTAGGTTCCGGCATGGAAGGCCAGACCCTCCGGCGTGAGGAAGACGGACATGGGCCAGCCGCCTTCGCCGCTGATTGCCTGGGTGGCGGCCATGTAGACCGAATCGACATCCGGCCGCTCCTCGCGGTCCACCTTGATGGCCACGAAATGGGCGTTCAGGTAGTCGGCGGTGTCCTGGTCCTCAAAGGATTCGTGTGCCATGACGTGGCACCAATGGCAGGCGGCATAGCCGATGGAGAGGAAGACGGGAACATCGCGTGCCGCGGCAAGCGCGAAGGCCTCGTCCCCGAAGGGCTGCCAGTGCACCGGGTTATAGGCATGTTGGCGCAGATAGGCCGAGGGCTCGGAGCCGAGGGCATTGAAGCTCCCCGGCTCCTGCGGGCCGTTGCTAGCGGCTGGCTGCTCCGCCATCACCATCGGCCTCGGAATCGGGACCGCCCTCGGCGGCAAGGCGGGCTTCTTCGACCTGGGCGCGGTAGCGGACCCGGCGGATCCGGCGGACCATGTCCACGATCAGGAAGGTCGTCAGCACCACGATGAAAGCGGTCAGGATGAAGCCCCAGGTACCGGGCGTCACCTGGTCCTCCGACAGGCCCGGCCGCAGGGACGGAGTCGGCGAAGGCGCCGGGGTCGTGGCCAGGACGAGGAGCAAGTGGTGCACGGTTCAAACCTTCTGTGGGAGGTGCTGGCTGCCGGGCGGCGTTTCCCGCCTGATTTCTACGTCTGATAGAAATCGCCCCGGCACGTTCTATCTTAGCCCTGCGAACAGGTCCTTTTCGGGCAGTTCGGCCGGGACGCGGGAATGTACCAGGGTGTAGTCCTCCCACGGCCACACCGTGCGCTGCAGCTCCGGGGAGACCGCGAAGAAGAAGCCTTCGGGGTCGATCTGGGTGCGGTGGGCACGGAGCGCATCGTCACGGAGCTCGAAGTAGTCCCCGCAGTCCACCTGCGTGGTGGTCTGGTGCGCGGGCCTTGGCGGAGTGTGGCCTTCGGCGTCGGCCTCCAGCCAGGCGGCCAGGCGGGCGGCGTAGGGCGACTGCAGGCCGGCCTCCTCAAGGGCAAAGTGGAGGGCGCGGAAACGTTCAGGGCTGAAGGCGCGGTCGTAGTAGAGCTTGGCCGGCGCCCAGGCTTCCCCGATGCCCTGGTAGCGCTCGGGATCGCCCGCCGCATGGTAAGCCTCGACGGCCACCTTGTGCGCCATGATGTGGTCCGGGTGCGGGTAACCGCCGTTCTCGTCATAGCTGAGGACGACGTGCGGCTTGAAGTCGCGGACCAGACGCACCAGAGGCGCGGCGGCGCGTTCCAGGGGCTGCAGCGCGAAGCAGCCCTGCGGAAGCGGCGGCGTCGGATCGCCTTCGGGCAGTCCGGAATCCACGAAGCCGAGCCATCGCTGGCGGATGCCCAGGACCTTCGCTGCGGCGTCCATCTCCAGCCGGCGGGCTCCCGCCATGTCCCGCTTGGGGTGGGGGGCGTCCTCCATGCCGGGGTTCTGGATGTCACCGCGGGAGCCGTCGGTGCAGGTCGCCACCATCACCTCGACGCCGGACGCGGCGTACATCGCCATGGTCGCTGCGCCCTTGCTGGATTCGTCGTCCGGGTGCGCGTGGACCGCGAGGAGCCGGAGCGGAGTGGCGGAGCTGGTGGATGTGCTCATCCGGTGACATTCCTCTTTCTAGTGCTGCCGGCCGGGGTGCTGCCGGCAATGCTTGTCCTGCGTGCGGGTGGCAGGTAACGGGCTGGTGCAAGGGAGCCGCCGGAAGCGCACTAAACTGGATGGGTGACTTCGGAAGACCCCTCGGCTACAGCGCTGCCGGCAAGTACCAGCCTAGCCAATCGCTACGGCGGCCAAAAGCGGCGCCTCGGGCGCAAGGGGATGCGTAACCTGGTCATCGCTGCGCTGCTGCTGGGCATCGGGTTCATGGCCTGGATCGCAACCACCAGCGCCACCGCCCCGGTCACCTTCAAGGACATCGGCTACCACGCCACGGACGCCACGCAGATCGAACTGGATTTCCAGGTCTCCAAGTACCCCGGGGCAACGGCAAAGTGTGCCGTGAAGGCCTTGGATTCCAAGTTCGCGGTGGTGGGCTGGAAGGTCGTGGAGATCGGACCGAACGAGCCCAAAGACGGCGCCGACGGCGGGCGCACCACCATCCACCGGCTGGCGCTGCGTACCGAATCGGAAGCCGTTTCCGGCGTCGTCGACAATTGCTGGATCGTGGACAGCGGCCACTGAACCGGTGTGACGCGCGACTCCTTTGCCTTTTGGTTTGTCCACAGGATTGACTACACTGGATCAATACCTCACCCCGCTGAGCTGGTTACTGAGTTCCACGAGTGGCCACCACTGCGGGGTCTTTTGCTTGCAGATCCATAAGGAGAAGTCCGTGTCTACCACCAACAGCGCAACTGCAGCGTGGCTTACCCAGGACGCATATGACCGCCTGAAGGCCGAACTGGAGCACCTGTCCGGGGCCGGCCGTGCGGACATCGTCCAGAAGATCGAAGCCGCGCGCCAGGAAGGCGACTTGAAGGAAAACGGCGGCTACCACGCCGCCAAGGAGGAACAGGGCAAGATCGAGGCCCGCATCCGCCAGTTGACCGTGCTGCTGCGCGACGCCCAGGTCGGCGAAGCCCCCGCCGACGACGGAATCGTCGAACCCGGCATGCTCGTCGTTGCCCGCATCGCCGGTGATGAGGAAACCTTCCTGCTTGGCTCCCGCGAGATCGCGGGCGATTCCGATCTGGACGTCTTCAGTGAGAAGTCCCCGCTCGGCGTCGCGATCATGGGCCACAAGGAGGGCGACAAGCTCAGCTACACCGCCCCCAACGGCAAGGAAATTCCGGTGGAGATCGTTTCCGCCAAGCCGTTCACCGGCTAAGCAACGCTTAACCACAACGCCGGCCCTCCCCTTTGCGGGGAGGGCCGGCGCCTTGCGTTAAGGGGCTTTCGGCCGGAGCAGCGCCGCGGCCAGGACGCCGCCCGCCGCGCCGCCAAGGTGCGCCTGCCAGGACACCATGCCCATCACGCTGGGGAGCACCCCGAACAGGATGCCGCCGTAGGCCAGGAACAGCACCACCGACAGCAACAGCTGCCACCAGTTGCGGTTCAGGACGCCGCGCACCAACAGGAAGGCGAACAGGCCAAACACGAGCCCCGACGCGCCGACCGTCAAGCCGCCGCCGATCAGCCAGACCGCCACGCCGGACCCGAACCAGCTGAGCGCCATGGTGGTCAGGAACACCCTCAGCCCGGAAAGGAACACCAGGAAACCGAAGATGACTAGCGGCAGCGCGTTGGAGAACAGGTGCCCGAAGTTGGCGTGCAACAAGGGGAAGGTCAGGATGTCCAGCACGCCGTCCAGGCTCCGAGGGCGCAGCCCGAACGTGCGGTTGAGCCCGTGGAGGAGCAGCGTGTTGATCAGCTCGATCACGGCCAGCAGCGCCACGAAGCCGCCCATGAGGAGCAGCCCGCCCTTGGCGCGCGCCGCGAGGGACTCCTTCCCCGGCGCGGACGGCTCCGGGGTGCTGCCGGCAAGGTAAGCCATGCGGGCCCCGCCGTCAGTGCACCACGATCGGCTGGAAGCCCTCGGCCCGGAGCGCAGCGAGCACCTGCGCGCTGTGCTCGTGGCCCTTGGTTTCCAGGTTGATGGTGATCGAGACATCGCCCATGCTGATCGCACCGCCCACTCGGGTGTGGTCCAGTCCGGTGACGTTGGCGTCGTTCTCGGCGATGATCCGGGCAATGGTGGCCAGCGAACCGGGGCGGTCGTCGAGCATCATGCGCACCGTCATGAAACGCCCCGCCGCAGAGAGGCCGCGCTGGATTACCTTGAGCATGAGCATGGGGTCGATGTTGCCGCCCGAAAGCACCACTGCCACCTTGCCGGGGTTTTCGATGGTGCCGTCCATGAGCGCAGCAACGCCCACGGCGCCGGCGGGCTCCACCACCATCTTGGCGCGCTCGAGCAGGAAGATCAGCGCCCGGGCGAGGGAGTCCTCGCTAACAGTTACGACGTCGTCGACCAGTTCGCGGATAATGCTGAATGGCAGCTGCCCGGGGCGGCCGACGGCGATGCCATCTGCCATGGTGGACACCTTCTTGAGCGGCACCAGCGCATCGGCGGCAAGCGAGGGCGGGTAGGCCGCCGCGTTTTCGGCCTGGACGCCGATGATTCGGATCTCGCGGCCGAGTTCCTTCGCCTTGGCCTTGATGGCGACGGCGACGCCGGCCAGCAGCCCGCCGCCGCCGACCCCCATCAGGATGGTGTCGACGTCGGGGACCTGCTCGAGGATTTCCAGGCCGATGGTGCCCTGGCCGGCCACGACGTCGACGTTGTCGAAGGGGTGCACGAACACGGCGCCGCTTTCGTCGGCGTAGCGCTGGGCCTCAGCGAGGGCCTCGTCCACGTTGTGGCCGTGGAGCACCACTTCGGCGCCGTGGCTGCGGGTCGCTGCAAGCTTGGGCAGGGCGACACCGAGGGGCATGTAGATGCGGGCCTTGATGCCCAGGCTCTTGGCGGCCACGGCCACGCCCTGGGCGTGGTTGCCGGCCGAGGCGGCCACTACGCCGCGGGCCTTTTCCTCGGCAGAGAGCCGGGCCATCCGGACGTAGGCGCCACGCACCTTGAAGGAGCCGGCGCGTTGCAGGTTCTCGCACTTGAAGAACACTTCGCCGCCCACCATGGCGCCAAGCGCCCGCGATGTCTCGATCGGCGTCTTGGTAATAATGCCCTCGAGCAGCTCCTGCGCCTTAAGGACATCGTCCAGGGTGACGGGCAGGGTTTCGAGGGTGTTCACGGATTACTCTCCTTTTTCGGTCTCGGCTGCCGGGTCCTGGCCGGTGCCCGGCCGGACAGCCGCTTCATGGGTGGGGGCATCGTTGCCACCCGGGGACTGCTTTCCGCCGTGCGCCGGGCGCAGGCCGGCGGGCCGGATGTCCTTGATGTTGGGGTCCTGCTCGGGATCCTGCATCTCGGCTCCGGCCTCCTTGTAGGAGGCGGACAGTCCTTCATCATGTTCCCACGTCCGGGCGGCAATATAGCGCACCGCCGTGTTTGCTACGGCCAGCAGCGGCACGGCAAAGAGCGCGCCGGGGATTCCAGCGAGGTAGGAACCGGCGGCAACGGAGAGGATCACAGCCACCGGGTGCAGGGACACGGCCTTGCCCATGACGATCGGCTGCAGGATGTGGCTTTCCAACTGCTGGACCAGCAGCACGATGCCGAGCATGATCAACGCGTTGACCCACCCATTCGCCACGAGGGCGAGCAGGATGGCGATCGCACCGGTGACGAGCGCACCGACCACGGGGATGAAGGAGGCGATGAACACCAGCACGCCCAGCGGCAAGGCCAAGGGAACCCCGATGATCGCGGCACCGGCGCCGATGCCCACGGCGTCCACGAAGGCCACGAACATCTGAATGCGCACGTAGCTGACCATGGACGACCATCCGCGGCGCCCGGCGCCGTCGGTGGCTGCCCGGGCCCTCTTTGGCAGCAGCCGCACCAGGAAGCTCCAGATCCGTGAGCCTTCCAGGAGGAAGAAAATCAGGATGAACAGTGCCAGGACAAGCCCGGCGGCAAAATGGCCTGCCGTGCTTCCGAAGGACAGGGCGCCGCTGAGGATGCTGCTGCTGTTGTTCTGGAGTGCGTTGACGCCGTCTTCGATGTACTTGTCGATCTGGTCCGCCGTGATGTGCAGGGGCCCATCCACAAGCCAGGACTGGACCTGCTGGATGCCGACCAAGGCCTGTTGCCACAGTTCACCGAAGCCGGTGGCGAGCTGGCGGCCCACCAGTGCGAGTGCGCCGGCGATCAGTCCAATGAAGCCGAGCACCGTCAACGCGACGGCGATGCCCTGCGGCATGGCTTTGCGCAGCCACGCGGTGACCGGGTGCAGCAGGCCGGCCAGCAGGGACGCGACCATCAGCGGGATGATGAGGAAGCTGACCTTGGACAGGAGCCAGATCAACGCCCCGCCCACCAGCAGGATCAGCCCGACCCGCCAGGCCCAGGCCGCCGCGATCCGCACGCCGTAGGGGATGTCCTGTGCGATCTCGTGCTCGGAAAGCCGGGGCGGAACTACCGTGGGACGGGCGGGCGGAAGGGAGGGTGTGGCGTCTGGTGTCGGCGTCATGCCCCCATAATTCCCCAGGCGGGGCCGGATGGGAAACCGCCGTGCCAGGGCAGGAAACTGCTCAGAGCGCTGCCGAAATCCCCCAGCGCATCGTGAAGGACGCTCCGGGTTCGAGCCAGCGAAGGCCCTCGCCGGAATTGAAGGCGTTTGCCGGGCCGGTCATGGGCTCGATCGCCACCGCCTTGCTGCGGCCCGGGAAATTGCCCGTGACGAAGACATGCACGTAGCCGCAGCTCTCGTCCTGTTCAAGGGTGACGCTGCGCCCGTCCGGCGCACTGAGCACGTGGCGGGCCACGCCGCCGTCGAACACCAGGTCCGTATAGGCGACGTCGATGTCCAGGCCAGCGACGGCGGCTCCTCCGCCCAGCGTGTATCCGCCGTCCGCGGGCGCGGCACTGCGCGGGATCAGCCGTTCGTCCGCCACCAGGCGGGTGGCCGCCTGGACGGTCAGGGTCAGTTCCTCCGGGGCGGTGTCCCCGAGGCGCAGGTACGGGTGGGCGCCGAGCACGAACGGCGCCGCGGAGTGCGAGTCGTTGATGAAGGTCTGCGAGACCCGCAGGGCAAGGTCCGCGTCGATTCCGTAGCGCACCCGGTGCCGGGCGAGGAAGGGGTAGCCGTGCTGCGGGAAGATCACGGCTTCGAGGGTGACCGAGAATTCGTCTTCGTCCACCAGCGCGTAGGAGGCATTGCGCAGCAGGCCGTGGCTGGCGTTGTTGCGGCCCACCTCGGTGATGTCCAGCTGCTGCTTTTTCCCGTCCAGGTACCACACGCCGTCTTCCACGCGGTTGGCCCACGGCGCCAGGGTGATGCCGGTGGCGCCGGGCGGGAGTTCGTCGTCGTTGTAGCTTTCGGTCAGCTGCACGCCGGCGCGGCTGAAGAGGCGCAGACCGGCGGCCAGTTCCGTGACGACCGCGAGCGCGTCGCCGCGGCGGATCTCGTACTGGCGGCCGCTGGCGAAGCGGCGGGATTCGGTCTCTTCACCGGCAATCTCGGTATGCATGGCATAAACCGTACTGCATCGGCGGATGTGATGTTTTGTTAATTTATTTGCCCTTTTGGTTAGTTGTGGGATGATTGTCACATGACTCGCCTTAGCAGCACTTTCCTCGCCGACGGCCGGGAGCTGATGTATTTCGACGACGCCGGCACCCCGCCGCGGGACCCCGCCTCCCTGGTGGACCACCGCGAACTGCCGCCGCGCGCCGAGCCGGGCGAAGTCCGCTTCGACGCACTGAGCGGGGACTGGGTCGCCGTCGCAGCCCACCGCCAGAGCCGCACCCACCTGCCGCCGGCAGACCAGTGCCCCATCTGCCCCACCACGCCGGAGAACCCGTCGGAGATCCCGGCGCCGGACTACGACGTCGTGGTGTTCGAGAACCGCTTCCCTTCCCTCGGCCCCGCAACAGGAGAACTGCCGGAGGCCCACGGCCACGGCTGGGGTCACAGCGCACCCGCCTTCGGGCGCTGCGAGGTGGTTTCCTTCACACCGCAGCACACCGGCTCCTTCGCCGAGCTCAGCGAACAGCGGGCCCGCACGGTGATCGAAGCCTGGGCGCAGCGCACCGAAGCCCTGAGCGCACTGCCCGGCATCAAGCAGGTCTTCCCCTTCGAAAACCGGGGGGCGGACATCGGCGTTACGCTGCACCACCCGCACGGGCAGATCTACGCCTATCCCTACATCACCCCGCGTGCGGAAGTCCTAGCCTCCGCCGCGGCCGCACACTTCGAGCGCAGCGGCGGCAAGGAAACCCTGGCCGCCTCCATCCTGGGTGCGGAACGCAGCGAGGGCAGCCGCATGGTCCTGGAGGCGGAACACTTCAGCGCGTACGTCCCCTTCGCCGCCCGCTGGCCGCTGGAAATCCACCTCGTTCCGCACCGGCACGTCCCGGACCTTGCCGCACTGAACGGCGCGGAACGCGATGAACTGGCCGTGGTGTACCTGGAACTGCTCAAGCGGCTGGACCGGCTCTACCCCACGCCCATGCCGTACATCTCGGCCTGGTACCAGGCGCCCCTGGAGTCCTCCCTGCGTGAGTCGGGCCAGCTGCACCTGCAGCTGACGTCCCCGCGCCGGGCGGCGGACAAGCTGAAGTTCCTCGCCGGCTCCGAAGCGGCCATGGGAGCGTTCATCAACGACACCACCCCCGAAGCCGTTGCCGAGAGGCTCAGGGCAGTTGCCAGCCCTGTCTTCGACGGCACCCTCCCGGAAGGAGCACGCGCATGACCCGCACCCGAGCCGTCGACCACACGGACGGGCAGCTCCGCAGCGGACTTGCCGCCCGCTTCGAGGAGGCTTTCGAGGCAGTGCCCGACGGCGTCTGGCAGGCACCGGGACGCGTGAACCTGATCGGCGAGCACACCGACTACAACGAAGGCTTCGTGCTGCCCTTCGCGATCGACAAGACTGCCAAGGTGGCCATCCGCCTGCGCGATGACTCCACAGTGCGGCTGCTGTCCACCTTCGGCGACCAGGGCATCGTGGACGCCGAGCTGTCCGAGCTCGCGCCCGGTTCCGTCAAAGGGTGGGGCAAGTACCCGCTGGGGGTCGCCTGGGCGCTGCAACAGCGGGGCATTGCGGTGCCGGGCTTCGACCTGCTCCTCGATTCGGATGTTCCGCTGGGTGCCGGTCTGTCGTCGTCGCACGCCATCGAATGCGCCGTCATCAGCGCCCTGAACGAACTCACCGGCGCCGGGCTGACCGCCCCGGAGATGGTGCTGGCCACACAGCAGGGCGAGAACGGCTTCGTCGGCGCTCCGACCGGCATCATGGACCAGTCTGCGTCCCTGCGCGGCAGCAAGGGCAAGGCGGTGTTCCTGGACTGCCGCGACCAGAGCGTGGAACTGGTCCCCTTCGACGCCGAAGCCGCGGGCCTGGTGCTGCTGGTGATCGACACGAAGGTTTCGCATTCCCACGCCGACGGCGGTTACGCCTCGCGCCGCGAGTCCTGTGAGCTGGGTGCCCGGCTCATGGGCGTACCGGCCCTGCGCGACCTCGGGGTGGAGCAGCTCGACGACGCCGCCCGGACCCTCGACGACGTCACGTTCCGCCGGGTCCGCCACGTGGTTACGGAGAACGCGCGCGTGCTTGAGACAGTCGTGCGGCTGGCCGCGGACGGGGCCGGCAGCATCGGCAGCTTCCTGGACGCCAGCCACGCTTCGATGCGCGACGACTTCGAAATCTCCTGCCCGGAGCTCGACCTCGCCGTCGACACGGCACGGGCCAACGGCGCCATCGGCGCGCGCATGACCGGCGGCGGTTTCGGCGGCTCGGCGATCGCCCTGACCCCGGTGGAACTGGAGCAGCAGGTGCGCGACGCCGTCATGCGGTCCTTCGCGGACGCAGGCTTCACCGCGCCGGACATCTTCACGGTCACCCCGGCGGCCGGGGCTTCCCGCCTGGCCTGAGCGCGCTGACGCATCAGGCCCGTGGCCCGGGCGTAAGCTGGGGCCATGACTGAGGCTGTCATCGTGTCCATGGCCCGGAGCCCGATCGGCCGGGCCTTCAAAGGCTCCCTCAAGGATGAGCGCCCGGACGACCTGGCCGCCGCCATGGTCACCGCCGCGCTGGCGAAGATCCCCGCATTCGACGCCGGTGCGGGCGCCGGCCTCGGACTGGACGACCTCTACCTGGGGTGCGCGGAACCCAGCGGCGAAGCGGGCTCGAACATGGCACGCGTGGTGTCGGTGCTGTGCGGGCTCGACTACGTACCGGCCGTCACGGTCAACCGCTTCTGCGCCTCGAGCCTGCAGGCCCTGCGCATGGCGTTCCATGCAATCCGGGCCGGCGAGGGCCACGCGTTCCTCACTGGCGGCGTGGAGTCGGTGTCCCGGTACCAGAACTGGGCCGGTGCCGGGGAAAGCGACGCCGGGGTGCACAACCCGCGCTTCCAGGCCGCGAAGCAGCGCACCGCGGCCAGGGCAGCGTCGAACACTCCGTGGACGGACCCGCGGCTCGGGGACCGCCTGCCGGACATCTACATCGCCATGGGTCAGACGGCGGAGAACGTCGCCACCACCTACGGGATCAGCCGGGCGGAACAGGACGAATGGGGCGTGCTCAGCCAGAACCGGGCGGAGGCTGCGATTGCCTCGGGATTTTTCAGTCGCGAGATCACCCCGTACACCCACAAGGACGGAACCGTGGTGGAGCGGGACGATTCGCCGCGCCCGGGGGTGACCCTGGAGGCCGTCAGCGCCCTGGAACCGGTTTTCCGCAGCGAAGGAACCGTCACAGCGGGCAACGCCTGCCCGCTGAACGACGGCGCCGCCGCCGTCGTCGTCATGAGCAGCTCCCGCGCGCGGGAGCTTGGCCTGACGCCGCTGGCGCGCATTGTCGCGACCGCCGCGAGCGCCCTCTCCCCCGAGATCATGGGCATGGGGCCGGTGGAATCCACCCGGCGTGCATTGGACCTGGCCGGCCTGACCATGGCGGACATCGACCTCGTGGAGCTCAACGAGGCCTTCGCCGTGCAGGTGGTGGCCAGCGCCCGCGAGCTGGGCATCGATCCGGAGAAGCTCAATGTCCATGGCGGCGCGATCGCCCTGGGCCACCCCTTCGGCATGACCGGGGCCCGGATGACCAACACCTTGCTCAACGGTCTGCGCGAACGCGATGGCACGTTTGGCCTGGCCACCCTGTGCGTGGGCGGCGGCCAGGGCATGGCCGTGGTCTTCGAGCGGCTGGGTTGACTGGCAAGATGACCCGGCAATAACAAGGGCCCCGCCGGAGCGGGGCCCTTACTTCTTGCTTACAAGGGGGAGCGCTAGTCGTCGCCGCGAAGGATGGCCAGCAGGCGGATGATTTCCACGTACAGCCACACCAGGGTGACCGTCAGGCCGAAGGCAGCCGTCCAGGAGTAGCGCTCCGGAGCGCCGGCGCGGACGCCTTCCTCGATGCTGGTGAAGTCCATAATGAGGGAGAACGCGGCCAGGCCGATCGCCAGGAGGCCGACGAAGACGCCGAGCGGGATACCGGCGATCTCCATGCTGGTGCGCAGCCCAAAGGGCTCAGTCACGGCGCCGGTCAGCATCATGACCATGTTGATCAGCGCGAAGACGGCGTAGCCGATCGTGGCGATCATGAAGAAGCGGATCGCCTTGGGGGTGGCGCGGACCTTGCCGCTCTTGAAGAGCAGGAGGGTCACGCCGGTCACCGCCAGTGTGCCGATCACGGCCTGCAGGCCGACGCCCGGGTACAGGCCGTCCAGGATGCGGGTGAGGCCGCCGAGGAACAGGCCTTCGAGGCCTGCGTAGGCAAGGATCAGCGCCGGCGAGGGCTGCTTCTTGAAGGTGTTGACCAGGGCCAGGACAAAGCCGCCGAGCGCGCCGACGATCATCAGGAGGCTGGCGGTTCCGGCCGGCACGAACAGCGTCACGGCAGCGCCGAGGACCACCACGGCGAGGCAGGCCGCGGTCTTGATGATGACGTCGTCGAACGTCATGCGGCCGGTCTCGACCGGACCTGCGGCGGGCCGGCTGTACATCTGCTCGAGCTGTTCGTTGCTCAGCCCCTGCTGCTGGGCCGCCCAGCCGGGCTGGCCCTGCGGGTTCTGCGCATACGGGTTCTGGCCATACGGGTTCTGCGCATACGGGTTCTGGCCATACGGGTTCTGGCCGTACGGGTTGTGGGCATAAGGATTTGCGGGAACAGGCGGTGCCTGCGTAGCCCCACGGAAATTCTTTCCGTTGAAGATCGGGTTGCCGCCGAGTGCCATGTGGGTGTCCTCCTGAATAAGGGCGAAGTGATGATTCACGCTACCAATTCCTACGCATGGCGGACCGCGAAAGTTCCAGCCGGCCATCACAGTTTAGAAAGGCCCCAATGCTCGGAGGGTTTTCTTTAGTCAAACTGAACATATTGTTGCCTCGGACTTCACAGTTGTTATCTGATCGCGACCTCCAGAGTCCCTGCGCGCAGCATTATTCACGCTCGCTCGGCGGTAGCATAAGCACGCATGGGTGATGCAAGTCACACAGCGAGGCTACGGAAGCCGTGTGCCTAGCCCATGACCGTTCGCACCGGCTGCAATGGCGCACCCGGACCACCCCCCAATGTGGAAGGTATTCCATCTTGAGAAGCACAAGCAGAGAGCGGTCCAAGAGACCGCATGCGGGACTGCGGCAAGTCGTGGGGGCGCTCTTCGCTGCCCTCGTGGCAGCACTGCTGCTGGCAGGACCCGCCGCGCAGGCAGTCACCCCGTCGCCTTCGCCGTCGCCCGCTCAACAAGGTTTCCAGAACAACATCAGCGGCTTCCTCCGCGACGACGCCCGCGCACCGATCCCGGGTGTCCGGATCACCGCCAAGGGCAACAACTTCGAAGGCTCGGCGACCTCTGGCGCCAACGGCGCGTGGAACATCCCTGTGCCGTCCAAAGGCACCTACACGATTGAGCTGGACACCTCCACCCTGCCGGACGGCATCAAGCTCGCCGAAGGCCAGCAGAACCCCCGGGACGTCTCCTTCAGCCAGACGTCCAACCTCTCGGTGATTTTCGCCTTCGGCAAGGGCATCGTGGTCCAGGGCCAGGACTTCGGCCAGGACCTGCTCAACCGCCTCGTCGCCGGGGTGAGCTTCGGCATGCTCCTGGCACTGGCCTCGGTGGGCCTGTCCCTGATCTTCGGCACCACCGGCCTGACCAACTTCGCCCACGGCGAGATGGTGACCATCGGCGCCCTCGGCGTCTTCGCCTTCAACGCCTGGGGGCTGCCGGTCTGGCTGGCCATCGCACTGGCCCTTGTGGTGGGTGCGGCTTTCGGGTATATCCAGGACGCCGGGCTGTGGCGGCCGCTGCGGCGCCGCGGAACCGGCCTGGTGCCGATGATGATCGTCTCGATCGGTCTGGCCCTGGCGGCCCGGTACGTCTTCCAGTTCTTCTTCGGCGGCGACACCCAGCAACTCCCCGGCTCGCAGGTCACCGACGTGCAGCTCGGGCCGATTTCGGTCTCCCCGAACACCCTCTGGTCCCTGCTGATCGCCGCCGTGGTGATCGCGGCCCTGGGCATCCTGCTGCTCAAAACCCGGCTCGGCAAGGCCACCCGCGCCGTGGCGGACAACCCGGCACTGGCCGCGGCCTCGGGCATCGACGTCGACCGCGTCATCCGGATCGTCTGGGTCGTCGGCGGCTTCCTGGCCGCCCTCGGCGGCATCCTCTGGGCGTACTACCGCCCCGGCGTCACCTGGGACATGGGAACGCAGATCCTGCTCGCCATCTTCGCCGGCGTGACCCTCGGCGGCCTTGGCACCGTGTTCGGCGCGCTGGTCGGGTCCCTGGTTGTCGGTATCTTCATCGAACTGACCAGCCTCGTGCTGCCGCCGGACTTGAAATACGTCGGCGCGCTCGTCGTCATGATTGTCGTCCTCCTCTTCCGTCCGCAGGGCATCCTCGGCCGGCGTGAGCGTGTGGGTTAGGAGCAAGCAATGGATTTCGGAAACATCTTCTCTCTGGCCCTCGGCGAAATCGCCACTCCGACGACGGCGGCCTACGCCCTTGCCGCGCTCGGCCTCGCCGTGCACTTCGGCTACTCAGGCCTGCTGAACTTCGGCCAAGCAGGTTTCATGGCGGTGGGCGCCTACGGCTTCGCCATTTCGACGCTTACCTTCAAGGTTCCGTTCGTGGTCGGTCTGCTGATCGCGCTGCTTTCTGCCGTCCTCTTCGGCCTCCTGCTCGGTGTACCGACCCTGCGGCTGCGCGCCGACTACCTGGCCATCGTCACGATCGCCGCGGCGGAAATCATCCGGTACATCGTCACCACCAACACCTTGTTCAAGATCACCGGCTCCGCGGACGGCTTGTCCTCCTTCCAGCGGGAGTTCGATTCCTTCAACCCCTTCCCGCCCGGAACCTACATCTTCGGCTGGAGCAACCGGGACTTCTACGTCCGCGTCGTCAGCTGGATCATCGTCATCCTGTGCGCGGTGATCGTCTGGCTGCTGATGCGCAGCCCCTGGGGCCGGGTCCTCAAGGGCATCCGCGAGGACGAGAACGCCGTCCGCTCGCTGGGCAAGAACGTATACGCCTACAAGATGCAGGCGCTCGTGATCGGCGGCATCCTGGGTGCTCTCGCCGGGCTCCTGTTCACCCTCCCCCGCGGATCGGTGCAGCCGGCGAACTACGCGACCGAGCTCACCTTCTTCCTGTGGACGGTCCTCCTGCTTGGCGGCATGTCCACGGTGCTTGGCCCGATCGTCGGGGCCATGATCTTCTGGGTGGTGCTGTCCCTGACCCAGAACCTGCTTGCCGGACTCATCGAGTCCGGTGCGGTCACGTTCCTCTCGATCGTCCAGGCCAGCCAGCTGCGCTTCATCCTGGTGGGCATCGCACTGATGCTCCTGATGATCTACAGGCCGCAGGGCGTCTTCGGTAACAAGAAGGAGTTGGCGTTCGCATGAGCACGACCAACGGTCAGAACCCTGACAACATCGATTACATGACCGATTCCCGGGCTATCGCCATCGGCGAAAACCTCCCCGGCTGCAAGAAGCGGGACCCGATCGTGGTGGCGGACAACGTCAGCCGGAACTTCGGCGGCATCAGCGCCGTCGACGTCGAACATCTCGAAGTCCCGCGGCACAAGATCACCGCCCTGATCGGCCCCAACGGCGCCGGCAAGACCACGCTGTTCAACCTGCTGACCGGCTTCGACACTCCCAACTCCGGGGCGTGGACGTTCGAAGGCAACAACATCGCCGGTGTCTCTTCCTACAAACTGGCGCGCATGGGCATGGTGCGCACCTTCCAGCTGACCAAGGTGATGGGCAAGCTGACCGTCATGGAGAACATGCGGCTCGGCGCGGCCAACCAGCCCGGCGAGCGGCTGTCCAAGGCGCTGTTCAAGAACATCTGGGGCGGCCGGGAACGGGAAATCACCAAGCAGGCCGACGTGCTGTTGGAGAAGTTCAAGCTGGACGCCAAGAAGGACGACTACGCGGCCTCCCTGTCCGGCGGCCAGCGGAAACTGCTGGAAATGGCCCGCTCCCTCATGGTGCGACCCAAGCTGGTGATGCTGGACGAACCGATGGCCGGCGTCAACCCCGCGCTCACCCAGTCCCTCCTGGACCACATCAAGAACCTCAAGGCCGAAGGCATGACCGTCCTGTTCGTTGAGCACGACATGAACATGGTGCGGCATATCGCCGACTGGGTGGTCGTGATGGCGGAAGGGCGGATCGTTGCCGAAGGCCCGCCGGGCGAAGTCATGAAGGACCCCGCCGTGATCGACGCCTACCTGGGCGCCCACCACGACGTCGACCTCGGCGACGCGGAAGGCATCCGGGAACTCGAGGCCGAACTGGAAGCGGACGAAGAATCGATCGTGGGAACCGAGAATGCCGGCATCATCGCGCCGGAGGTCATCGAAGCCCACCTGGAAGAGGAGGAAGGCAAATGAGCGCCACCAGCGCCATGCCGGCTGCGGGCAGCGCGCCCACGGAGGACGCCGTCGTCAAGGTCACGGACCTCGTGGCTGGCTACCTGCCAGGCGTCAACATCCTCAACGGCTGCAGCATCGAGGCCCGCAAGGGGGAACTGATTGGCATCATCGGTCCCAACGGCGCCGGCAAATCGACCTTGCTCAAGGCCATGTTCGGCCTGGTGAAGGTGCACTCGGGCTCGGTGGTGGTGCACGGCAGGGACCTCACGGGGCTCAAGGCCAACAAGCTGGTCTCCCAGGGACTTGGCTTCGTGCCGCAGACCAACAACGTGTTCGCGGCGCTGACCATTGAGGAGAATCTTCAGATGGGCATGTTCCAGCGGCCCAAGGCCTTCGCGGAGCGCTTCGACTTTGTCACCGAGCTCTTCCCGGAGCTCCGCAAGCGCCGTGCGCAGCGCGCGGGTTCGCTCTCCGGCGGTGAGCGCCAGATGGTGGCCATGGGACGGGCCCTGATGATGGATCCGGCCGTGCTGCTGCTGGACGAACCCTCGGCAGGCCTCTCCCCCGTCAAGCAGGACGAGACCTTCCTGCGGGTCCACGAGATCAACCGGGCCGGCGTGTCCGTGATCATGGTGGAACAGAACGCCCGCCGCTGCCTGCAGATCTGCGACCGTGGCTACGTCCTGGACCAGGGCAAGGACGCGTACACCGGAACAGGCAGGGAGCTCATGAAGGATCCCAAGGTGATCCAGCTGTACCTGGGCACCCTTGCAGACACCGTGGAGGGCGAAGGCCAGTAAGGCCGGAACTCAGAGCCACAGCAACAAGGAAGCCCCGGAGCACTCGCTCCGGGGCTTCCTTGTTGACTGGAGGGGCCGGCCTACAGCTTGCCGAACTCTTCCTGGACCGGGCTCAAGGTGTTGTCATCTTTGTACTCGTAGATACCGATGTAGGCTTCCGTGGGGTCGCCGGCGTCGGAGAAGGTGACCGGACCGGACTTGCCGTCGTAGTCGATGTCCTTGCCGTTGCGCAGCAGGGTCACGCAGGAAGCGAAGTCGGAGCACTTCTCGCCGCCTTCTGAAACATCCTTGAGCTTCTTGGCGATGTCCACGCCCTTGGTGCTCTTGGCTGCTTCGGAGGCCAGCGCGATCAGGTTCACGGCGTCATAGGACTCGCCACCGTAGGTGAAGTCCTTCAGCTTCGGGTCCACCGTCAGGAGCGACTTCTTGAAGGAGTCCTTGGTGAAGGTACCCGGGAAGGTGCCATGGGCCCCCGTCATGGTGCCTGCCTTGAAGACCTTGCTGTAATCGGAGGTGTTGCCGTCCACCAGGAACAGCTGCTTGCCGGGAATGCTCTTGGCGCTCAGCAGCGGAATGATGGACTTTGCTTCGTCGAAGGTGATCAGCACGATCGCATCCGCCTTGGCAGCCACCACCTTGTCCACCTGGGCCTGGAACTGGGAATCGCCAGTGTTGAACAGCTCTTCGGACACTACCTTGCCGCCGGCGGCCTCGAAGGATTCCTTCACGTACTTCTGCAGGCCCGTCCCGTAAGCGTCGTTAAGCACGATCATGCTAACGGTCTGGACGCCACAGGAGGCGATGTAGTTGCCGAGGACCTTGCCCTGCAGGACGTCCGACGGGGCGGTGCGCCAGTAGAGGCCCTTGTCGTCCCACGCCGTGAAGTCCGGAGAGGTGTTGGCGGGCGAGAACTGGACGACGCCGGCACCGGTGATCTGGTTGATCACGGTCTTCGACACGGCGGAAGACGCGGCACCGATGATGGCCTGTGCCCCGCCTGCCAGCAGGGCGGAGGTGGACTGGGTGGCGGTATCGGTCTTGGTATCGCCGGAATCCCGGTGCGTCACCTGGACAGGCTTGCCCAGCACGCCGCCTGCGGCGTTGACTTCCTTCACGGCGAGGTTCACACCGGCGATTTCGGGCGGGCCCAGGAAGGCCAGGCTGCCGGTAGTCGGCAGCAGGGAACCCAGCTTCAGGGGGACGTCCGTGGTAGTGGTGGACGGCGGCACCGGCCCGGTGGAGGGGGCTTCGCTGCTGCCTGCGCTCGCGCTTGCGCTCGGCGCCGGGCAGGCGATGCCTCCGGCTGCCACCGGACTGGACGACGATGCGCTGGGTGCCGGCGAACCACCGCAGGCCGTAGCCAGGAACGCGACGCCGATGCCAAGCACAGTGAGCTTGGCTGCACGCGGAGCCGCGTGGGAAAGGTCAAACATATGTTTGTCTCCTCGATCGAAGGTGCGAACTGCCTTTGATGCGATAGATCAGGTAGTCCCTGAATACGACTCAAACTAGTGCAATCGGACCGGGAAGATAAGTGAATCAGGTCACATCCCTATAACACTCGTTGCCTGTGGGGAATCCTGTTCCGGGCGCGGGAGTAGTGTCTGAATTTTGTGGATTCGCAGGGAGCCCGACGGCGGAAAGACGACGCGTCGCTTGTGCCCCAGCAGGGACTCGAACCCTGACTTTGCGGATTTTAAGTCCGCTGCCTCTGCCAATTGGGCTACTGGGGCGCCCGCATAATCCTAACCCAGCGCCCGCGTCGCACCCGGCTGCTCAACGGGACTAAAGCCGTCCGAAAGGCGCGGCGTAGCGGAAGGTTCCCCGGCCGCCGTCGGAAGTAACGCCGTCGGGCATGCCGGAAAGCGGCAGCACCTGGAAATGCGCGCCCCAGGCCGGATCCGGAGCCTCGATGCCCACGGAGGCGGCGGGAACGTAGCCGAAGCGCGGGTAGTACACGGTGCTGCCGAGCAGGGCGATGCCGGCCTCCCCCGCGGCCTCGGCACGGCGGGTAGTTTCGCGCAGGAGGGCCGAGCCGATCCCTCGCCGCTGCAGGTGTGGCTCCACGCTGATGGGACCGAGGCCGAGGAAGTCGAGACTGTCCACGGCGCCTCGCGTGCTGATGACATGGCCCACGATCTCGCCGCCAAGTTCGGCCACGATGCTGAAATCGGGAAGGTACTCCTCGCAGTCGAACAGTTCCTTCAGGAGCCCTACTTCAGCGGGGACTCCGTCCACCGGCAGGCCGGTGACCGGACTGATCGAAAAGGCCGAGGCGGTCAAGGCCAGGATCGCGTGGCGGTCCGCCGGGACCTCTCCGCGCAGCACCAGCCCCTGCTGCAGGAGGGCAAGGACCTCCATCGCATGCTCTGCCTGCCCCGTGGGCACGAGGAGGTGGTCGTGGTGGAAGCCGGCCAGGACGTTGCAGCTGATCCCGGCCGCGCCAAGCGCGGAACTGACGGCCGCCGTCAGGCCCACGGCTTCGAGCGCGGAGTGGACTTGCAGGGTGATCCAGGCGGCCGCGAAATCGTAGGCGAGACCGAGCCGTTCGGCTTCGTCCCGGTGCAGGACCACCGTGAGGCCCTCGGCTTCGCGGACAGCGGCCTCGATGCCGCCTTCCAGCGGCTTGCCGTGCGGCCAGAGCGCGTAGACGTACTCACCTTCGCGGAGCACGGGATGCATGGACGCCAGGAGCGCTGCCAGATCAGTTTCGCCTGCCATGGCAGACAGTCTATGGCCGCGCACGCGCCCGCGGCTGATACGACGACGGCGGCCGCCTCCCGTGTGGGGAGGCAGCCGCCGTCGATGGTTGGCTCTGCGCTACTTGGCGTCAGCGGTGACCGGCGCCTTCTCCTCGGCCGGGGCCGCGGGTGCCGGAGCGGCTGCGGGCTTGGGGGCCGGGGTGGCGGCAGCCACGAAGGCGCCGCGCGGGTTGTCCAGGTCGATCAGCTGGGTGGTGTCGCGGCCTGCGAAGAAGGCCAGGATCCAACCGAAGATCACACGGAACTTGCGCTCGACCGTGGGCATGGCCAGGCCGTGGTAGCCACGGTGTGCCAGCCAGGCGAGGCCGCCCTTGAGGCCGATGCGGCCCAGGAGGTTGATGTTGGCAACGCCCTTCCATTCACCGAAGCCGGCCACAGCACCGAGGTTCTTGTGCTTGTAGTCCGCCAGCGGCTTGTCCCAGCGGGAGGCCCACAGGTTCTTGGCGAGCTTCTTGGCCTGGCGCAGTGCGTGCTGGGCGTTCGGCACGCAGGTGCCATCCGGCAGTCCCTTGCCGGTGAGGTCCGGGACGGCTGCGATGTCGCCGGCTGCCCAGGCGTTCTCGACGATGCCCTCGTCGCCGCCGATGCGCAGGTCCGGGAGGACCTTGACGCGGCCGCGCGGTTCCAGCGGGAAGTCGGTGGAGCGGACCATCGGGTTGGCCTGCACGCCGGCGGCCCACACCAGGGTGTCCGCGGCGACTTCCTCGGCCGGGGACTTGTCCGGCATGTTGATCAGCTTCAGGGTGCCCTCGGCGTTGTCGAGGGAGGTGTTCAGCAGCACCTCGATGCCGCGGCTGCGCAAGTGCTCAACGACCCACTCTGCCTGCGGTGCGGTGACCTCGGGCATGATGCGGCCCATGGCCTCGACCATGATGAAGCGGACTTCCTCCTGCTTGATGCGCGGGTTGTTCTTGACCGCAGCGCGCGCGAGGTCTTCCATTTCGGTGATGCACTCGATGCCGGCGAAGCCGCCGCCGACGACCACGAAGGTCAGGGCCTTGGCGCGCGCTGCGGGATCGGTCATGGTGGAAGCGGCTTCGATGCGCTCGAGGACCTTGTTGCGCAGCGCAACGGCTTCCTCGATGGTCTTCAGGCCGATGCCCTTGTCCGCGAGGCCCTTGATCGGGAAGGTGCGGGTGATGGCGCCGGCGGCCAGGACGACGTCGAAGTACGGGATCTCGAACGGAGCGCCGCCGTCGGCCGGGGCAACAACCGCAGTGCGGTTGGCGTGGTCGATGCTGGTGACGCGACCCTGGATCAGCTCGGTGTGCTTCAGGTGCTGACGGTGGGAGACGACGGCGTGGCGCGCCTCGATGTTGCCACCGGCAACCTCCGGGAGGAAGGGCTGGTAGGTCATGTAGGGCAGGGGATCGACGACGGTGACGATTCCGCCGGCGTTCGCGATCTTCTTCTGCAACTTCAGTGCGACGTAAAGGCCGACGTAACCGCCGCCGACAACGAGAACACGGGGACGGTCAATAAGCTCAGGGGTGAGTGCCATGAATCCAGAATAGCGCACTTTGTGAAAATCTTCACTAACTGCATTTGAGGCCTCTCCGGGAAGCCCTTCGACTACTTCCTGGTGCCCGGCTCCACTGCGTCCAGAGTGCCTGTTTCCGGTTCGGCGGGGGTGCTCCGGTAGACCCTGCGCAACTGGATTCCGGCACCTGCGACGATCGCGATGAACAACACGCCGAAGCCGACGACCACCACGCCCGGAAGGGCGGTTCCCGCATCAGCCGGGGCTTTGGCCGCGGGGACGGTGGGATCCGGCAGGGTGGGTTTGGCGCTTGCCTTCTTCGTCGGGCCGGGCTCCTGCGTGGGAGTGCTGAAATCGCCGCGCCGGTGGACCCGGATCCATTCGCTGATGGAACCCAGGGGGTTGCGCTTGGCCTCCGGGACGCTCGTGGTCAGCGCTGCCTTGGCGTCCAGCACCCCATAGCCGTAGATCGGGTCCTTGCCCTTCACGCCGGCGTCCCTGGCGGTGCTGACGATCCTGTTTACTACCTGCTTGGCGCTCATGTCGGGCCACTTGGAGCGGATCAAGGCGGCCACGCCAGAGACGATCGGGGTGGCCCCGGAGGTTCCCGCCCAGTCGGCGTAGCGCCCGCCCGGCATGCCGCCGACGAGTTCCTCGGCGGGGGCCGCAACACCGATGCTGATGCCCTGCGATGACGAATCCACGCTCGCGTTGCCGTCCCTGTCGAGGCCGCCGACTGTCAGCACGCCGGGGATCGTGGCGGGGGCTCCCACCTGCACGTTGCCGCCAATGCGGTTGCCTGCGGCAGCGACGATCACCACGTCCTTCTGTTCCGCGTACAGGAAGGCCGCGTCCCAGCTCTGCGGCCACTCCGGCGAGGTGCTGCCGAGGGAGATGTTGATGACCTTGGCGCCGTGGTCCACGGCCCAGCGCACGGCTAGCGGGATCTGTTCCTGGTCGGTCTTGCCGGCGGGGTTCGGCGAGCCAAGCCACGTGGACACGGAGAGGATGTCCGCTTCAGGCGCGACCCCGATGATGCCTTCCGTACCCCCGGTGGTGGCTTCCGAGCCGGAGGATGCGGAACTGGCCTTCTGGTGGCCGCGGCCGGCGAGCAGGGTGGCAACGAGGGTGCCGTGTTCGGGCTTGGCGCCGATACTCTTTTGCCCGTCCGGATTGCCTGCACCGGACACGTCGGTGCCGCCGACGACCACCCCCTTCAGGTCCGGGTGGCGTCCGTCCACGCCGCTGTCGATGATCGCGACTTTCACCCCGGCGCCCTTGGATTCCTTCCAGGCTTCGGAGATCCCGGATTCCTTGAGCCAGTATTCCTTGTCCCGCCAGGTGTCGGCGGCGGCCGGCTGCGCCGTGGCCAGGCCGCCGGCAGCCAAAACCGCGGCGAGCCCGGTGGAGGCGAGCAGGCCGGCTAGCCTGGCAGTAAGGGTGCGCGGCCGCCGCCGTGGTCCGGAGGCCTTCGGCAGGAGCGTCATCAGCGGATCCCCCATTACGGAATGCTCAGCGCTATGCCGTCGAGGATGTCGTGTTCGCTGGAGGTGGCACCGATGATGGTTCCGGCGCTGGCCTGCGCGAGCCGCTGCAGGATGCGTCGCCAGACCAAGGCACCGGCTCCGATGACGTCCACCCGTCCGGGGTGCATGTACGGCAGCTTCGCCCGCTCTTCCCGGCTCATCTCCAGCAGCTCGGTGGCGGCCTTGCTGATCTGTTCGAGGTCCAGCGTCGCGCCGTGGATCCGGGCAGGTTCATAGCGTTCCAGGCCAAGCGCGTGCGCAGTGATGGTCGTGATAGACCCGGCCACGCCGACGACGGCGGTGCTGCGTTCCAGCGGAACGGTGCCGGCCGCGAGGTCGATGGCGTCGTCGACGTCGGCCTCCGCCGCGGCGATTTCCGCCGCGGTCGGCGGGTCGCTGCGCAGGTGCCGCTCGGTGAGGCGTACGCAGCCGATGTCCACCGACTTCGCCGCGATCACGCCATCGGCGTCGCCGAGCACAAACTCGGTGCTGCCGCCACCCAGGTCCACCACCAGCACCGGGTCCTTGCCGCGCGAGGGCAGCACGCTGCTGGCACCGGCGAAGGACAGCGCGGCTTCCTCGTCACCGGACACGACTTCCGGCTCCACGCCGAACAGCTCCCGGATGCCGTCCACGAAGACCTGCCGGTTGCGTGCGTCACGGCTGGCCGAGGTGGCAACGAAACGGACTTCGCGGGCGCCGTGCTCCTTGATCAGGCGGGCGTAGTCGCGGCTTGCGTCGAAGGTCCGCTCCAGGGCTTCGGGCGCGAGTTCGCCGGTGGCATCCACGCCCTGGCCCAGGCGCACCACGCGCATTTCGCGCACGACGTCGCTCAGCGGGGCGCCGTTTGCGTCGGCCCCGTTCACATCGGCAATGAGCAGGCGGATGGAGTTGGTGCCGCAGTCAATCGCAGCCACGCGCTTCATGCAGTGCCTTCTTCCGTGGTCTTGGTCTTGCGGATGGGTGCGGGGCGGCCCACGATCCCGGGCAGTCCCTGCGGTCCGTGGCGGCTGAGGTCCTTGGACGGCGCTTCTCCCCCGGTCTCCCAGGCGCCGTCGCAGTAGCAGCGGTCCTTGGTCCACCACTCCGCGATGGCATCCAGTGCCTCGTCGCCCAGGGGGTTGACGCCCGGGCCTGCGGCCAGGGAGTGCCCCACGAGGACATGCAGGCATTTGACGCGGGTGGGCATGCCGCCGGCGGAAACCCCGGCGATTTCCGGAACCTCGCCCGTTCCGGAGCGGCCCGCGATCTCGTCCCGGGCGCGCAGGTAGGCCTCGTGCGCCCCGCGGTAGGCCTCGGCCAGTCCGGAATCGGCGGAAAGGCGGTCGTTCATCTCGTTCATCGTGCCACCGGCTTCCAGCCGGGACACGGCGGAGGTGATGACCGGGTGCGTCAGGTAGAAGGTGGTGGGAAACGGGGTGCCGTTGCTCAAGCGGGGTGCGGTTGCCGCCACCAAGGGGTTGCCGCAGACGCAGCGGGCGGGGATCTCCACCACATCGCGCACGGGCCGGCCTAGCTGGCGGCTCAGGACGTCCAGGTCATGTGCCGAGGGCGTGCGGGATTCCTCCGTCGCAGGGGCCGTGTTCTCTTGCACTGGCGCTGCCACCTTCCTGCCCTGTTCTGCCGTTCCCTCCAGGGCACGACGGCGGCGGGCACCGCGTCTAGTCTGTTGCCGAGCGTCGGATCGACTCCCACAGGCCATCCACCCAGGGCAGGTTTCCCGGGGTTCCGGACGCTCCGTTGCCGGTGCGGCCACCGGGGGTACCGGCGGGAACATCCGCACCAAATACCCAGTAGCCCGTTTCACCCGGCATAACCATGTTAATGCGGTCGCGTGCCTGCTGCTTGACGTAGTTGGGGTCCTGCCAGCGCGAGAGCTGCTTTTTCAGCTCCTGCTGCTCGGCCTGCTTGCCCGCGATTTCGGCCTCCAGCGCGGAGATCTCCGCGCGTTTCTCCAGGAAGATCTTCACCGTGGGAGCGAGCAGGACCGTGATGGCGATCATGACGACGGCCAGCGCCAGCATGCGCCCCGAGAAGGCTTTGGCCGGGACGGGGTCGTCGCCGTCCTTGGCCGGGCCGCCGGCTTTGCCGCTGGTTTTGGAGATCACCGGCATCGGCGCGGCTTTGGCAGGGGCAGCCTTCGACGCCTGCCCCTTCGGCTTGGCGGCGTTGGCACCGCGTGCCTTGGCGGGCGACGACGGAGCGGGGGTTTCCTGAGGGGAGCTTGCGGGCGCTGTGCTTGCCGGAGCTGTGGCCGCTTTGCGGGGCTCGCCGAAGTCTGCCCGGATGACATCGCCGCCGTCGGCCTTCTGCTGCGGCCGGCCGAGGGCGTCAGCCCTAGGGACTTTGGGACGGCGGGTTGCCATGACACTCCTGTACTGCCTGCTTGTACTACTTGGTGCTTGCCCGGCGGCTTGCTGCGTTCGATGTTCCGCACGGCCGCCCGGATCGCGGGAATTCCCTGGTATCGCGGGTGTTCCCTTAAACGGAACCGGTGGCCATGGTCTTTCCACCATAGCCACCGGTCAGCCGTTTTCGCGGATGCTAGCCCTTGAAACGCGGGAACGCGCTGCGGCCGGCGTAGCGTGCGGCGTCGTCGAGTTCCTCTTCGATGCGCAGCAGCTGGTTGTACTTGGCAACGCGCTCGGAGCGGGCCGGGGCACCGGTCTTGATCTGGCCGGCGTTGGTGGCGACGGCGATGTCAGCGATGGTGGTGTCCTCGGTTTCGCCGGAGCGGTGCGAGGTGATGGTGGTGTAACCGTTGCGCTGTGCCAGGGACACGGCGTCGAGGGTCTCGGTCAGCGAACCGATCTGGTTGACCTTGACCAGCAGGGAGTTGGCCGTGGCGGCGTCGATGCCCTGCTGGAGGCGCTCCGGGTTGGTGACGAAGAGGTCGTCGCCCACCAGCTGGACCTTGTCACCGATCGTGTCGGTGAGGATCTTCCAGCCTTCCCAGTCGTTCTCGTCCAGCGGGTCCTCGATGGAGACAAGCGGGTAGTCGGCAACGAGCTCGGCGTAGTAGGCGCTCATGTCGGCAGAGCTGAGGGCCTTGCCTTCGAACTGGTACGCGCCGTCCTTGTAGAACTCGGAGGAAGCGACGTCCAGGGCCAGGGCGATGTCCTTACCCGGGGTGTAGCCGGCCTTCTTGATGGCTTCCTGGATGAGGTCCAGGGCGGCACGGTTGGAGGGCAGGTTCGGGGCGAAGCCGCCCTCGTCGCCGAGGCCGGTGGCCAGACCCTTTTCGTTCAGCACGGACTTGAGGTTGTGGTAGACCTCGACGCCCCAGCGCAGGCCCTCGGAGAAGGTCTCGGCGCCGATCGGGGCGATCATGAATTCCTGGATGTCGACGTCGGAGTCGGCATGCGAACCACCGTTGAGGATGTTCATCAGCGGCACCGGCAGGACGTGGGCGTTCGGGCCGCCCAGGTACTTGTACAGCGGCAGGTCGGCGGAAGCGGCGGCGGCGTTGGCCACGGCCAGGGAAACGCCCAGGATGGCGTTGGCGCCGAGCTTGCCCTTGTTCGGGGTGCCGTCCAGGTCGATCATGGCCTGGTCGATGCTGCGCTGGTCGGTGGCGTCGAAGCCGATCAGGGCCGGGGAGATTTCGTCGATGACGGCGTCGACGGCCTTCCGGACACCCTTGCCGAGGTAACGGCCCTTGTCGCCGTCACGCAGTTCGACTGCCTCGTGCTCACCGGTGGAGGCACCGGAAGGAACCGCGGCGCGGCCGATCTGGCCGTCGGAGAGCAGTACCTCTACTTCTACGGTCGGGTTTCCGCGGGAATCAAGGATCTCGCGGGCGTGGATGGCATCGATAAGCGCCATGGATTGCTCCTTATGGTGAAGCGATTTACTGGGAATCTAGAGGGAAAGTCTCGACGTCCTCGTCGGCACTAGCCTAGTCGAGAGTGGCCAAGGTTACGGAACGGTTTCCTCGAAGGCACCTCACGCGGTCCCTTCCCCGTCCCCCTGGTAGCGGCGCACCGCCCCGCGAAGGGCCCGTTCGGCGTCGAATCCCTGCTCCCGCGCGGCGGCGGCAACGGCGAGCAGGTAATCGCCGAGTTCCGCTTCCGTCGCGTGAACCGGGACGGGAACGACGGCGGGAGCCGGCCTCCCCGCCCGGCCAGCCCTTTCAGCCCGGTCCAGGGATTTCTGCGCGAGCGCGAGCGCCGGCAGGTGCGGCGGGATGCCTTCGAAGGGATCGCTCCGCCCGGGTTTTTCGGCTTTCTTGACGGCGTCCCATTTCTGCACGATCTCCTCGACCGTGGCAGGGAAGGATTCCTGCAAGGTGCCGTCGGGCCGGAACACGTGCGGGTTCCGGCGGACCATCTTCGCCGCGATGGCCCGGGCGACGTCGTCGAAATCGAAACGGCCGTGCTCCTCGGCGAGCCGGGCGTGCAGCACCACCTGGAGCAGGACATCGCCAAGCTCGCCGGCGAGTTCCTCCTCCTTGCCCGCCTCGATCGAGTCCACTACTTCGTAGGCTTCCTCGATCAGGTACTCCACGAGCGATTCGTGAGTGAGGGCACCCATCCAGGGGCAGTGCTCGCGCAGGGCCGCTATTACCTCCACCAGGCGGGAAACGGCTCCCCCGGCGGGAACGCCGCCGGGGGAGCCGTTTGCGCCGGACACCGGTTGGTCAGCCGGCAAGGTTGGCGTAGGCGTCGTTGATGTATTCGACCAATGCTTCCTTCTCGTCCAGCGAGAGGAAGGAGGCCTCGGCGGCGTTGAGGGTGAGCTCCAGCAGGTCGTCGAGGTCGTAGTCGAAGGTTTCCACTAGCAGCTCGAACTCGTTGGTGAGGGTCACGCCGCTCATGAGGCGGTTGTCGGTGTTGACCGTGACGTTGAAGCCCAGCTGGTACAGCATGTCGATCGGGTGGCTCTCGATGCCCTCGCCGAACTCAGCGATCGCGCCGGTCTGCAGGTTGGACGACGGGCAGATCTCCAGGGCGATGCCACGGTCGCGGACCCAGGCGGCCACCTCGCCGAGGGTCACCATGCCCACGGCTTCCTCGCCGTCGTTCTCCGGGTCCATGTCCTCGAACTCCACGGAGATGTCCTCGGCGATCCGTACGCCGTGGCCCAGGCGCAGTGCGCGGCCGTCCACGAGCGCGGAACGGATGCTGTCCAGGCCCGCGGCTTCGCCGGCGTGCACGGTGGCCGGGAAGTGCTGCTCAGCGAGGTAGGTGAAGGCGTCCTTGAAGCGCGACGGCGGGAAGCCGTCCTCGGCGCCGGCGATGTCGAAGCCCACGGCCCCGTTTTCGCGGTGGCGGACGGCGAGCTCGGCGATTTCCTGGCTGCGGTCCGCGTGGCGCATGGCCGTGATGAGCTGCCCCACCTGGATGTCGCGCCCTCGTGCGGCCACGGCTTCCACGCCGGCTTCGATGCCTTCCTGCACGGCATCCACAACCTCGTCCAGGGTGAGGCCCTTCTGCAGGTGCTGCTCCGGCGCCCAGCGCACTTCACCGTACACGACGCCGTCGTCCGCGAGGTCCTCGACGAATTCCTTGGCGACGCGCACCAGTGCTTCCTTGGTCTGCATCACGGCGATGGTGTGGTCGAAGGTCTCGAGGTAGCGGACCAGGGAGCCGGAGTCCGCGGACTCGCGGAACCATTCGCCCAGCGCCACGGGGTCCGTGGACGGCAGGGTGTGGCCGACGGCTTCGGCGAGTTCAATGATGGTGGCCGGGCGCAGTCCGCCGTCCAGGTGGTCGTGAAGGGAAACCTTGGGCAGGTTCTTCAGATCGAAATCAAGGGCAGGGGCGGCATCAACAATGGGTTCAGTCACGGTCTAAGACTAGCGTGCAGGGGTCCCCGGAAATGCTGTCACCCGGCGTCCGGGATCCGGGCTGCTTCTTTCTCGTCCTGCACGTCCGTCTCCGGCACCGACGCTGCGGCGTCCTTCTTTTCAAGGCGCTTGTGCCACCAGCGCAGTGCGTGGTCCACGACGAAGCCAAGGACGACGGCGAACGCCACCGCGATGCCGACGCCCAACAGGGGGTTGTTGTGCACCCAGCGCCCCGCGAGCAGGCCGACTCCGATCGAGTAGCCCACCCAGGTGAGGCAGGCGAACGCGTCCAGGAAGAAGAAGGTACGGTGCCGGAACCCGGTCTGCCCGGCGACGTAATTGACGGCGACGCGGCCCCAGGGGATGTAGCGGGCGGTGAAGATGAGCACGGCTCCGCGTTTGCCGAGCTCATACTGGGCCCAGGCGAACATCTTCTTAACCTTCGGCCGCCGCATCCATTTCCAGCGTTCCAGGCCGATCTTGCGGCCCAGCAGGTAGGCCATGTTGTCCCCCGCCATCGCGCCGACGAGGGCGGTGGCTCCGAGGATCCAGAGGTTGGGTTCGCCGTGGTGCAGGGAGAGAGCCGACAGGCCCACGATGGCCGTTTCGCTGGGCAGGATCGTGGCGAAGCCGTCGATGAAGAAGAACACCAGGAGCACGGGGTAAATCCATGGTTGCCCGGCGGCGTGCTCAAGCATCTGGTTCAGGAATTCCACGGACGACGGCTCCTAGTACTGACCGGGCGATCTGACCGGAGGAATAAGGGTTGGACAGCTTGTCCAAGTGTCCCACGGCCGGCGCGCCGTTCGCTACGCCCCGGCCGTGGGAATCACCGCTTCCAACGCTATCCCGGGAGGCCGCCTCGGAGGGTCCCCCTGCGGGGTGATCTTCCGGCGTCGGGCACCTCATACCCAGGGTTGAGCCGGCACCAAAGGGTGGGATCAGGCGGCGTCCAGGTCCTCGGGCAGCGGGCCGCGCACTTTGCTGATGATCCGGTCCACGATCACGCCCAGGATCACGGCCGCGACGATCGCGATCACGGCGCCCAGCAGGTGGTTGTGTTCGAACCACTGGCCGAAGAAGACGCCGATCCCCACGGAGTAGCCGGACCACAGCACCGCGGAAAGTCCGGTCAGGGCGACGAACTCCCCGTGCCGGAAATGCGTGGCGCCCGCGGTGAGGTTGACGGCCACCCTGCCGACCGGAATGAAGCGTGCCACCAGGATGAGCGAAGCTGCCCGACGGCGGAGCTCCCGCGACGCCCAGCGGAACGCCCCCTGCATGCGCTGGGTCCGCATCCACCGCCAACGCCTGGTCCCTATCCTGCGGCCAAGGAGGTAGGCGATGTTATCGCCGCTGAAGGCACCGATGGCCGCGACCAGGACGAGCATCCACCCGTTGGGCACCCCGGCCGTAGCGGAGACTGCGGCCAGGCCCACCACCACGGATTCGCTGGGGATCGGCGGGAAGAAGCCGTCGATCAGGCAGCAGGCGAGGACGAGGAACAGGACCCAGGGTTGCCCGGCGGCTGCGAGGATGAAGTCGTTGATTGCCTGCACGGTTTCCTAGGCTATCCGGTCCCTAGGCGATCCGGTCGATAATCAACCGCTGTGCCGGGCGGGAGCCTTCCGGTCCGATCACAACTGCATCCTGCAGCGCTTCCTTGGCGCGCCCGAACTTCTCCGGGGTGTCGGTCAGAAGGGTCATGAGCGGTTCGCCGGCGCGCACATAGGCGCCGGGCTTGGCGTGCATCCGCACCCCGGCACCGGCCTGCACGGCGTCTTCCTTCCGGGCCCGGCCGGCCCCGAGCCGCCAGGCAGCGACACCCACGGAAAGCGCATCCAGTTCCAGGAGCACGCCGTCGGCCGGGGCGTAGATGACCTCGGACTCCTTCGCCACCGGCAGCGCGGCCCTCGGATCGCCGCCCTGGGCCTCGATCATCCGGTTCCAGGCGTCCATCGCACGGCCGTCCTTGAGCGCGCCAGCGGGATCGGCGTCGTTGATTCCGGCGCAGGCGAGCATTTCCTCGGCGAGCCGGACGGTGAGTTCGACGACGTCTTCCGGGCCGCCGCCGGCCAGCACCTCCACGGATTCCTCCACCTCGATGGCGTTGCCCGCCGTGAGGCCCAGCGGGGTGTCCATGTTGGTCAGCAGCGCCACGGTGTTCACGCCCGCGTCCGTGCCCAGGGCGACCATGGTCTCCGCCAGCTCCCGGGCCCGTGCCTCGTCCTTCATGAAAGCGCCGGAGCCCACCTTGACGTCCAGCACCAGCGAGTCCGTGCCTTCGGCGATCTTCTTGCTCATGATCGAGGAGGCAATGAGCGGGATCGCCTCAACCGTTCCCGTGACGTCGCGCAGGGCGTAGAGCTTCTTGTCCGCCGGCGCCAGGCCGCTGCCGGCGGCGCAGATAACGGCGCCCATGTCCTGCAGCTGGTCCAGGATTTCCTGGTTGCTCAGCGCGGCCCGCCAGCCGGGAATGGCCTCGAGCTTGTCCAGCGTGCCGCCGGTGTGTCCGAGGCCGCGGCCGGAGAGCTGCGGCACGGCCACCCCGAACACCGCCACCAGCGGTGCGAGCGGGAGGGTGATCTTGTCCCCCACGCCCCCCGTGGAGTGCTTGTCCACGGTGGCCTTCACGCCGCCGTCGGGACGCCGCAGGCCGGAGAAGTCCATCCGTTCGCCCGAGGCGATCATCGCCGCCGTCCAGCGGGAGATTTCCTCCCGGTTCATGCCGTTGAGCAGGATGGCCATGTTCAGGGCGGACATCTGCTCGTCGGCAATGACGCCGCGGGTGTAGGCATCGATGGTCCAGTCGATCTGTTCGGGGGTCAGGGTTCCCTTGTCCCGCTTGATGGTGATGATCTGTACTGCGTCGAATGGTTCATTTGCTTGTGTCATCGAAATCCTCCAGATTTTCCGGACCAAAGGCATCGGGCAGCACCTGGTCCATGCTCTTGATGCCCTGCGTCGTCATCAGCTGCATCCCCGGCGCCCGGAATTCGTAGAGCAATTGCCGGCAGCGGCCGCAAGGCATGAGCACGGCGCCCTGGGCGTCGACGCAGTAGAAGGCCGCCAGGCGACCTCCGCCGCTCATGTGCAGTGCCCCCACGAGCGCGCATTCGGCGCAAAGGGTGAGGCCGTAGCTGGCATTTTCGACGTTGCAGCCGCTGATGATCCGGCCGTCCTCGGTGAGGGCTGCCGCCCCCACCGGGAACTTCGAATATGGCGCGTAGGCCCGTTCCATGGCGGCGACAGCTGCCGATTCCAGGGCTTCCCAGTCCACGTACCTTTCGGCCAAGGCTCAGCCCTTCACGTACGGTATGCCGCTGGCCGCCGGTGGCCGGGACCTACCCACAAGTCCGGCGACGGCGAAGATCGTCACCAGGTAGGGCAGCATCGCCATGAACTGGCTCGGCACCGGAGTGCCGATGATGCCCAGGATGGACTGCAGGTTGTAGGCGAAACCGAACAGCAGGGAGGCCAGGAAGGCGCCGATAGGGTTCCACCGGCCGAAGATCAGGGCTGCCAGGGCGATGAAGCCGCGGCCCCCGGAAATCTCCTTGGTGAAGGAATCGATGGTCACCAGGGTGAAGATGGCGCCGCCGATGCCCGCGATCGCACCGCCCAGTGTGACGTTCCAGAATCGGGTGGCGTTGACGTTGATGCCGAGGGTGTCGGCCGCCTGGGGGTGCTCGCCGACGGCGCGGACGCGCAGGCCCCAGCGGGTCTTGAACAGGCCCACCCACACAACCGCCACGGCCACGTACATGAGGTACCCGGCGACCGACTGCTCGAACAGGATTGGGCCGATGATCGGAATATCGGACAGCAACGGGATCGGCAGGATGTCCAGCCGGGCCGGGGTGTTGAACAGTTCCTTGTCCGGCGCCATCACGGTACCGAAGAGGAAACCAGTCAAGCCGGACACCAGGACATTCAGCACCACGCCCACGATGATCTGGTTGACCAGGTACTTGATGCTGAACACAGCGAGCACCATGGATACGAGGGCCCCTGCCGCGGCTGCGGCGAGCAGGCCGACGTAGGCGTTGTGGGTCACGGTGGCCACGAGCGCGGCGGTGAAGGCACCGCCCAGCAGCTGGCCTTCGATGGCGATGTTGACGACGCCGACCCGCTCGCAGAGCACGCCGGACAGGGAACCGAAAACCAGCGGCACGGCCAGGGTCACGGAACCGGCAATCAGGCCAGCCAGCGAGATCGAGGGTTCGCGCGCGCCTGCGACGATCCACACCAGCAGGGCGAAGACAAAGGCCACGGCGAAGACGATCGGCAGCCACTTGGGCGAGCGCTCTCCCCTGCTCCACAGGTAGACGGAGTAGGCGGCCATCGCCAGGAGGAGGATTGCCAGGACGATCCCTCCGGCCTGGCCAGGAATCTGCAGCGCGGGAAGGGCGATTGCGTCGCCCTGCTCGCTGATCTTCATCTCGGCGGTCCTGCCGGGCCCGAGGAAGCCGAAGAACACCAGGGCCACGAGGGAAAGCACCCCGAGCGAAACGGGAACCTTCAGCGACGGGCGGACCGCCGTCGTCGGCCCTGCGGCGCCGGACGCCGGCTTGGGCGCGGTTGCGGTGGTCATTTGGCACCTCCGGTGGCGACGGCGGCCTTCGCCGCAGTCTTGGCACGCTTCTTCCTGGCGGGGTTCAGCCCGAAGATCGAGCGGATCAGCGGAGGAGCGGCGATGAACAGGACGATAAGGGACTGGACGACGAGCACGATGTCGATCGGCGTGCCGGTCTGGATCTGCATTTGCACGGCACCGGCGCGGAACGCTCCGAACAGCAGGCCGGCGAAGAAGGTGCCCCATGGGGTACTGCGTCCCAGGAGCGCCACGGTGATCGAGTCGAAGCCGATCTGCGCGGCGACGCCGTCGGTGAGGACCTTCTCCGTGCCCGCCATCTGGGCGATCCCGCCGAATCCGGCCAGCGCCCCCGCCATCGCCATCACGAGCACGGTGGCCCTCTGGACGTTGACGCCGGCAGTCCGTGCCGCCGCGGGGTTTGCGCCGACTGCCCGGAACTCGAAACCGATGGTGGAGCGGTTGAGCAGCCACCACACCCCGACGGTCAGTGCCACGGCGACCAGGAAGCCCAGGTGCAGCCGGGAGCCGGGGATGAGCTGCGGGTAGACCGCAGTGTCATCGAGTCTTGGCGAAATCGGACTGTTGTCGCCAGGACGGCGGAAGGCGGCGGTATTGAGCAGGAAGTCCAGCAGGAACAAGGCCACGTAGTTCAGCATGATGGTCACGATGACCTCGTGCGCGCCGGTCCTGGCCTTGAGGATGCCGACGATGCCGCCCCAGATGGCACCACCTATCACGCCCATCACGATCACCACGAGCAGGTGCACCACGAGCGGCAGGTGCCAGGTAAAGCCGGCATAGGCGCCGAGCGTGGCGCTCATGATGATCTGGCCCTGGGCACCGATGTTGAAGAGGCCTGCCCGGAACGCCAGCGCGACGCCAAGGCCGGCACAGATCAGCGGGGTGGCCACGGTCATGGTTTCCAGCAGGGGCGAGAAACCTTGCCGCGGGTTGAACACGGAGCCTTGGAAGAGCGCAACGTAGCTGCGGGTCATGGCGCTCCACAGGGCGCCCAGGAAGTCGCTGGGCCGGGCGAAGAAGTAGCCTGCGGTCTTCGTCACGTTGGCGTCCGTGCTCGCGATCAGGATCCCGCCCAGCACCAGGGCGACTACCACCGCCAGGACGGAAACGAAGCCGTTGCCCATGACGATCCGGCGCAACAGGCTTCCCTCCGCGTGGCCGGTGTCCCCGCTTTGCGTGGAGACCGGCACGAGCGACGGTTCCAGGGTGCCGCCGGCTGTATCAAGCGCGACGTCGGCGGCCTGGACTTCGGCGCTGGACTCCCTTTCGGAGCCGGCCTGGGGAATAGGGTCCTTAGTTGTCATCGGAGCCTCCTTCGGGGCCCACCCCGGCCATCATCAGGCCGAGGGTGTCTCGAGGGGTTCCGGCGGGGACGATGCCCACCAGTTTGCCCTTGTAAAGTACGGCGATTCTGTCGGCCAGTTCGACCACCTCGTCGAGTTCCGTGGAGACGATCATCACGGGAGTGCCGGCGTCGCGTTCGGCTACGATCCGGCGGTGCAGGAACTCGATGGAACCGACGTCGACACCGCGCGTCGGCTGGCTGGCGATAAACAGGCGCAGCGGCCGGGACAGTTCCCTGGCCATGACCACCTTCTGCTGGTTGCCGCCCGAAAGCGTCCCCGCTGCCGAGCCTGGCGAGGGAGTCCGGATGTCGAACTCCTTGACCTTGGCGGCGGCGTTTTCCGCCACTCTAGCGGGGCTCATGCTGACTCCCCTGGCGAAGGGTGCCTGGTCATAAAGGTCCAGGACCAGGTTTTCGGCCACCGAGAAGGGACCGACCAATCCGTCGTGGGTGCGATCCTCGGGGACGAAGCCGACGCCGGAGCGCAGCACCTCCTTGACCGGCAGGCCGAGCAGTTCCTTGCCGTCGAGGGTGACGGATCCCGCCACGTGCTCTTGGACGCCGAGGATCGCCTCGGTCAGCTCGGTTTGCCCGTTGCCTTGGACGCCGGCGACGGCAAGGATCTCGCCCTGGGCGATCTCGAAGCTGATCCCGTCCACCACGTTGGTTCCGTTGGCGGCCCGCACGGTGAGGTCCTTGACCACGAAGGTGGTTTCCTTGGGCTGGGCGGTGGCCTTGTCCAGGGTCAGGCTGACGGGGCGGCCCACCATCATGGACGCCAGCTCCGTGGGCGAGGCCGTCGGCGGGGCGTCGCCCACCACCTTGCCGCGGCGGATCACCGTTATGACGTCGGAGACGGCCTTGACCTCGCGCAGCTTGTGCGAAATGAAGACGATTGACGTTCCACCCGCTTTGAGCTGGCGCATGATGTCGAGCAGCTCATCGGTTTCCTGCGGAGTCAGCACGGCGGTGGGCTCATCGAGGATAAGCACCTTGGCCTGCCGGACCAGGGCTTTGATGATTTCGACGCGCTGCTGCACACCCACAGGCAGGTCTTCCACGAGGGCGTCGGGATCGACGTCGAAGCCGTATTGGTCCGAGATCTTGCGGATCTTCGTCCGGGTCTCCTCGAGGCTGAGAACCCCGCCAAGCGTGGTCGGCTCGGCTCCGAGGGCAACGTTTTCGGCGACCGTGAAGACCGGTACCAGCATGAAGTGCTGATGGACCATTCCGATGCCCGCTGCCATCGCGTCACCCGGTCCGCGGAAGGCCACGGCTTTCCCGTCCACCAGGATCTGGCCAGCCGTCGGCTCATACAAGCCGTACAGCACGTTCATGAGGGTTGATTTTCCGGCCCCGTTTTCACCGAGGAGGCAATGGATCTGGCCGGATTCGACGACAAGGTCGATGTCTTGGTTGGCGTAAAAGGATCCGAAGGCCTTCGAAATCCCCTTCAATTCGAGTTTCACAACTCCCACCGTTCTTTGAGTCCGAAAGACGGCCGCACTGGTCGTTCGCAGAACTTGAGCACAGCCTAGTTTGGGCAAAAACATGCCGCCAGTACCGAGGGCCGGTACCGGCGGCGTGTTTGCTGGAGTGCCTACTTCTTGGGGCTGGCCTTGGACTCGACCACAAGCTTGCCGGAAACAATATCGGCCTTCAGGGCGTCCAGTTCCGATTTGGTTTCCGCGGAAACAGCGGAGTCGAGGTCGTGGAACGGGGCGATCGCGACGCCGTCGTTGGCCAAGGTACCGACATAGGCCTCATTGGAGAACTTGCCGTCCTTGTCGTCCTTGACCACAACTCCAACGGCCTCGTCCATCTTCTTCACGATGGACGTGAGCATGAGGTCCTTGTACTCCGGTGCTGTCAGGAAGCCATCGGAGTCGACCCAGATCAGCTTGACGTCCTTGCCTGCGGCTTTGGCTTCCTTGAGCGCTGCGCCGGCGCCCTTTCCGACCGGACCGGCAACGGGCAGGATGATGTCCGCGCCCTGGTCCAGGAGGTTCTTGGTGACCTGCTTGCCGGTGTCCTGCTTTTCGAAGTCACCGGTGAAGGACCCGTCCTGGGTGGTCTTGTCCCAGCCGACCACCTGGACGCTCTTGCCCTTGGCCTTGTTGTAGGCCTGGACGCCGTCGTAGAAACCGTCCATGAAAATGGTAACGGTGGGGATCTTCTTGCCGCCGAAGGTGCCTACCTTGCCGGTCTTGGACGTTGCCGCTGCCGCGTAACCCGCCAGGTAGGCGGCCTGTGCGGTGTCGTAGACAATCGGCTTGATGTTGGCGATCGGCTTGTCGTACGCGAAGTCGATGATCGCGAAGTGCTTGTCCGTGTTGTCGGCGGCGGCCTTCTTGGTGGCGTCGCCGAGGAGGAAGCCGACCGTGACGGTGAGGTTGCAGCCGGCGCTCATCATGCCGTTGAGGTTGGTCTCGAAGTCGCTGTTCGACTTGGATTCGGCCGATTTGAAGTTGATGCCGAGATCCTTCTCCGCCTTCTTCATGCCGTCGTAGGACGACTGGTTGAAGGACTGGTCGTCGAAGCCGCCGGAGTCGGAGACGATGCATCCGGTGTAGTTGCTGGCCGTCTTGCCGCCGGAGCCGGCGTCCGGGGCTGCGCCACAGCCGCTGAGCATGAGGGCTGCTGCACCTGCGGTGGCGATGCCGGCAAACGAACCGCGCTTGAGGGTGGCACGCAGTGATTGCTTCAATTTTCCTCCAGGAAGAAAGTGATTGATGCTACGACGGTGGGTCAATGAGTGTCCGTTTCGAAGACTCGGGCCTGAAATTCTGTTTTCACTGATGCTTCGCAGCATGCGCGGGAGCGCACTGATGTATCAAACACTAGTGGCGCAGGCCACACCATGGCATAACAAAAGCCCAACGATCCGCGGATTGTTGGGCTTTTGTTACTTTGCAGTAGGCGGCGTGCGCGAGGGCTCAGATCCGCACGAGCATCTTGCCCGTGTTGGCTCCATCCAGCAGGTCGATGAACGCCTGGGGCGCGTTCTCCAGCCCGTCCACGATGGTCTCGTCGTAGCGCACGGTTCCGTCCGCGAGCCACGCCGCCATCCGCCCGGCGAATTCTGCCGCATGCTGGCGCTGCCCGCCCACCAGGAATCCCCGGAGCGTGAGCTGCTTGCCGATCGCCACGGCCAGGTTGCGCGGGGCAGCGGGCGGCTCAGTCGAGTTGTACTGGGCGATGGCCCCGCACATGGCAACCCGGCCTCCGGGGTTCATGAGAGCGAGCGCGGCCTCGAGGTGTTCGCCGCCGACGTTGTCGAAGTAGACGTCGACGCCGCCCTCCCCCGCGGCAGCTTCCAGCTGCTCCAGCACAGGGGCGTCGCGGTAGTTGAACGCGGCGTCGAAGCCCAGTTCCAGCAGGCGTTCCACCTTCTCCGGCGTTCCGGCACTGCCGATCACCTTCGAGGCACCCATCGCCTTGGCGATCTGCCCCACGATCGAACCCACTGCGCCGGCGGCGCCGGACACGAAGACGACGTCCCCGGCCTTGAATTCGGCCACCTTGAGCAGGCCGGCGTAGGCGGTCAGACCGGTCATCCCCAGCGCCCCAAGGAACGCCGAATGCGGTGCCAGTCCGGCCGGTACCGGCGTCGCCGCAGCGGCGTCCACCACCGCGTACTCCCGCCAGCCGCTCTGGTGCACGACGACGTCGCCCGGCTTGTGCGCGTCCGAACGGGACGCGATCACCTCACCTACGGCCCCGCCGTCGAGCGCTTCATCCAAACGGAAGGGGGCCGAGTACGACTTGCTGTCGTTCATCCGGCCGCGCATGTACGGGTCAACGGACATGAACTCGTTCCGGATCAGGAGCTGCCCGTCCGCCAGCTCGGGGATCCCGGCCCCGGCGAGGCGGAAATTTTCCGGCACGGGGCGGCCCTGGGGTCGGGAGGCGAGCTGGATCTCGCGGCCGTTCAGCGGAAGGGGCTGGCTCATGCGGCCACCTCCACGAGCTTGATGTCGACGTCGATGTTCCCGCGCGTCGCGTTGGAGTAGGGGCAGATCCGGTGGGCCTTGGCCACCAACTGTTCGGCGGTTTCGCGGTCGAGTGCCGGGAGCGCGATCTCTAGCTCGGCGGCGAGGCCGTAGCCTTCACCGCCTTCAAGGGCGCCGAAATGGATCCTGGCAGCGACCGCGGAATCACTGAGGTCCACCCGCGCCTTGCGGCCCACCAGGCGCAGCGCCGAGTGGAAGCATGCGGCGTAGCCGGCGGCGAAAAGCTGTTCCGGGTTGGTGCCTTGGCCGTTGCCGCCGAGTTCCACGGGGCTGGCAAGTGCCACGTCCAGCTTGCCGTCCTTGCTGCGTGCGTTGCCGTCGCGGCCTTCGCCGGTGGCCAGGGCCTCCGCGGTGTAGAGGGTTTTCACGGTACTTTCCGTTCTGTCGTTCGGGATTCTTGGAGGTGTTCCAGCTGGGGAGGCCGGAGGCCTAGTGCTTGTCCGCTTCCTGCAGCGCGGCGGTAAGCCGGAGCAGGGTTCCGTGCAGTTGCTCCAACTCGCCGGCGCTCAACCCGGCGGCGTCTGCGAGCCTTTTCGGCACGGCGGCGGCGCCTTCGCTGAGTGCGCGGCCTGCGTCGCTGAGGTGGACCTCGACGCGCCGTTCGTCTTCAACCGAACGACGGCGTTCCACGAGGCCGAGTGCCTCAAGCCGCTTCAACAGCGGGGACAGCGTGCCGGAGTCGAGTCCGAGCGCGGTGCCCAGTTCACGGACCGTGCGGGGCTCTTCCTCCCAGAGCACCAGCATCACGAGGTACTGGGGGTAGGTCAGGCCGAGCGAATCGAGCACGGGCCGGTAGACCGCCGTCGCCGCCTTCGAAGCGGAGTACAGCGCAAAACAGACCTGATGGTTCAACCGGGGTGCGTCACTCATGAAGAAAACAATAGACCACAATTAGATTGTGCACAACTCAATTTGGCCGAAGTAAGCGCGAACGTACAGTTGAGGCCCTCAAATCGCGTGATTCAGGGCCTCAGCTGTACGTTCGCGCCGGTCCCACCGGCGGCGGTGGGAGGAACTAGAGGTCGCGGAGGGTGCGCAGGGCCGCCGCGGCCAGGACCTGCACGGCGTAGCCGAGGGCACGCTCGTCGACGATGAAATCGCCGCGGTGCAGGTCGTACTCCTCGCCGCCGGGAGTGTGGGTGCCAAGCCGCATCATGGCACCCGGGAGATCGGCCAGGAACCAGGCGAAGTCCTCCCCGCCCATGGACTGCGGGGTCAGGACCACCGCGTGCTCGCCGAGTTCGGCGCGCGCCGCTGCTTCGATGATGGCGGTTTCGTCTTCGGAGTTGACCACCGGCGGAACGCCGCGGGTGTGTTCCACGCGCACTTCCACACCGTAAGGCGCAGCCACTTCGTGAACTACCTCGTCCAGCAGTTCGCCGGCACTGTGCCAAGCGTCGCGGTCCAGGCAGCGCATGGTGCCCGCCATGTAGCCGTTCGCCGGAATCGCATTGGGTGCGGAACCTGCGGAAATCTGTCCCCAGACCACGGAGACACCGCTGCGCACGTCGACCCGGCGGGAGAGGACCGCGGGAACGTTGACGGCGATCTGCGACAGCGCGAAGACAAGGTCCTCGGTGAGGTGTGGGCGCGAGGTGTGGCCGCCGCGGCCGGTCAGCTCGATCTTGATGGTGTCCGACGCCGAGGTGATGGCGCCGATGCGGGTGCCGATCTGGCCCACGTTGATGCGCGGATCGCAGTGCAGCGCCAGGATCCGCGGGACGCCATCGAGCACGCCTTGCTCGATGCAGGACAGGGCACCGCCGGGCATGGTTTCCTCGGCCGGCTGGAAGATGATGCGCACGGATCCGCCGAGCGGCCTGACCTGATGCATGCCGTGCAGCACCAAGGCAACGCCCAGCATGGTGGTGGTGTGCACGTCATGGCCGCAGGCATGGGTGACGCCGTGGTTCTTCGAGGCAAAGGGAAGTCCCGTTTCCTCGATGATCGGCAGGGCATCGATGTCGCCGCGAAGGGCGGTAGCGACCGGCCCGTCCCCCACGTCCACCGTGAGGCCCGTTCCTTCGAGCCGGCGGGGCTTCAGCCCCGCGGCCTCGAGGCGCTCCACGAGCTTGTCCGTGGTGCGGAATTCCTTGAAGGAAAGCTCCGGGTGCGCATGCAGGTCCCTTCGGAATTCGATGAGTTCCGGCAGGAGTTCCTCAAGCCACGGTCCCACCACGGGAGTCGGCTCGGTTTCAGTAGTGAAATTGCGCACCTCACAACTCTAGCCACCCCGGCGCGCCGCGGACCGAAAGAGGTCTCTTGGTTACGAGATTGTGCCCTTCCAGACACCGGCCACGCGGCTACAGGACGTCGGTGTCGCCACTGGCCTTGAGCGCGTCAACGGCACCCTTGACCCGCTGGGCGTGCTCCTTGGTGGTGACCAGCAGGGCGTCCGGAGTATCGACGATCACCACATCCTTGATGCCGATCAGCGCGATGACGCGTTTCGTGTCGGACACCACCACGCCGCTGGCGTTCTCGGTGAAGACGCGGGCGCCTTCGCCGAGCACGGTGACCTCGTCGACGTCGCCGGCGCTGTTCAGCCGTCCGATCGCGGCGAAGTCACCGACGTCGTCCCAGCGGAAGGTGCCGGGCACGACGGCGACATCGCCCGCTGCCGCTGCCGGTTCCGCCACCGCATAATCGATGGCGATCTTCGGCAGCGTGGGCCAGACCCGCGCGGTGACCTCGGCGCGCTCCGGAGTGTCCCAGGCGGCCGCGATTTCCTGCAGGCCCGCGAAGAGTTCCGGCTGGTTCGCCTCGAGGTGCTTGAGCATGAGCGCCACGGGCGCCACGAACATGCCGGCGTTCCAGACGTAGTCGCCCGCCTCGACGTACTTCCTGGCAACGTCCTCGCTGGGCTTCTCGACAAACTCGACCACGGCATGGGCGTTCGGTGCTCCGTCGACATCAAGCAGCTTGCCGCTGCGGATGTAGCCGAAGCCGGTTGAAGGGTGCGTCGGCTTGATGCCGATGGTGACGATCTTGCCGGTGGCCGCCGTGTGGATGGCTTCCCGGACGCTGTCCTGGAAGACGCCGTCCGGGCTGATGACCTGGTCCGCGGCAAAGGAACCCATGATGGTCGCGGGGTCCCGGCGGTGCAGGATCGCCGCGGCCAGGCCGATGGCGGCCGCGGAATCCTTAGGCTCGCTTTCGAGCACCAGTTCGTCCTCGCCCACTTCCGGGAGCTGGCGGCAGACGGCCGCACGGTGCGCGACGCCGGTGACCACCAGCACGCGGTTGCCGGCGAGGGGCTCGAGCCGGTCGTAGGTTGCACGCAGCAAGGTGGAGCCGGAACCGGTCAGGTCGTGGAGGAACTTCGGCGCAGCGGCACGCGAGAGGGGCCACAGGCGCGTCCCGACTCCACCGGCCGGGATGACCGCATGGAAGCGGCTCAGCGGGGATTCGGGGCGGGAAGCGTTGTCTGTACTCACCGCCTTACCTTATCCGACCCTGCCCGCATAAACGCTTTTGTGGTGTTCGTCTCATAAACCCATGTAAAAGGTTGAAAACAAGGCGGGAAACATTGGATTTCGCCGGCGGGCTAGGAAGACCTGAATTGAATAAGCTGTGAGCGAAGCCTAGATTTAGGCTGAGCTACGAGTGCTCTCGCAGCTGGCGTTCCCCCGCATGGTCCCGTGCCAGCGCCGCTGTGATGCAGGAAGGTTTATTCAGTGCCGACAAAACCAGCTGGCACCTTGTACCGCGGCCGTGAAGGCATGTGGTCCTGGGTTGGACACCGTATTACGGGTGTTGTGATCTTTTTCTTCTTGTTGGTCCATGTCCTGGACACCTCACTGGTGCGCGTGTCCCCCGAGGCCTACACGGCCGTCATCGGCGCCTACAAGAACCCCCTCATGGCCTTGGGTGAAACCGGCCTTGTCGCAGCGATCATCTTCCACGCCTTCAACGGCCTGCGCGTGATCGCCGTCGACTTCTGGAAGAAGGGCGCGAAGTACCAGCGCCAGATGCTGTGGGTTGTCCTCGCGCTCTGGCTGGTGACCTTCGCAGGCTTCGCCATCCGCCACCTGTCCCTCGCATTGGGAGGCCACTAAGCCATGACCGCCATCCAGAATCCACGCAGTGGACAAATCGGCTCCGGCAAGATCGCGCCGCAGTACAAGCGCACCGGCGGCAGCAAGGGCAACTTCGAGATGCTCGCCTGGCTGTTCATGCGCCTTTCCGGCGTCGTCCTGGTGGTGCTGATCTTCGGCCACCTCTTCGTGAACCTGCTGGTCGGCGAAGGCATCCACGCCATCGACTTCGGATTCGTTGCCGGCAAGTGGGCCGATCCGTTCTGGCAGTTCTGGGACCTCGCCATGCTGTGGCTCGCGATGCTGCACGGCACCAACGGTGTGCGCACCATCATCAACGACTACGCCGAAAAGGACGCCACCCGCTTCTGGCTCAAGGTGGTCCTCTACGCTGCCAGCGCAGTCATCGTCATCCTCGGCACCCTGGTGATCTTCACCTTCAACCCGTGCCCCGTGGTCGACGGCGTCCAGCTGCCGGGCGGTTTCTGCCCCGCACCGTAGGGTTGCTGCCGCGCCGCCCTTGGGCGGCGCCCACACTGGCGGAGCAGCTCCGCTGACCATCTGACTTTGAGAGAAAGAGCATCTGGTATGCAGGTCCATAAGTACGACGTCGTTATTGTCGGTGCCGGTGGCGCCGGCATGCGCGCCGCGATCGAATCCGGTCAGCGTGCGCGCACAGCAGTACTGACCAAGCTTTACCCCACCCGTTCCCACACCGGTGCAGCACAGGGCGGCATGTGCGCCGCCCTGGCAAACGTTGAAGAAGACAACTGGGAATGGCACACCTTCGACACCATCAAGGGTGGCGACTACCTGGTTGACCAGGACGCAGCCGAGGTCATGGCGAAGGAAGCCATCGACGCCGTGCTGGACCTGGAAAAGATGGGCCTGCCGTTCAACCGCACGCCCGAAGGACGCATTGACCAGCGCCGTTTCGGTGGCCACACGCGTGACCACGGCAAGGCCCCTGTGCGCCGCGCATGTTACGCAGCCGACCGCACCGGCCACATGATCCTGCAGACGCTGTACCAAAACTGCGTCAAGCACAACGTCGAGTTCTACAACGAGTACTACGTCCTGGACCTCCTGCTGGTCGAAGAGGACGCGGTCCGTGAGGACGGCACCCCCTATAAGCAGAAGCGCGTAGCCGGTGTGGTGTCCTACGACCTCGCCTCCGGCGAACTGCACGTTTTCCAGGCCAAGTCCGTGGTCTTCGCTTCCGGTGGCGCGGGCAAGGTCTTCAAGACCACGTCCAACGCCCACACCCTGACCGGTGACGGCATGGGCATCGCCTTCCGTCGCGGCATCCCGCTGGAGGACATGGAGTTCTTCCAGTTCCACCCGACCGGCCTGGCCGGCCTGGGCATCCTGCTCACCGAAGGCGCGCGTGGCGAAGGCGCCATCCTGCGCAACTCCGAAGGTGAGCGCTTCATGGAGCGCTACGCCCCCACCATCAAGGACCTGGCCCCGCGTGACATCGTGGCCCGCGCCATGGCCAACGAAGTCCGTGAAGGCCGCGGCTGCGGCCCGAACAAGGACTACGTGCTCCTTGACCTGACGCACCTGGAGCCGGAACACATCGAGGCCAAGCTCCCGGACATCACCGAGTTCGCGCGCACCTACCTCGGTGTGGAACCGTTCACGGACCCGGTACCGGTGTTCCCGACGGCGCACTACGCCATGGGCGGCATCCCCACCAACATCTCCACGGAGGTGCTGCAGGACAACGACACCACCGTCCCGGGCCTGTTCGCTGCCGGTGAGGTCGCCTGCGTTTCGGTCCACGGCTCCAACCGCCTCGGCACCAACTCCCTGCTGGACATCAACGTCTTCGGCAAGCGCGCCGGCATCGCCGCCGCGGAATACTCCAAGACGGCCGACTTCGTGGAACTCCCCGAGGATCCCGAGGCCCAGACCCGCGGCATGCTTAACGGCCTGCTGGGCGGCACCGGCACCGAACGCGTGGCCCAGATCCGCAAGGAACTGCAGGACACCATGGACGCCAACATGCAGGTGTTCCGCACGAAGGAATCCCTGGAGCAGGTGCTCAGTGACATCGCTTCCTTCGAAGAGCGCTACAAGAACGTGGTTGTCCAGGACAAGGGCAAGCGTTTCAACCTGGACCTTCTGGAGGCCGTTGAGCTCGGCTTCCTCCTGGACATGGCGAAGGTCATGACCGTGGGTGCCCTGCACCGCGAGGAATCCCGCGGTGGCCACTACCGTGAAGACTTCCCGGACCGTGATGACGAGAAGTTCATGAAGCACTCCATGGCTTACAAGGATTCCTCGGTGACCACCGAGTCCTCGGCCGAGTCCGTTGCGGGCATCCGTCTGGAGACCAAGCCCGTTGTCTTCACCCGTTACGAGCCTATGGAGCGTAAGTACTAATGACGAGCGAAATGGCTGAGCCGGCCTCCAAGATCGAGCTTCCTGCGGGCGTTGGCGGGGGCGGGGAAATCCCCACCTTCAACATCACCCTGCGGGTCCGCCGCTACAACCCGGAGGTCTCCGAAGAGGCTGCCTGGGAAGACCACCAGCTGACCATGTACGGCACGGACCGCGTGCTGGACGCCCTACACAAGGTCAAGTGGGAGATCGACGGTTCGCTGTCCTTCCGCCGCTCCTGTGCCCACGGCATCTGCGGTTCCGACGCCATGCGCATCAACGGCCGCAACCGCCTGGCCTGCAAGACCCTGCTCAAGGACCTGGACACCTCCAAGCCCATCACGGTCGAACCCATCAAGGGCCTGCCGGTCGAAAAGGACCTGATCGTGGACATGGAACCGTTCTTCCAGTCCTTCCGCGAGGTCATGCCGTTCCTGATCAGCAAGGGCCACGAGCCCACCAAGGAACGCCTGCAGTCCATCGAGGACCGTGAGCGCTTCGATGACACCACAAAGTGCATCCTGTGCGCTGCCTGCACCTCCTCCTGCCCGGTGTTCTGGACCGACGGCCAGTACTTCGGCCCGGCAGCGATCGTGAACGCCCACCGCTTCATCTTCGACTCCCGTGACGACGCCGGCGACATGCGGCTGGAGATCCTCAACGACAAGGAAGGTGTGTGGCGCTGCCGCACCACCTTCAACTGCTCCGAGGCCTGCCCCCGCGGCATCCAGGTCACCCAGGCGATCGCAGAGGTCAAGCAGGCCATCCTGGCCCGCAAGATCTAGCGGTTCCCCCGAGGACAGCAGTACAGCCCGACGACGGCGTCCCACCCTCCGGTGGGCCGCCGTCGTCTGCGCTTAATCACCCAGGCCCCTGCCGGGCACCAGCCGCCCCGCGCCATAGGCTGGTCGGCAGGAACATACGAAAGGCGGACAGGTGTCCACATCCGTGAAGGTCAGTTTCGAAGGCAGCACCGGCGCCCTGTTGGCCGGCATCCTGGACGTGCCCGAAGGCCCGGTGCGCGGCTGGGGGCTCTTCTCGCACGGCCTGACTCTTGGCAAGGACAGCCCGGCCGCGTCGCGCATCTGCAAGGGCCTGGCGGAGCAGGGCGTAGGCATGCTGCGCTTCGACAACCTGGGCCTGGGAGGTTCGGCCGGCGACTGGTCGGACGGCTCGTTCAGCGTGAAGGTGGCGGACACCATCAAGGCGGCAGAGTTCATGCGCAGCCAGGACAAGGGGGTCTCGCTGCTGGTGGGGCACTCCTTCGGCGGCGCGGCAGTGCTGGCGGCCGCGGGCAGCCTCCCCGAGGTGGCGGCGGTGGCCACCGTGGCCGCGCCGTTCCAGCCCCGGCACGTGGAGCACATGTTCGACGCCGAGGTGGGCACCATCCTCAGCGAAGGCAGTGCCGAGGTGAACCTGGGCGGCCGCCGCATGGAGATCCGGCGGCACTTCGTGGAGGACATCGAACGGGCCGACCTGCGGGACTGCATCCGCACGCTGCACCGGCCACTGATGGTGCTCCACTCCCCCACGGACAACACCGTGGGCATCGAGAACGCCAGCGAGATCTTCCAGACCGCCCGGCACCCGCGCAGTTTCGTCTCCCTGGAAGGCACGGAACACCTGCTCACGGGCAAGGGACAGGCGGCACGGGTGGCGCGGATCATCTCCGCCTGGGCAGGCCAGTACCTGGATAACCAGGGCGCCTAAAGGCGCACGGGCCGCGAGCCGAGCGTCTGCGTCTTCCGGTGCTCCGGCCTGCCGAGGTCCGCCTCCCGGATGGCGGACCAGGACGCGGAGAGCAGATAGACCTGGCTGACCAGGTTGAACCAGATCAGCAGGCCGATGATGATGGCGAACGGCGCCAGGATGGGATTCTGGCCGGCGCGGGCGAGCAGTTCGGTGCTGAAGACCTGCAGCACCGTGGTGCCCACGGCTGCCAGGACCGTCCCCTCAAGGAACGCCCGCCTGAGAAGATGCAGGCCGCCAGCCAGGCGGAACATCACCACCGCCGTGGCCCAGTTCAGCAGCAACGGCACCACGAGCTTCACGGCGCCTGCCATCGGCACGGCAACCCGCTCGTCCAGGCTCAGCAGCCCGATCAGCCAGTTGGCCGCAGTGCCGAAGACGATCGACACGCCCGAGCTGGCGACCAGTGCCACGCCCAGCAGCAGCAGGGTGCCGGCGTCGGACAGTTTCACCAGCACGGGGTTCCGCTTCAACGGAGGCAGATCAGCCACTCCGCGCAGGCCGTCGCGCATGCACGCGATCCAGCGGAGCGAGGTGAACAGGGTGACGGCCGCGGCGATGACCGCCGCCAGGCCGAGTCCGCCCGGATTGAGCAGGTCCTGCGGGTCGACGAGTCCTTCGCCTCCCTCGACCTTCAGCAGGCCCGGGGCGCTCTTGGCGATGTTCGCGACCACTGCGTCCACGAGGGCCGGCTGTCCGGCGAGCACCAGGCCCGCGATGGAAAAGCCGGTGGCCAGGAGGCCGGTGACGGCGAAGAACATGTTGAAGCCGATTCCCGCGCTCATCAGCGGGCCGTGAGCAAGGCTGTAGTGCTGCCAGACGCGCATCGGGCGGAACACGTTGAGCCGGGCCAGCAGGAGCTGCGTAAGCGCCAACAGCCGGGCCGCAAGTCCCTGCCCTGAGCGGCGGGCCTTGCCCCATTCGATCCTGCGGTGGATCAGGGCCACTTTGAGCTTGGCGAGGTCGGTGGGCAGCGGTGGGTCCTCAGCCCCGCTTAAGGCCTTGCCGTGCCCGGACTGTTGCTTCTTGGACAGTCGCCGTTTGGTCAGTCTCTGCTTCGTCAGTATCGCCGCCAAAGTCGAATTCTTCCCGTAGCTGCCAGATTCCGTTGCTGTCGTGCTCGTAGAGTCCCATGCTAGCCACAGGGAAGGTGGCGCTGTAGTCCTTCAGCACGGATTCGGCTTCGTCGAGGTTCTCTGGGGCGACGTCGTGCGCAACGGTGACGTGCGGGTGGTACGGAAAGGGAAGCTCGCGTTCCAGCGGGCCGCTTTGCAGCTGTTCGTGCAGGCTGACGCACTCGCCGAAGCCGTCCTCGACCCTCAGGAAGACCACCGGGGAAACGGGCCGGAAGGACCCAGTGCCGGAGATGGTGACAGTAAACGGGGCCTGGCGGCCGGCGATGCTGCGGACGTGGCGGATGGTGGCTTCCCAGTCCCGGGACGGCGTGGTGGTGACCAGGGTGATGTGCGCAGGGATGACCCCGGCCATGGGGTCACCGAAGGACGCGCGCCATTGCTGCAGTTCCGCGGCGATGTCCGGCGGGAAGCCCAGGATGACGCCGACGCTCGGGCTGTCGCCGTCACTTGCCGCTTCTTTCGCCAGGGCACCCGTGGCCGGGCCGGCCCCCGTCGTGCGGGAACCGGCCTCGGCCGTGAGCTTGCTGGCAGGGCACATCGCCTTAGCGGGATCCCTGCTGGCCGCCGTAAGGCAGGAAGCCTACCTTTGCGTAGACGTCCGCGAGTGTGGCCGAGGCGATCTCGCGGGCCTTGTCCGCACCGTGGGCCAGGAGGCGGTCCAGTTCGGCCGGGTCCGCCAGGAGCTCGTGGGCCCGCTCGCGGATCGGGGCGAGGTGGTTGGTGACCAGTTCGGCGAGGTCCACCTTCAGGTGGCCGTACATCTTGCCTTCGTAGTCCGCCACGATCTTCTCCACGGGCCGTCCGCTGATGGTGGAGTAGATGGTAAGCAGGTTGGAGATCCCGGGCTTGGCTTCGCGGTCGAAGCGGATTTCCGTCTCGGTGTCCGTCACGGCGGACTTGATGCGCTTGGCCGTGGTCTTGGGATCGTCCAGCAGGTTGATCAGGCCCGCGGGGGATTCCGCGGACTTGGACATCTTCGCCGTGGGGTTCTGAAGATCGTAGATCTTGGCGGATTCCTTCTGGATGAAGGCCTCCGGCACCTGGAAGGTCTCGCCGAAGCGGGAGTTGAAGCGGTTGGCCAGGTCCCGGCTGAGCTCGACGTGCTGGCGCTGGTCTTCGCCCACGGGAACCCCGTGCGGCTGGTAGAGAAGGATGTCCGCCGCCTGCAGGATCGGGTAGGTGAACAGCCCGACGCTGGCCTGGTCCGTGCCCTGCTTCTGGGCCTTGTCCTTGAACTGGGTCATCCGCGAGGCCTCGCCAAAGCCGGTGATGCAGTTCAATACCCACGCCAGCTGGGCGTGTTCGGGCACCTGGGACTGGACGAACAGGGTGCACTTGTCCACGTCCACGCCGCCGGCGATGTACTGCGCCGCGGTCACGCGGGTGCGCTGGGCCAGCTCGGCCGGGTCCTGCGGGACGGTGATCGCGTGCAGGTCAGGGATGAAGAAGATGGCGTCGTACTCGTCCTGCATCCGGACCCAGTTGACCAGGGCACCGATGTAGTTGCCCAAGTGCAGGGAGTCTGCAGAGGGCTGCATGCCGGAGAGCACGCGGTGCTTCTGGCCTGCGGCGAGCTTGGTGGATGTTGCGGGCACGGCAACGGTTTCAGTCGTGGAGCTTGTCATGGAACACTTTCGGGAAGCTTAGAGCCGGTAGTCCACTACCAGCGGGGCATGGTCGGAGAAACGGGTGTCGTATGACGCAGCCCGGTCAACGACCGCAACGACGGCAGCGTCGGCGAGTCCCGGGGTGGCCATGTGGTAGTCGATGCGCCAGCCTGTGTCGGTATCGAAGGCCTTGCCGCGCTGGGACCACCAGGTGTAGGGGCCGTCAATGGCTCCCGCCAGGCCCCTGTGGACATCCCTCCAACCGATTTCCTCGCCGAAGAAGCGGTCGAAATAGGCACGTTCCTCCAGGAGGAAGCCTGCCCGCTTCGTGTTGCCCTTCCAGTTCTTGATGTCGAGCTCGGTGTGGCCCACGTTCAGATCGCCTACCACCAGCGCGTGTTCGCTGTGCTTGGCCAGTTCGGGCAGCCGGTTGACCATGATGTCCAGGAAGCGGTACTTGTCCACTTGCTTGGGGGTGTCCACTTCGCCGGAGTGCACATAAGCGCTGACCACGGTGAGGGTGGTGTTTTCCCCGGACGCGGTCTTGACGGAGTAATCCGCCTCGACCCAGCGGCCGGCGGTGGCGAAGTAGTCGTCGCCGATGCCCACGCGGGTGGCCACGGGTTCCTGGCGGGAGGCGATTGCCACACCGGCGCGGCCTTTCGCCTCGGCTTCGGCGTGCAGGATGTGCCAGCCCTCGCCGATCAGCTCACGGACAATAGCGTCGGGCGCACGGACTTCCTGCAGGCACAGGATGTCCACCTCGCGGGGCTCCAGCCATTCGGCCATGCCCTTGCGGTAGGCGGCGCGGAGGCCGTTGACGTTGACCGTTGCGATGCGAAGGAAATCCTTCTTCAATGCCGAACTCACCCGCCTACTCTAATCGATGATGGTGCCGGTCACTGGCTCCCCGGAGTCACCGGAGGCCTTGATCATGTCCCGGGCGTTGGCGGAGGTGATGGCGATGGTCTCCAGTGCCCGGTTGATGGTGTCCTGGTTGGCCGCCTCGCCCTTGGCCCGCTCGTCCTCGATCACACGGACCTGGACCTGGACGATCTTGAAGGAGTGGTCCAGCTTGAGGTCCCGGATCTCCTCCGCTTCGCTGCGTTCGGCAACCACCCTGGTGCCGCCATGGTCCGCGCTCGACGACGACGGTGCCCGGCCGGTAGCGGCGTTGAAGGCATTCTGTGCCTCGGTGAGCTTCTGGCCGGCCCTGCGCGCGGCTTTCTGGATGCTGAACACCACAAAGGCCGCGAGAAGCAGCCAGCCCAGCGAGATCACGGCGACAATCCAGCCCACCACGTCGTTCTGGTTGGCAGCGAAGATCACGGCCACCAGGAAGGCGATGAGCACCACGGTCATGCCAAGCCCGCCGATGCGGAAGCCCTTGAACAGGCCCTGCGCCGGGGACTGGGACGGAACAGAAGACGGAGAGTCGCCACGAGATTGCATTCCCCTATTGTCGCAAACTCCGCAGGCCGGCCGGGCCGCTTCCACCTCCGGCGAACACCCTTTCGGGGCGGGCCCGATCGTCGCCTCAGGCGCCAGCTTCGGCCAGGGCGGCGTCGAAGAGCTCCGCGGCCTGCTCGAGGGCCGCTTCGAGGCGGGCGGGCTCGCGCCCGAGGGCACCGATGATCCCGTCCAGTCCGCGCAGGCCGGCCCGCTCGAGCAGGCGTTTCTCGTTCGTGATCCATTCGGAACGGACCGCCAGCACGGCATGGCCCGTCATGGCCCCGGCGACGGCGAGCGACCCGGCCGTCTCCGCCAGCTTCCCCTTGCCGGCGAATGCGCCGCGCGCGTAGCCGAGGGTCATGTGTGCCCGTTCCATCCAGGCCCGGGGAGCGGATTCGCGCAACGCCTGCGGGTAATCCGGGCGCGGCAAACTGCCGCGGAGGACGCGGTTGATGGCAAGTTCTGCGGCCAACAGGTAGCTGGGGATTCCCGCCAGGTGGAACAGCAGCGGCTCGATGTGGAAGCGGCCCTGCCGGGCCTCGTCCAGTTCCCGTTCGACGACGTCAAGGTCCCGGTAGTGGACGTCCGCCTTGCGGCCGTCGATCTCCAGCCACGCACCGCCGTTGAAAACGCCGCCGCCCCAGCCTCCGACGTCGGACACACTTCCCTGCCAGCCGAGCGCGCGCAGATCCTCCGGGTCGAAGGCGCCCCGGTAGTAGAGCGCGAAGTCCCAGTCGCTGGCGGCGGTGTGGGTCCCCGCCGCCCGGGAACCGCCGAGCGTCACGGCCTGCACCGCGGGCAGGGTGGCGAGGCGGTCCGCCACATGGTCAAGGAACTCATGGTCAAGGAACAGGGAATCGTCCATGGGTGTGCCTTACATCCGGGTGGGGAGGGTGCCGTAAGCGATCTTATTTCAGGAACAGCTTGCGCAGCCGCCCGGTGGTGAGCGATACCCCGAGCACGATCATCACCAGGTAGTAGCCGATGTGGACCGCCGTGGCGGGGCTGAAGGCACCCACGCTGATCTGCCGCAGCAGTTCCACGCCGTGCCAGAGCGGCATGGCCTGGATGAACCACTGGATGCTTTCCGGGTAGACGCTCAACGGGTAGAACGTGGCGCTGAACAGGAACATCGGCAGCATGAAGAAGTTGATCCAGTCCATCTGCTGGAAGGTCTTCATGAAACTGGTGATGCCCATGCCCAGGCTCGCGAACCCGAAGGCGATCAGCAGTGAAGCCGGGATCATCAGCACCGCCCAGGGCGTGGTGAGCAGTCCCATCACGCCCATCACCGCGGTGAACCCGGTGGCGTAGAGCAGCCCGCGGAGCAGCGCCAGGAAAATCTCGCCCATGGCCACGTCCAGCGGGCCCAGCGAGGTGTAGAGCATGCCTTGGTACAGCTTGGCGAAGTTCATCTTGAAGAAGACGTTCCACGTGGAATCGTAGACCGCGCCGTTCATTGCGGAGACCGCCAGCAGCGCCGGTGCGATGTACGCCGCGTAGCTGATCATCTGCCCGCCCGGGCCCTCAACGTCCCCGACGATCGTGCCCAGCCCGACGCCCATGGCGATCAGGTACAGCACCGGTTCGAAGAAACCGGAAACCAGGATCAGCCAGGTGCTGCTTTTCGCGGCCATGAGGCCGCGCGCGACGACGGCCTGGACGTTGCGCGAATAGAGGGCACCGAACTTCCGCTGCCGGGCAGCCTCGGTGACGCTGTGCGGCCCGCCTGGCCCTGCTGCAACCGTGCTCATTGCCCCATCCTTTTCACGAACTGCCGCCGGGTCAGGATCCAGCCGGCAGCGGCCGCGGCCAGCAGGTAGGCCACGTGGACCACGGTGAGCACGGGATTCTCCTCCATACCGTAGGTGAACACCCGGCCCAGCTCCGTGCCGTGCCACACCGGGGAGATCCAGCCGATCCAGCGCACGGCCACGGGCAGGGAATCAAGCGGGAAGAACGTTCCGGAGAACAGGAATAGCGGGACCACGATGAAGCGCTGCACGAGGGCGAACTGGCCGCTGTCCTTGGTGATGCTGGAAGCGTAGGCCATGAGCGGAAGCCCGAAGGAGAGCCCGGCCACCGTGGCCACCAGGGCGGACATCCAGCCCCAGGCTCCGGGCGAGCCGCCGAACAGGGCGACGATCACGAAATATGCCACGGACTGCACCAGGAACTTCAGGGTCACGGCGATCACGTGGCCGGCGGCAATCTGCTGCGGCACCAGCGGAGAGGCGTGCGGGCCGTAGAAGACCCGCCGCCACTTGAAGCCGTCCATGATCGGGTAGGAGAACTCCCCCGACGCCGTCATCACCGCCGCCGAAACGATGAGCGCCGGCGCGATGAACTGCAGGTAGCTGACCCCGCCGAACGCCGCCGCCCCGTTGGCATCCACGAGCGTGGCCAGGCCAACACCCATGGCGAAGAGGTACGCCGCCGGTTGGGCGATGCTGTACATGATGAAGGACCAGAAGTAGCCGCGCATCACCCGCAGCACCTGTTCGGCGTAGAAGAAGGAGCCCCAGCGCCGGGCCCGGGCGGCCGAGACGGCAGGAGGATGCGCGCGCAGGGCAGCGGCCGCCGTCGGAAGCTGATTGTCCGTTCCGCTAGTCAACGAGACTCCGTCCGGTCAGCCGGAGGAAGACGTCCTCCAGCGAGGAACGGCGCACCAGGGACGTCAGCGGGCGCAGGCCGCGTGCGGAGACCTGCTCGAGGGCGGCCTCGCCGTCGTCCGCGTAGATCAGCACCCGGTCCGGCAGGGTTTCCAGCCGTTCGCCGACGCCTTGGAGTTCGGCGCCGATGGTGGCGTTGCGCTCGGAACCGAAGCGCAGTTCCAGGACCTCGCGGGTGGAGTGTTCGCGGATCAGCGAGGCGGGCGAGCCCTCGGCCATGATGTGGCCCTTGTCCACCACGATCAGCCGGTCGCAGAGCTGCTCGGCTTCGTCCATGTAGTGGGTGGTGAGGATCAGCGTGACGCCCTGTTCCTTGAGGCGGAAGAGCCGGTCCCAGAGGATGTGCCGGGCCTGCGGGTCCAGGCCGGTGGTGGGCTCGTCGAGGAGCAGGATCTTGGGCTCGTTGATCAGCGAGCGCGCGATGGTGAGCCGCCGCTTCATGCCGCCGGAGAGCGCATCCACGCGGGACTTCGCTTTGTCCGTCAGCTGCGCGAACTCCAGCAGCTCGTCCGCCTTGGGCCGCAGGTAGCTCAGCGGCAGGCCGAAGTAGCGGCCGTAGACGATGAGGTTTTCCCGGACTTTGAGTTCTTCGTCCAGGTTGTCCTGCTGCGGCACCACGCCCAGGTGCGCGCGGACTTCCGGTCCGTTCACGTCCGGGTCCAGGCCCATGATGGTCAGCTTCCCGGAACTGCGCTGCGAGACGCCGCCAATCATCTTCATGGTGGTGGACTTGCCCGCGCCGTTGGGTCCGAGGAGACCGAACGACTCCCCCGGCGGCACCTCGAAGGAGATGCCGTCGACGGCGGCGACGTCGCCATAATTCTTGCGCAGCAGCTCGGCGCGGATCACTGCATCAGGGTTCATCTGGGTACTTGCTGGAGTGGTTGCGGAGCGGGTGGCTTCATTGTGCACCCTCAGCACCTTAGTTGAGCCATGAAAAACGTGAAAGAGCTATTGCACAACTTTCTGGAACAATCCGCCCGGAAAGCGTCCCTCGCAGAGGATGTGCACGCTACTTCGGATTCGCGCGCAGCACTTCGAGGCGCTGGCGGTATTCGGTCTCGTCGATCTCACCGCGGGCGTAGCGTTCGCGCAGCACCCCTTCTGCACCCTGGGTGGCGGCCCAGTGGTGGTTGTGCCGCCAACTGCGGCGCGCGAAGAAGATGAAGAAGCCGATCACCAGAATCCAGAAGAGCGGGATCAGCAGGAACAACGGCCAGAAGCCACCGCCGTCCCACGGGCCGTGGGCGGCGACGGCGGCAGGCACGTTGGCTGCCAGAGCGCTCAGTGATGTGAACATGTCAGGGTCCAAACTCTTGGCGGTCAGGTCCGGCGTTTCCGGGCCGTCCGAGCCTCTTTGCGGCTCTGCATCCAGTCTGTTTTCCGGGCCACCGGAATACGTCTGCCCCAGGGAGGCAATCCGGGCCCGCTGCCTACTCCCCCGGGAGACCGCCGAGTGCTTCAGCTGCTCCAGCCGGGCCGGACCAAGCCCGATTCGTAGGCCAGGACCACCAGCTGGGCCCGGTCCCTCACCATGAGCTTGTTCATGATCCGGGAGACGTGGGTCTTCGCGGTGAGCGGCGTGATGAAGAGCCGCTCGGCGATCTCGGCGTTGTTCAGCCCTTCACCCACCAGCGCCAGCACTTCGCGTTCGCGCCCGGTGATCTGCTCCAGTGCCACCGGTTCCGCGGACGCCCGGCTGTGCAGGGCCAGCTGGGCCATGATGCGGCGGGTCACCGACGGCGAAAGGAGGGCGTCGCCGTCGTGCACCACGCGCACCGCGCGGATGAGCTCCGCCGGTTCGGTGTCTTTGAGCAGGAATCCCGCGGCACCGGCCCGCACGGCTTCGGCGATGTATTCGTCCAGTTCGAAGGTGGTGAGGATGATGATCCGGGTTCCGGCCAGCCGCGGCTCCGCCATGATCCGGCGGGTGGCGTCCAGGCCGTCGCCGTCGGGCATGCGGATGTCCATGAGCACGACGTCCGGCGCCTCCCGCAGGGCCAGCCCGACGGCGTCCCTTCCGGTTCCGGCCTCGCCCACCACCTGCATGTCCGGCTCCGCGTCCAATAGCGCGCGGAAGCCGGCGCGGATGAGGGTCTGGTCGTCGGCCAGCAGGATGCGGATCATGGTCCGGTCCCTTCTGCCAGAGGAAGCGTTGCTTTGACCCGCAGGCCTCTGTTCGGCGGAAGACCGTCCAGCGGCAGCAGGGCGAGGCTGCCGCCCAGCGCTTCCACCCGCTCCCGCATCCCGGTGAGCCCGTTGCCCGGTTCCGCCCCGCCCTGCTTCGACCAGTCCAAGCCTGCGCCGTCGTCGTCGACCGTCACCTCCAGCGTGTTCCCGGCAAGCGCAAGGCGCACGACGGCGGTCGACGCACCGGAGTGCCGGCGGACGTTGCTCAGCGCTTCCTGGACCACCCGGTAAGCCGCCTCCTGCTGCGCCTCACCCGCCCCGGGCAGCTCCGGAGGGCCTTCCAGGTCCACTCTGAGGCCGGCCAGCCGGGCATGCTCCACCAGTTCCGGAATCCGGGCCAACCCGGGCCGTGCCCCCGGATGCAGCGGGGCATCTTCGCGCAGCACGCCCAGCAGTTGCCGGACCTCGGCCAGGGATTCCTTGCTGGCCGCCTTGATCGCCTCCAGTGCCGGGCGGAGCCGCTCGGGTTCATTCGCGCCCAGGTGCAGGGCCACGGAGGCCTGGACGTTGATCATGGACAGCGAATGGGCCACGACGTCGTGGATATCCCGGGCGAGGGTGAGCCGGTATTCGTCCCGCTCTGCCTGCTCGGCGGCCGCACGCCGGCGGCGGTACTCGGCCAGCTGTTCCCTGCGCCGCCGGAACCCCTCGCCCAGGAGCACGAGGATGGCCGCCCAGGCCGCGGCGGCGGAGAAACGAAGAGGCCAGGCCTCGTCGCCGACAAGCAGGGACCAGAGCAGGACTGTCGCCGCTGCACTGCCGGCGCCGAGCCAGGCCAGCCAGCGCAGCCCCGCCGCCGCGCTCAGCATCAGCGACACCGCGAAGGACACCACCACAGGACCCCAGGGGTAGCCGGCCAGGAGGTAGGCAAGGGCTGCGGCGAAGGTCAGGGGCACCATCAGCACCGGCATGCGGCGGCGCAGCAGGAGGGCGGCAGGACCGGCAAGGAGCTGCACCAGGGCGAGCGCGTCAAGGGGCCGGGCGCCGGCCTGGTGGCTGGCGGCGAAGGCCGTCCCGAGCACCTGGATCAGCGCCACCCCGATGGCGATGAAGGACGTGGGCGGCCCCTTGCGCCTGCCGAATCCGGGGCCCGGGCTGAAACGGGGTCCCCCGTCGAAGCCGCGTCCGCCACTGAAACCACGCTGCATGCTCCGAGCCTAGCCCCAGGTGCGGCCGGCGTCGTCCGGTTCAGGGAGCAAGGCGCCTACTCCCGCGGGAGTAGCCGGCCGGCCGGAGTCGCGCTCTGTTGAATGGCCTGTTGCCCGGCCCTGTTTTGCGGCCCACGCCGGGCGTACCGTGGTCAACGTTGGGGGACTTCCGGTAAGCAACAGCGCTTGTCTGCAAGGAGGACCAGAAATGCCAGCAAACCGCACACTCAAACCGCTCGCCGTGCTGGGCGTCATCACCGCCCTGGTAGCCGGGGGCGCCGGTGCCGCCACCGCCAATCCGGGAGGGACCCCGGCGATCCCGCTGAACACCGAGCAGGAAACCACGGGCTCGAACACCGGGGCCAGCGGCTTCTTCAGCTACACGATCGAGGGCGGAGAACTCTGCTACACGCTGACGGCGCGGAACCTTTCCGCCGCGGCGGGGGCGGCCCACATCCACCTCGCTCCGCGCGGCGTCGCCGGCCCTGTACAGGTGCCCCTCACCGTGGGCAGCGGAACCAGTTGGACCCAGGACGCCTGCACCACAGCCGACCCCGCGCTCCTCGCGGCGATCGCGGCCAGCCCCCGCAGCTACTACGTCAACGTGCACACCCCTACGTTCCCGGGTGGTGAGATCCGCGGACAACTGAAGTAGGGCGGACGCAAGCTGCCCGGAAACGGCGACGGCGGCAGCCGGGCTGGCTGCCGCCGTCGTCGGGGCGGGTGGACGCACAGCGGTGCGTCCTGTTCATTTGCCGTTCGGGCGGAGGGTCAGGCCTTGGCGGCTGCCCGTTCCGCCGCTTCGACCACATTGGTCATGAGCAGCGCGACGGTCATCGGACCGACGCCGCCCGGGTTCGGCGAAATCCAGCCGGCCACCTCGGCGGCGGCGGGGTCGATGTCGCCGTGGACGCGGCTCTTGCCGGTCTCCGGATCGGTTTCACGGGTGACCCCGACGTCGAGCACCGCGGCGCCTGGCTTGACGTCGGAGGCCTTGACGACGTGCTTCGCACCCGCAGCACCTACGATGACGTCGGCCTGGCGGAGCAGTTCCGACATGTTGGTGGTGCCGGTGTGGGTCAGGGTGACCGTGGCGTTGATTTCACGCCGGGTTAGCAGCAGCCCGATGGAGCGGCCGATGGTCACGCCGCGGCCCACCACCACCACGTGCTTGCCGTTGAGGTCGTAACCGTTGCGCTGCAGGAGCTCGATGACGCCGCGGGGCGTACACGGCAGCGGCGAGGTGATCTTGCCGTTGACGTTCAGTACCAGCCGGCCGAGGTTGGTCGGGTGCAGGCCGTCGGCGTCCTTGTCGGGATCGATCCGTTCCAGGATCGCGTCCGTGTCAAGGTGCTTGGGCAGCGGCAGCTGGACGATGTAGCCGTGGCAGGCGGGGTCCGCATTGAGCTCGTCAATGAGGGCCTCGACCTGTTCCTGGGTGGCATCCTCGGGCAGCTCGCGCTGGATCGAGTTCATCCCGATCTCGTGCGACTGCTTGTGCTTCATGGACACGTACAGCTGGGAGGCCGGGTCGGCGCCGACCAGCACGGTGGCGATGCCAGGCGTGATGCCGCGCGCCTTGAGCGCCGCGACCCGTTCCGTCAGCTCGGCCTTGATGGCGGCCGAGGCCGCCTTGCCGTCGAGGATCTTTGCAGTCTGTTCCATTGTTGGGGTCACCACTGTTCGTGCTCGGGGTAAAGCGGGAAGTCTGCAGCCAGCTTGTCGACGCGCGCCTGAAGGGCCTCGACGTCGGTGGCGGAGCCGGACTTCAGCGCGGTGGCGATGATGTCAGCGACCTCGGTGAACTCGGCGGCGCCGAAGCCACGGGTGGCCAGGGCCGGGGTGCCGATACGCAGGCCGGAGGTGACCATCGGCGGGCGCGGGTCGAACGGCACGGCGTTGCGGTTGACTGTGATGCCCACGGAGTGCAGGAGGTCTTCGGCCTGCTGGCCGTCCAGCTGGGAGTTGCGCAGGTCAACGAGGACCAGGTGCACATCAGTGCCGCCGGTGAGGACCGAAACGCCGGCCTCGGCGACATCGGCCTGGGTGAGGCGCTCGGCGATGATCTTGGCGCCTTCCAGGACGCGCTGCTGGCGCTCCTTGAATTCCTCGCCCGCGGCGATCTTGAAGGCCACGGCCTTGGCGGCGATGACGTGCATCAGCGGGCCGCCCTGCTGGCCCGGGAAGACGTTGGAGTTGATCTTCTTGCCGTACTGCTCCTTGGCCAGGATCACGCCGGAGCGCGGGCCGGAGAGGGTCTTGTGCACGGTGGAGGTGACGACGTCGGAGTGCGGCACCGGGCTCGGGTGCAGGCCTGCTGCGACGAGGCCGGCGAAGTGGGCCATGTCCGTCCAGAGCAGTGCGCCAACCTCGTCCGCGATGGAGCGGAAAGCGGCGAAGTCCAAGTGGCGCGGGTAGGCGGACCAGCCGGCGATGATGACCTGCGGCTTTTCGGCGATGGCCTGCTCGCGGAGCTTGTCCATGTCCACGCGGAAGGTGTCTTCTTCCACCTGGTAAGCGGCAACCTTGTACAGCTTGCCGGAGAAGTTCAGCTTCATGCCGTGGGTCAGGTGGCCGCCATGGGCCAGGGAAAGGCCGAGGATCTTGTCACCCGGGTTGATCAGGGCGGAGAGGGCCGCGGCGTTGGCCTGGGCGCCGGAGTGCGGCTGGACGTTGGCGTACTCGGCACCGAAGAGGGCCTTGACACGGTCGATGGCCAGTTGCTCGGCGATGTCGACGTATTCACAGCCGCCGTAGTAGCGCTTGCCCGGGTAGCCCTCGGCGTACTTGTTGGTCAGAACGGACCCCTGTGCCTCCATGACGGCACGGGGAGCGAAGTTTTCGGAAGCGATCATTTCCAGGGTGCCGCGCTGGCGGCCGAGTTCCTGTTCCAGGACGGCTGCGATCTCGGGATCGAGTTCGGCAAGCGGCTGGTTACTGATGGTCGCGGAGGTGATGTTGGTCGACACAAAGATCTCCTGGCTAGGGAACTGGTACTTCTCACAGGTCAGGCTACCGTCTGGCATATCCGCCGTGCTCTTGATTACGGGGCAAGGCAGGCCAAAGGCAAGACATGACCCTCGGCCCAGGCGTACGATCCGTGGTCTTCATCCTTGCCGCTCCCTGGTGGTTCACCACCCAACGCCAGTCGCGACGGTCTTAACAGTACAGCAGCCCTGCGACGGTAGGCTTGTCTGGTGATTGACTCCACCCCTCCCGCGTCTTTTGTTGTCACCCTGTCCTGCCCGGACCGGCCCGGAATCGTCCACGCCGTGGCCGGCGCCCTGCTTGGGGCCGGATGCAACATTGCCGATTCCCAGCAGTACGGCAGCCCGACCACCGGGAACTTCTTCATGCGGGTGGAAGCCACCACGTCGTCCACGCAGGACGGGCTGGCAGCGGCCCTGGAGCCGGTGGCGGCGGAGTTCGGCATGAAGTGGGACATCAACCCCGTGGGCCGGAAGCTGCGGACCCTCATCATGGGTTCCAAGGACGCGCACTGCCTCAACGACCTCCTCTTCCAGCAGCGCAGCGGCACCCTGCCCATCGACGTGCCGGCCATCGTCTCCAACCACCGGGACCTCGAAGGCCTCGCCGCGTTCTACGGCATCCCGTTCCACTACATTCCCGTCACCGCGGATACCAAGCCGCAGGCCGAGGCACGCCTGCTGGAGCTGATCAAGGCACACGACGTCGAACTGACCGTGCTCGCCCGCTACATGCAGGTGCTCTCCAATGAGCTGTGCGCCGAGCTCAGCGGCAAGGCCATCAACATCCACCACTCCTTCCTGCCGTCCTTCAAGGGCGCCAAGCCCTACCACCAGGCCCACGCCCGCGGCGTGAAGCTGATCGGCGCCACCGCCCACTACGTCACCGCGGACCTGGACGAGGGCCCTATCATCGAGCAAGAGGTCATCCGGGTGGACCACGCCCGCACTGCCGCCCAGTTCGTCCAGATGGGCCGGGCCGTCGAAGGCCGCACCCTGGCGCAGGCCGTGCAGTGGCACGCCGAGCACCGGGTACTGCTGGACGGCACCCGGACGGTCGTCTTCAACTAGGCCCGGGTCGTTCCACCGGGCAAACAACATTTCGGGAGGCGAAACCGGCGCAGCCCGCCCCGTGGCGGAAACTCCAAGCCCGCCCTCTCCGTTCCGTTGAGGTTTACCCTTGATCCATGGAGGGGGAACAACGTCCGCTCGGCCACAAAGGCAACGACCATGAGCCCGGCGGCTATGAAATCGACCTTGCGACGTACTACAACCGCGAGGCTGCTGCCCGGGACGCGCGTCCGCTGACTCCGCGGCGGGTGGCTTGCCGGGAGTGGTTCATCAGCTTCCTCAAGTCCGAACATCGGCACGGCCTGCTCGAACTCGGCTGCGGTTCCGGCGTCGACGGCCTCGGCTTCATCCAGGCCGGGCTGCACTACGCCGGGGTCGACCTCTCGGAAGAAAGCGTCCGCCTGGCCCGCGCGAAGGGCCTGGACGCCTCGGTGGCCAACGGCCGCGCGCTTCCGTTCGCGGACGCCGCATTCCCCGCGGCCTGGACGATGAGCACCCTGCTGCACGTGCCCAACAACGCAATCGACGATGTCGTCCGCGAACTCGTGCGGGTCACCGCACCCGGTGCGCCGATCGCCGTCGGGCTCTGGTCAGGCGACGACGAAGAGGTCCTGAACCCGGAGGACGACATCGAACCACGGCGCTTCTTCAGCCGCCGCAGCGACGCCGCGGTGCGGGAGATCTTCGGCCGGCACGGCGTAGTGGAGCATTTCGAGACGTGGCCGGAGGGCCAGGGCGCCGAATCGGGACCCGGCGCCGGGCAGTGGGTGCAGCACTATCAGTTCCTGGTGCTGCGGACGCCCGCCCCGCCCAACTAGCTCGCAGTTGTTGTCGTTATGGGCGCCCATAACGACAACAAATGCGACCCAGTTGGGTCAGCGCTGTCTACTAGGCTTGCCTGCATGGCTCCCATTTACACCTTCGCCGGGGACACCCCGGAGATCCATGAAACCGCCTTCGTGGCACCCAGCGCTTCGATCATCGGCAAGGCCAGCCTGGGCGAAAACGCGAGCGCCTTCTACGGCGTCTCGGTGCGCGCCGACACCGCCGCGATCCGCGTGGGCGCGGGCTCGAACCTGCAGGACAACGTGGTGCTGCACGCCGACCCCGGCTTCCCCTGCACCGTGGGCGAGCGCGTCAGCGTGGGCCATTCCGCGGTCGTGCACGGCTGCACGGTCGAGGACGACTGCCTCATCGGCATGAGCGCAACCATCCTCAACGGGGCGGTAGTCGGCAGCGGCTCGCTCGTGGCCGCGGGCGCCGTCGTGCTCGAAGGCACGGTCATCCCGCCCCGCTCACTCGTGGCCGGCGTCCCGGCGAAGGTCCGCCGCGAGCTCAGCGACGAGGAGTTCGAGGGCGTCAAGCACAACGCCGCGCACTACATTGAGCTCGCCGCGGCGCACCGGGAGATGCACAGCTAGGCGCGAAATCAGTGGCCGGGTCCGCCCGGAGGCGGCCCTCCGCCGTCGCTTGGACACGACGCATGAGGACCCCTTCGGTCGCTGAGCGACCTCCGGGGCCCATGCGCCGCGATGCGCGCCTACACGAAGGACCGCAACCGGGCTATTGCGTCGCTTGCAGTAAGCAGCCCCAGCCCCCTAGTCCAGGCTGATCGGCCCGTACTCGGCCAGCAGCTCGCCCGGTCCGGGGTTGCCTGCCGCGGAACTGCCGCCCAGGTGGTTCACCACGCCCCACACGGCGTTCAGGCCGGTGGTGACGGCGCCTTCGGCCCAGCCGGCGGTCCAGGAGACGTCGTCGCCGGCCAGGAAGATGCCGCGGTGGCGCGCCTCAAGCTGAGACTGTTCGAAGTGGGTGTAGAGCCGCTGTTGGTACCGGTAGTGGCCTGGCAGGTTGGCCTTGAAGGCACCCATGAAGTTCGGATCCGATTCCCAGGACACGGTGATCGGCTGGCCCACGATGTGGCTGCGGATGTCCAAGCCCGGGTAGATCTGTTCCAGGGAGTGGATCATGAGGTCGGCACGCTGTTCGGCGTCCAGGCTCAGCCACTTGAGGGCGTCATCGTTCCACGTGTAGGAAAGCAGGATGACGGCAGGCTGGTCCGGGCCGTTGTCCAGCAGGTAGGTGCCACGCGTGAGGCGGTCCGTGAGGGTCATGGACATGACCTCCTGGCCGGTCTGCGGGTCGCGGTCCTTCCAGAACGGACGGTCCACCATCACGAAGGTCTTGGAAGACTGCATGTAGTGCGAGCGCTCGATCGCGGTCCACAGCTCGGCCGGGAACAGGGCCTCCTCGGTCTTGATCCTCGTGGAGAGCAGCCAGGACTGGCAGGTGGTCACGACGGCGGCATACTCGCTGCTGCGGCCCCAGCGTTCGGTGACGGCGATCCGGGAGGTGGGGGCGCCGTCGTCGTCGTTCACGCGGGCGATCCCCGCCACGGCGCCACGCGGCGAACCGGAGTGCAGGGACGCCAGCGAGGTGCCGTCCGGCCAGTGGGCCATGCCCGACGGCGCGTGGTTCCAGAGTGCCTCCGGCAGGCGTTGCGCTCCCCCGGCGATGCCGCGGTGGTGGTCGTCGGCGTCGGTGTAGACCACACGGAGGATTTCCAGGATGGAGTTGGGGAAGTCGGTGTCCCAGCCGCCGGTGCCGAAGCCCACCTGGCCGAAGGCCTCGCGGTGTGCGAAGCCGGCTTCCTTGAAGGCGCGGCTCTTGGCGACGAAGCCGGAGAAGGTCTCCTCATCGAAGTCTTCCAGGAGTCCGTTCCACAGCTCCTTGATGCGGGCGGTGTCGCGGGCCTTGATGGCCTCCTGCATTTCCTCGAAGCGGGCATCCTCGCGCAGGGCGGCGCGCCAGGCCTCGGCCACCTCGTGGAAGAACGCGGGCAGGTCCGATGCCTTCTCGGCATAGAACTTCTCGCCCTTGAGCTCGATCACGGTGCTGGAGGTGGGCGGGGCGAGCGGGTTAGGGAACTCCTGGGTTTCGAGGCCCAGCTTGTCGATGTAGTGGTACAGGGCCTTGCTGGAGACCGGGAAGCGCATGCCGCCCAGGTCCGCCACCACGCCGGGCGCGGCCGGGAAGGATGCGGTGCGCAGGCGTCCGCCGATCTGGTCGGCCTCGTAGACCACGGGCTTGAGGCCGAGCTTCATGAGCTCGTAGGCGGTGACCAGCCCGGACACGCCTGCGCCGACGACGGCCACTTCAGTGCCGTACAGCTCGTCCGGGACGCTGCCCAGGCCCGCCGGGTGCTGCAGGTAGTGGTCGTAGCTGAACGGGAAGTCAGGGTTCAGCATGGTGATCGGGGCACTTTCCGTCTCCGCCGGGACGGACCCAACGGGTGCGCTTGCGGGCAGTTCGGTGGCGGTGGTCATCAAAGTCCTGCCTTCACGGTTTCCGGGTCGGTTTCCTCGTCGACCCTGGCGGATAGTTCACGGTAGTCCTGCTCACTGAGGGCGGCTACCTTCGAGTTGCGGCGTCCATAGCCGAAGTAGAGTCCGATTCCCACGAGCATCCACGCCCCGAACACCAGCCAGGTTTCGGCACCGAGGTTGGCCATCAGGTAGGCGCACATGAGGGTGCCCAGGATGGGGGTGAGCGGGTACAGCGGGACGCGGAAGTTGCGCTTGAGGTCCGGGCGGTTGCGGCGCAGGTAGATCACGGCCACGTTGACCAGGGCGAAGGCGAAGAGGGTGCCGATGCTAGTGGCGTCCGCGAGCGCCCCGAGCGGGATGAAGCCGGCGGTGAGTGCGACGGCGATGCCCACGATCAGGGTTCCGGCCACCGGAGTGCCGGTGCGGCGGGAGACGCGGCCGAAGACCTTCGGCACCAGGCCGTCGCGGGACATGGAGAGCAGGATGCGGGTCTGGCCGTAGAGCACCGTGAGCACGATGCTGGCGATGGCCATCACGGCCCCGACGGCGAACACCAGGGCGATCCACGGCTGGTGGGTAGTCTCTTGGAGGATCTGCACCAGGGCGGCTTCCGTGCCATCGAACCAGCCCCAAGGGCGGGCGCCGATGGCGGCCACGGCCACCAGGACGTAGATGCTGGTGACGATCAGCATGGAGAGCATGATGGCCCGCGGCAGGTCCCGCTTGGGGTTCTTGGCTTCCTCACCAGCGGTGGAGGCGGCGTCGAAGCCGATGTAGGAGAAGAACACACGGGAGGCTGCGGCGGAGACACCGGCGGCGCCCATGGGCATGAGGGGTTCGAAATTGCCGGCGTTGAAGGCAGTGAAGGCCACGGCGCAGAAGAAGACCAGGATGCCCACCTTCACGGCGACGATCGCGGTGTTGATCCAGGCGCTTTCGCGGGCGCCCCGCACCAGCAGCACCATGGCCAGCAGGACAATCACGACGGCGGAGATGTTGACCGCTCCACCCTCAACCGGGGACAGTGCGAGGGCATCGGGCAGGGCCAGGCCGAAGACGCCGAGGGTCTCGTTGACGTACTGGCCCGCGCCAACCGCCACGGCGGCCACGGAGACGGCGTATTCCAGGACCAGGCACCAGCCGCAGATCCAGGCCATGCCTTCACCCATCGTGGCGTAGGAGTACGAGTAGCTGGAGCCGGCCACCGGGACGAGGCCCGCCATCTCGGCGTAGGACACGGCCGAGAGCAGGGCCGCGAAACCGGCAATCACGAAGGAGATCCAGATGGCGGGTCCGGCCAGCGGCACGGATTCGCCGAGGATCACCAGGATGCCGGTGCCCAGGGTGGCGCCTACGCTGATCATGGTCAGCTGCAGGACACCGAAGCTGCGGCGGAGCGGGGTGCCGCCTTCGCCGTTGCCGGCCTCTTCAACCATCTGGTTGATCGGCTTGCGGCGCAGCAACTGCGCGCCGAGGCCGGGCCGGCTGGCGCCGGCCTTTGTTGCGGGGTTGGCGGACACAGTCACCGTTGACGTCCCTTCGAAGTAGTTGCGCTTTCCTCGGTCAACGGTATCTTGTGAGCTAGCTCTCAAGTTGGTGCAAAGTGACCTATAGTCAACTTACATGAGACGTAATGCACTCGAAGACCCGGCTCCTGGCGCGGCGGCCGGACCCTCGTTGACGGCGCAGCCGCAGGGACCTTTGGGGGCCGTCACGCTGGAGCAGCTCCTCGCCCAGTTGCCGGCCGGCATGCGGATCCTGCACGATGCCGGAAGCCGGGGAGACGGCGCGGCGGAACCTCTTCGCTGGGTGGAACCCAGTGAGCTCGAGGACCCCACGCCTTATGTCCCCGAAGGCGAGTTCCTGCTCACCGCGGGCTTGCCCTTTAGGGGCGACGGCGGCACCCCGGAACGCATCGACGCCTATGTCCGGCGCCTGGTGGCCGCGAAAGTGCGGGCCTTGGGCTTCGGCGTCCGGCCCTATTTCGACGAGGTTCCGGAGGGCCTGCTCGAAGCCTGCCGCCGCCACGGGCTCACCCTGATCGAAGTTCCCGAGTCCATTCCCTTCGCAGCGATCGGCCTGGAGTTTTCGCAGCTGCTGGAATCGGACAACGCCCGGGTGTTCCGCCAGCTCGCGGAGATCAACCGGCAACTGATGCGGGCGGTCCTCTCCCCCAGGCCCGAACACGAACTCCTGGCCGCCCTGGTCCAGCGGGTGCCTGTGTGGGCCCTGCTGTTCGGGGCCGACGGACGGGTCCGGGCGCGGGCGCACGGCGCCGGCAGCCACACCGGCGCCGGCGGCAGCACCGGCGTCGAGCTTTCCCTGCTGGAACCCATGCTGCAACGTCTGCTCTCCGGCAGCGGTCCGCGCGTGGAGATGGACGGCTTCGAGCAGCCGGGTTCGGCGATGGTGTTCGGCCATCCGCTGCGCAGCACCAAGGACGCCAACCTGGGGGCCCTGATCCTGGGCTCTGACGATGCCCTCACTCCCGCGCAGAACAACGTGGTGCAGTCGGTGGTGGGCCTGTTGGAGCTGCTGGTTCGTCAGCGCACCAGCGGTTCGCTCGCGCCCAGCCAGCTCGCGACGGCGCTGCTGCTGCACCCGGACAGCCTGGCCTCCGGAGGCACCCGGCACGTGAACGGACTCAAGGACCTGCTGGCGCAGAGCCTGTCTTCCAGCCGCTCCGCCGCCGTCCGCGTGGTCCAGGGCATCAAGGCCGACTCCCCCGACTGGCCCGCCGGGGACAGCCCGGTGCGGGAACTGCTGCAGTGGCGGCGGCTGTTCGACACCAAGCTCGTGGAGATCACGGACTACGGTTTCGCCGCGCTCACCCGGCTGAAGGTGGACGACGCCTTGGTTACGGAGGTCGAGAAGCTTGGTTGGCGCCTGGTGATCGGCGACGCGGCGGAGCTCGGGAGCCTGTCCGCCGCGTACCAGCGGGTGTCCTCGCTGCGCTCGAAGGTGCAGTCCAGCGGGCGCAGCGCCCGGGTGGACGAGGTCAGCTGGAGCGTCACGGGACTGCTCGGCCGGGAGGCCGGGACCATGCTCGCCGCCCGCCTGCTGGAGCCGGTGTTGGCGCTCGACGCCGGGAAGCGGGACCCGCTGCTGGCTGTCCTGCGCGGCTGGCTGGCGGAGAACGGGAGCTGGGATGGTTCCGCCAAGCGCCTGGGCCTGCACCGCAACAGCGTCCGCCGGCAGATCGGCCAGGTGGGCGACTTGCTGGGCAGGGACCTCAACGACGCCCAGGTGCGCGCCGAGTTGTGGATCGCGCTGCAGTACGCGGACGAGCTGCCGGACTCCTAGGAGACGGTCCGAGCCCCGCTCCGTCGAAAACCGTCCCCTTGAACACCGTCCCCTTGAACACCGCCCCACCATTCCAGCACACGTGTGCCATAAAAAGTGAGCCACTTGGATGGTTCACCGGCCGGCACGTCCACCTCGAACCAGACTTCGCCGGGGTGGCGGCGCTCCTGGATCCACCGGCCGTCCGGTCCGCGGGCGGCACGGATGGTGTCGATCGCCTCGCGAAGGCGTGGATCGGGGCCGGTGCCGTCGTGGAGCGAGGCCGCACGGAAGTAGTCCGCCGCGTTCAGCACGCTGTAGAACCACCGGAACGGGTACGCGAAGCGGCTGGCCCAGTGTGCCACCTGCTCCCCCGTTGACCTCCGGTACAGCAGTCGGCGCTCCAGCAGGTATTCCTCGCCTGCGCGCCGGGCCGCGGTCAATTCCCCGCCGCCGAGGCCTGCCCGCTGGTAGGACAGCAGGCCCTTCAGGGAGTTCAGGGTCGAGTGGAAGGACGAGCGCGTGGAGCCTTCCACCCAGTCGCAGTTCCAGCCGCCGTCGGACAGCCGATGCTCCACGAACCAGCGGGCGAGTCCGGATACGTCCGCACCGAGCCATGCCCCGTTCGCCAGGGTGTAGGCGTTGATGCAGCAGTCCACTTCGCCGCCCCAATACGGGAGGTTGTCGTATTCCCAGCGGCTGTTGGCCTCGAGCAGCTCTGCCGTGCCTGCCAGGGCTCCGGCGTCCAGGCCCCAGTCCCGTAACGCGTTGAGCGACCAGGTGGTGGCGGTCCATGGTTGGCCGGGTTCTTGGGATTCGAAATCATACCCGGCCGGGAAATACGCACCGCCGGCCCATTGCCCGTCCGGATCCTGCAGCCCGAGCAGCCGGGCGCCGAAGCCTTCACTTGCAACGCGGTTGCGAGTCTCCTGCCACACCCCGGGCGGGGCGTGGGCGAGGTCGCGCTCCACCTGCCAACGAAGGGCAGGGTCCGAATCCAGCAGCCAGCCAAGCAGGGCGGGTTCAACGGCCATGGGCGGGAGGCTACCAGCAGCCGAAGCAGTGGTCCATGGCCGCCCGCTTCAGGCCGTCAGGCGCCCTGGCCGGGGGCTTCCCATTGCCGGTACAGCTCGGGACGCCGTTCCCGCAGGTACGGCACCTTCTCCCGCGCGGCCAGGGCGTCCGCCCCGGACACCTCGGCGAACAGCAGCACGGGCCCCTCGCCGGCCGCCGCAAGCAGCGCACCGTCGGGTCCGGCCACCACGCTGCCGCCCGCGAAATCGCAGCCGTCCTCGTGCCCGCTGTGGTTGGCGTAGGCCACCGTGAGCTGGCTCTCCAGTGCCCGGGCCCGGAGCAGCAGCTGCGGGACGGCGTCGAACCCGGCGGACAGGGCGGTGGGCACCAGGAGCAGTTCGGCGCCGCGGACGGCGGCCGCACGCACCGCTTCCGGGAATTCGACGTCGTAGCAGATCAGCAGGGCGGCACGCAGTCCCTCGAAGTCGACGACGGCGGGAGCCTCCGACGCCGGGCTGAAGGCCTTGCGCTCGTCCGCACCGAAGAGGTGGACCTTGCCGTAGTCGAGCAGGGTTCCGCCGCTGCGGTCCAGGAGGGTGGCGGTGATCCGGCGTGCTCCCGTGGCATCGCAGACGGGGAGGCTGTATACGAGGCCGATCCCGTGCCGGCGCGCGATCCCGGCGAGGCGTTCCCGGAGTGCCGGAAGCCCCGAATAGTCGAATTCCGCATCGATCCGCAGAGGCGCGTAGCCCACCGGGAAAAGTTCGGGGGTGAGCAGCAAGGAGGCGCCGGCGGCAGCAGCACGGCGGGCCGCCTCGTCGATGGCCGCCAGGTTGGCGTCGGCGTCCAGAACAGCGGCGTTTGCCTGCAGCACGGCCAGCAGCATCTTTACCCCTTCAATGGCTCTTGGATTGTGTTCCCACCATACGCAGCACGGACGCGGGCGTTTCGGGACGATTGGACCCGGCTTCGTAAGCCCGGGGATGGAACGCACCACGAAAGCCGTTGGCTCCAGGGGTCCGCAGAGTCACCCGGGGGACCATGCCGGGCCCATCCAGCCAGCTCGCACGGCATTCGCATGTGTTAACTTCTTGACTGCAAATGTGCTTTTGGTGCAGGCTTCTTAAATGCCCGCAACGACGCGCTCGGCAACGAGCCCCCACAGGAACCCCGGCTCGCAATCAGCCCCAGGTTCTCAATCAGCCTTGCGCCACCTCAATCAGCAGCGCATCATCGAGTGCCTGCTCGGCGGACCGGCCACCCAGGCCGAGCTCTCCCGGCAGACCGGCCTCTCGACGGCCACGGTGTCCAACATCGTGAAGATCATGCAGGGGGCCGGGCTCGTTTCCACGGAACCGGTGACCAGCTCGGGCCGCCGGGCACTGAGCGTACGGCTCAACAGCCACGGCGCCGTCGCCGTAGGCATCGATTTCGGCCGCCGCCATCTCAGGGTGGTCCTGGCCTCCCTGGGCTACCAGGTGATCGCGGAGGAAACCGTCACCCTGCCCCTGGGCCATCATGCGGAAGAAGGCATCGCGGCCGCCGTCGATCTCCTCCAAAAACTACTCGCGGAAAACGGCGTCGAACGCCGCGCGGTGGTGGGCGCCGGAGCCGGAATCGCCGGGCCGATCGACCGCCGCACCGGCACCGTGGCGCAGGGCGCGATCCTGCCCGAATGGGTCGGATTCCAGATCCTCGAGCGCCTTGAGCGGGCCCTGGAAATGCCCGTGTACGTTGACAACGACGCCAATCTCGGCGCCCTGTCCGAAGTCACCTGGGGGCCGCACAGCGGGGTCAATGACCTCATGTTCCTGAAGATCGGCTCGGGTATCGGTTCCGGGCTGATCGTCAACGGGGCGCCCTACTACGGGGCGGTTGGAATCACCGGCGAGATCGGCCACGCCACCATCCATGAATACGGTGCCATCTGCCGCTGCGGCAACCGCGGCTGCCTGGAAACGGTGGCCTCCACCACGACCATGATCGAGCTCCTCGGCAAGAGTGCAGGCAGGAACCTGGAGCCGGTGGACATCGTGCGCAACGCCCTGGCGAAGGATCCCGCGACCCTGCGGGTGATCGACGACGCCGGCCTCGCCGTCGGCCGTGCCCTGGGCAATGTGGCCAATCTGATCGGGCCCGAAGTGATCGTAGTGGGCGGCCCCCTGGCCGGGCTGGGCGAAACCCTCCTTGCCCCGATCCGGCGCGGCCTGGTCCGTCATGCCGTTCCGGTTGTCGGCGAGACGACCATCTTGACCATGTCCTCCCTCGGCGCCCGCGCCGAGGCCCTGGGGGCTGCCGCACTGGTGTTCCAGCACGCGGGGATCAGCACCGGCTGACGGCCGGAAACCGACGCGACCGTCACCGTCCCCGAAAAAAGTCTTGCGTTCAACTCTTGACGACAAGACCGGTGATCCAGTTTACTTTTTCATCAGACAGCCCCGGATTCCTTCCGGGAGACAACGACGTCATGCATTGGAGGCGTAGGGCCTATGACGACACCCACAACGCACAAGGATCCGCTGATCTTGGAAATGCGGTCCATCACCAAGGAGTTCCCCGGGGTGAAGGCCCTGTCGGAAGTGAACCTCCGGGTCAAGGCCGGCGAAGTACACGCGATCTGCGGCGAGAACGGCGCCGGCAAATCCACCCTCATGAAAGTCCTCTCGGGCGTCTACCCCCACGGCAGCTACAAGGGAGACATCGTCTACCAGGCCGAGGTGCAGCAGTTCAAGGACATCCGGGCCAGCGAACACGCAGGCATCGTGATCATCCACCAGGAACTGGCACTGATCCCCGAGCTCTCCATCACGGAAAACATCTTCCTCGGCAACGAACCCACCAAGCGCGGCGTGATCGACTGGGCGGAAGCCCGCCGTCGTTCGATCGAGCTGCTGGCCCGCGTGGGGCTGCGCGAGAACCCGGACACCCCGGTCAAGGAAATCGGCGTCGGCAAGCAGCAGCTCGTGGAAATCGCGAAGGCCCTGAACAAGTCGGTCAAGCTGCTCATCCTGGACGAGCCCACCGCGGCCCTCAACGAATCCGATTCCCAGCACCTCCTGGACCTCATCCTGGGCCTCAAGGGCAAGGGGATCACCTCGATCATCATTTCGCACAAGCTCAACGAGATCGAACAGATCGCCGACTCCATCACGATCATCCGCGACGGCAAATCGATCGAAACCCTTGACGTCAAGGGCGACGGCGTGGACGAGGACCGCATCATCAAGGGCATGGTGGGCCGCTCCTTGGAATCCCGTTTCCCGGACCACGTCCCGGAACTGGGCGACGTGCTGCTCGAGGTCAGAGACTGGACGGTGGGCCACCCGCAGGTACCGGACCGGCTGGTCTGCAAAGGCTCGAACTTCACCGTGCGCAAGGGCGAGATCGTGGGCTTCGCCGGACTCATGGGTGCCGGCCGCACCGAACTGGCCCGCAGCATCTTCGGCCGCTCCTACGGGAACTTCATCTCTGGCAGCATCTACAAGAACGGCAAGGAACTGCACATCCGCAACGTCCCCCAGGCCATCGACGCCGGCCTGGCCTACGTCACCGAGGACCGGAAGGTCCTCGGCCTGAACCTGCTGGACGACATCAAGACCACCACCGTCTCGGCCAACCTGAAGGCCATCACGAACGGCCTTGTAGTGGACGAACGCAAGGAATTCGCCATCGCCGAGGGCTACCGCAAGAGCCTGCGGACCAAGGCCCCGAGCGTGAACGAAGGCGTCGCCAAACTCTCCGGCGGAAACCAGCAGAAGGTGGTCCTGGCCAAATGGATGTTCACGGACCCGGACATCCTGATCCTCGACGAGCCCACCCGGGGCATCGACGTCGGCGCGAAGTACGAGATCTACGGCATCATCCAGGAGCTCGCCAGGCAGGGCAAGGGCGTGATCGTGATCTCCTCCGAGCTCCCGGAACTCCTGGGCCTTTCCGACCGGATCTACACCATCTTCGAAGGCGCCATCACCGGCGTGCTGGACAAACAGCACGCCACCCAGGAAAGCCTGATGAAACTCATGACCTCAGCGGCACGCCCCGGCAACGGCACCGCACCCCAGACTCTGAACGCATAAGCCCGCAAGGACGGAAACCCCTATGAATGCACTCAAGCGGATCTTCGGCGGTGACACCCGGCAGTTCGGCATGATCATCGCCCTCGTGGCGCTGGTCCTGTTCTTCCAGCTGTTCACCAGCGGCAAGGTCCTGACGCCTACCAACATGATCAACCTGTTCAACGGCAACTCCTACATCCTGGTGCTTGCCATCGGCATGGTGATGGTCATCATTGCCGGCCACATCGACCTTTCGGTCGGATCCGTGGCCGCAGCCGTCGGCATCGTTGTGGCGATCGCCATGCGGGACTGGGGTGTGCCCTGGTACCTCGGCATCCTGCTCGGCATCGTCCTGGGTTCGGTGATCGGCGCCTGGCAGGGATTCTGGGTGGCCTATGTCGGCATCCCGGCGTTCATCGTGACCCTGGCCGGCATGCTGCTCTTCCGCGGCCTCAACCAGTTCGTGGGCAAGTCGCTCACCGTGCCCGTGCCAGACGAGTTCCGTGTGATGGGTTCGGGCTTCCTCCCCGAAATCGGCGACTTCGCCCGTTACAACTGGCCCACCGTCATCCTCGGCGTGCTCCTGGTGCTCGGCCTCGTCTACCTGGAGTTCCGCAAGCGCCGCCTCGAAGCCAAGACCGGCAGCTCCCCCGATCCCCTGTGGGTGCCGATCGTCCGCCTCGGCCTGCTGGCTGCCGCCATCATCTACGTGACCTGGCTCTTCTCCACCGGCCGCTACGGCACCTCCTTCCCGGTCTCCGGCCTGATCCTCGTGGGCCTGGTGGCCCTGTATGCCTTTGTCACCACCAAGACCGTCATCGGCCGCCACGTCTACGCGGTGGGTGGCAACCGCCACGCGGCCGAACTGTCCGGCGTGCGTTCCAAGCGGGTCAACTTCCTGGTCATGCTGAACATGTCCGTCATGGCTTCCCTGGCCGGCATGATGTTCGTGGCACGCTCCACCAGCTCCGGTCCCGCGGACGGCGTGGGTTGGGAACTTGACGCCATCGCGGCCGTGTTCATCGGCGGCGCCGCGGTCTCCGGCGGTGTCGGCACCGTCATCGGCTCGATCGTCGGTGGCCTGGTCATGGCTGTCCTGAACAACGGCCTGCAGCTGCTCAGCGTCGGCGCCGACATGCAGTCCATCATCAAGGGCCTCGTCCTGCTGATCGCCGTCGCGATCGACGTCTACAACAAGAGCCAGGGCCGCCGCTCCATCATCGGCATGCTGATGAACGGACTGAAGAGCAACCAGCCGCCCACCACGGCGGACGAAACCACCAGGACCAGTGACATCATCGCTGCCCCCGAGCCGGCGGAACCCGCCAAGTAAACCCGCGACGGCGCCACGCAACCGGCGTCATTGGACACAGAAAGAGAAGCAACCATGCGTAAACTCGCAAAAACCCTGACCGTCCTCGCGGCAGTAGCAACCCTCTCCCTCACCGCGTGCGGCCGCTCCGACACCGACTCCGAAGCCGCGAAGGCCGGCACCGCGCTCAGTGGCTTCCCGCAGGACTCGGTGATCGGCGTCGCCCTCCCCAAGAAGACGTCCGAAAACTGGACCCTTGCCGAAAACCTCTTCAACTCAGGTCTCACCAAGGCGGGTTTCAAGCCGAACGTGCAGTTCGCCAACAACGGCGTCTCCGAGCAGCAGAACCAGATCTCCACCATGATCACCTCGGGCGCCAAGGTCATCATCGTCGGTGCCGTGGACGGCGCCCAGCTGGGCACCCAGCTGCAACAGGCCAAGGACGCCGGCGCGGTGATCATCGCGTACGACCGGCTGCTCACCAACACCAAGGCCGTGGATTACTACGTGGCCTATGACAACTTCAAGGTGGGCGAGCTCCAGGGCCAGGCCCTGCTCAACGGCCTGAAGGCAAAGAAGCCCTCCGGCCCGTACAACGTCGAACTGTTCGCCGGTTCCCCGGATGACGCCAACTCGAAGGTGTTCTTCGACGGCGCCATGAGCGTGCTGAAGCCGAAGATCGACGATGGCACCCTGAAGGTGGTCTCCGGCCAGGCAGACTTCACCAAGGCCGTCACCCAGGACTGGAAGCCGGAGAACGCCCAGCGCCGCATGGACTCCCTGCTTTCTGGCAGCTACGCCTCCGCCACCCTGGACGGCGTGCTCTCCCCGAATGACACCCTTGCCCGGGCCATCCTGACCTCGGTGAAGTCCGCCGGCAAGCCCACCCCCGTCGTCACCGGTCAGGACTCCGAGCTGGAGTCGGTGAAGTCGATCATGGCCGGCCAGCAGTACTCCACCATCAACAAGGACACCCGCAAGCTGGTTGAGCACGCCATCACCATGGTCAAGGACCTGCAGCAGGGCGTGGCGCTTGAGATCAATGACAACCGCAACTACAAGAACGAATTCAAGCGCGTTCCGGCGTACCTGCTTCCCCCGGTGATCGTCACCAAGGAGAACGTGAAGACGGCCTACGTGGACGATCCGGTGCTCGGCCCGATCACCAAGTAACACGCGTCAACAAGAGTGATGCCCGGCCCCTGAGGGGCCGGGCATCACTCGTTTAAGGCTTCACGACGTGGCTTCACAGCGCAAACATAGCTTCGTGCTGCAATCCGCACAGGAGCGGGCGCGATTGTTGGATCCGACGCCGGCGATTCCGGCCGGCACCGGATCACTAGGAGAACCGTGAGCGTCCTTGCCCGCAGCGTCGGCAACGCCTTCCGCAACAAGATCAGAACGGCAGCCGTGGTGGCAGTCCTGGCCGTCGCCATCGGCCTGGCCCTGTCCATGCTCGTCGCCAACCAGGCCGTATCCGCCAAAGTCCAGGAGCTGAATGCCTCCGTGGGCACCGTCCTCACCGTCAATCCGGCCGGCGGCCAGGGATTCGAAGGAGGCGGCGAACCCCTCACCGCCGCCGAAGCGGCCACTGCGGCGGCCGTCTCCAACGTCGACTCCGTAGTGGGGACCAAGGCGCTGCGGCTTCGTACCGAAACCACGACGTCGGACACCACCGGCACTGCCGCCGGCGCCGCCCAGCCAGGCGGCGGAGGACCCGGCGGGCAGACGGCCAGCGTCACCACCAGCCTGACGGCAGCCATCGACGCCGGCACGCTCGGCAACCGGAACAACGCGGGCAACACCACCACCGGGACCGGGACCGGGCAGGTGCGCACGTTCGCCCTGCCGATCACCGCCACCGGCATCGGCGCCGAGGTGGACACCGCAGGCAAGACCCTGGACATCACCAGCGGCACCGGCCTGGGCAACTACGCCGCGGCAAGCACCAAAGCCCTTGTGGGAACCACCCTCGCGGAGAAAAACAGCCTCAAGGTCGGCTCCACCTTCACCATCGCCGCTAAGGCGTTCACCGTTGCGGGCATTTTCGACGCCGGCACCACCTTCGGCAACAACGCCGTCTACCTGACGCTGCCCGAGGCACAGGCCCTCGCCGAGACCCCCGGCGAACTCTCCAGCATGGTGGTCACGGTCAACAGCATGGCGAACGTGGACGCTGCCAAGACGGCCCTCCAGGCAGTACTGGGCACAGGCAAGGCCGACGTCACCCAGGGCCAACGCAACCTCGCAACCGCTGTCAGCTCCCTCAACAGCGTCATGGGCATCTCCCTCGTGGCCTACATCGCGGCGCTGGCCACGGCAGGACTCATCATCCTGCTCATCATGGTTATGCTGGTCCGCGAGCGCCGTCGCGAAATCGGAGTCCTGAAGGCCATCGGCGCACGCAACCGCACCATCGGCCTGCAGTTCGTCCTCGAAGCCCTGGTCCTGGTGGCACTCGGCAGCGTCGTCGGCGCGGCGATCGCCTGGTTCGCCAGCGGCGGCATCGCCTCGGCGCTGATCAGTTCAAACAGCACCACGGGTGCCACTGCCCAGCGCGGCTCCGGCGGCTTCGGCGGCGGCTTCGGCGGCCAGGGCGGGCCCTTCGGCGGCGCTACCCAGCTGCTGACGTCCGTCACCGCGAGTGCCTCCCCCGGCGTGATCGCCGCCGGCATCGCCGCAGTGTTCGCGGTCGCCGTCGTCGGGGCCCTCGTTCCGGCCCTGCTCACGGCCCGCATCCGCCCCATCGAAGTCCTCCGAGGAGAATAGCCATGATTGAAGTCAAGGACCTGGTCCGCCAGTTCAAGTCCGGCGACCGCACCATCAAACCGGTCAACGGCGTCAGTTTCGAACTCGGGAAAGGCGCGCTGGCGTCCATCGTGGGCAAGAGCGGCAGCGGCAAGAGCACCCTGTTGTCCCTCCTCGGGGCGCTGGACAAGCCCACCAGCGGGGACGTCGTCGTCGATGGAATCAGCCTGGCCGGCCTCCCGGACAGCAAGCTGACCGAGTACCGCCGCCGCGACATCGGCTTCGTCTTCCAGCAGTTCAAGCTGATCGAAAACCTCAGCGCCGTGGACAACGTGATGCTGCCGATGGAGTTCGCGGGCGTCCGCAAATCTGCGCGGGCCCAACGCGCCAGGGACCTGCTGGAGCAGGTGCAACTGGATCCCGAGAAGCACTCGCGCCGGATCAACCGCCTCTCCGGCGGCGAGCAGCAGCGTGTGGCGATTGCCCGTGCCCTGGCCAACGAGCCCAAGCTGATCCTTGCCGATGAGCCCACCGGGAACCTGGACGAGCAGACCGGCGAGCACATCATCGAGCTGTTAAGCTCGCTCAGCCGCAACCACAACACCACCATCCTGGTGGTCACCCACGACCGCAGTTTGGCCAGGAAGGCGGACCGCAGGTTCCGGCTGCTGCAGGGCCAGCTGAGCGAAGAGGTGACGGCCGGGACGTGACCGCCGCCGGTTCTGATGGATACCGCCGGGCTGGCGGTACCCGTCAGAACCGGATCGCATCAGAAGCGGATCGCGTCGATCACCTTGATCCGCACGGCCACGAGGGCCGGGATCGCGCCGGCAAGGGCGCCCACCGCCACGGCGGCACCGAAGCCGAGCATCGCCGCTTCCAGCGGGAACGGCGGGTATTCGCTCAGTGCCGGGGCGACCTGCCGTTGGATCCACGGATTCTTCACCACGGCCACCGCCAGCATCACCCCGACGATCCCCGCCACAGCGGTGGCCACCAGGGATTCCATCATGACGCCCACGAAAATCCGCCCCGAAGTGGCACCGAAGCTGCGGCGGATTCCGATTTCCCGGACCCGGTAGCGGACGGTCACCATCGAGATGTTCAGCATGCCCATGGCGCCGAGCACCAGCACAAGCCCGGCCACCGCGCCCACCACCAGCTGCGCGACGGCGATCGGGTCGCCGTGGGCGGCGTAGTCCATGCGGCTGGCGTCAACATACATGTCCGGGAACTGCATCTGCAGGTCCGCCTGCATGGCGGGCATCAGCACCGCGGCCTGTCCGTCCTGCACCCACACCTTGAACTGGCCATGGCCCTCGGCGATCCCGGCAGTCTGCGCAGCCCCATTCAGCATGAATGCCGACGGCGGCGCCTGGGGATAGAGATCGGGTACGACGCCGATGATCACCGCCGTGGTCTCCCCTCCCCCGACAAGCTTCGCCAGCGGCCTCCGCACGAGGTCCGGCCTGCCGGCCGTGTTGTAGAACGCTTCCGACACGACGACGGCGGGCGCCAGCCGCTGTTCGTCGTCCGCGGCGAACCAGGAGCCCTGTGTGACATCCGTGCGGTGGATGACCCCGTATCCAGGATCCACCAGCGTCATCTGTACATCCTGGACGCCTCCCGGGAACTGGAAGCGCGCCTGGGCCTGCCCGGTGTGGGTCCAATAGCTGATCACGTAGCGTTCCACGATCCCCTGGTAGGCCTTCTCGAGCCGCACCGGATCCGGCGTTGTGGGTCCGTTGACGCTCAGTGCGACTGTGGCTGTTCGCCCCTGGCTGCGTTCGGCCTGGACCTTGAAGCCTTCGCGGGCAAGATCCCCCACGCCCACCACGGAGGTCAGGGCGGTCACGGACACGGCAACACCCACGAGCGCCAGCAGGATGCGGACCTTGTTGATGCGCAGCTCCTGCCAGGCTTCCACCAGCGCGGAGACGAAGCCGGTCATGCGGCTACCTCCTCGGCGGCCTGCAGCACCCCGGCATCGAGGCGGTACCGGGATCTGGCCAGCGCCGCCACGTTGTGGTCGTGGGTGATGGTCACCAGAGCCGCCGCAGACTCCGTGGCGATCGAATCGAGCAGGGACATCACGGTCTGCCCGGTCTCGACGTCGAGCGCCCCGGTGGGCTCATCGGCGAGGATCAGCCGCGGCCGCCGCACCAGCGCCCGTGCAATGGCGATCCGCTGCTGTTCGCCTCCGGACATCATGTTCGGTTTGGCATCCGCGCGGGCGGCGAGTCCTACGCGGTCCAGCATTTCCATCGCCAGCTCGCGGCGGCGCCAGAAGTCCCGGCCCTTGGCGTAGAACAGCGGGGTCATGACGTTGTCCAAGGCGCTGCGGCCCTGGAGCAGGTTGAACTGTTGGAACACGAAGCCCACGGTGGAGCCACGCAACCGGGCCCGGGCGTTGCCGCCGATCCGCTGCACCGGCGTTCCCAGGAAGTCCAGTTCGCCGCTGCTGGGAACGTCCAAAAGGCCGAGCAAGTTCAGGAGGGTGGACTTTCCGCAGCCCGAGCGGCCAACGATCGCGGTGTGGTCCCCGCTGGAGATTTCAAGGTCGATGCCCCGCAGGATGTGCAGTTCCTGGTCATCGGGCAGGACCACCGAGCGGGTGACTCCGCGCAGGCTCAGCAAAGTCTCCATGCCTAGCCGCCCGCCGGGCCATACATCATCTGGCCGGGGCCGGGCATGGCCGGATTCGCGGCGGCGCCCGGCACGAACTCCAGGACCATTTCGCCCTCGGCCAGGCCGGAGGTGACCTCCACCTTGGAGCCGTCGTTCAGGCCGAGCTTCACGCGGCGCGGCTCCGGTTCAAGGGCAGGACCTCCAGGTGCGGCCCCCGGCGCGGCACCCGCGGCCGGCACGGCCGCGGCGGCGTCCCCTGCCAGCCAGACGATTCCTTCCTTGACGCTGCCCTTCACCGAGCTCAGGGGAACGGTGATGACGTTCTTCGACTCGCCCGCCGTGACGGTCATGGTGGCGCCAAGGCCCGCGAAGACCTCCGTTCCGGAGGGAATGGCGCAGCTCAGGGTCCCGGTGGCCGGTCCGCCGTCCTGGGGTGCTTCCCCTCCCCCGCCGGGAATCGCGACGGCGGCCGGCCGCAGACCGCCCGCCGGCACCGCCGTGCCCGCGGCACCCGTGCCGCCGCCCGTCCCGCCGCCGGAGGCACCGGCGTCGGAGGCGTTGTTCTTCACGGTGACTTCCGGGCAGGTGAAGGGCGCCGGGCCGCCAGTCAGCGCGATCTCCGCCGAGCCCGGCTTGCCGAGCAGCCGGAACTGCTGTGCAGCGGTCATTGGGCCGGACACCGTGTAGCTTCCCGGGTCCACCTTGCCCACGGTTTCGCCGACGGTCACCTGCTGGTCGATCAACACACCGAGTTCGCTGATTTTGCCGGCTGCAGGCGCCGGGACGTCCGTGTAGGTGTACACAGGCTCGCTGCTCTGCTCTTCGGCGGGTTCTTCACCCGGTCCGGGGGCCGGCACCGGCTCGCGGGGCTGTTCGGTCCGCACCTGGATGACCGCTTCGCCTTTGGCTACCGTGGTCCCGGCTTCCCGGTAGATGTAAACCACAGTTCCGGCTGCGGTGCTCCGGACGGCCTGGGCGGGATCGCTCTGGACGGTCGCCTTGACCTGCACGGTGTTCGTCACGGTGGCACGGACCGCGGGCACCGCAGGCGTCCCCACCTGCGCCATCGGGGCAGGCCCGGATTCCTCGGGCCGCAGGCCGTCGATAAAGGCGATTTTCACCAAGGCCACAGCTATGACTGCAAAGACCAGCAGCCGCGCCACCGGCAAGACGACACGTCGAAAGACACTCATCCCTGCTCCATTCGGTAACTCCCCACAGAAACGCTCTGCGAGGGATGATCCCCCCAGCCTAAACGTACCGACCGGTATGTTTGCTCATCCCGCAGCTTGAGAGTTACCTGGCCCATCGGATGAAAAGTCTCGTACCTGCGCGACCTGGGTGTGGCATGGAACTGCGGCCTGTGGCAGGCTCAGGGCACATGATCGAAGACTTCGCGAAAGACAACCTTCACGGGAGGCTGCGGCAGGACCGCAAGGCGCTGCTCTGGAAACTCGACGGTTTGTCCGAATACGACGCCCGCCGGCCTTTGACAGCGACCGGGACCAACCTCCTCGGCCTGGTCAAACACGTTGCCAGCGTCGAGGCCAGGTACTTCGGCGAGGTCTTCCACCGTCCTTCCCCGGAACCGCTGCCCCCGTGGCAGGACTCCGACGGCAGTGATCTGTGGGCATCCGAGCACGAGACCCTCGATCAGATCGTCGGGTTCTACCGGCGCACGTGGGAGCATTCGGATGCGACGATCAACGAGCTTCCCCTCGACGCCCCCGGCCACGTGCCGTGGTGGCCGGAGCCTTATTCCGACACGAAGCTGTTCGTCGTCATGCTCCATGTCCTCGGCGAGTCCATCCGGCATGCCGGGCACGCCGATATCCTGCGGGAGGGCCTTGACGGCCGGACCGGGTTGCGCGCCGAACACGAGAAGCAGATCGACGAGGAAGCCCGTGCAGCCTACTGCGCGAAAATCGAGCAGGCCGCCAGGGCGGCGGCCGTACGCGGGTGAGAGGATGGTCACCATGAGCAAGCACATCGCCAGGCCATGGCTGTTCAGCCAGGAAAACCAGGACCCGCGGGCCGCCACTGGAAAGACCTTGCGCTGGGGCGTTGTCGCCACGGGCGGGATTGCCAGGACCGTCACCGGAGACCTGCTCCAGCTCGAAGACGCCGAACTGTACGCGGTCAGTTCGCGGCGCCAGGAGACGGCTGATGCCTTCGCTGCGACGCACGGCGCGAAGAAAGCCTATGGGGACGACGGCGGCCTGCGCGGCTACCAGCGCCTGCTTGCCGACGACGCGGTGGACGTCGTCTATGTCGCCACGCCGCACGCGCAGCACTACGAGGTGGCCAAGGCGGCGCTTGAAGCCGGGAAGCACGTCCTCTGCGAAAAAGCGCTGACCATCAATGCCCGCGAGGCCGCGGAACTGGTGGGGCTGGCCCGCGAACGCCGGCTCTTCCTGATGGAGGCCATGTGGAGCCGCTTCCTGCCGAGCATGCAGCGGGCCTTCGCCATCGCCGCCTCGGGCGAACTGGGCGAAATCAAATGGGTCAGCGCGGACCTCGGCTTCCCGGCACCGTACGACCCAGCCGCACGGATCTGGGCGCCGGCGGACGGCGGCGGCGCATTGCTGGACCTGACCGTTTATCCGCTCCTCTGGGCGTGGGGCACCCTGGGTGCGCCGCAGACGGTCAGCGCCGTGGGCACCCTGAACAGCGACGGCGTGGACTCCCAGAACGCGCTGACCCTAGGCTACGACAGCGGCGCCCTGGCGCAACTGACCTCATCGCTGCTCGCCCACGGCCCGCGCACCGCATCCGTGGCCGGAACCGAAGGCTTCCTGCAGACGCATGGTTCCATCAACAATCCGCGCGAACTGCACATCCGCACGGGGTGGGACGAGCCGCGCGTGGAGCGCTTCGACGTCGTGGGTGTGGGTTACTGCTATGAGCTCCGCGAGGTGACCCGGTGCATCCAGCAGGGGCTCACGGAGAGCCCGGTGATGCCGTGGGAGCACTCACTGGACATCATGCGCTTGTTCGACGGCGTCCGCTCCCAGTTGGGGATCCGTTACGCCAACGATCTGCCCAAGGGTATGTGACAGGGGCGTCATACGGGTTTGGAAGATTCCGTACCGGCGGCCTCTTCCCGTCATTCAGGGCGCCCGGCATGACAGTTGGCGTAGAGATTCCCCCTTTTTGTGGACCGGTTTTTTTCCTGGCCCTACGATGTACGCAACCGTTGAATCTGAGTCAGAGGCTGGGGGCGTCAGATCAAAGCTGCGCAAGCCGTATGCTGCTTCGGAAACCACGGCTACTACTCCGACGGGTGGCGTCCCGCCGGAGCTCAGGTGGTGGCTCCGATAGCGGTCCCTGTCAATATCGGGGCCACCATGCTGAACTTCATCGCGCTGGCTAGCGCCTGCCCCTTTTCCCGCCGGAGACTCTCCCACCGGTGACTCTTGCGCCGGACATCTTCCGGTCCAGCGAGGCTGCGCCCGGGCCCAGGAACACAAAGGCCAGCGACACCACGACGTACACAATGGGCAGCTCGCCCGCGACCCCGCCCGTCCCGGCCAGCAGGGGCTTGCCGGATTCGGTGACGAACCAGATGGCAGCGAACATGACCGCCGCCAGGAAACCTGCCAGGCGGGTGAACGCCCCCAACAGGAACATCGCGCCCAGGCCGGTTTCACCGGCGATGACCAGCCAGGACAGCATCTCCGCTTTCTGCACGCCCATCCCGGCAATGGACGCCTCGAAAGCCTCCTGGCCGGCCAGGATCTTCCGGACGCCGTGCAGCGCCAGGAGGGCACCGACGCAGATCCGGAGCAGGGCGGTTCCGTATGAGATGGATGCGGCGGAAGGATTGAGGAAACTCACCCACCCAATCTATGCCGCCTGCCCAACTGGCTCGCAGTTGTTGTCGTTTTGAGGGCCGAAAACGACAACAACTGCGAGCTACTTAGGGTGAAACGGGAGAATGGAAGGCATGAATGTTGACGTAGTGGTGGTTGGCGGCGGAGCAATGGGCTCGGCGGCCGCGTGGCAATTGGCCCGTAGCGGCAAATCAGTGGTGCTCCTGGAACAGTTCGAGGAAGGCCACAGGATCGGCGCCTCGCACGGCGCCACCCGGAACTTCAACACCGCCTACGCCGAGTCCGACTACCTCGACCTCCTTGCCGAGTCCAGGGAACTATGGGACGAGCTGGCCGGGGAAGCCGGAACGCAGCTCCTGGACCTCGTCGGACTGGCCAACCACGGCAACGTGAACCGGCTCCGCACCGTCCACGAAGCCCACCAGGAACGCGGCATCGAGAGCCATTTCATCTCCGCCGCCGAGGCTGCAGAACGCTGGCGGGGAATGAACTTCCGCGGCGACGTCCTGTTCGTGCCCGGCTCCGGCCGGGTACGGGCGGCCGAGGCACTCCTTGCGTTGCGGAAAGCGGCCGAGGCCCGTGGCGCCCGCTTCGAATACTCGACGCCGGTCCGTGGCATCCGCGTCCTCGGCGCCGACTCGGTGCTGGTGCTGACGGACCGCAGCGAGTTCGCGGCCCGCCGCGTGGTGGTCACGGCCGGAGCCTGGACGGGCAAGGTCCTCGAGGGACTCGCCACACTGCCGCCGCTGCTCGTGACCCAGGAACAGCCGGCCCACTTCACCCCGATGGATGACTCGCTGGATTGGCCGAGCTTCAACCACAGCCCCGATCCAGGCGACCCGCGGGACGCTTATTGGTACAGCCCCGTCTACGGCATGCTGACCCCGGGCGAAGGCATCAAGGCCGGATGGCACGGCGTCGGCCCCGTCACGGACCCGGACACCCGCACTTTCCAGCCCGAACCCGAACAGCTCGACGCCCTCGTGCGGTACGCGCGCGAGTGGCTTCCCGGCGTCGACCCTTCCTCGGCGGTGCCGATCAGCTGCACCTACACCACGACGCCGAACGAAGACTTTGTGCTCGACGGCTTCGGCCCGCTCGTGGTCGGCGCAGGCTTCTCGGGGCACGGCTTCAAGTTCACCCCGGCGATCGGCCGGGTCCTGGCGGACATTGCCGCCGGCGGAGTGGCCCCGGCGCGCTTCGCGGCAGCCCGCTAAAGGGGCGTTAACCCAACTGACTCGCAGTTGTTGTCGTTTTGAGGGCTCAGAACGACATTAACTGCGAGTCAGTTGGATTAGGCAGAGGCTACTTCAGGATGGAAAGCACCTTGTTGAAGGTCTCCGACGGGCGCATGACGGCCGAAGCCTTGGCGGCGTCCGGACGGTAGTAGCCGCCGATTTCCACGGGGGAACCCTGGACGGCGAGCAGCTCGCCCACGATGGTTTCCTCACCGGTGGTCAGCGCTTCGGCGACCTTCGCGAAGGAGGCAGCGAGTTCGACGTCGGCGGTCTGCTTGGCCAGTTCCTGCGCCCAGTAGGAGGCCAGGTAGAAGTGGCTGCCGCGGTTGTCGATGGTGCCCAGCTTGCGGCCCGGAGACTTGTTTTCCAGCAGGAAGGTGCCGGTGGCGCGGTCCAGCGTGTCGGCCAGGACCTGTGCACGGGCGTTGCCTTCCGTGGTGGCCAGGTGCTCGAAGCTCACGGCCAGGGCCAGGAACTCGCCCAAGCTGTCCCAGCGCAGGTAGTTCTCCTTGAGGAGCTGCTGGACGTGCTTCGGGGCGGAGCCGCCGGCGCCGGTTTCGAAGAGGCCGCCGCCGTTGATCAGCGGAACCACGGAGAGCATCTTGGCACTGGTGCCCAGTTCCAGGATCGGGAAGAGGTCCGTGAGGTAGTCGCGGAGCACGTTGCCGGTCACCGAAATGGTGTCCTCGCCCTTGCGGATGCGCTCCAGGGTGAAGGCGGTGGCCTTCACCGGGGACATGATCTCGATCTGGAGGCCCTCGGTGTCGTGCTCCTTGAGGTATTCCTTGACCTTGGCGATGAGCTGGGCATCGTGCGCGCGCTCTTCGTCCAGCCAGAACACGGCGGGGGTCTTGGAGGCGCGGGCGCGGGTGACGGCCAGCTTGACCCAGTCCCGGATCGGCAGGTCCTTGGTCTGGCAGGCGCGCCAGATGTCGCCGGGGGCAACCTCGTGCTCGAGCAGGACCTTGCCGGAACCGTCAACCAGCTGCACCTTGCCGGCGTCCTGGATTTCGAAGGTCTTGTCGTGGCTGCCGTATTCCTCGGCGGCCTGGGCCATAAGGCCGACGTTCGGAACGGTGCCCATGGTGGTGGGATCGAAGGCACCGTTGGCACGGCAGTCGTCGATCACGACCTGGTAGACGCCGGCGTAGGAGCTGTCCGGAAGGACGGCCAGGGTGTCGGCTTCCTTGCCGTCCGCGCCCCACATGTGGCCGGAGGTGCGGATCATGGCCGGCATGGAGGCGTCAACGATCACATCGGAGGGAACGTGCAGGTTGGTGATGCCCTTGTCGGAGTCCACCATGGCCAGTGCCGGGCCGTTTTCCAGGCCCTGCTTGATGGCGGCGGCAACCTCTTCGCGGATCTCTTCCGGGAGTTCGTCGAGGCCGTTGAGGATGGAGGCCAGGCCGTTGTTGGCGCTCAGGCCGGCGGCGTCCAGTTGCTTGCCGTACTTGGCGAAGAGGTCCGCGAAGTAGGCCTTGACCACGTGGCCGAAGATGATGGGGTCCGAGACCTTCATCATGGTGGCCTTCAGGTGTGCCGAGAACAGCACCCCTTCTTCCTTGGCCCGGGCAACCTGGGCGGCGAGAAACTCATCGAGGGCGGCGGCGCGCATGACGGTGCCGTCAACCACTTCACCGGCCAGCACGGGGATGGACTGCTTGAGGGTCTTGACGGTGCCGTCTTCGCGGACCAGCTGGATACGGAGGGTGTCGTCGGCCGGGATCACCACGGACTTCTCGTTGGAACGGAAGTCGTCGGCAGCCATGGTGGCAACGTTGGTCTTGGAGTCGCTGCTCCAGGCACCCATGGAGTGCGGGTTCTGGCGGGCGTAGTTCTTCACCGACAGCGGGGCGCGGCGGTCAGAGTTGCCTTCGCGCAGCACCGGGTTCACCGCGGAACCCTTGATCTTGTCGTAGCGGGAGCGGATGTCCGTCTCTTCGTCCGAGGAGGGGTTGTCCGGATAGTCCGGCAGGGCGTAGCCCTGGCCCTGCAGTTCGGCGATGGCCGCTTTCAGCTGCGGGACGGATGCGCTGATGTTGGGCAGCTTGATGATGTTGGCTTCGGGCTTCTTCGCCAGTTCGCCGAGCTCGGCCAGGGCGTCACCGATGCGCTGCTCTTCGGTGAGGTAGTCACCGAAGACGGCGATGATGCGGCCGGCCAGCGAGATGTCGCGGGTTTCCACGTCCACGCCCGCCGTCGAAGCGAAGGCCTCGATGATCGGCAGGAAGGAATACGTGGCCAGCATCGGCGCTTCATCGGTGTGGGTGTAGATAATCTTGGCCATTGCTCGGGCGTCTCCCTGAAGGTCTCCCGGGGCTGCGACCTCGCCACTGCTCCTGTCGGCACGCAGGACGAACCACAAAACCCCTTGCGTTGTTTGCCGGATGATGCCCGGCGGAACATTCCAACTATGCCACAGCGGCCCATTTTGCCCCTAAATTGCAAGGATTCCCCGGCTTGCATGACGCGCCGCCGGAACAGCGTCGCGCGGCACTTGAGCCGCGTCGTATTTCATAGAGTGCTATCACAAACTGTGAAACATCTATTTACAAAACTGTCACAGCCCGGGTAATTTCATTCCGTTATCCCGCGGCGGCGCCTCCGCCCGGGCCGATTTCCCCACCGAAAGTCAGGACAATCGTGACAAGAAACAAGACCCTGGCCACAAGCCTCCTTGGTCTCTCCGCAGCCGCAATGTTCGCATTCACGTCCGCAGGAGGAGCGGCCGCGACCTCCGTTTCCCCGGACGCCAAGGAGGTGTCCCACACAGTCAGCGCCACCCTCCAGACCAGCGGCGTGGCCGACTATTGGACCCCCGAACGGATGCGCTCGGCAATCCCGGGCGATGTCCTGGCGCAGAAGGCCGTGGCGCGCGGCAAGAGCACGGCCCGGGCCGCCGTCGAACAGGGCCAGTCCACCAGGATTTCCGGCAAGGCGGGCAAGGGCAAGCCCTCGCTGCACACCGACGAAAACCCGGTGCCGCACATCGGCAAGGTCTTTTTCACCCTCGGCGGCGTCAACTACGTCTGCTCCGGCAACTCGGTCGCCTCCACCAACGAGAGCACCGTCTCCACCGCCGGCCACTGCCTGAATGAAGGACCTGGAGCCTTCGCCACCAACTTCGTCTTCGTCCCCGCGTACCTCAACGGCGCGGCCCCCTACGGGAAGTGGACTGCCCGCGCCCTGTACACCACCAACCAGTGGAGCTCGGGCGGGGACATCCAGTACGACACCGGCTTCGCCGTCGTCTCGCCCCTGAACGGCCAGACCCTCTCCGACACAGTGGGTGCCTCCGGCGTCGAGTTCAACGCAAGCCGCGGCCTGAGCTACAAGGCCTTCGGTTACCCTGCCGCGAGCCCCTTCGACGGCCAGTCGCTCAAGGCCTGCACCGGCACCGCCTTTGACGACACCATCAACCCGGGCGGCACCACCCAGGGCATCCCCTGCGACATGACCGGCGGCTCCTCCGGCGGGCCATGGTTCATCGGCAGCAACTCCGAGGGCTACCAGAACTCGATCAACAGCTACGGTTACGGCAGCCGCTCCACCACCATGTACGGCCCGTACTGGGGTTCGGTCATCCAACAGGCCTACAACAACGCTTCCGCCAACTAGGCGGGGTCGGTTTCCTCAGCAGGGTTAACGACGACGGCGGCCGCCCCCTATGAGGGGCCGGCCGCCGTTTCGCTGTTCTTCTTCATCGATTGCTCCCCGTCGGCTCCCTGGCCTCGCAAGCTCGGCCAGGGAACCCTGCCGGCGTGGGCCCGGACGTCGTTTTGAAGGCTCAAAACGACGTTGCCTCAGCAATCGATGCAGGCGGGGATCAGTGGAAGAAGTGGCGTGCGCCGGTGAAGTACATCGTGATGCCGGCGGCGTTGGCCGCGGCGATGACTTCCTCGTCCCGGACGGATCCGCCGGGCTGCACTACGGCGCGGACACCGGCGTCGATCAGGATCTGCAGGCCGTCAGCGAACGGGAAGAACGCGTCCGAGGCAGCCACGGCACCGCGGGCGCGCTCAGGTGCCCCCGCAGCAGAGGCGTTGGAGGCACCGCCGGCACCGTCGACGTCGGACTCCACGGTGACGCCCAGGGTGTTGGCACGCTCGACGGCCAGTTTGCAGGAGTCCAGGCGGTTGACCTGGCCCATGCCGATGCCCACGGCTGCGCCGTTGTCGGCCAGCAGGATGGCGTTGGACTTGGCGGCGCGGCAGGCGGTCCAGGCGAAGGCGAGGTCGGCCAAGGTGGCGTCATCGGCGGCTTCGCCGGCGGCGAGGGTCCAGTTGGCGGGGTTGTCGCCGTCGGCGTCCACCTTGTCGCTCATCTGCACCAGCACGCCGCCGGAGACCTGGCGCATTTCGGCCGGGTAGCGGCCGTAGCCCTCGGGCAGGGCGAGCAGGCGGATGTTCTTCTTCTTGGAGAGGATCTCCACGGCTTCGGGCTCGAAGTCGGGGGCGATGACGACTTCGGTGAAGATGCCCGCAACGGTGCGTGCCATGCCCGCCGTGACAGTGCGGTTCGCGGCGATGACCCCACCGAACGCGGAGACGGGGTCGCAGGCGTGGGCCTTGGCGTGGGCGTCGGCGATCGGGTCGGCGGCGTCAGTGGAACCGACGGCCACGCCGCAGGGGTTGGCGTGCTTGACGACGGCGACGGCGGGCTCGGCGAAGTCGAAGGCGGCGCGCAGGGCGGCGTCGGCGTCCACGAAGTTGTTGTAGCTCATGGCCTTGCCGTGCAGCTGGTCGGCCTGGGCGATGCCGGCCGGGGCGGCCTTGTCCACGTAGAGGGCGGCCTGCTGGTGCGGGTTTTCGCCGTAACGCAGTACCTCGGAGCGTTCCAGGGCCAGGCCGGCGTAGGCGGGCCAGTCGATGATGCCGTCGCCGTCTTCATCCAGGAACTGGGATGCAGTCCAGGTGGCCACGGCGTTGTCGTAGGCAGCGGTGTGCGCGAAGGCCTTGGCGGCCAGGCGGCGGCGGGTCTTCAGGTCGAAGCCCCCGGCCGCGGCGGCTTCCACGACGGAACCGTAGAAGGCAGGGTCGGTGACGATCGTGACGGCGGCGTGGTTCTTCGCGGCCGAGCGCACCATCGCGGGGCCTCCGATGTCGATCTGCTCGACGACGTCGTCCTGGCCGGCGCCGGAGCGGACCGTCTCGACGAAGGGGTACAGGTTGACCACCACGAGGTCGAAGGGCTCGATCTCCATCTTGGCGAGGGTGTCCATGTGGGCCTGGACACGACGGTCGGCGAGGATTCCGCCGTGCACGCGCGGGTGCAGGGTCTTCACGCGGCCGTCCAGCATTTCCGGGGAACCGGTGACTTCTTCGACTTCCTTGACCGGGATGCCGGCCGCGGCGATCTTCTTGGCGGTGGAACCGGTGGAGACGATGGAGACGCCGGCTGCGTGCAGGCCCTTTGCGAGCTCCTCCAGTCCGGTCTTGTCGTATACCGAGATGAGTGCACGGCGGATAGGGACACGGTCAAGCTGCGTGAAGCTCACAAAAATCTCCGTCTTGGATCGCGTTGGGTTCGCAGATGGTGGGGATACGCCACAGTTTATCGCGTCGGCGGCGGCCCCCGTTTTCATTGCGTTTCTTGCGTTGCGGGGCCTGCTCGGCGGAGTTCCTTGCGTTGCGGGGCCTGCTCTTCGTCCTTTAGGGCGCCCAAAGCACGTAGAGCAGGCCCCGCAACGCCAATCCACTAAGCGGCTGCACGCCAACCCCGTTCGGCAAGCGCGCTACGCAGCTTCCGCTCGGAGGCGGGCCACCCCTGGCGCAACTGATACTTGGAGAAACGCAGCACGATCCATCCCATTGACCGCAGCCTGTCGTCCCGTTCAATGTCGCGGCCCCATTGCACAGGATCCGTAAGGTGGTGCTCCCCCTCATACTCCAGGGCAATCCGATACTCCCGGTACTGCAAGTCCGGCGTCGAGACGTAGTTCCCGTGGGCGTCGTGGACTGGCTGCGTCACGAGCGGTTCCGGCAGGCCGGCGTCGAGGATCCTCATCCTCAGCTTCGATTCCAGGGGCGAGTCGACGCCGCGGCGCAGCAAGGGAAGGATTGCCCTCGCCATCCGGATCCCCTTCACCTTCGGACGACGGTCCACCACCTCTTGGATTGCTTCGAGCGATGACAACGGGTTCTCCCGGGCGAGCAGGGCGTCCCCGGCGGCCACCAAGGCATCGCGGCCCAGGATTGCGGCAAGATCGACCCAGGTCCATTCCGGAGAGGTCAGCGCAACGCCGTTGATGAAGCGCACGTCGCGGGCAAGCAACGGCGCCCTGTGTCCGACGACTCCCCTGCGCTTGACCCGTCCGATTTCCGCCCGGCGGGTGACATGGATGAGTCCGTTTCCGCGTTCCTCGGCCTCCAGCGTTGCCGGCAGGGGAAGCGGCCACAGCAAGGCAGAAGTGGTGTGGCTGATGGCACTGCGCGGTGTGACACCCGTGTGGAGCCGGGCAAGGAGTTCCAGGTCCAGAACTTCCTCCGGACGAAGCCGCATCCCTCTACTGGGCGTGACGAGGCCGCTGCTTTCCAGCCGCCATCTCGCAATCCCTGCGGCGTATGCGTCGCGCACAAGGAATCCCCGCGGATCGATGGTTGCCGGGAGAGGCGGTGGTTTGCGCATACGTCAATGCTGGCTTGGCGGCCGTCGTCGTCCGGGGTTATCCACAGAGTTGCCCTTCCATGCCCGGGGCGACCCCTCCTCCACAGCGTTGCGGGGTCCGCTTTACGTCCTTTGGCCGCCCAAAAGGACGTAGAGCGGGCCCCGCAACGCAGATAGGGTTGGACCATGAATGCTGCGGCGATGGTGCTGGTGGCCGATCTCGGCAAGAGCAGGTGCAGGCTGGAACTGCGCTCGGGGGACGAAGTGCTCGCAGCGGCGGACCAGCATGGTTTCCCCGGACTTGGCGTCACGGACGGCGCCCGCCTGGCGTTCGAGCTGCTCGAAGAGACGGCCGCGATGCTTCCCCCGGGGCTGACAGCGACCGGCCCCTCCGGATCCCCGCTGGCCGGTTTCGGTGCTGCCGTGGCCGGCGTCGAGGCCTCTGCCGAGAGCTCCCGCGAACTGGCCAGCCTGCTCGCCAGCCGCTTCAGCGTCCCCGCCGCAGTCCTTTCAGACGCCACCGCCGCACAGCTCGGTGCCATGCAGGGTGCTCCCGGCACCGTGCTCATCGTCGGCACCGGCGCCGTGGCGTTCCGCTTCGACGACGGCGGGCAGCTGCACCGTGCCGACGGCTGGGGCCCGCTGCTGGGCGACCGGGGCAGCGGCCGGTGGATCGGCCAGCGCGGCCTGGAAGCGGTGGTGCAGGCGTTCGACGGCGGCCCGGAGACTTCGCTGAGCGCCGCGGCGGAAGCTTTGGTTGAGTCGCCCCTCATGCTTCCCGCCTGGCTGGGCGGCATGGAGAACCCGGCCCGGGCGATGGCCCGCTTCGCTCCCCTGGTGCTGCACGCAGCGGAGGCGGGGGACGCCGTCGCGCGCGGAATCGTGGATGAGGCGTGCAGGATCCTTGCCGGCACGGTCAAGCGCGCCAGCGGCGGCACCGGCCGCGTGGCGGTGCTGGGCGGCGTGGCGAACTCGGAGTTCTTCGCGGGCCTCTTGCACAACACCCTGGCTTCGGCTGGGATTGAGATGGTCGAGCCCCTCGGCGACGGCATGGACGGGGCCGCCCTCGCTGCGACGCGCCGCGGGCTCCTGCAGGAAAGGTACATCCACCGTGACGGAACAAACTGGCCCGACTGACCCCACCGCCGCAAGCAACGATCCGCTGGAAGGGCTGCGCTCCGAGCTCGCGGGCCTGCAGACCGAACAGGCTGCCCCGGCGCTGGACAGCATCGACACCATGGGCACCGCCGAACTCGTGGCCGCCATGAACGAGATCAACCGCGGCGTCCCCGCGGCGGTCGAGGAAGCCGCGCCCGCCATCGCACAAACCATCGACGCCGTTACGGAGCGGCTCGCGCGCGGCGGCCGCCTGCTCTACGTGGGTGCGGGGACGGCCGGCCGGATGGGCGTGCTGGACGCCAGCGAGTGCCCACCCACCTTCGGCACCCGCCCGGAACTCGTGGTGGGCATCATTGCCGGCGGCCCGCATGCCATCCAGAAGCCGGTGGAGTACGCCGAGGACAACGCGACGGCCGGCGCCCGGGACCTGCATGACATCAACGTGACGGAAAAAGACGCTGTGATTGGCATCTCGGCCTCAGGCCGCACACCGTACGTGATCGGAGCCCTGGAGGAGGCCCGCAGCCGGGGCGCGTTCACGGCGGCGATCGCCTGCAACCACGGCTCGGCCATCGGCAGGCTCGCGGACGTGGCCATCGACGTGGTGGTGGGCCCGGAGTTCGTTGCCGGCTCCACCCGGCTCAAGGCCGGAACGGCCCAGAAACTGGTGCTGAACATGATCAGCACGCTCTCCATGGTCAAGCTCGGCAAGACCTACGGCAACCTGATGGTGGACCTGAAGGCCACCAACGAAAAGCTCCTGGCACGCTCCCAGCGCACCATCCAGCACGCCACGGGAGCCGACGCCCACGCCGCCATCCGCGCCCTCGATTCGGTGGGCGGATCGGTGAAGGCGGCCATCCTGGTGCTCCTGACCGGCATCGATCCGGCGCAGGCGAAGGGTGCCCTGGACGAGGCCGGCGGCTTCCTGCGGAAAGCGATAGAAAACCACCGCTAAAGTTTTCCCCAGGAGGGGAAGATGAACACGTACACGTCAGTGCCCAGCGGCGAGCAGGTGGTCCAGGAACTGCCGTGGCGGTGGGCCGTCCAGGGCCGGATTTTCCTGATCGGCGGGCTGGGCTTCATGTTCGATGCCTGGGACGTCACGCTCAACGGCATCCTCATTCCCCTGCTCTCCAAACACTGGTCCCTCGAGCCGGCCGACGCCGCATGGATCGGCACGGCCAACCTGATCGGAATGGCCCTGGGCGCCTTCGCCTGGGGAACCATCGCGGACACGATCGGGCGTAGGAAGGCCTTCACCGCTACGCTGCTGATCTTCTCGCTCTTCACCGTGCTGGGCGCCTTCGCCCCGGATTTCCTGTGGTTCTGCGTCTTCCGGTTCATGGCCGGCTTCGGGCTGGGCGGCTGCATCCCGGTGGACTATGCCCTGGTGGGCGAGTTCACGCCGCGGAAGCAGCGCGGCCGGGTGCTCACGGCGATGGACGGCTGGTGGCCGGTGGGTGCCGCGCTGTGCGGTTTCGTGTCCGCCGGGCTCATGGCCGCCTTCGCCGACTGGCGCCTGACCATGCTGGTGATGGTGCTGCCGGCCCTGCTGGTGTTCTGGGTGCGGCGCAGCGTGCCCGAATCCCCGCTCTTCCTGATCCGCAAGGGCCGCCGCAAGGAGGCCGCGGAAGTCATCGACGCCCTCGTGGCCGCCACCGGCGCGCCGCCGCGCGCCTACAGCCTGCCCGACCCCCAGGCCGCTCCGCGGCTTTCCGCCGGGAGCGCCTGGACCCAGTTGCGCAGCCTGTGGCAGTTCAGCTGGAAGATCACGACGGCGGCGTGGGCTTTGTTCTTCACCGTCCTTCTCGTGTACTACCTGAGCCTGACCTGGATGCCGCGCATCCTGATCGGCGCCGGGTTCGAGGAGTACAAGGCCTTCCTGACGACGGCGGGAATGGCCGCCGTCGGGCTCCTGGGCGTGGTGGCGGCAGCGCTGCTCGTGGAGCGCCTGGGCCGCAAATGGATACTGGCGGTCAGCGGTCCGTTGTCCGCCGGGACGCTCGTGGTGGTGGCGCTGGTGGTGGACATTCCGTCCGCGGCGGTGTTCTGGCTGCTGGTCTTCGGCTTCGTGGTGCAGGTGGCCATCCCGGTGCTGTACGCCTACGTGTCCGAGCTCTACCCCACGGAGCTTCGCGGCTCGGGCTTCGGCTGGGCCTCGACATTCTCCCGCCTCGGAGCCGGCTTCGGCCCCCTGGTGTTCGCCTCGTTCTTCTGGCCCACCTTCGGCCTGGCCACGTCCTTCGCGCTGGCCGGCGGCCTGGTGCTGCTGGCCGTCATCTGGATGGGGCTTTTCGCCCCGGAAACCAAGCAGCGCGCGCTCGACTGAGCCCATGCGCCGCCGAAAAGGTCAGTCCCGGCGCCCCAGCACGCGGGCAAGGACCATGCTTTCCTTGGTGGACACCTCGGGCAGGTAGGCGCGCGCCAGGGCCATGCCGATGCGCGGCAGGGCCGAGAAATCGGGGAAGGCCATGAACAGCGTGGAGTATTCAGGGTGGAACTTCGCCTTGAAACGGAACAGGGAACCGAAACCATAGGCCGGCTCCAACGTCCTGGAAAGCCAGGCAAGGAAGGCGGCGATGCCTGCCGCGGGTGCCTCCGGAGCTGCGTCCGCGGGCACGGGCTTGGTGGCCAGCGGCGCACCGGACAGGCTCACGAACCGGGCGCCCGCCTCCTGCAGATGCAGCGCGGCGGAGGCGATCAGGAATTCCATGACGCCGTTGTGGGATTCGGGGGCACGGCGCATGAAGTCGAGAGTCCAGGCCACGACTTCGCCGTCTTCGTGCACCGGCATCCAGGACGTCAGCGCTTCGATGCGCCCGTCCTCGGCAACGGCAAGCATGAGGCGGACATCCGGGTCCTTGAGTTCTTCCAAGCCGCCGAGCGTGAACCCCATCTCGGGCAGCTTGTTCTCCGCCACCCAGGATTCGGAGATCGCCACGATCTCCGTGGTTGCCGCGAACGGCAACTCACTCCACGAGGTCCACACCGCCGTCCTGCCCTCACGGACCGCCTTGTTGAGCGCGGTCCGCACGCTCTGCCAATGTTTGCCCTGCATGGTGAGTCCTTCGGTGTGGATCACCGTTTCTTCCCCGACCGGCATGTGCCGCCAGCCGAGGTGCTCAAAGACAGGCAGCAGCCCGGAATGGAAAGAATAGAAGACGGGGGTCCAGTTGTGTTCATCGCAGAACACCAGGAACTCCCGGATGGTCTGTTCCACCCGGTCCGGGGCGCAGACGGGCTCGCCCAGCACGATGGCCTGCCCGTTGACCTCGCGGTACGCCAAGGCTCCCTCGCCGTCGCGGGTGAACCACGGCGTGTTGCCCTCCCAGGTGGTCATATGCCCCAGCGAGCCGCCGCCGCGGCGGCGCAACAGCGCACGGAACTTCTCGACGTCGTGCGCTACCGCGAGGCGGGGCGAGCGCGAGAGCAGCCACAGGGCGGCCACGACGAAGACCGCCCAGAAGGCGGGTCCGCTCCATTGGTAGGCCCAGCTCACCACCGTGTGCCGTGGGAGGACGAAATGTCCAGGCCCGCTAAGGAAATGCGGCGGCACGAAGCGGCGCGGCGCATCGAGGAACACTCCTGAGGCGGTGATGCGCGGGGCAATCGACTTCAGCGCCGAGAGGGCGGCCACCGTGCAGGCACCTGCCAGGACCAGGAAGGAGCCCAGCAGCACCAGGAGGAAACGGCGGAAAGCCCGCCGGGGCGCATGGATTCCGAAGTGCCTGCGTTTGAGCACGAGCATGATCAGCGACGCCGCCGGCACCAGTGCCGCCGTGAGCATCCAGATGACGAGTTCCTGGCCGTTGAACGGGCGGTGCACGGCAGTTCCCGCCTGCCCGATGAGCCGCACGACGCTGAAGGATCCGGGGGAAGCCAGCAGGATGGCCGTGTTCACGCCCACCGCGAGCCACCAGCCGAAACGCCGGCCCCGGTACAATCCCCACGCCGCCAGGCCCAGGAGCACCACGGGTACGAAGGCAAGGGCCACCATGCCCGGCCCCTGCGAACCGATCCTGGCCAGCTGGTGGATGCAGAGCCGGGACAGCGGGAGATCGCCGTGGCAGGCGGCGGCGAGCATGCCGGGATCCACGGGGTCGTTCATGAACAGGTAGGAACCGAAGGCGAAAGGCGTCAGGTCCGTGCTGCCCAGGAAGGCCACCAGCGGTCCCACCGCCGTGACCAGGACGACGGCGGCAACGAGCGTGCGGGTCTCCCGGTGGGAGCTGTAGGCCACGTGGAGCGGGCGTTTGCTGGTCCTCAGCCATGCCCCCAACGGGAGGCCGGCCAGCACGGCCAGGAGCCGGTAGAAGTCCTCGGGATCCCCCGAGTAGAGGACGAAGATGAGGACAAACGTCAGCAGCACCACCCTGATCCGGCGCCTCCACAGCAGCCCCATGCTGCCCGTGGCGGTGGAGAGGGCGCCCAGGACGCCGGTCAGCGGATCCACCGTGGCAGAGGTGGAGGCGCTGGTGGACCACCATTCCCAGGTGAGGGTTCCCAGCCATTGCAGCAGGATGCCCAGGAACCCGCCCGTCAGCCCTGTCGTGAGGAAGGCGAGCGCGGCCTTCCGGGTCCCGAGGGTCCGTTCCGCCAGGCCGAGGAGGAGGACCGCCCCGATCGCGGCCAAGGCGGTTGCCGTGGCGTCCTGGGGGACCAGCAGGGCCGTGAGCAGGGTCCACCACCGGCCTCCTTCGAAGGTGGCGTCCACGCCCTGGCCCCAGATCCGGGCGGCATCCATGCCGAACAGCGTGCGGCTGAACACCGCCGCGGCGAGGAACACGGCCGCCATCAGGAAGGAAAAGGGAATGCGCCGGAAGAAGCCGTCCAGGCGCTCCTTGGTGTTTTGCAAATGGCTGCGCCGCCCCGCCGGCAGGCTCTCCGCTCCGCTTTGGGCGGGTGGACGCTGCCGGGTGATGTTGTTGTTCATGACGGCGACAATCCCCAACGCGGGTAGAGGATCCGGAAGGCTTCGGCGAGCCCTCCGGCGACGGCGTTGCGAACGTGGCCGGCTCCCGGAACGCTGTAGAAGGACGCCTTGATTCCCACCTGCAGGGCGGTGGCGAGCATGCGTTGCGCCTGTTTGGTGTAGTCCGGGTCCTTGCTCCCGGCCGTGTACACGGCAACCATGTCTTCGTAGCGGCCGTGGGCGAGCATGATGTTGCGGGGCTTCACGGCGTCGTAGTCCTGCTGCTTCCCGCCGAACACCGTGGCCAGGTTGTAGGCGGGCTTTTCGGAACCCTGGAACTCTTCCCCGGAGATCGAAATGAAGCTGCCGAAATCCTGGGGGTACTTGGCCGCGAAGTAGCTGGCGCAGACCCCGCCGTCCGAATATCCGGCGAAGGCCCAGTGCTTCCTGTCCTGCATGATGGGCAGGTTGGCGCGGGCCCAGGGCAGGACGTCCTGCATCACGTAGCTCTCCACCTTGCCCCGGTTCGAGTCCAGGCAGAGCGGGTCGCTGTAGGGATCCCCGAGCTGGTCGACCACCAGGATGATGGGCGCCAGGCCGTGGTTCCTGGCGGCCATCGCGTCGGCAACGTTGGCGGCGGGCTGCGGACTGGGCGCTCCCGGCTGCCCCATCATCATGATCATGAATGGCAGGAGCGGAGGATGCTTCACCAGGGCCGCCGGAGGAAGGTAGAGGCCGGACCAGCGTGCCTGGAAGCCGGAGTGCTTGGCCGGGATGGGCAGGGGCGTCTTGCCCCTCAGGCCGGCCTGCGGCATGTCGGCAGGGGCCGTCCACGTCTTGTACAGCGGCAGCTCCGAACCCTTGAGCCACGAGGAGCGGAGCGGGATGCGGACGGTGTTCGCGGTGTTGATGTTCAGCACCGAGCCCAGGGTCTGGTTCAACCCGTAGGCCGCGTTGACCTGGAACGCCGCGGTCGCCGCGAACACCAGGACCGATCCGGCCGCGAGCACGCTGCGCCACCAGCGGCCGCCCCGGAAATTGGCGATGGCGAGCGCGGTGGCAGCGAAGGAGGCAGGCGCCCAGAACCAGACCTCGGAAATGAGGGGTCCCCCGAAGGTGTTGTCAACGAAGACGCAGTACCAGAGGACTCCGAGCCCCAAGGCGGTCCCCGCGGCCAGCGCGCCGGCGGCCACCGCGAACCAGCGGACCTTTCGCCTCTTGAACAGCAGGTAGGCCAGCAGGAGCGAACTCAGGAGGGTCCAGGCGAGCAGGAAGCGCGGACCCGTTACCGCCATATCCAGGACGGGTTTCCAAAATCCCATGACCATTCCTCGCAAGTCCGCCGGTGTTACTCAAGGCGCGCAATGGCCTGTTCCGCCCGGCGTGCGATGTCTTTATAGCAAGCGATTCTGGGCGATGTCTGACAAAGTGCTGACAAGCAGCTTGCGCTCAACCACCTTGATGCGTTCGTGGAGGGAGTCCTGGTCGTCACCGGGGAGGATGGTCACGGCTTCCTGGGCGATGATGGGGCCGGTGTCCACGCCGGCGTCCGCCCAGTGGACGGTGCAGCCGGTGACCTTCACTCCGTAGGCGAGGGCGTCGCGCACGCCGTGGGCGCCGGGGAACGCGGGCAGCAGGGCCGGGTGGGTGTTGAGGTACTTGCCGTGGAAGGTGTCGATGAACTCGGGGCTGACGATCCGCATGAAGCCCGAGGAGACCACCACGTCGGGCTGGTACGAGGCCACCTTCGCGGTCAGGGCGGCGTCCCATTCGGCGCGGGTTTCGAAGGAGTTGAAGTTCACCACGAAGGTTTCCAGGCCGGCGTCGGCCGAGCGCTGCACGCCAAAGGTGTCTTCGCGGTCGGCGCCCACGGCGGCGATCTCGACGTCGAGCTCCCCCGCTTTGACGGCGTCGATGACCGCTTGGAGATTGGAACCGGTGCCGGAGACGAGGACAACAATGCGCATTGCAATAGCTTATGGCTGCCTCGCGTAGGCTGGAAAACATGAACCCCGACGCCGCACCCCGCCCGCAGCTGCCAGCTCACGGGGAGGCTGCGGAAGCCGCGCAGTCCCGCACGCAGCTCTTGTTCCGAAGCTTCCTGTTGACCGTGCTGGGCGCGGCGTTCGTTTACACCCTCAACGTCAGCTACGTGTGGCTGTGCGGCATCCTCACCCTGGCGGCCTGGGTGCTTGGCGTTGTGGTGGTGGTCCGCACGGTGCGGCTGCGGCAGAGCCGGATCCTGCTGTACGGGACCATTTCCGGGCTTCTGGTTTCGGCGGTACTGGGGCTGCTGGTGGTGTTCTCTATCTTGTTCTTCACGCAGGTCAGCGCCTTCCAGGAGTGCGCCCGCGACTCCCTGACAGAACAGGCCCGGAGCAGCTGCACGGCGGCCTTCGAGAATTCCCTGCCCCCGGCGCTGCGGCCCTAGAACTTGGCGGTCTCCAGGTCCGCCTCGCGCAGCTTCTGCCGGCGTTCCAGCCACGGCCCGGCCGAGTAGCCGATGACGACGCCGATCCCCACCTCCGCGGCCAGCCAGGCTGCCGTCCACAGCGGGTCCGGTCCGATCTCCGTGAGGCGGCCGACCCCGGCTGAGCCCCGCGCGATCCAGGCCAGCGCACCGGCAAGGACGCCTGTGACGGCCCCGATCAACGCACCGAGCACCACGGTGGACGCGGCGGCGGTGAACCAGCGGGCCCTGATCTTGATGGAAAGCCATTCGTCGAAGTGGTTTTCGCCCTCGCGCAGGAACCACCAGCCGGCCAGCACGCCGGCCAGCACGGGAAGCACCAGGGCCACCACGCCGAACTCCAGGTGTCCGGTGGGCAGCCCACCGAAGACCGGGATGGCGGGCAGCGGCCCGACGGCGGTGCCCAGCGGTCCGGCGTGCGAGCCGACTCCCAGCGAGAAACCTGCGCCCGAACTCCAGGCCAGGGTGAAGACCACCAGGTTGGGCAGGTAGCCGAGCTGGGCGATGGTGAGCACGGCACCACCGAGCGCCCCGGCCTTGAGGCCTTCGAATACGGCGATGATCTCCGCCCAGTGGATACCGAGGTCCACCGCGAGCAGCAGGGCGGCCAAGGCGAGCGAGGCCATGAGCGCCACGGAACCTGCCTTGATGGCGGACGCGAAATAGGAACCGGCCCAGCGGGAGTGCTGGCTGGTACGCGCGATCCAGTCCACGGCGTCCACGCCGATGAGCCTGCTCCAGGAACCAGATTCGCGGCGCGCTCCCACCACCATCCCCAAGCCGAAGGGGATCAGCGGCAGGAGCATGGCGAGCCAGATGTTGATCACCACTTCCTGCGTGCGGCACACGAAACCGGTGGCGGCACCAAAGGCACCGTAGACCAGGACCGCACCCAGGAAGGCCTGCCACAACTGATCCGTGTAGGAGGCCCGGGCCAGGCGGCGCCCGGCGCGCCAGGCCAGAAGGAAGGGAATGAGGGTCAGGCCCAGGGGGAACAAGGAGAGGACGCCGCTGCCCGGCTGGGCTGCGGTGCCGAGGTTGACGGACGCCAACTGGAGGGGCACGCCGTGGATGAGCAACCAGGCCTGGCCGGCCAGCCGGGCCAGGAAGTCGATCTTGCGGTTCTCGAATCCGTCGGTGGCCCAGACACCGGCGAGGGGCAGGATCACCACAAGCGCGGAGATGATGGCGGCTTGCGCCGATTCGAGCGCTCCCTGGAGCGCCAGGGGCATCGGGAGGCCACGGTTTCCGGTCTGGTCAGCACGCAATTTCATCGTGTTCCATCGTGCCACGAAGGCCCTGCCCGGGCCGGTCGGGCGCGCTGGCGCGCGGCTGTTTTGACGACTGCCCCGCGCGCCCGCGGACCGGCAGCCTGTTGCGGGAGGCAGGGGCCGCCGTCGGGCGCCTTTTCAGCTGCCCGGACGTAAGATGGGGAGTGTTCCCACGGAATGGTTGGAGGGCATATGAGCAGCGCGGCGTCACATGCACAAGGAGTCCATTTCGGGCGCCAGGACATCCAGGTCGCCGGCCTCGGCGTGGCCCTGCTTGTAGCGCTGGTGGGAGTGCTGGGCTTCGTTCCCGGCATCACTACCCAGTACGCGCAGATGCAGTTCTTCGGGCCAGGTTCGCATGCCATGCTGCTGGGCTTGTTCCAGGTGTCCATGCTGCTGAACTTGCTGCAGCTGGCCATCGGGGTGAGCGGCTGGTTCATGTCCCGCACGTCGTCCGGAGCACGTGCGTTCCTTTATGGCTTCGGCGCCCTGTATGTGCTGCTGAGTGCCTACGGGCTGGGCGTCGGGGAGGAGTCAGCTGCGAACTTCCTCTCGGTGAACATCCTGGACAACTGGACGCACCTGGTGCTTGGAATCCTGATGATGACTGCCGGCTGGATGTTCTGGCCCAACCAGGCCGATCGGAGAAAGTAGCCCGGATCTGGCAATCCCGGGACGATGAGGAGTGGCCAATGAATAGCGAGCACAGCTCAATCTAACGAGTCATCAAAAAAGGGTTGGCGCAGTCAATCCGGCGAAGCTGCCGGGGCTGCGTCAACTCTTGTTTCTCGGACCGCCGCCCGCCTGTCGCCGCGCGCCGGTCGCCGCGCGGCTGGCCGCCCCGGTCCGGGCCAAAAATCACTGGACTTCCATCCATCTACTTGCACAGACTGTCCTAAGAACCGGCAGCCCGGCCTATTTGGGGGTCCACCACGGAGCCTGTTCACTGACGCTGAGAGGATCAGTCATGGGAGACCTTGTAGCTTTCCTGCCGCTTGCTTTCGGAATCATCGGTGTGCTGATCGTCATCGGGGTCGTCTGGGGCCTCACCAAGGCGATGTGGAAAGTGGCCGAACCGAACGAGGCCCTGATCATCTCCGGCCTGACCCGCGGAACCCTCGAAAACACGGACGGCATGGACTTCAAGATCGTCACCGGCAAGGGCGCCCTGGTGGTCCCCGGCCTGCAGACTGTCAGGACCCTTGCGCTGACCCTGAACGAGACGGAACTGCAGGTCAACTGCGTCACGTCCCAGGGCATCCAGGTGGTGGTGGAAGGCGTGGTGATCTACAAGATCGGCGATTCGCCCGCATTCATCGCCAATGCCGCCCGGCGGTTCCTGGGCCAGCAGCCCAAGATGGAAAGCCAGGTCTACAACGTCTTCGAAGGCCACCTGCGCTCGATCATCGGCAGCATGACGGTCGAGGAGATCATCCGTGAACGCGACAAGCTGGCCTCGCTGGTCCGCAGTGCGAGCGGCGTCGAGATGGAGAAACTCGGCCTCGTGGTGGACTCCCTGCAGATCAAGGACCTGCAGGATCCCACCGGCTACATCCAGAACCTCGCCAAGCCGCACATCGCCCAGGTCAAGATGGAGGCCCGGATCGCCGAGGCCACCAGGAACCGGGAGGCCGCCGAGAAGGAGGCCGAAGCCGCGGCCCAGATCGCCGACGCGCAGAGCCTCTCGGCCATCAAGCAGTCCGCGGCGCAGGCAAACGCCGAAAAGGCACGGGCCAACGCCGCCCAGGCCGGCCCGCTCGCCGACGCGACCGCCCGCCAGCAGGTGGTGGTGCAGGAAACCGAAGTGGCCAAGCTCGAGGCCGACCGCGAGGAGCAGAAACTCCAGACCACCATCCGCAAGCCCGCCGACGCCAAGGCCTACGCACAGCGCACCGAGGCCGAGGCGCAGAAGGCGGCCGACATCAGCGCCGCGGAGGCACGGGCCAAGCGCACCGAACTCGAGGCCCAGGCCAACGCCCGGAAGCTGGAAGTCGAGGCGCAGGCGAGCGCGGCCGCTGCGGCTGCGATGGCGGGCGCCACCCGGGTCACCGGCGAGGCCGAGGCCGCCGCAACGAAGGCCCGCGGCGACGCCGCCGCCTCGGCCGTGAAAGCCAAGGCGCTTGCCGAAGCGGAGGGCATCAAGGCGCGCGGCGAGGCGCTGGAGACCAACCAGGATGCGGTCATTTCCCAGCAGCTGGCCGAGAACATGCCGGCCATCGTCGCCGCTGCGGCCGAGCCGTTCGCGCATGTGGGGCAGCTGACCGTGCTGAACGGCGGCGAGGGCCTCAACAGCATGGTCGGCGGCATCCTGTCCCAGGTCGGAAACTTCCTGCCCTCGCTGGCGTCGGCGCTGAAGAACGGGAAGGACGCCGTCAAGCGACCCCCGACCACGCCCAAGTCCTGACCCCCATGTATAAGAACGTCGACCACAGCCTCACCGGCAAGATCGGCCGCGTCACGGGCCGGATCGGCCCCGGGACCATCGGCGAGGTGATGCTGCCGTACCGGGGCGGCGTGAGCGCCTTCCACGCCCACCCTTTCGATAAGAGCAGCGAGTTCCCCGTGGGCGAGAACGTCCTGGTGATCTACTTCGAGCCGCCGCAGACCGTGTACGTAGATGAGTTGCCGGAGGTCCTCAAGCACGACGGCTAAGGCCGGTTGCCGGGCAGGGGTGACCACCGGGTCGGTCCATACCTGAGCGGCTGGTTCGGCGCGGGGCCGCCGGCCCCGGGCTGTACGTGACCGGGCTCCGGGTGACCGGGCCGTACGTGACCGGGTTCCGGGTGAAAACGCACCTTCACGGGGGTCCCGTTCGCAGCGACAGGACCAGCAGCGGTCCCAGCGCCGGCTCCGGCGCGGCGGGCGCGGTCATAGGCCGCCCGCTTCGCCGCATCCGACAAGACCGCGTAAGCCTGCATGATGGCATGCAGGCGCTCGAGGTCGCGCGCTTCGGAGGTGCCGCCGTCGTGGTTTTCCTGGCGGGTGTCCGGATGGAGCCGCCGCAGCAGGCCGCGGTAGGCACGGGTGATCTCGCGTGCCGTGGCCGTAACCGGCACGTTCAGGATCTCGTAGTAGTCGGGGTGGCTGTTTCCCAAGATCGGTTCCCGGTCAGGGTGCTATGAAATCGGGGTGTTGGAAATGGGGATGGCCCCCGGGCGGACCGGGGGCCATCCGTCGGGAGACACCGTCGGGGGCCGCGTTTCCTCTGCGCAACAAGCGCTGTGGCGTGGCGCGAAGCCTGCGCCCGTTTTCCGATGCGGTCGGTCCGATGCTCCCGGTCACGCGCTCCGCCATGGCCACCGGACCGTATGGCGGAGCGAGCGGATCAGGCGTTGATTTCCTGGCGTTGTTCGTTGGACGTGATCTCGATGCGCCGCGGCTTGGCCTTTTCGGCCACGGGGATGCGCAGGGTCAGGACGCCGGCGTCGTAGCTGGCCTTGACGCCGTCGGTGTCCAGGGTGTCGCCGAGGATGAGTTGCCTGCTGAAGACTCCCTGCGGGCGCTCTGCGGCGACCATCTCGGTGTCCTCACCCGCCGGCGACTTGCGCTCGGCTTTGACGGTCAGGACATTGCGTTCGACGTCGAGCTCGACGGACTCCGGGCTTACCCCGGGCAGGTCCAGGGCAACGATGAATTCGTCGCCTTCCTGCCACGCATCCATGGGCATGCCGGCGGGGCGTGCTGTTGTGCCAAAAACCTGTTGGGCGAGCCTGTCGAATTCGCGGAACGGGTCAGTGCGCATCAGCATGTTGTTCTCACTCCTTCAGATCTTGATGCTGATTTGTTGTCTTTGTTGTTGTCCCAGCCAACCATGATCTGCTTCGGTTGGTATAGATTTTTTATAGCACTGGTGAAAGAGTGGTGCAAGAAGATTTTCTTCTTTCTTGAGAGGGTTCCATGGCGGGTTTGGGCAGCGGCAAGTCCGCTGGGGAGCACGACGGCGGTCCGCGCGCCGAAGAGCGCGACGCCTCCGGCAACGGGGATGGACGGGACGCACTGGGCGTCTACGCCATTTCCGTCGCGGCGGAGCTGGTGGGCACCGGGCAGCAGAACCTGCGCCTGTACGAACGCAAGGGACTGCTCACCCCGGACAGGACCGGCGGCGGCACCCGGCGATACAGCGAAGCCGACCTGAAGACGCTGCGCCGGATCGGAGCACTCCTGGATGAGGGGCTGAACCTTGCCGGGGTGAAGTTGGTGTTGGAGTTGGAAGCTGCGAACCGCGGGCTGACCGAGGATAACCGCGGGCTGACCGAAGACAATCGCGAATTGAGGGCGGACAACCGCGGGCTCCGGAAGGACCTGAAGCAGGCGCGGGACGCCGCAGGCCCACGGTGAACGGCGAGGGCTGACAAGCCACGGCGGTGCCTGCCGCCGTCGACGGGCATCTGTTAACCAAAGTTTTCCCGCACCGTCACGCCCTCTCCCCCGCGCCGCCAACCGCCGCGCACACCGTGGAGGGGTGAGGATCGCAATCGTCGCCGAATCATTCCTGCCGCTGATGAACGGGGTAACCCACTCGATCCTGCGGGTGCTGGAGCATCTGCAGGAGCGTGGGGACGAGGTGATGGTGATTGCGCCGTCGACGTCGGACACTGATGTTTCGAGCGTCGTGAAGGGTGCGTATGTGCACCGGCTTCCGTCGGTTCCGCTGGCCGGGTACACGAATGTGCGGGTTGCGTTGGGTGGTGTGAGTCGGGTCAAGCGAATCCTTGCCGATTTCGCCCCCGACGTCGTTCACCTCGCCTCCCCGTTCGTGCTCGGCTGGCGCGCCGTGCAGGCCGCACACCAGCTCGGCATCCCCACGGTTGCCATCTACCAGACCGAGGTTCCCAGCTACGCCGGGCGCTACGGCGTGCCGTTCCTGGAGAACTGGGCCTGGAACCGGGTGGACAACATCCATCTCCTGGCCGACCGTACACTGGTCCCGTCCACGTTCGCGCTGAACCAGCTGCGCGGCCGCGGGATCCTGCGGGTGGGCATGTGGCGGCGCGGTGTGGATACCGCGCGCTTCAACCCCGCGAAGCGTTCGACGGCGTGGCGCGCCTCGGTGGCGTCCGACGGTCAACGCATCATCGGCTACGTCGGCAGGCTCGCCGTCGAGAAACAGGTGGAGGACCTGGCCGTCCTCGCGGACCTGCCTGGCACCCGGCTCGTGATTGTGGGTGACGGACCGCAGCGCGCCGCGCTGGAATCCGCCCTGCCCGGCGCGGTATTCACGGGCTTCCTGGGCGGCGACGCCCTGGCTGAGGCCGTGGCCTCCTTTGACCTGTTCGTCCATCCGGGCGAATTCGAAACTTTCTGCCAGACCATCCAGGAAGCCATGGCCTCCGGTGTGCCCGTGGTGGCCACCGGCCGCGGCGGCCCCTTGGATCTCGTGGAGAACTCCCGCACCGGCTGGTTGTACGAGCCCGGTTCCTTGGGGCAGTTGCGTGCCTATGTGCAGGACCTGATGGGCGACGACGCCAAGCGCCGCGCGTTCGGAGCGGCGGCCCTCGCGTCGGTCCAGGGCCGGACGTGGCCCGCCCTCAGCTCCGAACTGGTGCGCCACTACAGATCCGTGATCGCCGGCGAGGAGATGGCGGAACTGCCTGTTGATCCGCCGGTGCCCGTTCCTCCGGCACCTGTCATCCCGGCACCTGCCATCCCAGCGCCGCCCCTGACTTCCAGCAAAGGACTTGCCTCATGAAAATCTCCGTCATTGGCTGCGGCTACCTCGGTGCCGTGCACGCTGCCACCCTCGCCTCGATGGGCCACACCGTGGTGGGCATCGACGTGGATGCCCAGAAGGTGGCGCACCTGAACAAGGGCTTCGCACCGTTCCACGAACCCGGCCTGGACGAACTGCTCCGCGACGGTTTCGCCACCGGACGGCTGAGCTTCTCTACCGAGTTCGAGGATGCCGCCAGCGCAGCCTTGCATTTCCTCTGCGTGGGTACCCCGCAGTCCAAGACCTCGGACATGGCGGACTTGTCGTACCTGATCGCGGCCACGAAGAGCCTGCTGCCGCACCTGGCGAAGGGTGCCGTCGTCGTGGGCAAGTCCACCGTTCCGGTCGGCACGGTGGACATGCTCCGCGGCGTCCTGGCCCGCCGTCCGGACGTTCTCCTGGGCTGGAACCCCGAGTTCCTGCGGCAGGGCACCGCCGTGAAGGACTCGCTGGTGCCGGACCGCCTGGTCTACGGGGTGTCCGGCGGCCGTTCATCCGCCGCCGGTATTCCGGTGACGAAAGTGCTGGACGCCGTGTACGCGCCGCTGATCAGCGCGGGCATCCCGCGGCTCATCTGCAACTTCGCGACAGCGGAGCTCATCAAGTCCGCTGCGAACGCCTTCCTCGCCACTAAGGTCAGCTTCATCAACGCCATGGCCGAACTGTGCGACGCCTCCGGTGCGGACGTGTCTGAACTCAGCGAGGCGATGGGCCTGGACCCGCGGATCGGCAACCGGTACCTGCACGCCGGTCTCGGTTTCGGCGGCGGCTGCCTGCCCAAGGACATCCGCTCCTTCCGGGCCCAGGCGCGGGCGCTCGACGTGCCATCCGTTGACGAGTGGATGGGCGTGGTCGATTCGGTCAACCTGGGCCAGCGTTCGCGCACGGTGGAGGTCGCCCGGGAACTGTGCCGCGGCCACCTCTCCGGGCGTACGGTGACCGTGCTGGGTGCCGCGTTTAAGCCGGACACCGACGACATCCGCGACTCCCCCGCCCTGGACGTCGCCCTGCAGCTTGCCGCCGCCGGCGCCCACGTGACGGTCACCGATCCGAAGGCGATCAACAATGCCTGGATGCGGTACCCGCAGCTGCGCTTCGAGTCCTCGGTTTCGCGGGCGCTGGAGGGCGCCGAGCTGGTTCTCCTGCTGACCGAGTGGGAGGAGTACCGCTCGCTGTCGCCTGTCGCCGTCGGCGAGCTCGTACGACGCCGGACGCTGCTGGACGCGCGGAACGTGCTGGACGCGTCAGCATGGGAAGCCGCCGGATGGACGGTGCGGGGGCTGGGGACTGGGGATTCGGCGCCTGCGAAAGCGACGCAGACGGCTTTCAAATCCATGGATAGCTTCAAGGGCCGAGTGACAACTCGGTGAGCCAGGGCTGAAGGTATGAGGATGCCCCGGCCAGTGACCGGGGCATCCTGCATAATTCGAATCTTTAAAGACCGGCTTTGGTGGCACCGTATTCTGCTTGTGCCTCGGTGAAACCCTCAAAGATCAGCTGGTCGATCAGTCCGGCCCGGGAGAACGAGGTGTAGTCCAGATAATCCTTTGCTTTCTTTGCTGCTTGCTCGTTCCAGTTTGCGTTTACTCGGTCTGCGGCCCAAGTAGCATCCGCAGTTGAAAACTTTTCGAACTCCAACTGATTGATCAGGCCAGAGCGCGAAAAGGCTGTGTAATCCAAATAGTCGGCGGCCTTACGCAGAGCATTCTGCTGACTGATTGTTCCGGCTTTGGCGGCGGCCTCTGCAGCTGCCGCCGCATCGGCCTTGGCTTTGGCCTTCGCTTCGGCGTCAGCTTTGGCCTTGGCATCAGCCTCGGCCTTAGCCTCTGCAGCGGCGTCAGCTTTGGCCTTGGCATCAGCCTCGGCCTTAGCCTCTGCAGCGGCGTCAGCTTTGGCCTTGGCATCAGCCTCGGCCTTAGCCTCTGCAGCGGCGTCAGCTTTGGCCTTGGCATCAGCGTCTGCCTGAGCCTTGGCAGAGGCCGAGGCTTCGGCCGCTTCCGCGGCCGCATCTTTTGTAGGTGCAACGGCGGAGGGAGTTGCACCCGTGGGTTCAGAAATGGCAGATGCAGTCACAGGGGCGGAGCCGGCCCTGGCAGCATTGAAGACGATGCTCAGAAGAACCAAGACTCCCGTGACGATCCAGGCTACCCTCTTGTGCTTGTCGTACCCTTCAAGGAGCAAACCCTGCTTGTCCCGCATCTTGTTGGTCAGAACCAGAATGAGGTCGACAAGTGCCCAGATCCCGAATCCTCCGAACGTGATTAGCTTCGGATTCCGGTTCCAATCTTGCCCAAGTAGAAGCGGTCAACACCGAGAACGCCAAGAAGAAGCGAAAGTAGCCATGTCGTCAGGAATGACTTATTGCTTAGCTGTGGCTGGCTGTACCCGTAGGTGGGCGGGTAGGGCGCGACATTTGGTGGTTGGCTCATGAGAGTCCTTTCAGAGGACACCTGACCGACGTGCGATGCGAAGCGTGCGGAGTGGGTGTGAGTGATGGACGCGCATGGAGAAAACCGCGGAGAACGGTCCGTAGAGGCGATACTCTTCGCAAGGCGACAGAAACATTCGTGTTCGCTTCCCCAATAGCGTCACGGGTGTAATTCGCCCGCAAGCTGGATGCTACAATGCTGCCCACTAATTTGACATATCATTTGCAGATATTTCCCCAACGGGCATGAATCAACAAACAAGAACGCCGCCGCTGTCAGCCAGCGCAACAGAATCGGCTCATGACTTGGACCTGCGGGTCGGGAGCACGCCACCTCATCAATGATTTCGGAGCGCGGCTAATCGACTGGGGTGACCCCATGCCAGTTGAGGCTAACGAGGCATGATTTCGATTTTGGCTTCGACATTGCAAGCTGCCTGAAGCTCGGCGATCACCTTTTCATCTTTCTTGCTGTCCCCGCGCCCACCTGAGGCGGGTCGCATGAGAACGTCGGCGGCGGCCGCCGATTTTGTCCTCAAGGCCGCTGGAGCGCCCAAGGAAACCACGAGCACGCGCTGATCGACCTCACCTGCAGTTATGGTGCCCGCGAATATTGAACGCACGATTTCCTGCCAGGCCATGCACGTTTCCCTCGCCGAGAGACTCTTGACGACCTCTTCACCGGTCTTTTCAATCAAGGGCGGCTTGCTTGCCTGGCCCGCCGTCGGCGCCCCGGACAAGCCGCTGTTCTCGGGCGAGGCGGTTTCAAACCCGGCCGGGTCGGCTCCGGCCGGAACCATACAGCCAGCAAGGGCCAACGTGCTGAGTAGTGGTGCCAATGTGGCGAGCAGCCTGTTCATCGTGCTCCTGACGTCGTGGTTTCCCACCACGCTATGAGCACCCTCTCCCTGGCAACACCAGCAATCCGGGCTATGTGGATATCACGCTCAAAGCAACAGAAAACAAAAAGCAGGGCCGGTCAATCGACCGGCCCTGCTTTTTTGAATCCTAAACCTAGATGGCCTGGATGTTCACTGCCTGGGGACCCTTGGGGCCCTGCTCGACATCGAAGGAAACCTTCTGGTTCTCTTCGAGGGAGCGGTAGCCCGAGGAGTTAATTGCGGAGTAGTGGGCGAAAACGTCCTGGCTGCCATCTTCCGGGGAGATGAAGCCGAAGCCCTTTTCGGCGTTGAACCACTTGACGATACCTGTAGCCATTTTTTTCAGTTCCTTACTGAAGGTGGAGGGTTGTCCCGACTGTCGGGCCTCCGGTGTGGGGTGTTCTCCACCGTTACTTCAGAAGTCGCGGGCGGTGAGCCGCGGGAACTGCCTGAACTACCAAATGCCAAACACAACAACACCGTCTAGTCTACAGAGGTTTGGGCGTATGGCTAGTGGTTTGCGAAAATCCGTCCCGCGCCCCCAGGCCCGTTCCTCTACGGGGTCACCCCAAACGTCGCCAGCCAGTCCTGCACCACCGGAATGTCCACGCGCTGGTAGCCGTCCAGGTAGCGGCAGTTGGCGGTGTAGCCGTAACTGGTTACGCCTACGATCTGGTTGTCCAGGAACAGCGGGCCGCCTGAGTCACCGAAGCAGCTGCCGCCGGTTCCACGCACGTCGTTCGGGTTGCCGTTCACCTGCAGGATCTGCGGGGTGAGCTTCTGTCCGGGGACCTCCCAGTAGCGGCGGATCAGCGGGTAACTCATCGGGCTGGGCTTCTGTGGTCCGCTGTCCGGCTTCCGGACTTCGGTGCCGTAGCCGACGCCGGTGAAGATCGTCCTGCTGAGGCTGCCCGTCGGGATCTGGTCGAGCCGTCCGGCGGGGGCCAGGGCCGACGTCGCGTGGTCGAGCGGCTGGCTGAGAACCACGACGCCGACGTCGTTCCAGTTCTTCAGGTCAGTGAAATTCGAGTAGTTGGGGTGCGCGTAGGCGGTGCCGTAGATCTGCCCGGCGAGGTCAGCGGCCGTGTAGCCGACGCTCGGATCCGCGGCTGCAGGAATCCCCGACGGCGGTTGTTCGGCAATGACCGACTCGAAAGTCACGAGGGTGAGCCCGAGGGTTCCTGAAGTACAGTGCGCGGCGGTGAGGATAACTGTTGGGGACACCTGGGTGGCACTGCACCGGAAGCGGCCGTCCGCCTGATAGAAGACGATCATGCCTACGCTGGGATGCAGCTCGCCGTCGGGCGTTCCACCCGTGCTGGCCTGGGCGGCAGGGACGCCGATCAGGAGTGCGGATAGAGCAGTTCCCATGACCGCCAAAGAGGCGACAAGTCTCTTGAACATCAATCAACCCTTCTGCTGAGAGCCCCGGAACGGGACCCGCTGAGGACAGTTTCCTCCTCAACCCCTTGTGTGACTAGGGCCTCGTGCGTATCGTTCGCCCGCCCAAGCTCCGCCGGCTCCCAGACGGCCTGCTGAGCAGGAGCCTATGCGTGCCAGGAAATGGCGTTCGTGACGAAGCGTGCAATTCTTTCGACCGAGGCCCGCACGGCCGGGTCCTCCACAACAAGCTGCTGCAAGGCCCGTTCAACGCAATCAGCCACCTCGCGCCAGGTTATCCAGCAGCACACCTCCGGGATCCTAGCCATCAGCTCGGCGACGGAACCTGGTTCATCTCCGACACGATGCAACACTGGCTCAAGAAACGCCTCAATGGCATCTTCGACGCTGAAGTGGCCGCGGCCTTTCACGGCCACTGGCGGCTCGACTCCCAGGAGCAGCAGAACGGGGACGGCGCCGCCCGCGTTGGCCAGCAGCGCCAGGTACTCCCGGGCTAGTTGTTCTGGCTGGAACGCGCTGGAGCGAATGCGCTTGGCTTCCACGAGGACATATGCGCTCGGCGACTGGATGATCGCATCCGGTTGAACCACAACTCGCTGGCTGGCGCCCCGGCCCGGTTGTACCTCGAGTTCCCTAGGGAGAAAATGCAGACTCGCGGCAGCAGCTTCGTCGGTACACAAATTTCTGGCGCTCAGCGCACCGTGAGCCGACTGGAAGATTTCGCCAAGAAATGCCCTTCGAGGAAGAAAGTCGAGGCCAAGGAGAACCTCAGCTGTCAGGACATTCTCGAGTCCGCGGCCACCCGCCCGATAGTTCTTAGCCTTTTCCCACGAGACTTCTTCCAAGAGCTTCCCGACCGTCGAGGCGTAGGCGCCGGTTCCTCCCAATTCCATGCCCTGCTCCACTCCCTCGTCGTTTTCGCATGCCTATTGATTCCACGCCGGGCGTCGACCGCGTTGAGCCGTTCTACCCCGCGATTGACACCTGCGGCAAGAGTCGGGGAATCGGGCGTTCCCGTGCGCGGTGACACCTCCCGCCTCGGAGCGCCCAAGCGTACAGTTCTGCCATGGAACCGAAACGGGTCATTCTTCTTCCCGGCAGTGTCCTTCCCGCGGAGCCGGCGTACGGCGAATTGATCAAGGCGCTGGGGCCGGATGTCGACGCCGTCGCCAAGGATCTTGAGCTTTATGAAGGCGACGCTCCCCCGCCGGACTGGACCCTCGACGACGAGATCGACGGCGTGCTGCGCGTGGCCGACGGCCGCGGCTGGGATACCTTCCATCTGCTCGGATATTCCGGAGGCGGCGCCGCTGCCCTGGCCTTCACCGCCAAGCATCCCGAACGCCTGGAAAGCCTGGCGCTGCTCGAACCGGCCTGGGCGGGCAGTTGGGACTGGAGCCCGGCGCATGCCGAGCTCTGGGAGGAGTACGACGAACTGGACCTGCTTCCGCCCGATGAGTTCATGTCGGCCTTCATGCGGCTGGGCGTGAAGCCCGACGTCGTCCTGCCGCCTCCGCCGCCCGGCAACCCGCCGCAGTGGATGGGCAAGCGGCCGGCGGGGATCAGGGCGTTCATGCGTACCTTCAAGAACTACGAACTGGACCGCGAACGGCTGGCCTCCTTCCGGCGCCCCGTGTTCCTGGCGCTCGGCGGACTCAGCAACCCGGTGGATTACGGAGAGGTGGCCGAACGGCTGTCGAAGGTGTTCCATGACTTCCGCATGGAAGTGTTCGAGGAACGGCACCATTTCGACCCGCCGCACCGGATCGAGCCCGAGCGGCTGGCGGGAATGCTGCGGGCGCACTGGGAACGGGCGGAGAACCGCACCCTTCGGGACTGAGGGTTATCCGGCGCCCGGGCAGGCCCAGCCAGCCGGGTTCTCAACGCAATTCTCCGCGACTTGGCGCGTCTCGGTGCGCCACACACTCACCAACTGCGCCGGCGAGGCGAACTGACCGGTCCCCGTGATCGGCAGCGGCGGGCCACCGTTCACCGAATAGGTCCCGCGGAACCTGGTGGTTACGCCGAGCCGGAAGTCGCCGGTCTGCTTGTAGACGTGGCTGGTGCGTGTCTTGGTGCCCCATTCGTCCTCGGCGATCGAGCCGCCGGCAAACATGGTGGGGCCAAAGCTCGTGCCGTCACCGTAGTTGTAGGTGTATTCGACCGGCGCCGCCTCCAAGTGGACGTTCTGCCCCAGGATCACGACGTCGAACGCCTGCTCGTCTGCCGCAGCGAAGACATTCGTTTCCATCCCCTTAAGGGTGTGCGGACCGGGCTGGACGGTCACCTTTGCCGGCTGGATCGGGAGTTGCCGGAAGTCGTTCGCAATGCGGGCAGCGATGGCCCGCAAGACGTCTTCGGGGTCAGGGTCGTAGATACAGCTCGGCCCGCCCTGCGGCTGCCAGTCCGAATAGATGGGGTTCGTCACCGACTTCGGGGCGTATTGCCACTGAACCGGCTCTCCGCGCTTGCCGCCAGGCGTCCGCGGCTGGCAGTTCACCTGGAGTTCGCAGCCAGTATCCAAGCCATCCCGATCAATGTCGCAGAGTGGAAGGTACTTGTATTGGTATGGGTCACTGTCCACGTAGCCTGGCGGGGTTGCTTTCAACTCGCCCGTCTTCTGATCGAGTTGATATCGACCAGCTACATCGATTCCGGTATCAGCAAAACCGACCGATGGGGGCTGAGCCGGTGGAGGCGGTGGAGGTGGAGGAGCAGTCTCAGCGAACGCAGGCCCGCCGAGTTGAACGACGAGAAGCACACAAATTATGGACAGGAAAATAGACCGTTTCATGGCTCACACCAACCGACCCATTTCGTTCACAGTCCAGGAGCCACCCTCAAAAACGGCAAAGAAAGCGGCACCACTATTTGTTTCCGGAGTTGAAGCCCGGCTCGTCTTTCCGGGGGATGCGTAATAGTCAGTTCGTTTCTGAAGAACTTGGACTGCCACAGACTGTTGTCCGGGCCCTTCCTTCCATTGGGCCGCAACACTCGGCGTCTGGATCGTGCCACCGACCAACCAAGCTCCCCCCTTGTATGAAGTAACAACGCGCTCATTCAAAGCCATACAAAACGCGCAACTCGGCTTCGTAAGTGTCTTCCAGACCTTAAAGTCACCCGTCTCATACCCATAGCTCAGCAGCGCGAACCAGTACTTCGTGAACGCCTCCAGCCCAGCCTTCGAGTTCTGATCCGCCAACGCCGGCTTCGCCGGAACCGGAACGTTCTGCGCCTTGCCCTTCGCCGAAGCCGGAAGGTACTTCGCCGACGGAGTGGGCGTCGGGCTCGCTGAAGGTGAAGCTGAGCTGCTTGAAGCGGTCGGCGAGTTACCCGGCGTCGGGCTTCCATCCTGGCACGCCGAGAGCAAGAGGCCGGCTCCTACGAGTGCGGCGACAACTCGGCCGCGGGCAAAGGAAAAGGAGCGTTCAGTCATCGAGATCCCCAGCGAATTCATCTAGACAGTGGAAAAGGGTGCCAATTCGAGAATAACGGATCTGTCACATTCTCGAAAAAAGTTATCCACAGCCCTTCATCTCAGTATCTCGCGGTTCAGCCTTGCCCGACCACCTCCCGCATCACCACCCCCGGGCGTACAGTTCAGCCATGGAGCTCACCCGTTCCATCCTCTTGCCCGGCAGCGTCCTGCCCGCGCAGCCGGCCTACGGTGCCCTGATCGAAGCCCTGGGGCCGGAGGTGCAGGCCGTCGCGAAAGACCTCGAACTTTACGCCGGCGACGCCCCTCCACCCGGCTGGAGCCTGGAAACCGAGATCGACGGCGTCCTCCGCGAGGCCGACGCCCGTCACTGGGACACCTTCCATCTCGTGGGCTACTCGGGCGGCGGGGCCGCTGCCCTTGCCTTCGCCGCGAAACAACCCGCGCGCCTGCTCAGCTTGACACTCCTTGAACCCGCATGGGCCGGCACTTGGGACTGGAGCCCGGCCCACACCCGGCTCTGGGAACAATACGCGGCGCTGGACTCCCTGCCGCCCGAGCAGTTCATGGCCGGGTTCATGAGGCTGGCGGTCAGGCCTGACGTGGTCCTTCCGGCGCCGCCCGCCGGCGACCCGCCGCCGTGGATGGCCAAGCGGCCGGCAGGTATCCGGGCGTTCATGGAGACCTTCCGGAGCTACGAGCTGGACCGCAAGAGGCTGGCGGCGTTCCGGCAACCGGTGCTCATGGTCCTGGGTGGCCTGAGCAACCCGGACGACTTCGGCGAGATCATCGAACGCCTGTCGTCAGTCTTCCCTGATCCGCGGACAGAAGTGTTCCAGGAACGCCACCATTTCGATCCACCGCACCGCATCGAACCGGAGCGTCTCGCCATCCTCCTGCACGCACATTGGGAACGGGCCGAAGGAATCAGCCATGCCGAACTCTGAAACACAGCAAACCGACACCCTCATCGTCGGTGCCGGCCAGGCCGGACTGGCCCTTAGCTACTGGCTCAGCCGGGCCGGGGTCGAACACGTGCTCCTCGACCGTCGTCCGGAACTCGGCGGCGCTTGGCAGGACCGCTGGGACGGCTTCTACCTGAACACCCCGAACTTCTCGATCGACCTGCCCGGCATGCCGTACGACGGTCCCGAACCGGAGGGATTCATGCCGCGCGACGAGGTCGTGACCCTCTTCCGGCACTACGCCCAGGCAATCGGCGCGCCGGTCCGCAGCGGCGCCGACGTCACGCGCATCTCGCCCGCGAACGGCGGCTTCGGCGTCGAAACGTCCGAGGGAACCTGGCGGGCACGCAAGGTGGTGCTGGCCACCGGCGCGTACCAGGTACCCAAGGTCCCGCCCCTCGCCGCCGCCATTCCCGGACGCATCTTCCAGCTGCACTCGCACGAGTACCGCAACCCCGGCCAGCTGCCCGACGGTGAGGTCCTGATTGTGGGGACCGCGCAGTCGGGCGGTCAGATCGCGGAAGAACTGCACTCCGCCGGCCGGCAGGTCCACCTGGCCGTGTCCAGCTGCCCGGAAGCACCCCGCCGCTATCGCGGGCACGACATCCTCCACTGGATCCTGAACCTCGGCATCCACGGGCCCGAGTACGGGCTGAACGCCTTCAGGACGGAGCAACTGCCCTCCCCCGCGGCGCGCTTCGCCTGCAACCCGCTGCTCTCCGGCACCGACGGCGGCCACGCTATCCACCTGCGCGATCTCGGCCGCCAGGGCATGCGGCTGCACGGTCACCTGGATGGAGTCGACGACGGCGAGCTCGTCTTCACGGACGACTTCCCCGAACGCCTGGTCTCAGTTGAGGCCGGGTTCGGGCAGCGCCTGCAGCCGCTGTTTGATGCATACATTTCGGCTGCCGGGATTTCCGCGCCACCGGCGGAGCCGGCACGGGTGGACGACTGGTTGCCCGCGTCCTCGCCACGCTTGAATCTGGCTTCCGAGAACATCACCACGGTCCTGTGGGCCACCGGCTACAAGCTCGACCTGGGAATCGTGGACATCCCCGTCCTGGATGAATGGGATTACCCGCGGCATTCGCGCGGCGTCACCGAATATCCCGGGCTGTTTGCCGTGGGGCTGCCGTGGCTGAGCGGGCACTATTCGTCGATCCTCGGCGGGGTGGGGCTAGATGCGGAGTATCTGGCGGGGAAGATTGGGGAGCCGCCGTATTAACTGCGGTTCTCAGCGGGAACCCTCCATCCCAGTCGGAAAGAATAGCGAAGAGCAGCGTCGAGGATCCCCCAGCACGCCCCCTCGCAAGATCACGCTCCGCGACCTCACAGGCTCAGGAAGCCGGCCGTGACGCTGGTCTCTCCAGCCAGCCACTTTGGACTGTCAAAGAGCCGCGAATCGTAAACACAAACACCGACGCATGGTCCGAATCCAGCGAAATTCGACAGTTCCCGTGGATTAGCTCGGCCATCCAAGTTACATTAGGCAGGTTCCAATTCATCAATTTGGGGGTTAAATTGCCGAAGTCAGAAATTCATTACCGACCGGTTTTGCTAGCCAGAACCGGAGAACGGCAGGGGCTACAGGACCTCACAGATGACGACCATGAGCGATTCACACCAATATTTGTAGCCCCGCCGCGTGCATGGAACTTTCAGACGGAGACTATGGACAAAACGCTGCCACAGCACCTTGAGAAGTTGCCGGCAGAATTCGGTAAGGCACGCAGAGGCCGCGACGCATATATAGACCTGTGCTTTCTCACGGAAGACCTCAGCCTGGTCGATGGGATACATCCGCTCCAATGGCTATACGAACACTCTTTGAAAGAGGGAGTGAGCCTGATTCCGATCGTATCCGCCAATAGCCCGGGGGATCTGATCGCCGCGGCGAGAGACTTACATTCGGCCGAGGACATGGGTGTGTGCCTTCGCTTGCTGCCCGCTGAGTGGCCATCGGCCGATCCTAAAGCATTCAAGGAGTTGCTTGACGAGCTTGGAGTCGGGCCATCTGATGTTGATCTTGTCTTGGATCTTGGAGAAGACACGGCCACCCACCTGACCTTACGGGCACTGGCGCCGGAGATTGTATGGGCCCGCACCAACGGCTCATGGCGATCACTTACAGTGGCTGGGGCAGGTATGCCTGCGCCTAAAGACCTGCCTGGGAAAGGCATCAACGTGCTAGAACGCACCGATTGGCTGACGTACCGTCAGGTGAGTTCTTTTTCGGCGTCCAGTGGCATTGAAGCGCCCGACTACTCCGATTACGGAGTCGCAAATTACGATCCAGTACTTGAAGTTGACCCGCGGATGATGAATATCAGCGCGACTTTTCGCTACACAACACACGAGGTATGGCTCTTTGGTCGGGGAGACTTGTTCAAAGGCAATGGCGGTCGTGGGCTGGGCGGCGCGGCTGTAGCTCCAATGCTGTCAAAGCTGAGGGCACACACGCTGTACTCAGAAACGACACGCGATCTTGCCAATGACTGGATCGACGCGGTGGTGGACCAAGGAGCCTCGGGCGGGCAACCAACCGTTTGGCGCCGCTGGGCAACATATCACCACATCAAGACCGTGTTGAGTCAGCTCTCCAGGTAGTACGGTCCTTTAGCCGGCGTCTGACAATCGAACGAACCTCGTCCAACGGAATTGACTCCGAGAACCTCTCCCAAAGCACCCGCTTGGGTTTCGACCGAACGCCCTTGTCGAGACCCAAGCGGGTCAGTTCTGCGAGAGTTTCATCACGCCATAGAAGCCGAACCAGATAGCTGGCGTCCACTTTTGGATTGAATTCCGCCGGTCTGACTTCCTTTAGGAAAACATCGTCCTCAAGAGCCTGTGCCACGGTAACGCCCCACCAGCCCGGGAGGATCTTAATCGCTTCGTTGTAGTGGTTTTCCGCAACGACCAAGACGGCATAGTCCAGCATTTTGGAGTACAACTCAACCTGTTTCGGGAGCCTCCGCAGCGTATCCTTCGCGCTCTTAAGTTCGTAGCCGGAGAGGCTGCCGTTAATTACGGCAACGTCGACACGGACCTCCCCGCAGAGGTCGAGCTCGTCCACAAAACGGGTGTTGTCCAGGTCGTGTCTGTGTTGACTAAGGAGATCCCTGTGCAGGGCCAGCCTCACATCAATATCTCGCACGTCGTCAGCCTAGCACCGAAGGTTCGAGCGGCCCGGCGGGAGCTCGCACTGATTCCTGCCGGCTCAGTCCGTTGATTTGATCCTTCCGGACCTTTCGGCTCGGTCACTGGCCAAGCCTGTAGGAGGCATCCCGCTCGATCCCAAGTGCCTGTCAGATTTGATTCCCTTCTGCCCATGCAAGGGCAGCATTGCAGGCACGCTTGCGAGCAGGCTGTGTGCAAAGAGAGGAGCAGAGGTGGCCCGTCGATATGTCCGGCAGTCCCGGCTCCCGCGAAGTGCCGACTTCAGTTCACAGCCATCCTGACGCAGGTGCCGAACTCCCGTACCGCCGCTGTGGGACGGCAGTTTCGCAGAATGCGGCTAGCCCAAGTTGGACTGTTCGATCTCAAACCAAGAGCGTTGGACCTTTGTTGGCGATCAACCAGGACAAATCGAATGTTGGCCGACCAGAATGTTTCCTGGCCTCCGATATATCCGGCTGCCGATTCCTCGATTGAGCCGGGATGTCGTTCATTGGGCCACCGCGGCCGCTGTCGCGTACACATCTGCCGGCATCGGGCGGTGCAACTTCCAGGTGATGGCGATCGGCTTCTCCCCCGAGTGTTGGACATAATCCACCTGACCAAGACAGGTGTACGGCACGGTCAGTCCAGTTTCGTCGTCGGCCGTGTCCCGCGTGAACAGCAGGATCTGCGAACCGTGGCTGACCCGATCCAGGTAGCGTTTACCGACAGGGCTGGATGGCGACGTGCTGTTCTGAGACTCCCAGTGAAAGAGCTCAGGGCTAATCGCGTAGTCGCGGTACATCGTGGTGGCTGAATGCTTCGTGTCATCCTTGTTCAGAGTGACGAAGAAGGCATCCGTTGATGTTTCCGGACACCATGCCACTCCCTCACGATGTTGGACATATTTGCCCAGTTCCAGCGAGCCGTAGCCCAGAGCTGCGAGGATTTCCTCTCGTCGATACGTGGCGTGCGAGAGTAACGGAATGTGTTGTAACCCAGCACCAAGCCCTTTGGCGCTTTAACGACGCCGCGCCCAGCTTCACCAACTGCTGAATCTCGCCACACACAAATTGGTAATTGCGTAGATGGTCCAGCCCGGCGTCGTAAGATGCGAACCCGCCGGCGTCGTCCCACAGCGTGTAGAACAGCATGCGGGCAAAAATCTGTTCACGCGGGCCAAGGTCCGCGTATCGGGGCGCATCCATGGAAACAAGCATCGAGTAGGCCTCGGCCCGTTCCCGATCGTCCACGTGAATGAGCGCCGCCATCCGGCCTAGAAGCCTCTTTTCCTCGGCGTCTGACTGCTTGAAGTGCACACCCTTCAGCCGATCCTCAAAAGGCGAGAAACCGTGAATGAGCCTTGCCTGGCGAAGGTAGCCCGTCCAGGAGTCCTTGGTGGAACGATAGATCGATTTCAGATCGTTCCCCGAGGTGCGCAGGTACGTTTCAAGATCAGTCACGCCGTGCGAAGCAATGTCCTGAGCGAGCTGCTTTCGAGTGAACTTCAGCTGAGCCTGGATGTTGTCCAGAACGACTTTCTGGGCAACCCGGTCGAGCACGATCTGCGATCCCGACGGAAGGAACGGGAATTCCTCCTCCACTGCCTTTTCCAGTTGCTTCCGGCCATAGCCAGTGAGCGCGCGATACCTCAGGTCAAAGCGGAATTCACGGCGCTGCTGGCCGATAAAGTCGAGGACCGTCAACACTGCCTTGTCGTCCGCACGGCGGAGGCCGCGTCCAAGTTGCTGCAGAAAGACGGTGGAGCTCTGTGTGGGCCGCAGCATCAGGATGGTGTCCACCTGAGGCAGGTCCAGACCTTCGTTGAAAAGGTCCACTGCGAAAATGCAGTTGATCGCGCGCTCACGGAGCCGTTGGAGCGCGAGTGCTCGTTCGGCGTCGTCGGTTGTCCCGTCCACGGCGACCGAAGCGATTCCCGCCTGATTGAAGACGGCCGCCATGTAATGCGCGTGCTGAACCGACACACAGAAGCCGATGGCGCGCATGTCCTCGGTGCTGGTGACTTTGTCCCGCAGCTCGCGGATCACTTTCGCGGCGCGGGCATCGTTTCCCGTGTAGAGGTGGTCCAGCTGCGCGGTGTCGTAGTTGCCTCGCTTCCATTCGACCTGGCTGAGGTCGACGTCGTCGGACACGCCGAAGTAGTGGAACGGCACCAGAAGGTCGGCGTCCAGGGCGTCCCAGAGACGGAGCTCGCTTGCCGTGCGTCCGTCGAAGAACTGCTGGGCGACGTCGACGCCGTCCCCGCGTTCCGGCGTCGCGGTCAGCCCCAGCAGCTGCTGCGGCTTCAGGTGATCCATCAGGGCCTGGTACGTCGGGGCCATGGCGTGGTGGAACTCGTCAATGACCACGACGTCGAAGAAGTCCGGTTCCAGCTCGTGAACGCCGAGCGAGTTGAGGGACTGGACGGATGCGAAGATGTGCTTCCACTCGGACGGCTTGTGGGTGCCGACGTAGAGTTCGCCGAAAGCACCGTCCTGCATGACGTCCCGGTACGTGCGCATCGACTGTTTAAGGATCTCCTGCCGGTGAGCGACGAAGAGCAACTTGAGATCCCGTCCTGCGGCCTCATACAGGCGTTTGTAGTCCAATGCGGCGATGATGGTCTTGCCGGTGCCTGTTGCCGCGACCAGAAGATTTCTGTTGAAGCCCTTGGACCGCTCTGCCTCAAGGTCTTCGAGCATTTCCTCCTGGTGCAGGAAGGGCTGTACCTCGAGTCCGGTTCCCGCGTCCGGTGCTGCCGTGCGTTTGCCACCATTCCGTTCCAGGGCCGCGTCCAGTTTGTCGCCGTCGCGTTCGGGGTCGTAGCTCTGGAATGCTCGCTGTTCCCAGTAGCTATCGAAAGTGACCTCGAACTTCTTCAACAGCGCCGGTGTGGAGACGGAGCTCAGACGGACGTTCCATTCCAAACCGTCCAGCAGGGCCGCCTGGCTCAGGTTTGAGCTGCCGACGTAGGCCGTGTCGAATCCCGAGTGACGCCGGAACAGCCAGGCCTTCGCATGAAGGCGGGTGGCCTGGGTTTCATAATTGATCTTCACTTCGGCGCCATATCGGTTGGCAAGTTCGTCGATGGCGCGCCGCTCGGTGGCACCCATGTACGTGGTGGTAATGACCCGCAGCTTCACCCCGCGGTCGGTCAGCTGTTCAAGGGCCGGCTGGAGGAGCCTGAGGCCCGTCCAGCGAACGAACGCGCAGAGGAGATCCACAGTGTTGGCCGACTCGATTTCGGCCCGAAGTTCTGCGGCGAGGTTAGGGTCGTCCTTGCTGTTGGTGAGGAGGGCCGAGTCACTCAGCCTCGTGGTGGGGCGGCGAAGCTGGCGCCTTTTCAGTGCGTCGGGACGGTGGAGGGACAGGAGCTGGGCGGGGCCGTCGGCTACGCGGTCACTGTGGCTCAAGGTCTGGAGGAGCCGGTTGGCAAGATCCACGCGTTCGCCGGGCCTCGCGGCCGTCAGGGCATCACGGACCACGTCGGCGACATGCCTCGAGAGAATGTCCGGGGCGTCTTCCTCGCCAACTTCCAGGAAGCCAGGTTGAAGGTCCGGTGCTGTTCTTAGCCTGTCTTCCAGTCCATCCGTTCGCAGCAGCTCGTACAGACCTTCACGCAGTTGCTCCGCGGCCATTCCCCCGCCGAATGTGTTCACTCCGCCAGAGTATTGGGTGGGTGCGACATTGGCCAAAGCATCAAATTGTCCGTGCCCGGCCATATTCTGACTCTATGACAATCTCGGTGGGGGAACTCTTCGATGCATGTGGGCTGAAGCCAGCGGGAGTAGTGCCTTGGGGTGAGAGAATTCCTTTGCATCAGCCTGGGGTCTACCTCGTCGCTTCGACACCTGATGTGAATGATCAGGTAGGCCACATGGTGGAATATCGGCCATCTACAAGCGCGTTCGAAATTCTCAGGTCCGAGTGCCCGTCAGTAATGGTCGATGGAAATGCAGTTACGAACGAGGAAATCGCCACCAGAATCAGCAGGTTCTGGATCCCTCGGTCTGCCATTCTGTACATCGGGCTGGCAGGAACATCCCTTCAAACGAGAGTCCACCAGTTTTACAAGACCCAAATCGGGGAGCGTGCACCGCATTCTGGTGGTTGGTGGCTCAAAACACTGTCGGGAATTGAGTCGCTAGCTGTTCACTACGGTCTTTCAGATGATCCTGCCGCGGTGGAATCGCTCATGCTGAGGACCTTCGCTGCATCGGTGCCGGCGGCAGTGCGCTCCACCCTCCACGACGCGGAACGAATTGCTCCGTTCGCCAACGTGAAGGTCGCGGGCGGCAACAAGAGGCACGGTCTCAGCAATTACAAGAAGGCCTAGAAATATGGCAAGCAAGACGAAAAGCGACCCTGAACGACGTCGGACTACTCCGGAATGGAAACGGGTGAGATCGATCCGGGCGTGGACGTGGAGGCCATGATCGACCTCATCAACGGCGTGTACTACTACCAGCTGGTGGTGCGGGCTGCATCCGAGGATCCGGCCGCCACCCGCGAGCGGGTGCGGAACGCGGTGCGGCTGGTGTTCGAAGGAGCGGCCCGGCGGGACTAGGAATCAGGGGCAGGAGAAGTCGTAGTCGAGCCCTCCAGACACGTACTGGGTCACCGACACCCGGCTTCCGGAGGTCAGGCCGGGCAGGGAACAGTTCGACTTCGCTCCGCGCAGGGTCTTGGCGCCGGCGAGCCAGCTCGGCAGTCCGGTGAGGGAGCTGCCGGACGGCACGGTTCCGGCGATGGTTCCCCACTGGTAGCCGGTCGAATAGATCCCCACGCCAGCGCCGGAAACGCCAGAGGTGATGCTCTTGAAGTAGGCCACCATTCCTTCGAGGTCGGCCCTGTTCAGTGCCGTGTTGGCCTGCCAGCTGTTGCCAGTTTCCACGTCCAGCCACCAGAAATAGCTCCCGGGGTTGCTCACGCCGCGGATCGTGGCGTCGTCATAGGCCTTCGCGTAGCCGTAGATGTAGGAGCAGGCGGCATCCACGGCGCCGCCGCACGTCCCGTAGGGATTGGCGACCTGCTTGCCGGCGTAGCTGTTCGACGTCGGCCACCACGTGCCGGTATGCCCTGGGTTGGCCGTGTTCACATACAGGGCCACCTTGGGTTGCGCCGTTCCCCCGGTGGAGCCCGCGGCCCACGCGAGTTGCTCAGCCAGGCAGGGATTGGTGTTGTTGGCCAGGCCGCCGGTCACTCCCACGATCGCGAAGGCCAGCCCCGTGGGAAGGGTCTTGCCGCACTGTGGCCAGGAAACGTCGTTGCCTACCGGCTCCGGACTCCGCGGTGGCGGAGCCGCCGTCGCAGGAGCCGCCCCGGCGGTCAGCAGCCCAAGAAGGGCCAGGAACGTGCATGCCATCTTCATCCCGAAACGAGCCATGACCCATGGTAGTCCTCGGGGAACGCACCCCACCTTCGTTCCGCCAACATTCCAAACCACGGTTCCGCCCGGCAGCACCGCGAGGGCTGGCAACCCGCTCTGACTGCTACTGGCCTTTGGCCTTAGGGGGCACTGCCTCTAGGCACCCCGGCTTCCTGACCGGAGTCTCCAACAACCGCTAACAGTTCCAGCCGCCGTCGTGCGCCGGACCAGCCGGCGCACGACGGCGGCGCTCCCCCGCGATCAGCCCGCGTCTAACGCCCTGCGCTCGACGCCGCCGCGATCATGAAGAACAGGACCATGACGATTCCCAGAGCGGAGCAAATTGTGTCCACCCAGCCAAGCACCTTGCCCAGGGTTGCCGAGTGATGCAGGGCCTCGGCCTTCCGTGCATTGGAAATGGCCAGCGGACCGAAGACAATTCCCAGAACGAAGAAGCCGATGACGCCAAAAATGATCGACTTTTCCTTGAACTTGCTTCCTTGGAAGTGCTCCAGCGAATTGTTCTGCTGGACGTTCGGGTAATTCGGGTACTGGTACGACTGGCTGTAATTCTGTTGGGACATTTGTGAGACCTTTCGACGGCATTGTCGGTGCGATAGCAATTTTCGGGAGACACCCCGCGCCGCATTCTCGGTCCGCTGTTCATCCCCCGAAACGAAGATACGCAGCCATTCCCGTCCACGGGACAAGTTGGGCTAATCCTGCGGAAATCCTGCCCCGACGCTGAGCCCGGGGCCGAACCCGGGCACTCATCCAAACCCCCGCCGGCTCCGAATACATTGTGTCGGCGGCCTGCGTCGATAACCAGCCACGAACGGGGAGGCGGAGGAGTGACAACGCTGCAGCTGCGCGGCCTATGCTGGACCGTGATGGACACTCCCCATGTTCCCGAAACGGCGGACGAGCCTGCCGCCGTCGCGGCGACCACTGGGCTGGAGCTGAGCGGGCAGCTGGCAGGACTCCTCGGACAGATCGCCGACGGCGACCGGGACGCCTTCGCGGAGTTCTACCGTCTCACCGCGCGGCGCGTGTTCGGCATGGCGCGGCGGATCGTGGTGGACCCGGAGCTCAGCGAGGACGCCACCCAGGAAGTCTTCCTGCAGGTGTGGCAGAGCGCGGCCGGCTTCAACGCCGCGGCCGGGAGCCCGCTCGCCTGGCTCATGACCATCGCGCACCGCCGCGCCGTGGACAAGGTCCGCTCGGCGCAGGCTTCCACGGACCGCGAGGCCAGATTCGGCGCCTCCAGTCAGGAGATCGAGCACGACTCGGTGTCCGATGAGGTAGGCGGCCGTCTGGAAGCCGAAGCCGTGGTGCGATGCCTCAAGACGCTCACCGAGACCCAGCAGGAATCGGTCCGGCTGGCGTACTACGGCGGCCTGAGCTACCGGGAAGTCGCCGAGCGATTGAATTCCGCATTACCGACCATCAAATCCCGGATCCGGGACGGACTGATCCGGCTGAAGACCTGTTTGGAGGTGAGTTGAGATGAACAGCATGGACGCGAACGACGGCGGCCCCCGCCCCCGCGGTTTCGCCGCCGATATTGCCACCGACCTCAAGGCCGGCCGCGCCGTTGAGCTGGCGGAGATCTACGCCCTGGACGCCGTCAGCAATGACGAGCGCGACGCGATCGACACCTACATCTCAACCGCCCCGCAAGCAGAACGCGATGCCTTCAACGAACGGGTCCGCCAGGCGCGGGAAACCCTGGCACTGGCCTTCACGGCTGAGGAAGAACCGCCTGCCGGGCTGCTGGAACGGACGCTGGCGCAGCTGCCAGCGGAGCTGCCACAACTGCCGGAAGCAATGTCCGGGAAAGCGGCTGCGGAAGCTGCCGGACCGGCGTCGGGCGATGAACTGGCAGCCGCGAGGCAGGGGCGTGAGGAACGACGTCGGCCTTCCGCCGCCCGCAGGTGGCTGATCGGTGCGGCCGCCGCGGCGGCTTTGGCGCTGGGCGGGGTGGGCATCGGCAGCTATGTGGCGAGCCAGAACGACCCGGTCAACCAGGTGCTGGAGGCACAGGATGTCCGCGAAGCGTCCACGAACGTGACCGGTGGCGGCACCGTGCTGCTGGCGATTTCGGCGTCGAAGGACGCGTTGGTGGTGCGGATGAAGGACGTGCCTCCTCCGCCCGCGGGCAAGGTCTACCAGATGTGGCTGATCCCCAGAAATGGGTCGGCGCCCGTCTCGCAAGGACTCATGGATGCCGAAGCGCTGTCCAAGCCGGCCGTGGTGAGCGGGATCGGTCCCGCCTCCATGCTGGGGATCACCGTGGAACCTGCTGGCGGATCGGCAGTGCCCACGCTGCCCACTGTCGCTTCTGCCCGGCTGGATTCCTAAAGCCGGATTCCTGATTTTTTCCTGAACCACCCATCCGGCCTGCGATGCGCGCCGAATAACAGGCGTAACCCCTCGGGACAGCGGAACCCACGAGCCGCTGGTCCAAGGAACCATCGCATTCAGGAGAAATCATCATGGCTACTCACCCGCTTACCCGCACAGCAGGCCGCACCATTGTCCAGAAGGCATCCCTGGCCGTAGGCGCCGTGTTCCTGCTGGTCGGCGTTCTTGGTTTTGTTCCTGGCATCACAACCGACTTTGGTGAAATGGGCTTCGCCGGACACCACTCCGAAGCCATGCTGCTGGGCCTGTTCCAGGTATCGGCCCTGCACAACATCGTGCACCTGCTCTTCGGCGCGGCCGGGCTGTTCCTCGCCCGCAGCGCCAGCGGATCCAAGGGGTTCCTGCTCTACGGCGGAATCACCTACCTGGTTCTGTTCATCTACGGCCTGGTGGTCCCGCAGGATTCGGCCGGCAACTTCGTGCCGCTGAACAGCTTTGACAACATCCTGCACCTGCTCCTCGGCGTTGGAATGGTGGCGCTGTCCGTGATCCTCACCCGGGGCCGCAACAGCGTCCGACCGTAGCGCGTCCGGCCGTAGGGTCGGCTCCCCGCTGAAGCCCGGGGAAACAGGCTCCCGGAATTCCGGGAGCCCTGACGTGTTTTTGGCTCTTACGTCGCAGCTGAAGCTATGCCTTGACCCGCTGCGCGAGCGCGTCCTCGAGGAAGGCGAGGTGGGCCGGGGTCGGCCTGGTCACGTGGGCCTCGTACTCGGTGTGCTTGAGGAGGAACTTCTTGATGAACGGGCACACCGGAACGATCCGCAGGCCCTCGGCGACCGTCTGGTCCAGCGCTTCGGTGGCAAGCTTCCCGGCCAAGCCCTGCCCGCCGTACTCCTCGTTGATGACCGTGTGGTAGAAAATCCGCTGCCGGGCGGGGCCGTCAGAGGAGGCCTCCGAGCCGGAGCCGGCGTCAGCGCCACCGTCGTACTCCTTGTACGCGGCCTTGCCGATCACGCGGCCGGCGTCCAGCAGTTCGAAGCGCTCGCGCTCGGTGTTGTGGTGGATGAGCAAATTGTCCATCCCCCGAATGTACGTCATGCAGAGGGTCCGGCCGGGTCTTTCCGGGCGTCGAGCATGCCGGCGATCTTCTCTTCCAGTGCGGCCACGGAGGCTTCCGGCAGGACAATCAGTCCGTCCAGCTCTTTGCGGGCGCGCCTGTACGCCGTCTGCCGTTCAGCGGGCGTGGCGGCACTGTCTTCGGCAATCCGCAGGAGCTTCCTGGCGGTCGCCAGCCGTTGCCGTTCGGGGCCTGTGAAGTTGCCGTCCTTGATGCGCCGGGCTTCGCGTTCGGCGACGTCGAACGCCAGCTCGAAGCCGTGCACGGCGGCGCGGTACTCAGCCAGCCGGGCCGCCGTCGTGATGTCCGCCGGGTCAGCCGGCCGCAAGGCGTCGGCGTCCTTCTTGGCCCGCAGGTACGCGACGGTGAGGGGTTCGCGGACATCCGTCATGAGCGGGAAGTCAATGATCTTGCCAACGTCCAGTTCGTAGTCCAGCCATTTGTGGTTCACCGAATCGTGCGCCGCGATTAGCGCGGCCACCTCAGAACGGCTGGCCTGCTCCGCCGCGGCCGCCTGGTTCTTCAGCTTGTACAGCTCCACCTTGCGCCGGTGCCGCCGTTCACTCGCCTTGGACCACTGGCGCGCCCACCCGCCGGCCATTCCTCCGATGGGGAAAACGAGCCACCAGTAGTTGCCCACGAAGTCGAAAAAGGGTTCCACCCGTTCATCCTCCCATCGCGCTGGTGCGCCTCCAAGGACGCTTGGATTGTGCCCGCGGCCTGGTGTGTCCGGCCCTCCGTTACGATCCCCCCATGGACCAGAAACTGCATTTCATCACCTTCGCCACCGGGGACCTGGACCGTGCCCGCGGGTTCTACAAGGACGGGCTCGGCTGGGACCCGTTGCTGGACGTCCCCGGGGAAATCATCTTCTTCCAGGTGGCGCCCGGCCTGGTGCTCGGCCTGTTCGATTCCGTCAAGTTCAACCAGGACCTGGGCAGGGCGGGGGAACCCGCCGGCGTCAGGGGCGTGACCCTTTCGCACAACGTAGGCAGCGCGGCTGAAGTGTCCAGCACCATCGCGAGGCTGGAAGCGGCCGGGGCGACGGTGCTGAAGCCGGCACAGGCGGGAGCCTTCGGCGGGATCTTCCACGGCCATGTCAAAGACCCCAACGGCATCATCTGGGAGATCGCGCACAACCCCGGCTGGGGCATCGGCGAGGACGGCAAGGTGGCGCTCGGGTAACGTCGTGACGCACAACACAGCGCCGGCGTCCTCCGGAGCTACCATGGACCATGTGGCTGACCGTTGCCGGAGCCTGCCTTACCGGGCTGGTGCTGGGCGATATTGCCGCCAGGTACGTGCCCACCCGCGCCGGCCAGATCCTGCTCATCATCCTCGCCTCTGCGGGCGCGGCGGCGACCATCGCGCGGCGTCCTCGACGCGACTGGCTGATCCTCGCCATCCCGTTCAATCCGAAAGAGCTTCCCCATGTCTGCAACGTCGCCAGTCCTGCGAGTTTCCAGTGCCGGAACGGAGCCCGTCATCCTCAGTGTTGAGGGCGGCGAAACGGTGACCATCCGAATCGAAGTCGAAAGCAACTGCACCTGCCAGGCGTCGCTGGCACCCCGCGCCGGGGCCTACACAGACAGCGAGCTGAGTCTCGCTTAGCCTGCGTTTCCACGTACTTCTGAAGACCTGGCTGGAGACCGGCGAGAAGCTCACCACGCCGGGCTCGCTGCTGTATGGCTAGGGAGCTCCGTACGGCTAGGTGACGCCGGCAGTCAGGAGGCCATTCCCGGCACCAGGGCAACACCAAGCGCGATCAGCACCAGGGCGACGGCGACGGCGCGGTTGGCGAAGCGCTTCCACGGAAACATCTTCTCGAGGGCGATGAACGCGCCCACCACGGCCATCCAGCCAAGGCTCATGACGCCGAGCGCGAACAGGGCGATCATCAGCGCCCAGCAGCAGCTGACGCACCACGTGCCGTGTTCGACTCCCAAGCGCAGCGCACCGACGTACCCGTACCGCACCCGGCGCAGGATGAAGTCCATGGGGGTCCGGCATTTCATCAGGGCGACGTTCTTCGCCGGTGTGAACTGATAGGCGGCCGCCGCGAGGATCACCGCGGCCGCCACATAGCGGCCTCCCGGTTCCGACGTGAGCGCGCCGGGAATGATTGCCGCAACCACGGCGTAAAGCGCGTAGGCCGCCAGGCCGAACGCCGTCCACGCAAGGAGGTAGCCGGCCACGAACACAGCGGTGGAACCCCGCGGAGCGTAGCGTCCGGAGCCGCGGCGATGGCGCTGGATCATGTCATAGGCAACGACCATTGGCGCCACGGACGGAAACATCATCGCGGCCAGCATCACCACCCATGTGGTGAGGAAAAAGCCCAGCGGACCGGGGTCCGTCCAACGCCCCATGTCCATGCCGTTCATCTGCACGGCCGAGAAGATCCAGCTCGCACCGGCGAGCGCGAGCAGGAACGCGACAAGGATTGCCACGCGAGGATCGACAGAGCGCGGATCGACCCGGAAAACCGGGACGCCCGCCATGCGCGCCCCGGTTCCCCGAACTCCTTTCCTGTTCACCGGAGGCCGGCCGTCACGCCCGGCCCCTGGCGGCACCTTCGGGCATCTCGCTGGCGAAGCTGAACTCAGCGCTCTCGCCATAGACGCCGTCGAAATCGAGACCGAACAGGGTCGACTTGGTCGGCGCCCGTCCGATCATGAACTCGGGTGCGAAGCCATACATCGCGTTCTTGACCGTTGTGACGCCGCCGTCGGGTCCGGGCAGCGGCTCGAAGGTGTAACTCACGCTCCCTTCCACCGAAGCGGACGGTGTGGCGCTGTCAGAGAAACTGATACTTGCGCGCTGCACACCCAGCCACTCCCCGTACAGCGCCGCGAAGTCCGCAAACGGGCCTCCCTCGTCGCCGTGCAGGATGCGCTCAAGGGCCGCTGCCTGGCCATCGGCAGCCCCTTGATCAACTACCACCCCGATCTTCCAGCCACCGGCCGTGAGGTTCGTGGGGAACCAGTTCGCAAAAGCGAAATCGACTCCCGAAAGATCGGTGTCGTCGAGTTTGCCGCCCTCAATATGGAACACGGCAACGCCTCGACATTCCTTGTCCGGGCCGGTTGGCTCGCCGTCAACCGGGCACGGGCAGACCAATGAACAACTGCAGCTTGCAACATACTTTCCGGACATTTCCCAAGACATTTAGGACTCTCCTCGCTGGCACTATTGCCCAGCGGAGCGCCCCCAGACGCAGCGCCGAAAACACTGAAGAAACGGGCCAACCACGCCCGTTAAGGCAGAGGTTAGGCCTGCCCCAAGACGGAGTCAATATGCCGCGGCAGGCCAATCGAAGACGCCATTTTGGAGGTACCCGGCGGCCTTCATCGCCTGCTCCATACGCCGGATTTGATTTGTTATACAACCCCGATACAGTGGCGATACCCCACCCAAGCGAGGCCCCGTGACCGACACCGCCGTCCAGTTCCTGTCCCGACCCCTCACCGCCCAACAAGGCCAGCCCCTGCGCGTTGCCGCGTACTCCCGCATCGCCGAAGCCATCCGCACCAAGCTGCTCCCCCCGGGCTCGTTGCTGCCTACGGAAACCGAACTCGGCGTCATGATGGACGTCAGCCGTACGGTCATCCGCGAAGCCCTCATGCTGCTCGAGGAAGACGGCCTCACCCGGGCGCGCCGCGGCGTCGGACGCTTCGTGGCGGACTCCCTCCCCCGCATCGGCATCGAAAAGATCCGCCCCTTCGACCAGCTCCTCGGGGGCTCCGAGATGGACGTCCAGGTCAAACGCACCCTGGCCGATTTCCAGCCGGCCTCCGAGTTCGTCGCCCCGGGCATCGGCGTCGAGCCCAACGAGGACTGCTGGCTGTGGGAAAGCGTGCTCATCCGCAACGGCGAGGCGATAGGACACCTGCAGGAAAACGTGCCTGCGGGAACCGGCCGGGAGCCCGGTTTTGCGTCCGCTCCTGCGTCCGGCGGGAAGACAGCCGACGACGGCGACTGGCTGGCCGCCGCGGCCGACCCCGCCGGGCGCACCAGCCTGGCTCCGAAGACCCTCCTTGAGATCCTCGCCGAGCGGCCTGGGATGACGCTTGGGCCGGGCGAATGCCAGATCAGCCTCAGCACCGCGGGCCCGAGCCGCGCCAAGCTGCTGGACCTGCGCCCCTCGGACCCGGTGCTGGTCCTCACCCAGTACGTGCGCCGGAGCGGCAGGCCCTTCTACCTGGCCAAGTGCCTGGTGGCGGCCAAGGCCGGGCATTTGTCGGTCATGCAGTCGTCATAGCGCGGGTCATGGCGTCGCTTCTGCTGGATCACCCCGCAACACCACCGAGCGCAACCGCGTCATTCCGGGCCTGTCAGGTTTATCCAACCGGGTGATCCAGCAGAATGTGCGCGGGCCCGGCCCCACCGAGCTCCTGCACCGCCAGGCTCAGCCAGAGCACCAGCATGTCGTCCGGCTGGGCGGGGTCGATGCCGAAGATTTCCTCCATCCGCCGCAGCCGGTACCGCAGGGTGTTCTGGTGCAGCGACAAGGCGTGCGCTGTCTTGGCCGAATCGCAGGAGAAGGCCAGGTAGGTCCGCAGGGTCTTCGCGTACTCGGTGCCGGAGCGGGCATCGTGCTCCAGCATCGCGGCCGCGGCCGGGGACATCAGCCGCGGCTTGCTCCGGAACAGCGCCGCTACCTCCAGCAGGGTGAGCCGGCTGCGCATCTCCTCCGCACTGGCGTACGCCATCGCAGCAGAGCCGGCCCCGCCGGCGCCAGCCCCACCAGAGCCGGCCCCAGTCAACCCAACCCCACCACCGCCGTCGGCCAGCATCAAAAGCACCAGGTCGGCGTCGTACTTTGAGCGGCTGATTTCGTCCACCGCGGCAACCGGCGTCCCCAGTGCGACCCGCAGCTCCAGCCGCAATGACGCCGCGGCCCGTTCGATCAGCCGCCGGGCCAGGGTCCCGATCTGCGGCAACGCGGACGGCCCGGCCTCCGTAAACAGTGCGTAGATGGTGGTGCCGAGCATGACGCACTGGGTCCCCTGCCGGTACGCCTCGCATTGCGTGCTCACCAGGTCCAGCACCCGCGCCAACGCGATCTCCTCCGAGCCCGGCACCACTTCCGTTTGGAAGGCGACGACGGCGAACGGGCCCTTGCGTCCGAGCGCCAGCTGTTCCGCCACGAGCTGGGAGTCGCTGTCGCTTTCGAGGAGCCGGCGCAGCAGTTCGGCCCGTTGCTGGCGGGCGAGGTCGTAGCTGCTGCGGGCGCGGAGCATGTGCAACGCGGCGATGTCAGCGGCGCTCTCCAGGGCGCGCCTGGCCTCGGCATCGAAGGTACCGTCCGCGTCCACCACCCAGATCGACCCGAGCGGCTGCGTCCCGGCACGCACGGCGATGGCCAGCCGGTCCATGGCGGCATCTCCCACGCCCTTGACGTGCACGGCGCCCTCGGACCGGAACACCGCGGCGTACTGCCCGGCGTTCTCCGGAAGGTAGGGCACCTGCCGGCCGAGGATGCCGCTGCGGCGGTCCTCGTCGATGGGCTGGTCCGGCAGGGTGGAGTAGGCCAGGATCTGTTCCTGCAGGTTCTCGATGGTGGTGGCGCCGCCCACCATCGCTGCGATCGCGTTGGCCAGCGCGAACAAGTCCCCGACGCCGAGCGGCACCAGCGAACTGTTGGCCTCCGCGAGCGTCCCCACGGCGGATTCGAGCAGCCCGTCCAACTGCCGCCACGACACCCCGTCCTCCACCACGAGCAGCGCGATGCCGTTCCGGTCCGCTGCGGCGGCCACCTCGTCGAGGCCGTCCGCCGACGTCGCCTTGACCACGACCGCCGCGAAACCCGCAGCGGCCGCTTCCTCCACGACGGCGGCAGTCCGCGGATCTGCAGGCTGCAGTCCGATGCCCAGCAGGATGCCGCCCGGAAGGGACTCGAGCTCGGCCGTGGGGTCGTAGAGGCTCGGGCTCAGCAGCGCGAGTACCGGCGTCGGGCCGTGCGTGCGGACCCCCAGTCCCGAGCCCTCCAGCACCTTGAGGAGTTCCTGCAGCGGGATCTGGTGTGAAGCGGACGGAATCGAAGCCATGCCCAGCAAACTAGCCGCCCTTGTGGCAAACAACAAGGCCGGAGCACAAGCTTGGTGCCACACGCTAAAGCCAGCGGCACGGGCGCCTCGCCATAGTGGAGGAATGTCACTCACTGTTGAAGCACACCCCGCAGCGCGCCACGCCAGGGCAGCGGCCACCGTGGCCGCCGAACGGGCCGGCGTCACAGTCGTCGAGGAGTCGGACCGCGAGAAGCTCCGGGACATCGAAGGCCTGCTCGTCAGCATCTGGGGGACGTCCCCGCACGGCGCCCCGGTCCCCTTCGACGTCCTGCGCGCCATCTCGCATGCCGGCTGCAACATCTCCGCCGCCTACCTGCCGGACGGCACCCTCTGCGGGGCCGCCGTCGCGATCGTCACTCCGGGCGACGCGGCCACCTACTCGTTCATCGCGGGCGTGGCCCCGGGCATCGCGGACAAAGGCGTCGGCTTCGCCCTCAAGCAGCACCAGCGCGCCTGGTCCCTGGACCGCGGCATCGAAACCATGACCTGGACTTTCGATCCCCTCGTCAGCCGCAACGCCCGCTTCAACCTCAGCAAACTCGGCGCCCACGTCCGCCGCTACGAGCGGAACTTCTACGGCCTGATGGACGACGAGATCAACGCCAACGACGAAAGCGACCGCCTCGTTGCCGTGTGGCCGCTTTCTTCCGAGGTGAGCATCGCCTGCGGCGAAGGCACGCCCCGCGACGTCGAACTCCCGGCTGTGGAAGGCACCACCGTCCTGAAGTACGGGCCCGACGGCGAGCCCCAGCTTCTCGAGTCAGCCGGCGGTAATGCCGGCGGCACCCTCTGGTGCCGCGCACCCCGGGACATCGTGGCCCTGCGTGCCGCCAACCCGGAGCAGGCCGCACTGTGGCGCAGCACCATGCGCGAGTCCTTCGAAACCGCCTTCGCCGCCGGCTACCAGGCCGACGGCGTCACCCGCACCGGCTGGTACCGCCTCACCCGTTAAGTCGAGCCCCCAAACACCTCCAGGAGTCCCCCATGAACGCCTCCACAAAGAAGCCCTCCCTGCGCCACCTGCTCTGCGCGGCCGCCCTCCCGCTGGTGCTCGGCTTGAGCGCCTGCGGCGGCGCCGCCACCCCCGCCGAAACGGCCAAGTCCGTCTCGGCAGCCGACGCCGATCCCGCCGCCGCGGCTGCACTCCCGGCGCGCTTCAAGCAGGCCGGCGTCGTCAAGGTAGCCTCGGACATCCCGTACCCGCCGCTGGAAATGTTCGACGAAAACCAGAACCTCACAGGCCTGGACGTGGACCTCGCCGCGGCCCTCGGCGCCAAGCTCGGCGTGAAGCTGGAACTGCAGAAGCAGGCGTTCGACAGCATCATCCCGTCCCTGCAGTCGGGCAAGAACGACATCATCATGTCCGGCATGAACGACACCCCGGAGCGCCAGAAGACCCTGGACTTCGTGGACTACCTGCACGCCGGATTCTCCATCCTGGTCCGCGAAGGCAACCCGGAGAACATCACCACGGCGCTTGACCTGTGCGGCAAGACCGTCGCGGTCCAGAAGGCCACCGTGCAGGGCGACATCCTGCGCAGCTACGAGCAGAAGTGCAAGGACAAGGGCTCGGACCCGATCAACGTCACCGAGCTCCCCCTGGAGACTGACGTACAGACGGCGGTCCGCGCCGGAAAGGCGAGCGCCGACGTCGTCGATTCCGCCCCGGCAGCCTACGCCGCGAAGACCGCCGGCGACGGGAAGGTCTTCGACATCGTGCGCGACCCCGCCAACCCGGCCGGCTACAACCCCGTATACACGGGAATCGGCGTGCTGAAGAAGGATGCCGGGCTCAGCAAGGCGCTGCTTCTGGCCATGGAAGCGATCGTCAAGGACGGCACGTACGAGGACATCCTGAAGAAGTACGAACTCTCCGACTACTCGGTGAAGACGGCCGGGATGAACTTGGGATCCGACGCCGGCAAGGACGTCAAGTGAGCAGCCCCGCGGTGACGGCACGGGGTGCTGTGGACACCGATGTGACCGGGGACGACGACGTCGTCGCGGTCCCTTTGCGCCACCCCTGGCGCTGGGTGGTGGCCGCCTTGCTGGTGCTCGCCCTGGCAGGCCTTGTCGCCTCGCTGTGGACGAACCCGAACATCGAGCACTCCACGATCGCCACGTACCTGTTCAACCCGAAGATCATCAACGGCGTGGGGCTGAGCCTACTGGTCACCGTGGTGGCGATGCTCATCTCCACCGTGCTGGGCGTGCTGCTGGCCGTGATGCGGCTGTCGAAGAACCCGGTGATGAACGCCTTCGCCTGGCTGTACGTGTGGGTATTCCGCGGGACGCCGCTGCTGATCCAGATCGTGTTCTGGGGCTATCTGGGCCTGCTGTATTCGCAGATCAGCCTCGGCGTGCCGTTCACGGACTTCACCATCTTCTCCGTGGACACCAACACCCTGGTGCCCGCCTTCGTGGCCGGCCTGCTGGCGCTGACCCTGAACCAGGCCGCGTACTCCGCGGAAATCATCCGCAGCGGCATGCTCTCGGTGGACCCCGGCCAGCATGAGGCTGCCGCGTCACTGGGGATGTCGCCGTCGTACACGCTGTTCAAGGTGGTGCTGCCGCAGGCGATGCGCGTCATCATCCCGCCCATGGGCAACGAGACCATCTCCATGCTCAAGCAGACCTCGCTGCTGTCCGTGATCGCTGTCCTGGAGCTGTACACGGTGGCCACGCAGATCTCTTCGCAGAACCTGCGCCAGGTGGAACTGCTGCTGGTGGTCAGCGCCTGGTACCTCTTCCTCACCTCGGTGCTCTCCGTGCCGCAGTACTACCTGGAGCGGCATTACGGCCGGGGCACCGCCGCGCAGGCGCCCAGCCTGCTTGAGCGCATCATTCAAAGGAGAAAACGATGACTGAAACCCTGGTGCGGGCCAGCAACGTCCGCAAGAGCTACGGGCACGTGGAGGTCCTCAAGGGCGTCTCGCTCACCGTCAACCCGGGTGAGGTGATGTGCCTGCTCGGCCCGTCCGGCTCGGGCAAATCGACGTTCCTGCGCTGCATCAACCACCTGGAACGGATTGACGGCGGCCGGATCGAGGTGGGCGGAGACCTGGTGGGCTACGCCCGGCGGCACGGGAAGATCTTCGAAATGAACCCGCGCGAAGTGTCCCGGCAGCGCCGCGGCATCGGCATGGTGTTCCAGCGCTTCAACCTCTTCCCGCACATGACCGCCCTGGAGAACATCATGGCGGCACCGGTGGGCGTGAAGAAGGTGGAGCGCGCCGCTACGAGGACCCGCGCCTACGAACTGCTCGAACGCGTCGGACTGTCCCACGTGGCGGGCCATTACCCCGCGCAGCTCTCCGGCGGACAGCAGCAGCGCGTGGCGATCGCCCGGGCCCTGGCCATGGACCCGGAGCTGCTGCTCTTCGACGAACCCACCTCGGCCCTGGACCCCGAGCTCGTGGGCGATGTGCTGGACGTGATGCGCCAGCTCGCCGCCGACGGCATGACCATGATCGTGGTGACCCACGAAATCGGCTTCGCCCGCAGCGTGGCGGACACCGTGGTGTTCATGGACGGCGGCGTGGTGGTCGAGGCAGGCACCCCCGCCGAGGTCATCGGCAACCCGCAGAACCCGCGCACCGTCGCATTCCTGAACTCCGTGATGTAAAAGCCGGCACCATGAAAGGCCGGCTACATGAAAGGCACCGAATGAAGATCACCAAAGCGACCATCACCCGCATCGACGTTCCGCTCAAGGAACCCTTCGTGGTTGCCTATGACACGTACGCAACCATGCCGAGCATCGTGCTCGCCCTCGAGACCGACGACGGCCTGGTGGGCTACGGGGAAAGTGTCCCGGACGCGCATGTCACGGGCGAGACCCCGGGAGGAGCAGTCGAGGCGATGCGCACCGAGCTGCTGCCCGCCGTCGTCGGGCTCGATCCCTTCGACATCACGGCGGTCCACCAGCGCATGGACGCCGCGATGAAGAACAACGGTTCGGCGAAGGCGGCCGTGGATATCGCGTGCTGGGACCTGGCGGGCAAGGCGTCCGGGCGGCCGGTGTACAGCCTGCTGGGCGGGCGGAAACCGGAGAACCCCACCATCGCGCGGGTGATGAGCATCCTCGCCCCCGAGGTCCTCGCCGATCAGGCGGTCCAGGCCCGCGAGGAGGGTTTCCGGCACCTGAAGATGAAGCTGGGCGGCAAGGACGGGCTCGACGTCGAACGCGTCCGGGCCGTGCGTGCGGCGATCGGGCACGATCTGGCGATCCGGGTGGACGCGAACCAGGGCTGGGGCGATCCGGCGACGGCGATCGCCATGATCCGGGAGCTGGAACCGTTCGGGATCGACTGGGTGGAGCAGCCCATCCGGGCCGACGACGTGGACGGCTTCGAGCTGATCCGGTCCCAGGTGGGCGTGCGGCTCATGGCGGATGAGGCCGTAGTGTCGCAGGGCGACCTGGCACGTTTCGTGAAGGCCCGCAGCGTGGACATGGTGAACCTGAAGCTGCAGAAGAGCGGCGGCATCCGGGCCTGCCACCGCTTGGCGACGCAGGCAGAGCTGGCCGGTTTCTCGGTGCAGGTGGGGTCCATGCTGGAGACCAGTATTGCCTCCGCCGCCGGATACCACTTGGCGCTCGCGCACCCGGCGATCGTCTCCACCGAGCTTTCCGGGCCGGTGAAGTTCTCCCGCGAGCCGGGCAACCTGGAGTTCCGGATCCCCGAGGTCCTGGTTTCGGACCGGCCGGGGCTCGGCGTGGACGTGGACCTGGACGTGCTGGAGGAACTCACGGTGGCGCGCTTCGAGGTGGGGGCGTAGGGTTCGCCTCAAGGCACATTTGGTATACCATCTTGCCTAGGCCTTCGGCTTCCTTCCAGCAAATTCGCCGGAAGGGGGCCGAAAGCTTCAAATAACGTATGCCAAGATCGTCCTGCCACCCCAGGACCGCGTCACCTGGAGGAACGCATGGAAACCACTACCCTGACCGTTGACGAGCGCTACCTCGAGGCCGCGGCAGCGGGCGAACTGGAGGCAGTGAAGGCGGCCCTCGCAGGCGGCGCCGACAAGGACGCCGTCGACCATGAGGAAGCCACCGCGATCCTGCGCGCCGCCCGCGGCGGCCACCTGGACGTGGTCCGCGCCCTCATCGCCGAGGGCGTGGACATCGACGCCCAGGACCAGACCTGCTTCAACCCCTTCATCCACGGCTGCATCCACAACGAACCCGAGCTCGTGAAGACCATGGTGGAGGCCGGCTGCGACCTCAAGCGGCTCACCCGCTTCGGCGGCAACGGACTGACTCCGGCGGCGGAGAAGGGCCATGTGGAGATCGTGCGGTACCTGCTGGAGCACACCCGCATCAACGTGAACCTGACCAACACCCTGGGCTGGACCGCGCTCATCGAGGCGATCATCCTCAACGACGGCGGCCCGGTGGCCCAGGAAGTCGTCGGGCTCCTGCTCAAGCACGGCGCCAAGCCCGGCATGACGGACGAACGGGGCGCCACGCCCCTGGAGCTCGCGCGCCAGCACGGGCACAAGGAGATCGCGGCCCTTATCGAACGGCACATCGCCTCTTCCTGAGCATGATTTTCGGCTAAGTGTCGATCGGCGTTCCGCCCATTCGTCTTGAGAGTAAGCCCGGCACGGGCCACCATCGGATGAAGGAGGAGAGAACCATGCGCTACACATTGCTGATGCACTACCAGGAAATGACTCCCGAGGAACTCGGCCCGGAAATGCTGGAACAGGGCGAGGCAGCCATGAACAGCTACGCCGCCACCCTCCAGCAGGCCGGCGTACTCCTGGGCGCCGAAGTCCTGCAACCCTCGCACGCGAGCACCACCGTCACCACGCAGGACGGGAAACTGAGGATCCAGGACGGGCCGTTCGCCGACACCAAGGAACAGCTGGGCGGCTACTTCCTGATCGACGTTCCGGACCTGGACGCCGCCATCAAGTGGGCCGGGCAGGCGCCGGCCGCCATGTGGGGCAGCGTGGAAATCCGACCGGGCGCCACGCACACCGTGGAGGGTGCATGGGTGCCGAACGCCTGACCCCGTTCCCGTGACCCGAGCGCCAGGGACAGACGACGACGGCGGCGCGCGGGCGGCCGCGGAACTGGCCGCCCGCGCGTCGTACGGCCGCCTGCTCGCCATCCTGGCAAGCGGCACCGGAGACGTGCTCCTCGCCGAGGACGCGCTGGCCGACGCCTTCGAACAGGCCCTGCGGCGCTGGCCCACCGACGGTGTGCCGGAGCGGCCCGAAGCCTGGCTGCTGACCGTGGCCCGGAACCGGCAGCGCGACGAATGGAAGTCCGCCCGGCACCGGCTCTCCACTCCCCTGGATTCCCTTCCGGAGCCTGCCATGAACGACACTGACGGTTCGACGTTCCCCGATTCGACGTTCCCCGATTCAACGTTCCCCGATCAGCGCTTGCCGCTCATGCTGGTCTGCGCGCACCCCGCCATCGCGGAGGACATCCGCGCTCCCCTCATGCTGCAGACGGTCCTCGGCTTCGACGCCGCACAGATCGCCGCGGCGTTCGCCGTCCCGCCGGCCGCCATGGCCCAGCGCCTGGTCCGGGCGAAACGGCGCATCCGGGACGCACGGATCCCGTTCGAACTCCCCGGTCCCGAGGTCTTGCCGGAACGGCTGCCGCCCGTACTGGAGGCGGTGTACGGGTGCCTGGCGATTCCGGCGCTTTCCGCTGGTTCTGCGGCGCCCGACGAGGGGCCGCCCGACGACGGCGGCGCGGGTTCCCGCCCGTCGCTCGCCGAGGGGCTGTTCCTGGCCGAGCTCGTTGCCAGCAGCTTGGGGACGGAACCGGAGGCGTGGGCGCTGGCGGCCCTGGCTGCCTTCCTGCTCTCCCGGCCTCTCGGCGGGAGCTACGTGCCCTTGGAGGAACAGGATCCGGGAAGCTGGAATACCGTGCTGATTCGTCGTGCCGAGGGATACCTACAACGGGCGTCGGCGCTGGTTACGGCTTCCCCTGGGCTTGCTGGATCCAGCGGTCTTTCATCTGTCCGCGGGCCGGGCCGCTTCCAGTTGGAGGCGGCCATCCAGTCCGTGCATGCGGCGCGTTCCCGGAGCGGCCGGACCGACTGGACAGCCCTGGGCACGCTGTACGCGGCGCTGAATACCGTGGCGCCCACACTGGGATCTCTCGTGGCCCAGGCCGCCGTAATCGGCCGGCTCGATGGACCGCTGGCCCAGTTGAGACGCCTGGACGCGATCGCTGCAGCCCAGCCGGCAAGCTGCGAAAGTTTCCAGCCCTACTTCGCCGCCCGGGCCGGTGCCTTTGAGTCAGCCGGCGATCCGGATGGCGCTGCGGACTGCCTGCGCACAGCCATCGGGCTGAGCGGCGACACACGAATCCGGGAGTACCTGCAGGCTAAGCTGCGAGCCATGACGGAAAGAGCGCGATGAGGATCTGGTCCCTTCACCCGAGCCAGCTGGACCGGGCCGGCCTCGTGGCGTGCTGGCGCGAAACCCTGCTCGCGCAAGCGGTACTCGCCCGCCGCACCAAGGGCTACCAGAACCATCCGCAGCTCGTCCGGTTCCGTGCGGACGCGGAGCCGCTTGCCGCCGTCGGCTCCTATCTCAGCGGCATCGCCGCGGAGGCGACGGCACGGGGCTACAACTTCGACGCCGGCCGGATCCTGGAACCAGGGTCATTCTCCGGGCGCATTCCTGTCACCCGCGGCCAGCTGGACTACGAGTGGCAGCACCTGGGCGCGAAGCTGCAGCGGCGCAGCCCCGAGGATGCGCATCGTTGGTCGGAAACGGAACCCGCGCCACACCCGCTGTTCTTCGTCCTGGACGGCCCCGTGGAGGCGTGGGAACGGGTGCAATAGCAGCTGTGGTAGCCTCGAGGGCATGGAAATTGAGGTCGACAGAATCTAGCCGCCGGCGTTCCGGTGGCCATCGCCCTTCCTGAGCACCCGCAGCGTTTCGCGCACCGGGGTATATCCAAAAACTTCAGCTCAACCGGCATGCGCCCCTCCCTCTTACATCCCCGACGCGTCCTCCATTTGACGCGTTTCTCCGGGGAACCGGAACGTCCCGCCCCTTGATTCGAGCCATCATCCGGCAAGGTGCCCTGGCACATTTCTGCCGCCGGATTTCAAGCCAGGACGAAAGACCACTCCATGAAATCAGCCATTACCCTTCACGACCTCAGTTTCAACTGGCCCGACGGATCCCCGGCGCTCTTGCAGCTCAACGGCTCCTTCAATCCCGGGCGTACCGGCTTGGTGGGGCGCAACGGCGCTGGAAAGTCCACGCTGCTCAAGCTCGTGGCCGGGCACTTGCTTCCCAGTGCCGGCAGGCTGGAGCGCAGCGGCGAGGTGGGCTACCTGCCTCAGAACCTCACCCTGCGCAGCGACACCACGGTGGCCGGGCTGCTTGGCATCGAGCGGACCCTCAGCGCGATCGCGGCCATCGAATCCGGGGACGTCAGCCAGGAGCATTTCGATGCGGTGGGCGACGACTGGGATATCGAATCCCGTGCCGAGGAGGCTCTGCAGCGGATCGGTTTCTCCTCCGAGGACCTCCACCGCCGTGTCGCCGAGGTTTCCGGCGGCGAGGCGATGCTCATCGCCGTCACGGGCCTGCGGATCCGGAGAACCCCCATCACCTTGCTGGACGAACCCACCAACAACCTCGACCGCGCCACCCGCCGCCAACTGACCAGCATGGTGGACGAATGGCCGGGCACCTTGATTGTGGTGAGCCACGACCTGGAGCTCCTGGAGCGCATGGACAACACCACCGAGCTGCATGCCGGAGAACTTGAAACCTTCGGCGGCCCGTACAGCGCATGGAAGTCCTACCGGGAACAGGAACAGGCCGCGGCCGTGCAGGCCGCACAATCTGCCCAGCAGGCGCTCAAGGTGGAGAAAAGGCAGCGCATCGAGGCCGAAACCAAGCTGGCACGCCGGGAACGGACAGCCAAGAAGACCCAAAAAGACGGCGGCATACCCAAGATCCTGGCCGGCAACCGGGCAAGCAGGGCCCAGGTCTCGGCGGGGAACCTTCGCGGCACCCTGGACGGCAAGATCTCCGCCGCACAAGCCGCAGTCGACGCCGCAGACGCACGGGTCCGGGAAGAGCAGCACATCAATCTGGTGCTGCCGGATCCGCAGGTGCCACGGGGCAAACGGATCGCGGAACTGCGTTCCGATGGCCGGAGCTTCGTCATCCAAGGACCGGAGCGGCTTGCGCTGGTAGGCCCGAACGGTGCCGGCAAGTCCACCCTCCTGATGCGCATGCTGGCCGGCAGCTCGACGGCGGACGGTTCCGCCGTCGAGCACGGTTCCGCCGGCACGCAAGCGGAGGGAGTGCTGCTGACCGACCGCGTCGGGTACCTTCCGCAGCGGCTGGACGGGCTCGACGACGGCGCGAGCGCCCTGGAGAACGTGCAGTCCGTGGCGCCATCGACGCCGACGGGAACCATCCGCAACCAGCTGGCCCGCCTACTGCTGCGCGGCCCCGCGGCGGACCGCCCGGTGGGGACGCTCTCCGGCGGCGAACGCTTCCGGGTGAGCCTGGCGAAACTCCTCCTGGCCGAGCCGCCGGCGCAGCTGCTCGTGCTCGACGAACCCACCAACAACCTGGACATCCCCAGCGTGGAGCAGCTCGCCGAGGCCCTGGATGCCTACCGCGGCGCCGTGCTGATCGTCAGCCACGACTTCGCCTTCCTTGAACGGCTGGGAATCGACACCGTGCTGGAACTCGGCAGGGACGGCCGGCTGCGGCAGAAGGGTGGCCTGGAGGAAGGCTGGCAAAACTAGCAGCGGCAGCTGAACTGGTAGCGGCAAGCCGGACTAGCTCGTGACGATGTCCCGGGTGGCGTGGCTGTAGGTGAAGGTGACCTTGCCGCCGTCGTGGTGCAGCTCGTGGTTGGCACCGTCCCGGACACCGAACGCGCCGTAGTTTTCATCCCACGCACGGTTCAGCGCGATCTTGTAGGTGTAGAACCCGGCGGGCAGTTCGGCGGTGAGCGACCAGACCTTCTTGCGGGCGTTGTACTTCATCTGGACTTGGTCGTGCTGCGGGGCCCAGTCCTCCGGTGCGCCCAGGAGGGTACTGAAGTCACCGGCGACGGCTACGGCGGAGGGCTGCTCGAGCTTCGGCTCCTTCGCGGCAGGGGCCTTCTTCGTGGGGGCTTCTGCCGCCGTCGTGCTTTCCGGGGTGCTTTCGGCCGCGGTGACTGCCGTCTTCGCCTTGCTTGCGGCGGGCTTACTTGCCGTCCGCTTCGCAGCGGGCTTCTTGGCGGCCGGCTTCTTGGGGGCTTCCGGCAACGGAGTGCCTTCCGGGACCGGGATGCCTTCGGCGAGGGCTGCGGCGAATTCCTCCGGCTTGGCGAAGGCGACCGTGGCGCGCAGCCCGTCGTCGGTGATGGTCCAGCCGGAACGGCCCTTGACCAGCCAGCCGGCCTTGACCAGCTTGGAGGTGGCCGTGGTCAGGCCCTTGTGGCCGCGCGGGATGCCGCCGCTCAGGAGCTCGGACTCGTGATCGCTGAAGGGGACGCGCGAGGCTGCTTCGGCCAGGACTTCGCCGGCGTTCAGTGAGGCTTCGGACCAGGTTCCCTCGGCGAGTACGTCGAGGACGGTCTTGAGACGGACGATGCTGGTGTCGGCGGCAGTCTTGGCCATGTGGCTCCTTCAGCGGCGGGTATTTGTTTGCAGTCTGCCAAGCTTCTGTAAATTCCGGGTACCGTAACGGGTTAACTCCGTGTGTCGTGACCCACTGTTACGGGGTTCGGCGGTGAAGTGATTGCAGAGTCTCGGGTAGCTGTCGGTTTGGGTGTTCGGCCGGCACGTTCGTGCGGCCCCTACGACCTTTGCGCAGCCGCTTCCCACACCCGCACTTCACCGAGCAACTCGGCCTTGCGGGCCTCCGACGCGAACGAGGAACGGATGGAGTTTGCCGCCAGCGTCGATTGTTCGGCCGCCGTCAGGCCGTGGACCGCTGCGAGCTGGGTGAAATTGTCGTCGACGTAGCCGCCGAAATAGGCGGGATCATCCGAATTCACGCTGACGTTCAGGCCTGCGGACAGCATCGCCGGCAAGGGGTGGTCAGCGAGTGTGTCCACGGCGCGCAGCCGTACGTTGGACAGCGGGCAGACCGTCAGCGGGATCTGTTCCTCCACAAGCCGCCCTACCAGTTCGGGGTCCTCCATGCAGCGGATGCCGTGGTCGATCCGTTCCACACCCAGCAGGTCCAGGGAGTCGGTGATGTACGACGCCGGCCCCTCCTCGCCCGCGTGGGCGATCCGGTGCAAGCCGGCTTCCGTTGCGCGCTGATACAGGCGGACGAATTTCGACGGCGGATTGCCCACCTCGGCAGAATCCAGGCCGATGCCGGCGATCGGGGCGTTCATGGCCAGCAACTGTTCCAGGACTTCCAAGGCGTCCTCTTCGGGCAGGTCCCTCAGGAAAGCGGCAATCAGGAGGGTCGAGACGCCGAAGTCTTCCTCCGACGTCGCGAGCGCCGAGGCAACGCCGTTGACGCATGTCTCGAGGGAAACGCCGCGGGAAAGGTGGGCCTGCGGGTCCATCATGACCTCGACGTGCCGTACGCCGCCCGCGGACGCGCGGGCCAGGTAGGCGCGGGTCATATCCGCGAAGTCCTGCTCGGTGCGCAGCACGGCCATGTTGGCGTAATAGAGGTCGAGGAAAGACTGCAGGTCCGTGAATTCGTAGCGTGAGCGAAGCTCATCCAGGTCCGCATAGGGGAGCTCGATGCCGTTCCGCTCCGCGAGGGCGAAGATCAACTCCGGCTGGAGCGTCCCCTCGATGTGCAGGTGCAGTTCGGCCACCGGAAGTACAGAGTTCGCGCCATTTGTTTCCACCCGACAAGAGTAGCCTGCGAGGGTTCCGGGCAAGGGGGCGGGCCGAGCTTGGGAGGGCTGGGAGCAGGCTGGTCGCTAGCCTGCGGAGCCGCTGGCCGAGCTTGGGAGGGCTCGGATCAGGGTGGTCGCTAGCCTGCGGAGCCGCTGGCCGAGCTTGGGAGGGCTCGGATCAGGGTCCGCTTCTCGGCTCGCCTCTGCCAAAATCAGCGCGCATTGATGTGGAGCGCTATTTTGTCGTAGCCCTCTGGCAGAGTCGGGTTATGGAGGCAATCGCGCAGCTGGAACGGTGGAGGGACCGGGTTTCGGTCCCGGTGCCGCCCGTCGCCGTGCCGGATCCGCTTGGGATTGACGGCTTGCTCGGTAATGCGCGTTCGTTGGCGGAAGACACGGCCGACGCCGTCCGAAACCTCGGCCTGGATGAATCCGCCCTGTTCGCCACCCGGGTCGAGGAACTCTCCCGGACCGTTGAATACCTGCAGATCGTGGCCGCCGGGCAACTGGACCGGCTCAGGACCCACGCAGCCAGGCCCGCCGCGGCACCCGCCGGCTGGAGGACCGGCTGGCAGGACGACGGCGACACCACCGCACTGCCCGATGACGGCACCACCGGCGGCGCCCAGCAGCCCGGTGCTGGCCGGCAGGCCAGTGCCCGCGGGACCGGCGCCGGGCAATCCGGCGCCACCGCCGGCGCTGACACCGCCCGGGCCGGGCTGGCCGCGGAGTTCCGCACCAGCACCGAATACCTGCGCGTGCTGCTACGCATCAGCGCCGCCGAAGCCCGCCGCCGCCTCGCACTTGCCGCCACCACCCTGCCCCGCCACACCATCACCGGCCAGCCGGCCGAACCGGCCCACGGGCACCTCGCCGCAGCCTTGGCCGCCGGCACCATCAGCACCCGCTCAGCCACGATCATCGCCCTGACCCTGGACAAAGCTCCCCGCACCACAGCCCCGGAAATCCTCACGGCCCTGGAACACAAACTCACCGACACCGCCGAACACCACGACCCCGACTTCCTCACCCGCCTCGCCCGGCGCTGGGCCGAAGCCCTGGACCCCGACGGCCACGAACCCAGCGACGAAGAACTCCGCCACACCCAAGGCGCCTTCCTCCGCCGCTCCAAACACGGACTGAACCACCTCGAAATCTTCGCCACCCAGGACCAGTACGAACACCTGCTCACCGTCATGAACACTGCCACCAACCCCCGCACCAAAACCACATCCGGAACAGATCGCGGAACCGGCGACGGTGCCGCCACGGACTCCGATCACGACACTCTCGACCGGCGCTCCCGCCCCCAGAAACTCCTCGACGGACTCATCAGCGCCTGCAGAGCCGCCCTCACCACCGGCACACTCCCCACCGCCGGCGGCCACCGTCCCCAAATCACCGCCACCATCGACTACCGGCACCTCCTGGACTCACTCACGGACAAAACCACCGGCACCGCAAACACAGCCCCCGGCACCGGGAACTACACCTTCACCGGCCCCGTCCCCGCCGCTGTCCTGCGCAAACTCGCCTGCGACGCCGACATCCTCCCCGCCGTCCTCGGCGGAGGAGGACAAATCCTGGACATCGGACGCGCCGGCCGGCTCTTCCCTCCCGGCATCCGCAAAGCCCTCACCGCCCGCGACCAAGGCTGCGCCTTCCCCGGCTGCACCATCCCCGCCCCCTGGTGCGAAACCCACCACATCACCTACTGGTCACACGGAGGACCCACCAACGCCGACAACGGCACCCTGCTCTGCAGCCACCACCACCACGTCATCCACAAAGAACAATGGACCATCCACCTCCGCGCCGGCGTGCCCTGGTTCATCCCGCCACCCCACATCGACCCCCACCAACAACCACGCCAAAACCACTACTTCCGCTGCTGAGCACTCGGGCATCGGTTCAGCAATGCGTTCTGGCCCAGCAGCACCTCCGAGCGGCCAAAAAACATCGTCGAAAGTGGGACACCCTCTTCAAGATCGCCGAACACCTCAACCTCAAGGCCGGCAGGCACCTGCGCCCGACTTGGTTCGAAGCCAGCCCCACCCTCAAACTAAAGGGATGCAGACCTTCCTCCCCTTCCCTGATTTCAAGCAAAGCGCCGCCGCCCTGGACACCGACCGGCTGGGCAAGCAGCGCGCCGAGGTCCTGCAGATCCTGCGCACCCTGGTCATCCCCGAGTTCGGCCGCCTGAGCCACCCCGCCATCCGGATGTGGATGGGCCATGTCCCCGCCCTCACCTTGTACGGCCTGGCAATGGTCGACGAATGGGAGTCCCGCGGCAACCCGGACAAGCTCCGCGCCGACATCACCGAATTCGCCCCCCAAGCAGCGCACCCGGACTACGCCGCCAAGATTCCGATGCCCCAATGGCTCGGCGAATCCGACCTTCACCTGAGCCACCGGTCCAAACTGATCCAGAAGGATGCCCGCTTCTACGGCGAGGCCTTCTCCGGAACCCCGGCCGGACTGGAATTCGTCTGGCCCGAACCCTCCATAGACCTGATCCCGGAAGACCCCGAAGAGGACTTCCTCTGGGTGGTCCGCTCCGCCCACACCGGAAACGACCCCGAAAAGCTCCGCACCGTGGGCCTCCCCGCCGTCGGCAAGGCTGCGGCGAAAGGCGAGGCGTCCGCCGTCGGAAGCCCGGCGGAGGACGTGGAGGAAAACGCGGAAGGCACGGCCAAGCCTGCCCGCAAGGAACCGCAGCGCCTGCTCAAAAAGCCCACCGCGAAGCGCAAGCGCCAGGAAGAGACCTTCCGTACCCTTCCGGGCAAGACTCCGGTGCTCGTACCGCTGGAGGACGGGCACACCCTGGCCCTCGGCAGGGTCGTCGGGCGGCCGATCACCCTGGACGACGGACGCTTCGGCCGCAACTTCGAGCTCAGCCAGGTCCTGGAACGCTCAGACCTCGCCAACCCGGCATTGCTCCAGGATCCGCGGGTCTTCTTCCCGGTCCCGGATCCGGCTCTCTAGCGCCGGACACTCCCGGCGCCGGACACCCCCGACGGCGGACACTCCCGAAAAGGCGCCCGCTACCGCCCGGCAGCGTACCCCTGCGCGCCCCGCGGGTTCGCGGCCGCCTGCAACACACCGCTCACCGGATCGCGCACGACGACGGACAGGCGTCCCAGCATCCAGTCCCCTGCGCGGGTGATCCGGTGTCCGCGGCGCTCAAGCCCTGAGACCACCTCTTCGCCCAGCCGGTCCTCGACGACGGCGCCGCCAGGTTCCCAGGTGCGCGGCCAGAACGATCCGGGCATGGAAGTGGTGTGGAATGCAGGTGCGTCGATTGCCTGCTGCGGTGTGTATCCGCCGACGATGGTCCGCAGCAGGTACGGCAGCTGCCATTGGTCCTGCTGGTCGCCGCCGGGCGAACCGAGCGCTGCAATAGCCGCGCCGTCGCGCAGCACCAGTGTGGGCGTGAGCGTGGTGCGCGGTCGTTTGCCGGGCGTCAACGTGGACGGCGTTCCGGGTTCCAGCCAGGTCATCTGCAGGCGGGTGCCCAGGCAGAAACCCAGTTCGGGAATGGCCGGCGAAGACTGCAGCCAACCACCGGACGGCGTCGCGGACACCATGTTGCCCCAGCGGTCCACGACGTCGAGGTGGCAGGTGTCGCCGCGGGTCTCCCCCGAGGGCGGCACCGTAGGCTCGCCGGTTCCGGCCGCGGACTCGCTGCCGTCGGTGCGCAATTCGGGAATGTAGGCCTCCCGCCCCGGGATGCGGCCCGGCCGGAACTCGTGCGACGCGTTTTCGGTGATCAACGCCCGCCGGGTCTCCGCATAAGCCGGTGACAGGAGCTCGTCCAGGGGCACATCGCCGTCGCCGTAATAGGCTTCCCTGTCGGCCAAAGCCAGCTTCATTGCCTCCAGGATCGTGTGCGCGCCGAGTTCGCTGGACGGGTCCAGGCGCGCATCGTCGAAACCGTCCAGGATGGCCAAGGCCTGCAGCAGCGCCGGCCCCTGGCCCCAGGGGCCGGTCTTGGCGATCGTGTGGCCCCGGAATTCCAGGGTGGCCGGCGCTTCGTAGCCTGCGCTGAACCCCTCCAGGTCAGCCAGCGCCAGGACGCCGCTGTGGTCCGTGCCGGTGGAATGGCGGTGCGGCTGCCGCACGGACTCCACCATGGCGCGGGCCACGAAACCTTCGCTCCATTCCAAGCGAGCGGCGTCGATCCTTGCTTCGCGAGTGTGGGCCACCGTTCCACCCGCTGCGTCGCCGAACCCGGCACCGGCCTGGACCAACCTTTGCAGCGTCCGGGCGTAGGCGGGGTTGCTGATCAGTTCGCCCTCCTCCGGAATCCGGCCATCCGGCATCCACAGCTCCGCAGACGCGGGCCAGTGCTCCCGGAACAGCGCGGCCACGGATGCGATCGTCGCGCCCACCCTGGCGAGCACCGGGTGCCCGTCGCGCGCATAGCGGATCGCGAAATCCAGTACCTCGGCAAGCTCCCAGCTGCCGTGGTCCCGCAGCAGCAAAAGCCAGGCGTCGACGGCGCCCGGAACCGCCGCGGCGAGGGCCCCGGATCCGGGGACAAGGCTGAGCCCTTCGGCCCGGAAGTGCTCCACCGTGGCCCCTTGCGGTGCGGGCCCCTGCCCCATGAGGACCACCGCTTTTCCGGGCTCGACGGCGGTGCTGAAGACCGCGGTCAGGTCGCCGCCGGGGCCGTTGAGGTGCGGTTCCACCACATGCAGCACGAACGCCGCGGCGCTTGCCGCATCGAAGGCGTTGCCACCGCGCTCCAGCACCGCCTGTGCCGTGGCCGTGGCCAGCCAGTGCGTGGAGGCCGCCATGCCGAAGGTGCCGCGCAGGGTGGGCCGGGTGGTGAAAGCGTCGGGCCTGGTGAAGCTCATGGGCCCACTGTAGGCACATGGTCCGCCGCCACCGGAGATGCCCCGCGGCAGTCCGGTCAGCCGAGGCGAGCTTCCGGAAAGCCTCCTGCCCACGCCCCTTCCCGTGAGACTGTGGAGTTCCAGGCGGCCGGCACAGTAGGGGGACCCATGGACTTCCAACACATCATTGAGACGGTGGGCTCGTACATGGACGCGGCCGGCGTGGCCGTGATGGTGGTGGGAGCATTGATCTCCATCCCGCTGGCATTGCGCGGCTACAAGCCCCGGCGCGCCACGGGCGAGGTCTCGGTCTACCGCGCCTACAGGCAGTTGCTGGGACGTTCCATCCTGCTGGGCCTTGAGCTCCTGGTCGCCGCCGACATCATCCGCACCGTGGCCGTCACACCCACGTTCGAGAGCGTAGGCGTGCTGGCCATTATCGTGGCGATCCGGACGTTCCTGAGCTTCTCCTTGGAACTGGAAATCACCGGCCGCTGGCCGTGGCAAAAGGAGTCCGCGGCGGGCAAACCATGAGGCTCACCGCCGACGCCGCCCTGTTACTTGCCGAGGCCGGCCCTCCGCAGGGCATCGGCGAGCGCCGTATCCGCCGGCGCCTGTTGCGGGCGGCCCTGCTGCGGGCGGCCCTGCTGGGAACGGCCCTGCTGGGGCCGCCGGTCCTGGCCCCGCTCCTGGGAACGGCCGCCGTCGTTCCGCCGTTCCTGGCCGCCTGACCGCCCGGTGGAAGCGCCTCCGGTGCGGCTCCCTGAGGCGCCGGGTTCGTCGTCGAGCCTCAGGGTCAACGAAATACGCTTCCGTTCCGGGTCGGCCTCAAGCACCTTCACCTTCACCACCTGGCCGGACTTCACCACTTCGCGCGGGTCGGAGACGAACTTGTTGGACATTGCCGAGACGTGGACCAGCCCGTCCTGGTGCACCCCGACGTCCACGAACGCCCCGAACGCGGCCACGTTGGTGACGGTCCCTTCAAGCACCATTCCCGGAACCAGGTCGGAGATCTTCTCGACCCCTTCGGAGAAGCTCGCGGCCACGAAGGCAGGGCGCGGGTCGCGGCCGGGCTTTTCGAGCTCGGCCATGATGTCCCGCACGGTCGGCACGCCGAAGGCGCCGTCCACGAAGGCCTGCGGATCCAGCGCGGAGACAGGCGAGCCCGAAGCACCGGCGGCGGCCAGGATCTTCCGGGCCACGGAATAAGCCTCGGGGTGCACGCTGGAACGGTCCAACGGCTCGGCTCCCCCGCTGATCCGCAGGAAGCCGGCGCACTGTTCGAAGGCCTTGGCGCCCAGGCGCGGCACCTTCTTCAGCTCGGCCCGCTTGGCGAACGGCCCGTTCTCGTTCCGGTAGGCCACGATGTTCTCGCTCAGCAGCGGCCCGACGCCGGCCACCCGGCTCAGCAGCGCCGGCGAGGCCGTGTTCAGCTCCACGCCCACGGCGTTCACACAGTCCTCCACCACCGCATCCAGGGAGCGGTCGAGCTTCGCGGCGGTGACATCGTGCTGGTACTGCCCCACGCCGATCGACTTCGGTTCGATCTTCACCAGTTCCGCCAGCGGGTCCTGCAGGCGCCGCGCGATGGACACGGCCCCGCGCAGGGAGACATCCATGCCAGGCAGCTCGGCAGCGGCGAGCGCGGACGCCGAGTATACGGACGCCCCGGCTTCGGAGACCACGAGCTTTTGCAGCGCTGGACCGCCGGCGGCTTTGAGTGTCTTGATGAGCTCGCCGGCGAGCTTGTCGGTTTCCCGGGAGGCGGTGCCGTTGCCGATCGCGACGAGTTCGACGCCGTGCTGCGCCACCAAGCGCGAAAGGGTCGCCAGGGCCTCGTCCCACTTCTTCGCGGGTGCGTGCGGGTAGACGGTATCGGTTGCGACCACCTTGCCGGTGCCATCGACGACGGCCACCTTCACCCCGGTGCGCAGGCCCGGGTCCAGGCCCAGCGTGGCACGGTTGCCGGCGGGTGCGGCCAGCAGCACGTCGCGGAGGTTGGCGGCGAAGACGCGCACGGCTTCGTCCTCCGCCTGGGCGAACAGGCGCCCGCGCAGGTCGTTGGCGAGCCGGTCAAGGATCCGGGACCGCCAGGCGATCTGCGCGGTCTGCATCAGCCAGCTGTCCGCCGCGCGGCCGCGGTTGGCGACCCCGAGGCAGGCGGCCACGGCGTTCTCGTAACGGGTGCGCGCGGCGGCCAGGGCGTCGTCGTCGGCCGGTTCCGCCTCGGCGAGCTGCAGTTCCAGCACGTCTTCCTTCTCGCCGCGCAGCAGCGCGAGTACCCGGTGGCCGGGCATTTTGGCCGGCAGCTGGGAGAACTCGAAGTAGTCCTTGAAGTTTTGGCCCTGGGCCTCCATGCCCTTCTTCACGCGGGACACCATGCTGCCCTGGGTCCACAGCCGCTCGCGGAGGGTCTCGGCGAGGTCTGCGTCCTGGGAGACGCGCTCGACCAGAATGGACCGGGCTCCGGCGAGCGCCGCGGAAGCGTCGTCAACGGAGTGCTCGGCGTTGAGATATTTCGCGGCTTCGGCCTCGGGGTTGAGCGTGGGGTCGGCCAGCAGCGCGTCCGCCAGGGGTTCGAGACCGGCTTCGCGGGCGATCTGCGCCTTGGTGCGGCGCTTGGATTTGTAGGGCAGGTAGATGTCCTCAAGCCGGGCCTTGGTGTCCGCGGCGACGACGGCGGCCTCCAGCTCGGCGGTCAGCTTTCCTTGGGCGGCAATCGCCTCGAGGACAGTGCGCTTGCGCTCCTCCAGCTCCCGCAGGTACCGCAGCCGTTCCTCCAGTTGGCGCAGCTGGGTGTCGTCCAGGGTGCCCGTGACTTCCTTGCGGTAGCGGGCGATGAACGGCACGGTGGACCCGGCGTCGAGCAGTTCGACGGCGGCCTTGACCTGCCAGGCTTTCACCCCGAGTTCCTCGGCGATCACGGCGTGGATGGCGGCCTCGGGCGATGCGGTGTTTGCGGTACCGGAATGAATTTGAGTCACCAACACAGTTTGCCCTACCGAAAGGCGCGCCCTACCAAAAAGCCTCGGCGCGTGCTGTAGTTGGAAGGCACCGCGAGGAAGGGGCGCACCATGCAGGAATTGCTCGTTATCCTCCAGGACGGGTTCGACGGCGACGACGTCACCATCACCGTCAACGGCAAGGAAGCCCACCACGAACCCGGCGCGTCCACGAAGATGCTGCTGGGGATGGCTGCCGAAATCTCCGTGGAGCTGCCGGCAAAGGGGGCGACGGTCGGCGTCGAGATTCCGTCCCGGGAAATGTCCGCCGAGATCACGGTCCACGGCCGGCCGAAGAGCGTGCTGGCTTCGGTTGAAGGCGGTGAGCTGGTGCTGCGTGAGGGCACCGGACGTGAGGCGTTCCTCTAGCGCCTGCCATCCGCCGGCCATGAGGGAGCAGACAGTAAGAGGCACCGCGGCGCGTCCGCCACGGTGCCCGGTCTATTGTTCGTCAGCCCAGATGTTCCGTCAGCCCATGGGTGTCATGGGGGTCTTGGCGGAAATGTGCTCCACCAACTCGCCAACGCGCTGCTCGGAGTAGTTCCTGGCGATGTCGCCCTGGCTGATGATGCCCACCAACTTGTGGTCGGTGATGACCGGCAGGCGGCGCACCTGGTGCTTTTCCATCAGGTCGATCGCGGCGTCGATGCTGGCATCGGCGTCAATCCAGATGGGCTTTCCCTGGGCAAGGTCGGCTGCGCGCTTCTCGCTTGCGTTCCAGCCTTCGGCGACGCACTTGAGCACAATGTCGCGGTCCGTGATGAAGCCCTTGAGCTTTCCGTCATTACCGCAGATCGGTAGGGAACCACAGTCCAAATCGCGCATCATTACGGCCGCTTCCTGCAGCGACTGGTCTTCCTTCACGCATTGGGCATCGGTGGTCATGAATTCGCGTACAACACTCATGAGTCCTCCTTGATCGATGGGTATCGGCGCGGACCCCCGGCCCCGACGCCGATGGTTTCAGCGTACGCCCGGACAGGGCCGGAAGTATCGTGGTCTAGCCCACCATTTCAATAATCCATTCGTTGGAGTATTGTTCCCCTTGGTTACTCACGGATTCGGGGCGCGGGCCACCTTCTGACTGTTTCTGGGGACACCAACCGACTCGCACCGCCTCGCTCTGGACCGTCTTTCCGCCGGCCCCTCATTGGCCACGCCCTGCGGGCTCCCGTTACCCGCTCCGCGTCGTCGAAGCCGCCCTGGCGAACGATTCTGTTCCACTGCTTGCACGCGAGAAAAGACCCTGCGATGAACACCCCCAACATGCCCGATCCGTCCTACACGCCCAACCCCGACAACCCCCTTCCTGTACCGCTGCCGCCATCGCCCCTTCCCGGACCGATCCCGCTTCCGGGACCAGTGCCGCTGCCCGGCCCCATCCCCTTCCCGCAGCCGGGTCCGTTGCCGCTTCCGCCGGATCACGACTGGTGGCGTTGCTGGCGGAACGCGGCCATCAGCGGACGCTACGAAGGAGGCCAGGCCGGTGCCTCGCTGATCGGCAGGTCCCTGGACCTGCGGCTGGACATCGACCGGCGGACCAACGTCGAATCCCCGGTGCTGAACAAGGTCAGCGGGGATATCTACTCCAAGCGCTTTGTCCGGATCGGCGGCCGCTTCCAATTGGTCACCACCTATCTGGAGTCCTGGATCGTGGACAATCCCGTGGTCACCTGGACCCGTTGCCGGGTGCGGATCAGCGGTACCGTCCGCTACTGGCAGGGAGTCCACCCGCCCACCACCGTGGAGATTTCCGTGGGCTGGTTCTTCGGCGCCATCAACCCCGCCACCGTGGTCTTCACCGTCGGCGGCACCCCGGAGGCCGCCTACACCTGCGCGTACAAGTCCGATTGCTTCCGGGACGTGAACCTGGAAGTGGACTTCTGCAGTTCGGTGGACGTGGACCCCAAGGCCCCGTCCTACAACACCCACAGCCACAACAACCGCCCCGCGGACCTTGCCGAACGCACCTTGGACATCGGGACCAGCTACCGGGACGCCGGCGTGGACGTCCGGATCGATTCCGTGCACACCGTGATCGACGACAGCGCCCCGGCCTTCGTGTCCTGGAACGTCGGCGAACTCCACGACGCCATGGAGACCTCCTTCAGCCGGTTCAGCTCCGGCTGGCCGGCCTGGAACCTCTGGGGAATGCAGGCTGGCTTGTTCGACAGCGCGGGCGTGGGTGGCATCATGTTCGACGCCGCCGCCGGCTTTGGCGGGGCCGGCCGCGGGCCCGACCGGCAAGGGTTCGCCGTGTTCCGCAACCATTCCTGGTTCACCAACCTGGTGGCCGGAACCCCGACCACGCAGGACCAGGCCTGGGCCCAGCGCCACTACCTCTACACCTGGGTGCACGAGGCCGGGCACGCCTTCAACTTCCTGCATTCGTGGGACAAGGCCCGCCCGGATTCGCTGTCCTGGATGAACTACGACTGGCGCTACGACCAACGCAACGGCACGGACCAGTTCTGGGCGAACTTCCGCTTCCGCTTCGACGACGACGAGCTCCTGCACATGCGCCACGGCGACCGCGCCTCGGTGATCATGGGCGGGGACCCGTGGGCTTCGGGCGGGCACCTGGAATCTCCTGCCGGCTCGATGACGGTCTCCGGCCCGGGCAGCGACGTGGAACTGACCGTGACCGGCAAGGACCACTTCGATTTCATGGAGCCCGTGGCCTTGGAGTTCCGCCTCCGGAACACCAGCGACGCGCCGTTGGTGCTGGACCGCCGCCTCGACCCGCGCTACGGCAACACCACCGTGTACGTCCAGAAACCGAACGGCACCACCGTGCTGCACGAATCGGTGGTCTGCTACTACGGCATCCCCGAACCGGTGACCCTCGGCCCTGCGGCCGGCGCCGGCGGCAAGGAAGGCGAGGACCGCTTCAGCGAGCTGGTCCAGCTCGCCTACAGCACCGGCGGTTTCGTGTTCGACGAGCCGGGCCAGTACCTGGTCCGTGTCGTCTACAGCAGCGAGGGCGTGCTGCAGGCCTCCAACACCTTCCCGCTGCGGGTCGGCTTCCCGGTGACCAAGGAAGAGGACCGCTTCGCACCGCAGTTCTTCAACCGCGAGGTCGGGCTCACCCTCGCCTTCGAAGGCTCGATGTCCCCGTACCTGAGCAAGGGGCTGGATGCCCTCACGGAGGCAGCCGAGCGCTTCACAGGCGAGCCGCTGGGCGTCAAGGCCGCCACCGCCGTCGCGCAGTCCGTGGGCGACGACTTCTACCGCCGCGAGCACCAGACCATGGTCAAGAGCCACAGCGCGGACCCGGAGCGGGCATTGGCCCTCACCGAGCCGGGGCTGGAGCGCTACCAGGCGGCCGCAACGCCGTCGGGCAACCTCGCATACCGCGAGCTGGTCCAGTTCCGCACGGGGCTGCACCTGGCCGCCGACAACGCCCAGGCCGCCAGCGCCGAGGTGGAGACCCTGGCGAAGGACCTTAGCGAGCGCGGCGCCAACCCGAGTGTTGTCGCAGAGGTGCGGGACCTGATGCCGCCCGCGGCGGAGGGGAAGGCGGCCCCCAAGACCCGCCGGACTCCACGGAAACCGACCAAGTAGCGCCGCTCCGCCTGAGCGGCCCCGAATAACCGGCGACGGCGCCACCCGCCTTCTTCGCGGAGGGCGGGTGCCGCCGTCGTACTGCGTCCGGACACGCAATAATGTCAGCCCCCGCTGATAGCTTGGCCTCATCAGTTCAACGGTCTTACTTCAATGGACTCAGTTCGACGGCCTTGGGGGCGCAATGTTCTTTCTCGACGCGGAGACTGCCGGCCAGCCCCGGGACCTGGTCTTTTCGGCCAGCGACCTCGTGGCCGCTGCCACCTGCGAGTACCAGGTCCTTCGGAAACTCGACGAGAAACTCGGCCGCAGGGCCCCGGCGGATTTCCCGAAGGACGCCATGCTGGACCGCGCCGCGACGCTCGGCGACATCCACGAGCACAAGGTCCTGGATACGTTCGTCGCGGAATTCGGCACCTGGGATCCGGGGACGGGAAGGGGCGTGTACGACGTCGTTCCCGCCGAAGCGATGGACCGCACCACCCTGCACGCCAAGCATGCGGAATCGATCGGGGCGCTGCGCTCCGGTGCGGATGTAGTGTTCCAGGCGGCGTTCTTCGACGGCATCTTCCACGGCCGTTCGGATTTCCTGGTGAAGCGCGGCGAGGACAGCTACGCGGTATTCGACACCAAGTTGGCCCGGCACGCGAAGGTCACGGCGCTGCTGCAACTGGCCGCCTACGCCGACCAGCTCCTCAAGGCGGGCATCATGCCCGACCCCACGGTCACGCTGGTGCTGGGCAACGGGATCCACAGCGACCATGTCCTGGCGGACATCCTTCCGGTCTTCAGGGAGCGCCGCGAACGTTTCCTCGACATGACCGCCGGTCACATCGCCGACGTCGGGCCTGTCGACTGGGGCGATCCGCGCTACTCCGCTTGTGGCCGCTGCGACTATTGCGCCGAGCAGGTCCTGCTGCACCGCGATCTCCTGATGGTGGCCGGCATGCGCGTGAGCCGGCGGAAGAAACTGGTCGAATCCGGCATCACCACCATCGACCAGCTGGCCGCCGCGCCCGCCGATCGTGGCGGCGCGAACGGGGATTCCACCTTCCTGCGGTTGCGGGAACAGGCCCGCCTGCAGACCGGCACGGGCACCCCGGACGGCATAGTCCATTACGCGGACAAGAAGGGCGAGGCCAAGTCCGTGGGCTACACGGTCCTCCCGGACAACACCTTGGGCAGGCTCCCGGCACCGGATCCCGGCGACATCTTCTTCGACTTCGAAGGCGATCCGCTGTGGCAGGATCCCGCTGGCGTGTGGGGCCTGGAGTACCTGTTCGGCGTGGTCGAAAACCCGGTAGAGCCCGGCGGGACTCCCGTGTTCCGGCCGTTCTGGGCGCACACCCGGGCCGGGGAAGGCCAGGCCTTCAGGGACTTCCTGGACTACGTTGCCGAACGCCGGGCCAACTATCCGGGCATGCACATCTACCACTACGCGTCGTACGAGAAAACAGCGCTGCGGAAGCTGTCCCTGAGCCATGTGATGGGTGAAGCCGAGGTGGACGATCTCCTGCGTGAAGGCGTGCTGGTGGACCTGTACGACACCGTGCGCCACAGCCTGCGGATTTCCGAGAACTCCTACAGCATCAAGAAGCTCGAACCCCTCTACATGGGCGAACACCTGCGGTCGGGGGACGTCACCGACGCCGGAGCCTCCGTGGTGGCGTACGCCAACTACTGCACGGCACGGGACAACGGGCAGGCGGACGAAGCCGCCGCCATCCTGGCCAGCATCTCCGACTACAACGAGTACGACTGCCTCTCCACCTTGGAACTGCGCAACTGGCTACTCGGCCTGGCCGCGGAACGGTCCATCGACGTCGGCACGGCGGTCCCGGAGTCCCCGGCGGGGGCCGCTCCGGATACCCCCGGCTACGAAGCCGCGCCGGAGGAAGCAGCGCTGCTGGGGTACCTGGGCACGCTGGCGGAGGAGGAGCTCCAATCGGACGATGGCCGTGCCATTGCCTTGGTTGCCGCCGCGGTCGGGTACCACCGTCGCGAGGACAAACAGTACTGGTGGGGCCACTTCGACCGCTTGGACAAGCCGGTCTCCGAATGGGAGGACACCCGGGACGTCTTCGTAGCCGAAAGCGCTGTAGTGCTTCAGGAATGGGCGAAACCCGGGCCGCGGAAGAACCCTGTCCGCACTATCCGCCTGGCCGGCAGAGCCGCCGAGGGTTCCGACTTTTCCGCGGGCAGGACGTTCTTCCGGATGTACGGGCCGCCCCTGCCGGAATGGCTGCAGGCGAAGGATGACGCCTCGGGCCTCCAGTCCGCACTGGGGCGTTCCGGCTGGGCGGGCACGGAGGTGATCGAAAGCGGCGAAGCAGACGGCCGGGACGTCGTGGTCATTGCCGAGCGGCTGCCGCGCGGTGCCACGGAGTTTTCCGCACTGCCCATGGCCCTGACCCCGGACCGGCCGATTCCCACGGACGGGCAGAAGGCCGCACTGGCGCAGCTCGCCACCGACCTCCGGGACTCCCTTCCGGAGTGGCCGCGCGACCCGGCCCTGGACCTGCTGCGCCGCCGCCCTCCTCGGCTAAGGAATCTTGACGCCCTGCCGGCGGTGGCGGAGGGCCCGGACGGCTATGTCGACGCGATCACCGCGGCCGTGGTGGACCTCGACCATTCCTGCCTTGCCGTGCAGGGTCCTCCGGGGACGGGGAAGACCTATGTGGGTTCCCATGTGGTGGCCCGGCTCGTGTCGCAGGGTTGGAAGGTGGGGGTCGTCGCGCAATCGCATGCGGTGGTGGAGAACATGCTGCGGGCTGCCGTGGAGAAGGCGGGCGTCGATCCGCGACGGGTGGCCAAGGAAGTCAAGCACGACGATCCGCTGCCCTGGCAGCATCGCGGCAAGGCCGACGTCGAACGCCTCCTGTCCAAACCCGGCGGTGCCCTGATCGGCGGTACCGCCTGGACCATGACCGGCAACGGCGTGCCGCCCGGGTCCCTCGACCTGCTGGTCATCGACGAGGCAGGGCAATTCTCGCTGGCCAACACCATGGCGGTCAGCCGTGCCGCGCAGCGGCTCCTTCTGCTGGGTGACCCGCAGCAGCTACCGCAGGTCACGCAGGGGAAGCATCCGGAGCCGGTGGACGAATCCGCCCTCGGCTGGCTGTCCCGGGATCATCACACCTTGCCGCCGGAACTGGGGTATTTCCTGGCCACGTCATGGCGGATGCACCCTGAACTGTGCGCCGCCGTATCCGAGCTGTCCTACGACGGACGGCTGCACGCCGCTCCCCCGGCCTCGGCACGGCACCTTGAGGGGCTCCCGCCGGGGATCGACTGCGTTTATGTACCGCACCGCGGAAATTCGACCTCGTCGGTTGAGGAAGCGGCAGAGGTGGTCCGGCAGGTCCAGGCCCATCTCGGCCTGCGCTGGGACGACCCCCAGGAAGAACGTGGGCCACGGGAACTTGGGGAGCGGGACATCCTGGTGGTGGCCGCGTACAACGCCCAGGTGCAGCTGATCCGGCGCGAACTTCGGGCGGCCGGGCTGGAGGACGTCCGGGTGGGGACCGTGGACAAGTTCCAAGGCCAGGAGGCGCCGGTGGTCATCGTGTCCATGGCGGCCTCGGCTGCCGGCGAGGTGCCGCGCGGCATGGAGTTCCTGCTCTCCCGGAACCGGATCAACGTGGCGGTTTCGCGCGGGCAGTGGCGCGCCGTCGTCGTCCGCTCGCCGGAACTGAGCAACTACCTGCCCGTCCATCCGGAGTGCCTTGAGCAGTTGGGCGGGTTCATCGGGCTGTGTCAGCGGGCTGTGTCAGAGGGCACCCGGCGGCAGATGCCGCCGCCGGGTGCCTAACTGGGGATCAGTTGGCGTAGAACGGGTAGTCCGTGTAGCCCTTGGCCCCTTCGCCGTAGAACGTGGTGGGGTCTGCCTCGTTCAGTGGCAGGCCGTCACGCCAGCGGCGCACGAGGTCCGGGTTGGCGATAGCCGGGCGGCCCACCACCACGGCGTCGGCGTGGCCACCGGCAACCAACTCCACGGCTTCTTCACGTCCGGTGACGCTGCTGAATCCGGTGTTCACCAGGAAGGTGCCCCTGAAACGTTCGCGCAGGTCCTGCACCAGGGCGCCCTTGGGATCGTCGTGGAGAATGCTCAGGTAGGCGAGCTGGAGCGGGGCGATCGTGTCCACGAGGACCTCGTAGGTGGCTCGGACATCGGCCGGGTCGGTCTCGGCGATCTCCTGGACCAGGTGCTCGGGGGAAATCCGGATGCCCACCCGGCTGGCACCGAGGGCGTCGACCACGGCCTGCACGGTCTCGATCACGAAGCGGGCCCGGTTCTCGGGGGAACCGCCGTAGCTGTCGGTGCGGATGTTCGTGTTGGGCGCCAGGAACTCGTGGAGCAGGTAGCCGTTGGCCGAGTGGAGCTCGACGCCGTCGAACCCTGCCTCGATGGCGTTCCGGGAGGCTGTGACGATTTCCTGGATCACCACGGGGAGCTCGTCGGTGCGCAGCTCACGCGGCACCGGGTAGGGCTGCTTGCCGTTCGGGGTGCGGACCTCGCCGTCGATCCCGACAGCACTCGGGGCGACGACTTCGCGGCCGCCGATGATGTCCGGATGGGAGACGCGCCCGCCGTGCATAATCTGGGCGAAGATGCGGCCGCCCTCGGCATGGACGGCGTCCGTGACCTTCTTCCAGCCGGCGACCTGCTCGTCGGTGACGAGGCCGGGCTGTCCAGGGTAGGACTGGCCGGCGGGCGTTGGGTAGGTGCCTTCGCTGACGATCAGGCCAAGCGAGGCCCGCTGGCGGTAGTGCTCCACGAGCAGCGGGCCGGGAATGCCTTCCTGGCCTGCGCGGACGCGGGTGAGCGGGGCCATTACCAGGCGGTTGGGGATTTCCAGCTCGCCGACGGTCAGGGGTGAGAACAGCATGCGCAGTACCTTTCACACGGGAATCGTTTCCGTCTTGGCCAACTATGACGCGCGTGCAACTATTCCGAATGTGGCCTAGATCACCGGCTGACAAACTGCCCGACGGCGGCGGCCGCCTTCCCGTGGGAGGTTCCTGCCGCCGTCGGAACTTACTGTGCCGGCTACTTCTGCGCGGGCAGCACCAATTCCCCGGTCTTGTCCGTGGACAAGGCGAGGGACGAGATGTACTGCGGTTCGCCGTCGGGTCCGTCCTGGGCCGAGCGGAGCATGTCCGGCCGCTCGAACTCGATCCCGGTCACGTGGCACAGCAGCTTGGCTTGGCTGGGGTTGCCCTCGGAGTCGAACATGGCGAGGTCGATGCCGTCGTCCTGCCGGCGCAGGTAGTAGTTCCCGCGGGTCAGGACGGCCAGCAGCGGCGGCAGGAGCAGGGCCAGGCCGACCGCGAAGATCGGCGAATACGGCTGCACGGCTGCTCCGAAGGCGCCGAAAAACACCGCGATGGACACCCCTGCCGAGGCCAGCATGGACACGAAGCCCACCGGATTCACGGCGTACAGCATGCCGCGGCGGAACTCGGGCACCTTGGGCGAGATCTTCAGCAGGTATTTATTGATCGCGATGTCCGAGGCCACCGTGACCACCCAGGCGATGGCGCAGTTGGCGTAGAAGCCGAGGATGGTGTTGAGGAACTCGAACATGTTCGCTTCCATGAGCACCAGGGCCACCACCAGGTTCAGCACCACGAACACCATGCGGCCCGGGTAGGTCTTGGTGATGCGGGTGAAGCTGTTGGTCCAGGCGAGCGACCCGGAGTAGGCGTTGGTGACGTTGATCTTGATCTGCGAGATGACCACCAGCACCACGGCGAGGGTCATCGCCAGCCACGCCGGCATCATTTCCCGGTAGACGCCCAGGAACTGGTGGACGGGCTGGTTGGCGTGGGCCGATGCTGCCGGGTCCAGGGTGGCGATGAGGTAGACGGCGATGAACATGCCAACGATCTGCTTGATGGCACCGAAAACCACCCAGCCCGGACCGGCCAGGATCACGGCCCGCCACCAGGCACCCTTGTTCGCGGCGGTGCGTGGCGGCATGAAACGCAGGTAATCGATCTGTTCGGCGATCTGCGCCATGAGGGACAGGCAGACGCCCGCGGCGAGCATCACGGAGGCCAGGTTGGTGCCGGATTCGCCGGACTTGCCGGTGTAGGCGAAGAAGGATCCGATGCTCTCCGGATGCGACACCACCAGGTAGCCCACGGGCACCACCATGAGCAGCAGCCAGAGCGGCGTGGTCCACACCTGCAGCTTGGCCAGCGTGTTCATTCCGTAGATCACCAGCGGAATGATGATCAGGGTGGACGCGGCGTAGCCCATCCATTGCGGAATGCCGAGACCCAGTTCCAGGCCCTGCGCCATGATGGAGCCTTCGAGGGCAAAGAAGATGAACGTGAAGGTGGCGAAGATGACGTTGGTGACCACCGAACCGTAGTAGCCGAACCCGGATCCGCGGGTGATCAGGTCCAGGTCGATGTTGTACCGCGCGGCGTAGTACGCCAGCGGGAACCCCGTGGCGAAAATGACGGCGGCGGCCAGGACGATCCCGAGGATTGCGTTTCCCGTGCCGTAGGAGATCCCGATATTCGCCCCGATGGAGAAATCCGCCAGGTACGCGATGCCGCCCAGCGCGCTTGTCGCCACCACCCCGGCGCTCCATTTCCGGTAGGAGCGCGGCGCGAAGCGCAGCGTGTAGTCCTCCAGGCTTTCCTTCGCGGCGCTCATCGCGTCGCTCCTGGCGGGGCTGCCTGCCGCCGCCCGTCGGGAACCGTCGACGACCGCGCTGCCGCCCGCCGTCGAGCGTTCCAGGGTCTGTGTTGTCCGCTGTTCTTCAGTCATCCCCACATCACTTTCCTCAGCTGTTCGGTATTCTCCGGCTCCGCCCGACGCTATCGGCGGGATTCGACAGCAGGGTCACCGCGGTGTTTCGGGGCTGTAACTTGTGCGCGGACCAGGGTTTGTTCCACCCCACGCGATGCCAAGATCCGCCGCCGGGCTTTGTGGACGTCCAACAAAATCGGCGCCCTGCAAGGTGGCTAGCGTCAGTGAGTAGGCATTCACCGAAACACTTCACCGAGGAAGCAAGGAGCAGCATGACCATCTTGGATACCGCCCGCGAACAGGTGCTCGAACGCGGGATCGGACTGAACGAGGCCCAATTGCTGGAGATCCTGCGCCTCCCCGACGAGGACATCCCGGCTGCGCTGCAGCTCGCCCACGAGGTGCGCGTCGAACACTGCGGCGAGGACGTGGAGGTGGAGGGCATCATCTCCATCAAGACCGGCGGCTGCCCCGAGGACTGCCATTTCTGCAGCCAGTCCGGGCTGTTCGACTCCCCCGTGCGCGGCGTTTGGCTGGACATCCCGGAGCTGGTCAAGGCCGCGAAGGAAACCGCTGCCACCGGCGCCACCGAGTTCTGCATCGTGGCCGCCGTGCGCGGCCCGGACATCAAGCTGATGAACCAGATCAAGTTCGCGATCGACCGCATCAACGAAGAAGTGGACATCAACATCGCCTGTTCCCTGGGCATGCTGACCCGGCGACAGGTGGAGCAGCTCGCTGAGTGGGGCGTGCACCGCTACAACCACAACCTGGAGACCGCCCGCAGCTACTTCCCGCAGGTGGTCACCACCCACAGCTACGAAGAGCGCCTGGAAACCTGCGCCATGGTCAAGGAAGCAGGCATGGAACTGTGCTGCGGCGCCCTGATCGGCATGGGCGAATCCCTGGAACAGCGGGCCGAACTCGCCGCCCAGCTCGCCGCCCTGGACCCGCACGAGGTCCCGTTGAACTTCCTCAACCCGAGGCCCGGAACGCCGCTGGAAAACCAGGGCATCATGGACGGCAAGGACGCCCTCCGTGCAATCGCCGCCTTCCGCCTGGCCATGCCGCGCACGGTGCTGCGCTATGCCGGCGGCCGCGAACTGACCCTGGGCGACCTCGGCACCCGCGAGGGCCTGCTGGGCGGCATCAACGCCGTGATCGTCGGCAACTACCTGACCACCCTGGGCCGCCCCGCCAACGCCGACCTGCAGCTGCTGGTGGAGCTGAACATGCCCATCAAGGAACTCCAGAAGACGCTGTGAGCGCGGAACTGTATTGCGGGCACTGCGGCGGGGCGCTCGACGGCGGGACTCCGGGAGACGGGCCGGCCGCTGCCGGTGGGGGCCCGACGTCGGACGCCCGCCCGGGAGCCTCGGCGCACCACAGCTGCCGGGCACTGCTGGCTCTGGAACCGCCGCGCTACTGCGCACAGTGCCGCCGCCGGATGAAGGTCCAGGTCACGCCGCTGGGCTGGCGCGCCGAATGCTCCCGGCACGGGAGCCTGGCGGGATGAGCCTGACCGAAGGCCTGCCCCAGCAGGCCAGTCTGATCCAGCAGGACAGCCTGCGCCAGAGCTTCACAGGGAGCAGCAGCCTGATCCAGCGCGACAGGGCGAGCCTGTGGCATCCGTATGCTCCGGCGTCGGGCACGCTTACGCTGTGGGAGGTGGAAGGCGCCGACGGCGTGCGGCTGCGGCTGCGCGACGAGCACGGCGAGCGCTTCGAGGTCCTCGATGCCATGTCCTCGTGGTGGTCGGTGATCCACGGCTACCGGAACCCCCTGCTGGACGCTGCGGCCAAGCGGCAACTGGCGGATTTCAGCCACGTCATGTTCGGCGGACTCACGCACGGTCCCGCCGTCGAGCTGGCCGAACGGCTCCTGGCGATGGCTCCGTCCACGGCCGACCGGCCCGCCTTGGAGCGGGTGTTCCTGGCCGATTCGGGCTCGGTCTCCGTGGAGGTGGCCCTGAAGCTGGCCGTGCAGTTCCAGACGGAGGCGGGGCGGCCGAAGCGGCAGCGTTTCCTCAGCCTGCGCGGCGGCTACCACGGCGACACCTTCGCCGCGATGGGGGTCTGCGATCCGGTGGACGGGATGCATTCGGCGTTTCCGGGGCTGCTGGCGGCGAACGTCTTCGCGCCCCGTCCACCGGCCGCGGCGACCGCCATCGGTCCGGATATCCAACAGTGGCGGGCGGACGTGGAATCCCTGACCGCGCGGCATTCCGATGAGCTGGCCGCCATCATTGCCGAGCCAGTCCTGCAGGGCGCGGGCGGCATGTTCGCCTACCCGCCGGAATGCGTGCGGATCCTCCGGGAGATCGCCGACCAGCACGGCCTGCTGCTCATCCTGGACGAGATCGCCACCGGCTTCGGCCGCACCGGTGAACTCTTCGCTGCCAACCATGCCGGGGTGGTGCCGGACATCCTCTGCGTGGGCAAGGCCCTCACCGGCGGGTACCTCAGCCTGGCGGCCATGCTCTGCACCGGTGAGGTGGCGCGGCTGGTTTCAGGAGGGGCGGCCGGGGCGCTCCTGCACGGGCCCACGTTCATGGGCAATCCCCTGGCCTGCGCCGTGGCGAACGCGAGCCTGGGCATCATCGCCGCCGGTGCCTGGCGGGGCGACGTGGCCCGGGTGGGTGCGGCCCTAGCGTCCGGGCTCGCCCCTGCCCGGGAGCTCGACGGCGTCGCGGACGTCCGCACCATCGGTGCGGTCGGCGTCATCGAACTGGAGGAGGCAGTGGACGTCCCGGCCGTGACACGGGCGGCCATTCGCAACGGGGTGTGGGTACGGCCGTTCCGGAACCTGGTCTACGCCATGCCGCCGTACATCAGCTCGGGCGCGGAGGCCGAAGCGATGGCCGCCGGAATGGTGGCCGCGGTCGCTGCCGGAAGAGTGGGCGCTCCGTGAGCGTCTCGATGACCCGGTGGCTGGAGCAGCAGGCCGCGGTCCGTGAACGCCGCGGGCTGCGCCGTTCACCAGAAACCCGTTCACCAGAAACCCGTTCACCCGAAACCCGTTCCCCGGAGAACCGTTCGCCGGAAAGCCGCGCGGCAGGTGGAGCCGTGGTGGACCTGGCCAGCAACGATTACCTGGGCCTGGCCTCGGATCCGCGCCTGGCCGAGGCGGCGTGCGAGGCCATCCGCCGCTGGGGCACCGGAGCCACGTCCTCGCGGCTCGTGGCCGGCACCACCGGGCTGCACCTTGAGCTCGAGGAGGAGCTGGCACGGTTCACCGGCATGGAGGCGGGCCTGGTGTTCTCCTCCGGGTACCTGGCCAACCTGGGTGTGGTGACGGCGTTGGGCGGTCCAGGCACGCTGATCGTTGCCGACGAGCACTGCCACGCCTCGCTGATCGACGGCTTCCGCTTGGCCCGTTCGCGGGTGGCAACCTTCGCCCACAACAACGTCGACGACGCCGCGCGGCTCCTTTCGGGGCGCGGCCTCGCCGGGAACGGCGAGCCGCGGGCGCTGATCGCCGTGGAGTCCATCTACAGCGTGTGGGGCGACGCCGCTCCCCTCGCGTCCCTGCTGGAACTGGCCGTCGAGCACGACGCCATGCTGTTGATCGACGAAGCCCACAGCCTGGGCGTCTCCGGCGCGGCCGGTCAGGACGGACACGGGCGGTTTGACGGACACGCGGAGTTTGAAGGACACGGCGCCGTAGCCGGGACCGCCCTGGCCGGCCACCCGAACGTGGTGCTCACGGCCACCTTGTCCAAGGCCCTGGGCAGCCAAGGCGGGGCGGTGCTGGGTTCGGCGCTCCTACGGGAGCACCTGCTGAACCGGGCACGGAGCTTTATCTTCGACACCGCGCTAGCCCCGGCAGCCGCGGCTGCTGCCCTGGCGGCGCTCCGGGTCATCGCCGCCGAGCCGTGGCGTCCGGCGGCTGTCCGCGGGAACGCCGCAAAACTGGCAGCCGGTCTTCGGACCGCAGCAAACGGATCGTTCGAAGCAGCTGGTGCCGTCCAGTCCGTTCCACTGCCCGATGCCGAAACCGCGTTGCGGGCAAGCCGGGCAGCGCGCGACGCCGGGATCCGGGTGGGCTGCTTCCGCCCGCCGTCGGTCCCGGACGGCGTATCCCGGCTGCGCCTTACCGCCCGGGCCACCCTCACCCCCGACGAGATCGACTACGCCTGCGCAACGCTGCGCGGCATCCTGGAGGAAACCCCATGAAGCCAGACCACCAGAGCCTTCCACCTATCATCCTGGTCACCGGCACGGACACCGGTGTCGGCAAGACCGTCGCCACCGCCGCGCTGGCCGCTGCCCTGCATTCCCGGGGCCGCTCGGTGGCCGCCTACAAACCGTGCCAGACCGGCAACAAGGACGGCGACTCCGACTGCTCCGAAATCACCAGGCTGGCCGCGCCCCTGACGGCGGAGGCCGGCGTCGTCCTCGAAGAACCGCTGGCCCCGGTACAGGCAGCCGCCGTGGACGGCGTGGGGCTGCCGCCCCTGGCGGCGCACGCCGAACGTATCCGGCAGCTCGCCGCCGGGCATGACCACGTGCTGGTGGAGGGTGCGGGCGGGCTGCTGGTGGAGCTGGATCCCGACGGCGGAACGCTGGCCGATCTCGGGGCTCTCCTGGGGGACGGGGCCGGCTTTGCGGTGGTCGCCCGGCCGTCCCTGGGGACCTTGAACCACACCGGGCTGACCCTGGAAGCCTTGGAACGCAGGGGCCTCGCGGTGTCAGGGCTGATCCTGGGCAGCTGGCCGGAGCTTCCCGGGCTCGCAGAGCTCGGCAACCGGGCGGCGTTCTCCGCCGGGGCCGTCACGCTGCTCGGCACGCTTCCGGAGGCGGCGGCGGCATTGCCCGTGCAGGCGTTCCGGGAGCAGGCGCCGCTGTGGTTGGACGGCGTGGCCTCATGAGCACCGCCCAATGCCCGTACCGTGTTGTCCGCGAACCCGCCGAAGTCCGCGAGGTCCTGCACCGCCCGGAGGACTTCGGCCCGGCCAACGCCCTACTCGCCGTGACCCCGTTGTCCGGGCAGGCCCTGCGCATCCTGCAGGGCGCCCGCTTCGCGCTTCCGCCCGTGCTGGCCAGCAACGACACCCCGTCCCACTCCGGAATCCGCAAAGTCGTGGCCGGCTTCTTTACCCCTGCCACCGTGGAGGCGATGGAGCCCCGGATCCGCCAACTGGCCAAGGAAGCCGCCTACGACGCCGCCAACGGACTCGCCGAGGCGGGCCGCGTGGAGCTGGTCCAGGCTGTGGCCGCCCTTCCCCCTGCCGTGGTGATGCTCGAGATGCTGGGCCTGCCGGTGCGGGAGCTGCCGGAGCTGAAGGCCTGGAGCCTGGACTCCCTGGAATTGTTCTGGGGCTGGCCCGGCCCGGAACGGCAACTGGAGCTCGCCCGCAGCGCCGCGGACTTCTACCGCTGGCTCCGGGACCTGGTACTGGAAGCCGTGGCCTCCCCCGGCCGGAACCTGTTCAAGTCCCTGGCCGGGCACGGGCTCAGCACCCCGGAAATCTGCTCCCTGGGGTACTTCCTGCTGATCGCCGGCCAGGAAACCACCACCCAGCTCATCAGCACGGCCCTGTTCCGCCTGGCCGAGGGGTCCACCGGCATCGCGTGGGACGAAGCTTCGGCGAAAGACCGGGCGACGGAGCTCGTGCGGAGTGTCCTTGCCAGCGAGTCCTCCGTGCCGACCTGGCGCCGCATTGCCAGCCGCGACACCGAGCTCAATGGCCAGCCGATCCCGGCCGGCGAAGAAATCCTGCTGGAACTGACCGGAAACCACGGCCGCCCGGGGGCCGAACCGGGCCCCAGCGGTCCAGGCGCCAGGGGCCCAGGCGCCAAGGGTCCAGGCGCCAGGGGTCCAGGCGCCAGGGGTCCGCTGCCCTACGGCCTCGCGTTCGGCTCCGGCATCCACCGTTGCCTCGGCGCGAAACTCGCCGAACTGGAGGCCGCCGTCGTCGTCCAGGAAACGGCAGCGGCGCTGCCGGGCGTCGGCCTGCACGGGCCGGAACCGGAGTGGATCAGGCTGCTGTCCTTCCAGGCGCCGCGCACGGTAACCGTGGCTAGACTCGGATCATGGGCGAAAGCCGGGACCTCCTGAGCCGTGATCTGCTCACACCAGAGCAGCGCAGCCGGAACATGTCCAGGATCCGCGGCAAGAACACCAAACCCGAGCTCCTGGTCCGCCGGCTCCTGCATGCGAAGGGCTACCGCTACCGCCTGCACGGCATGGCCGCGGGCGGGAAACTGCCCGGGAGCCCGGACTTGGTGTTCGCGGGCAGGCACAAGGTGATCTTCGTGAACGGCTGCTTCTGGCATTTCCACGATTGCCCGGCCGGGATGCACGCACCTACGGGCAACGCCGAGTTCTGGGACGCCAAGCGGCGCCGCACCCGCGAGCGCGACGCCCTCCAGCGCGAACGGCTTGCCTCCGCCGGTTGGGAGGTGCTCACCGTGTGGGAATGCGGTCTGAAGGACCGCAGCGCCCTGGAGGCCCAGCTCACGGACTTCCTCGACGGCGGGCCGCGCCCCTAGGCAGCGCCACCACGAGGCATTCCTCAAGGAGCCATGCGGTGCCCGCTCAAGATTTACTCAAGCTTTCACGGACCCCCTGCTGCACGGCTTCCGGGCACCTTACTGTTGAGTCCTGGCATCACTGCGTGGAGGCGGGAGGGAACCGTGAATGCTTGTGGAGGGCGCTCCGGCGTCCTGGTGGATCCCGCTGTCCTGAACGAACTCCGGGTGGAGTTGGGCGGGGATCACGGCGCTGTCGGGGAGTTGGTCCGGAACTACGTCAAGTTGCTGCCCGCACGGATTGACCGCCTGCAGCGGGCCGTGGACGCGCTCGACAAGGAGGAGGGCCTGGACGCGGTCCTTAGCCTGAAGACCTCGAGCGCAATGGTGGGTGCACGGTGCCTGAGCCTGTTGGCCGCCGAGCTCGAAGTCCGTATCAGGCTCTTCCCGGTTTGCGACGACGCCGCCGAGCTGAGTGCCAGCCTCGAGGAATTGGGCCGCTGTGCCCGCGGAACGGTCACCGGTCTGGTGGCGGCATGCGGGCTCGCTCCCGGGACAACCGCAGGCCTGGAGGCGAGCTAGCGCGACGGAACAGCAGGCGCCAGCCGGTAGCCGATGCCCCGCACGGTTTCCAGCCATCGGGGGGATTGCTTGCTGTCCCCCAGCTTCTTGCGCAGATTCCCCATGTGGACCTCAACGGCCCGCTCGTCGGCGTCGCTGACGTAACTGCCGGCGTCGTACGGTTCGTTGCGGAGGCGCCGCGCCAGGTCGGTCTTGGACCGCACGATCCGGCCGGTTTCCAGCAGCGCGAGCAGGAGCTCGAATTCGGAGCGGGTCAGCCGCAGCTCAACGCCCTCCAGGACGGCGGAGCGGGCTGCCGCGGAAACCACCAGCCCGTTGTGGCGCAGCTCCGCGCCACCGCGCTGCTCCCCGTGCCCCGCGTTCGACATCCCCGCGTCCGACGTCCCGGCGTTCGACGTCCTGGCGTTCGACGCCGAACGGGGCCGCCGCATCATGGCCTCCACCCGGGCGCGCAGCTCACGCGGCCGGAAGGGCTTGGTCAGGTAGTCGTCGCCGCCGGCTTCCAGGCCCAGGAGGGTGTCGATCTCCTCGGTGCGGGCGGTCAGCATGATGATGTAGGCGTCCGAAGATTTCCGGATCCGGCGGGCCACCTCGAATCCGTCGATATCCGGCAGTCCGAGGTCCAGGGTAATGACATCGGGATCCAGGTCCAGTGCCGCGTCCACCCCTGCAAATCCGGTGGAGGCTACATGGACCTCAAAGCCGGCCTGGGACAACACTGCCCTGATAAGGTCGCGGATGTCGTGGTCGTCTTCGATCACCAGCCCAATACGTGCTTCACCCATCGCAGCCCCCAGCCAACTCGATTTCCCGAGAAGTATAGCCGCCGCTGGATAGGCTTGCCCCATGAGCCGACACCCACGCCGTTCCCTGGGGGCCAGGTGAAACGCCGGAACATTGAAGGCGAGGAGAAGCCGCCGTTCTTCAAGCGTGCCTTCCATGAGCACACCTTGCGGATGCGGGTGGTCCTCACCCAGTTGCCCCTGTCCGTCCCGGTCTGCATCGCGGCCATCCTGGTGGCGCTGTTCTTCCCTGGGACGCTGGGCAACCCGCTATTTCAGATCTTCCTGCTCAGCCAGGCCCTGCTCCTGGCCGCCTGCTTCGCGGTTCCCTGGCACCGGCTGCCCTTCCCCAGTTTCCTGGTGATACCCCTGCTGGACATGGTTTCCATTACCTTCGGCCGCGAGGGCGGGCAGGAGGCGCTCACCGGCCTGAGCGTGCTGGTGGTCCTTCCCGTGATCTGGCTTTGTGCTTCCGGCCTCTATCCCCGGATCGCGGTCACGCTCTGCTTCTTCGGTCCCCTCGGCGTGGTCTGGGGGCCATTGTTCATCCGCGGTTCCGTCACGCCGCAGGACCTCAGCCGCCCCTTGCTCTACCCGATCCTGATGCTCGGCATCGGGATCTCCGTCAGCGTAGTCACCATGAGCATGGTCCGCCAGCAAAAGTCCCTCGAGGACAAGGACGAGGCACTCAACGCCGCCTTCGAAGCCAGCAGCCACCATGAACGGCTCTTGAACACCGTCATGGAGGCGCTGCCGTTGGGCGTGGTGGCCGTCGACGGCGGTGGGAACGACATCCTCATGAACCACCGCCAGCGCAGCACCCACCGCCTGGCCACGCCGCAGGGAATCACCAACCCCAACGAGTCCCAGCTCCTGGTGTTCGAGGAAGACCGGACGACCTCAGTACCCCGCGAACGGCGCCCCGTGCGGCGGGCCGTCCTCGGCGAGCAGTTCACCGATCAGCTCATCTGGATCGGCACCGGGCCGGCGCAGCGTGCGTTCACCACCAGCGCCCGGCCGATGCTCGACGACGAACGGAACTTCGTGGGCTCGGTGGTGGTCTTCAGCGACGTCACGGACCTCGTGAACGCCCTGGCCGCCAAAGACGATTTCGTGGCCAGTGTCTCGCATGAGTTCCGGACGCCGCTTACCTCCATCCTTGGTTACCTGGACCTCGTGCTCGACGACACTGCAAAGCTCGACCCCGTGGCACGTGGCCAGCTTAAGGTGGTGCGGCGCAATGCCGAGCGGCTGCTGACCTTGGTGTCGGACCTGTTGGCCGTCCGCTCGGGCCACGTGATCATCCAGCCCCATGCGGTGGACTTCGCCGAACTGGTACGCGGAAGGGTTGGTTCCGCCGCTCCCCGCGCGGCGCAGGCCGGCGTCCGCTTCTCCCTGGACATCCCCGAAACCCTCCAGGCCCACGTTGATTCCTCGCGGATTTCCCAGGTGCTGGACAACCTGATCTCCAATGCCATCAAGTATTCCCCGGACGGCGGGGACGTCGAAGTGGCCGCCTGGCAGGAAGATGGTGAGGTGGTTTGCCGGGTGAGCGACACCGGCATGGGCATGACGGAAGAAGAACAAGACCAGGTCTTCGCAAAGTTCTTCCGGGCAGGCAGCGTACACAACAGCACCATCCCCGGCGCCGGCCTGGGTTTGCCCATCAGCAAAGCCATTGTCGAAGCCCACGGGGGCACCATCACATTGCGAAGCGCGCCCGGCCAAGGCACTGCGTTCACCGTGCGGGTGCCCGCCTAGCGGGGAGGGTGCTCAAGCCGAATGGGCAGGCGTGCTCCGCCGCCGTCCGAACACGAAGTACCCCACCGGGCCAAAGAAGTTGATGAAGCATGCCGCCCGCCACAAGGCCTTGCTTCCGCGGATCTGCGCCGCCGGCGTCTTGGAGATGCTGCGCTGTGCCGCCAGCATCAACCCGAACTCCAGCGCACCCGCCACGATGGTGACGCGGCGCTGCCCGGGCGTCATGTCTTTCCAGGACTTTTTCTTCTTCATGCCGCCCATGGTTGCCTCCGTCTGCCGCGGTGTGTTCTCAGGCTAGCCCTGTTGGCTGCCACGCGGAACAGTCCGTCATCCGCGGCAGTCCGTCATCCGAGGGCCTGGCGGACCACTTCGCCCCAGGACTGCTGGGCCAGGTCCGCCACCGAGGCAAGGATCTCCGCGGGCGGCCTGGACAGGTCCAGCGGGTACTCCACCACGTCGATGTCGGTGTTGAGGATGCGCCGCAGCTTCATCTCCCCCGTCCCTGCGTAGACCAGCCAGGCGGTGGGGACCCGCAGGGCCGTGCAGTAGGCGAGCATCCGGTAGTGGTCGGCGTTCAGGGAGGCACCGGTGTCCGGCCCGGCCGTGTAGTTGGCCCCGTAGACCACCACCGGCCGGCCGCCCAGGAAATGCACGGCATCCGGGCGGACCGTGATCCGGTCGGAGTCCCGGACGGCCTCATTGAGCAGCGTGCCGTACCGCATCCGGGTTTCACCGGGGTGGGCGCGCATGGCTTCGCGGAGCGCGACTCCCACGAACTCCTTGAACACAGCGGACATGTCCACCACGAAGGCGGCGCTGCTCTGCTTGCCGTCGCCCGCTTCTGCCGAGCAGTTCCGCAGGATCACCTCCGCCAAGCGCAGGGCCGCATGGAAGCGCAGGTTCATCCGGCTGGCCTGCCAGTGCGGAAGGGGCGCACCTGGCACCAGGGACGTGGCGCCGTCGAGCTTTCCGCCCAGGCGGCGGAGGCGGCTCAGAACCTCGGGACGGACGCCCGGAACCTGGCCCATCCGGGCCAGCGCGGCCCGCAGGATGCGGTTTTCGGCGATGTCTTCGCTGAACTCGTCATAGGACACCTCCAAGGGCACCATCAGGCCAGGCCGCCGGGAGATCTGTTCGGAGATCCGGATACGTCCCTTGACGGTGCGCAGGGATTCCTCCACGGTCACGTAGCCCTGCAGCGGGCCGCGCGTGAGGGCGCGTTCGGCAAGTTGGGCGAGCGATTCGGCCAGGGCGCTCCAGAGGTCCTGGTGCTCGACGGCGGCCACCGAGTCCTCGCGGAAGCCCTGCTCGCCTGCGTAGCTGAGCAGGAACAAGAGCCTCCGCAGCCCGAGCCGGTCCTTGGGCCGCACCTCGAACTGCACGGCCGGGGTCCGCACCGAGCCCACCTTGCCGACGGGTTCGATCCGGTACAGGCCCATGCCCATCGGCGCAGCCTTCGCGAGCCCGCTCGAGTTGAGGAAGGCCGCCGTCGCGGGGTCGAGCCGCTCAACCACGCCCCTGGACTGTTCGTCCAGCACGATGTGCCGCACGCCGGGGGCGTGCGGCGGCCGGGGCGGGATCGCCACCGGAAGCTGGGAGCCTTGACCCCTGGAGCCGGCGCCTGCGTCAGCGCGGCGCAAGGCGTCCCAGCAGCTGTTCCAGCCCGAAGCGCTCCTCCACCTGCGCCCGGTTCAGCTGCCCGTGGTAGTGCTCTTCGAGCAGCGGCATGAGCTCGTACTTCCAGATCCGGCGCAGGCCGGCAGGAGTCTGCGCGGCACTCTTCATGAAGTAGGACGGGCCGATCATGAGGTCCCGGTCCCAGTCGTCGATTGCTTCATTGAGTGCATCGAGCAGATCGGCGTTGAGGGTATCCAGGCCGTTGGCCTCAAGGAAGCGTCGCAGGGTGCCCCGGATCGGTTCGACCTTGGGGTGCAGTTCCACGAAGGCGAAGCGGCGGCGGATCGCCGCGTCCATCATGGCGATGGAACGGTCCGCGGTGTTCATGGTGCCGATGATGTACAGGTTGTCCGGCAGGCTGAAGGGTTCGTTGGGGCTGTACTGCAGGGATATCCGGTCGTCCCGGTACTCGAGCAGGAAGTACAGCTCGCCGAACACCTTGGCCAGGTTGGCCCGGTTCATTTCGTCGATGATCAGGAAGTACGGTTTGCTGGCGTTTTCGGGTTTGGCGGCTTCTTCAGCCAGGCGCCGCAGCGGCCCGGCCACGAGCTTGAAGGACACCTGGCCGTCGTCGGTCTTGTCCGGGCGATAGCCCTCGAAGAAGTCCTCGTAGGCGTAGGAGGGGTGGAACTGCACCAGCTTCACCCGCTCATCGGTGCCGTCCCCGGCGAGTTCGGCGGCCAGGTGCTTGGCCAGGTAGGTCTTGCCGGTGCCGGGCGGGCCGTAGAGCACCAGTTGCCGGTTCTCCTCCAGGAGCCCGGCGATTTCCTGCAGCGGTTCCAGCTCCATGTGCAGGGAAGCGGCGAATTCCTCGCTGAGCGGGCGGAAGCCTTCCGGGACGGGCTCGACGGCGGACTCGGGGGCGGCGGCGAGCTCGCCGTCGGACTCCGCTTCCGCGGGCAGCAGCGCCTGCAGCAGGCTCATCACCCTGGTGACGTCCACGACGATCCCGGGCGTGGAGAGCTGGCGCTGGACGTGCCGGGGCGCCTCGGCGAGGGCATGGCTTTCTTCGAACCAACGCACCTTGCGGCGGAGCTGGCCCTTCCCGCCGTCGTGTTCTGCCTCCCCCAGCACCACGCCGATCCGCACCGATCCCGAGTGCTGGAACAGGGCCAGGTCGCCGGGCTTCATCACGGTCAGGAAGGCAAAGACGGCGGTCTTGGTGTCCTCGCGCTCCACATAGCCCAAGTGCTTGCAGTCCTCGTCCACGACGCGCTGCACCAGCCCGGCGCTCACGCCGGGGGGCAGCTCACGCAGATGTTCGACGTCGAGGGTCGCCTTTTCCCCGTCCTGCCAGGAGGCGAGGAGCTCGGCGGAGTCGTGGTGGGTGCGCAGCAGCCAGGCCCGGCGGCCGGGATCGCCCACCTTGCGCCACTGGCCCACGAGCTGGCGGGAATACCAGTCGATGCGCTGCCCGGCCTGTTCGTCCAGGTGCAGTCGGATGCGGTGGATGTCCGCGGTGACGTCCTCTTCGCTGTCCCCTTTGGCTCCGCCCACCAAGGAGGCGAAGGCGTCCCGGATCTCACGGCGCTCCACATCGGCCACGACAGGCTCGAAATAGCCCGGCCATGCCAAATACTCGATGCTGCGGCGGATGGCGGGCTGGTCTTCCGGGGTCCCGGCAACAAGCTCGTGGAACTTCAAGGGGTCCTTGAGCGCCTTGGCGATCTCCGCCGTCGGCTGCTTGTCCACCTGGACCACGAAGCGGCACAGCCAGCCGAGCTGGTCCCAGATGGTCCAGTTGAACTCAGCGGTGCGGTCCCGGATGACGCCGTGGTCGGTCATGTCCCGGTAGAGCTCGTCCGGCAGCTGCAGCGGCGGTTCCAGCCAGGACGCGGCCTCGGCCACGCGGGCGCGCTTGACCTTCAGGGACTTGACCTCGTGGGCCAGTGGCAGGGACTGCAGGAACAGCAGTTCGACGGCGAGGAGCCTGGCCTCGCGGCTGGCCCCCTCCAGGTTGCGGCGCAGGTTTGTCATCATGGGCGCCTTGCTGTCTTCGACGCCGCGTTCCAGGCGCTCGAGCAGTTCCGTCGCGGCCTCGGTGGTCCACGTGTGGGTGCGCCCGTCGAGGGCGGAACGCTTGCCCTGCAGGGCAGGTCCCAGCACGAACCACGCGGCGTCCTCGATTTCCTTGGAGATTCCGGGCGCACGGGAAACAGTCTTGCTGGCGGGAGTCACCTAGCAAACTTACATGGTTTGGCCGGGCATTTCATGGGCGTCCCAACTCTCCCCCTCCGGCCTGCGTGAGCGTACACTTGGGGCCCCGTTGTCGCTGTTTTCGGGGCCCCAAGTGTACGTTCGCGCTGTGTGAACGCCGGTCCTAGTGCATGCTGAAGCGGTATTTCCGGGGAACTTCCTCCCCCGGGCACAGCTGCTGCCAGAGCTCGGAAATCGCGTTGTCTCCTTCGAGCAGGTCCGGGATTTCCACCCCTTCCCTGAGGATCGCGGCGGCTTCTTCCGTCCTGCCGCTGCCGGCCATGGCCCGGGCGGCCAGGAACCGGTTGCGCCCCGCGGCGGTGGCCTCCTTTGGCGCCTGTTCCGCCAGTAGGAGGGCGGCTCGGGGCTCGCCGTGGGTCAGGTGCAGGGTCATGGCTTCGGCCAACAGCTTCCCGCCCGCCGGGTCCGCGGCGCAGGCTGCACGGAGCTCGGCAAGGCCGGCGTCGACGCGGCCCGTGGCCAGCAGGAGCAGGCCCAAGCCGCGGTGGGCCAGCGCGTGCCCGGGATCCAGGACCAGGGCCTGGACATACAGCTTTTCCGCCGGCCCGAGATTCTGCCGGGCGTGCTTCATGGTGGCCCTGTGGAAGTGGGCTTCGGTTCCTGTTGCCCCTTGGAGCATCCGTTCCCATGCCGGACCTGCCACGAAGCTGCCGGAACCGGGAAACGCCCGGGGCGTGCCGGCGTCGGGAAGTCCGTGCCGGAGCAGCTCCAGCCAGGGCAGCTGTTCGGCTGTGATGGTGCCCGCTGCGAACGGCGTGCCGCCACCGTCCAGTGGCGGGGCACCTGCGGCGCGGCGCAGCTCCTCTTCGAGGGCGCCCCAGCCGGTACCAGCCAGCAGCATGGTCTCCGGGGCCGTGTCCGCCAAGGAGCCGGCGAAGGCGAGCGCCGTGTCCAGGGCCTGCTGGTCCGCGAGCCCGGCGAGCCTGGACTGGGCATGCTCCACCGCGGCATCCCAGTCGCCGCGGGCGGCAGCGGTGTCGAGGCCCGAGTTTCCGTAGGCTTCCACCCAGCTCCATTCGGCGCCGCCGGGCATGGGCAAGTGCTCGAACTGGGTCTGCGCCAGCCCGGCCTGGATTTCCGCGTAGCCTGCTCCGGGGTTCCCTGCTCCAGAACCGGGGCTGAGCCATTCCTGCCAGTTGTGCCCGCCGTCCCCCTGCCCCCAGACGAACAGCTTCTTGCCGCGCAGCCGGGATGTGGACAGCATGGCCAGCCCGTCGCCGTCAGCATCCACTGCGGCGATCCAGTGGCGATGGCCTTCGGGAATGTCGAAGAAGTAGTCCGCGGCGTGGGCGTTCCGGACGGGCCACGTAGCGTCCGCGCCTTCGTGGTCCGTGGGCGTGACGCGCCGGATGTCGGTCTCGTAGTCGCTGCCGAACGCCGTCCGGGCGGGCGCGATCACACGGGTGTCCGGGGTCTCCGGCACGGCGGCGTTGCTCCACCAGTACATGGGCACCTCGTGCGGGTCCGGGTTGCGGAGCCTTACGGCGGAGAACAGCACGCGGGAGTCAGCGGGGAGCCAGAGGTCCACCTGGACCACCACGCCGCGGAGCCTCTCGAACTCCCACATCCGCAGGACCTGCTGGCCGTCCGGTGCCGTCAGCAGGGCGGAGTGCCAGGGAATGCAGGAAGTGGGAGTGTGGCCGCGGGTGCCGATGTTCCATTCCAGCCCGCCCGCGAACCAGGCGTTGCGCAGACCGAAGTTGGCGAACTGGATGGTGCGGGGACTGTGCAGCAGCTGCTTGCCGCTGGCCTTGTCCAGCAGTTCCCAGATCCTGCCGCCCAGGCCAGGCAGGACGGTCGCCTTGAGGTGCTGGTTTTCCAGCACGACGGCGGGCAGCTCGCGTGCCTTCCGCTCCCGCGAGTAGCCGTCCTGGATGGTGTAGGGGTAGATGTTGGGCGGGTAGCCGTAGGCCGCCCTGGCCTTCAGCTCGTCCGGGACTCCGATGCCCACACGGTACGGTGTGTGGATTCCGGCCGCGACCGGGGGCAGCGGACTCTCCTGGCCGAAGTCCGCCACGTCGAGGGTGATGGTGCCGGCAGTGATGGTGCCGGCGGGTGCCGGGTCAGTCATGTGCGTATCCGATCGTGAGCAGGAGCCCGCGCCGGGGGGCGATGCGGATGGTTTGGCCGGTCGCGTACTCGGCGGCCGGCTGGAAGCCCGCGATCGCTGGGGCTTTCAATGGGGCGCAGGTGCCATCGAACTCCAGGGTCACGTCCACAGTCTCCTCGGCCCAGGACGCGAGCGCCACCACCATCCCGGCGTCGCCGGACCAACTGGTGGCCAGGACCGCGGGGTCGCTGGTGCGGACCGGTGCGCCCGGATCCCAGAACCCGGTCATGCGCGCGCGTTCCAGGCCATGGTCCTTCCAGAACTGCCACAGGGGATGGTTGTCGACGTCGGGCGCCCGGCCGGTCATGCCGAACACCATGCCGCGCCAGGGGTTGCCGCCGCCTTCGAGCATTTCGCCCATGAGCCCGAACGGGATGCCGGAGAGCTCCACGAGCCAGTACTCCGGCGACGTGTTGTCGTAGTCGAAGTACTCGCCGAACCAGAGCCGGTCCACATAGGGCAGCTGTTCCAGGTAGAGGTTCGCGGAGGAGGCGAAACCGTCCTTGGCCGTGAACTGGTTGGCGGAGTGCAGGTCGATTTCCGGGCCGTCGCCTGCCGGACCAGTGACCGGGCCGGTGGCCGGGCGGCTGCGTTCGAGGACCTTGCGCACCCGCAGCATGGTGTGCCGGTCGAAGGCGATGTCGTCCAGGTAGATGCCGTCCACGGCGGTTGCCTTCGCCAGTTCAGCCAGGCTCCGGACGTAGAAGTTCTCCCAGCGGGACTCCCCTGTGGTCACTACGGCGATGTCCTCGACGTCGGGGGCGAACCAGGCTGACACGTAGCCGCTGCCGGCATGCTCCTGGAGCCAGGGGTGGCCCTGTCCCGGGCCGTCGCTGAAGACTTCGTGCCCCAGGGACAGCAGCGGCAGGAGCTCCGGGCTGTGGAAGGTCAGTTCCCGCACCGTGTTGTAGACCTTGGCCCGCAGTCCTTGGGCGTGGGCTTCCCTGACGTAGCCGGCCAGGGTGCCGGCGCTCAGCAGGGGATCGTTGATGTACGGGGCCGGGGCGGTGGCGTGGTGGATGTTGACTACGGTGGCCCCGGATTCCGCGATGTCCCGGGGATCCGCCGGAGCGTGGAAGTACCTGCGGGAAAAGTGCTTTCCGGGGTCGATCGCCTTGAACGGGGTGAGGAGCACCCGGAAGTCGAAATCAAGGCTCTCCCCCGGCGCCATGGTGCGGGCACCGCTGAACGCGCTCAGTTGCACCGTGCCGGCGTCGGGACCCGGGCCCAGGCTGACGCCGCCGCGGACCTGGCCGTCCGTCCGGTTGGCCCAGGAAACAGGTTCCCGCAGGGGCTTCTCCCGGTAGAAGTTGGTGTTGAGGGGCCGTTCGTACTCGGCGTCGCGCAAGGACAACTGGACGCCGGCGTTCACCCCGCCGAGCCACAGCGAATCCTGGTTCTTCTCGGCTACGTCCCAGCTCCAATTGAGAGTGTCCGGGCGCCGGCCGCCGGGCACGCCGAGACCCATGGCGAGCGGCACCGCTGCCTCGACGAACCCGGCCGCCAGCCCGACGTCGTCGAGCATCAGCGGCACGCCGTCCCCGTTCCGCAGCCGCAGCGCATAGCTGCACGCGCCGTCGGCTTCGAGCTCACCGTGGAGCTCCAGGACCAGTCCGGTTCCGATGCTGACCCAGCGGTTGTTCCAGGACACCTTGCCCGGACCGTGCCCCGGAAATTCGTGCACGGTGAAATCCAGCGGTGTGCAGTCCCATCCGCTGTGCTGACCGACGGCGACGGCTAGTTCCATGGCCGTGGCGAGCAGTTCGACGGCGGGTCCGTCCGTCCCGGTCATGGCCGGCGTGAACGTGGAGCTCAGTTGCTCCGGCAGCCCGGACGGCGCGAGCCGCAGGGTCCGGCCGAGGATCCCGAGGGTGCGGTTCCCGGCGTCGAGGGTGATCGCGATGAAGGGCGCCACGAGCCCGTGGTCCTGGGCAAGGGTCGAGTCCAGCCAGGCGAGCCGGCGCAGATATCGCGGATCGCCGAAGCCGCCGGCCAGGACGTCCGGATCGGCGGCTTCCAGCGGCAGCACGTCCAGGGTGACGGTGACTAGCTTGGGGTCGGCACCCTCCGCGGCAACCGTGATGGCTGCCGTGATTGTGCTGCCCGCCGCCGCGCGGGGAACGGGCAGCACCACGTAAAGCGCCTGGACGGACCCGGCCGCCACGGAAAGTTGCTTCGCCAGGGGCCGGCCCAAGCGGTCGGTGCCTTCGGTGTTCAGGCAGCGGCCGCCGTCGGGCCCTTCCACCCGGACCGTCACGCCGGCCAGGTCCGTCACGGCGTGCAGTCCCAACTGCACCACGTAGTCTTCGCCGGGCTGGGCGGTAGCGCGGACGGAGTCGGCGGGCCCGTTGATGGCCCAATGGGCGGGAAGCCGTTCCCGCATGGACACCGGGTTCAGCCTGTCCTCGGGAAACAGCAGGAACGCCTCGCCGCCGTGCCTGGCGTATAGTGCCTGGAGCTCGTGCTCCGTGGCCGTGAAGTTCATCGGGGCGAAGGAATCGCGTTCGCTCGCCGCCTCGTAGCGCAGGACCGTCGCCTCCGGCAGTACTGCGGCGTCCGGCAGTACTGCGGCGTCCGGCAGTCCCGCGGCGTCGCCGCTCCTGGCCGGCTCCCCGACCGGCTTCCCTGGCTTCCCGACGGCGGCCGCCCACCCGGGTGCCGCCGTCGGCCGCCGCGGTAGGTACCGTGCCTGCGGATAATGGGCCGCGCCGAGCATGGCGTACGGAAGGTAGTAGACGAAGTAATGCCCGGGGCCGTCCACCGCCTCGAAGACGAGCTCGACGGATTCCCGGGTGGAGCTTCGGACCAGCAGATTGCGCACCCGCCGGCCGCTGCTGCGGGAGACCACGATGACGTCCACCCCCGCGGGATCCGGGTCCTGCCGCCGCCAAGGCAGGACCACCCGGACCCCGGGTGCTCCCGGCGGAGCCGCCGGGACGTCCACCACGAAGCGATGGTTGCCGTAGAGCAGCTTGTCCCACGCTCCGACGCCGCAGGGAAGTTCCGGATGGCCGGAGTACTGCCCGGTTGACTGGTGTTCTGCTGATTGGGGTTCTGCTGATTGGTGTTCTGCTGATTGGTGCACTGCTGACTGGCGCTCTGTTGATTGGCGCAAGGGCGTCACTGGGGCTCCTGGGAGGCTGTCCGGGTGGGCGTCACCGTCGTGGTGAATCCTTCAATCATTGACGGCGCGAATGGCCCTGTAAAGGAGCATTGCGAACCGTACTCACTGGGATTTCCCCCGCCCGCGCCTTGACAGCCACCGGCGTAACAAGCCGGACATCAGCGCCGGGTAGATTGTGCGCCATGATCGACATCGACTTCGACGATCCCGCACGCGATGATGTCTCACTGCTGTTGGACGAACACCTCGCGGACATGTACGCCACCTCCCCCGCCGACAGCGTGCATGCCCTGGACCACTCCGCCCTGTCCCAGCCGGACATCACCTTCTGGACCGCGCGCGAGAACGGGGCATTGTTGGCCTGCGGCGCGTTGAAGGAACTTCCCGCTGGGCCGGACGGCGCCAAGGAGGGCGAACTCAAGTCGATGCGCACCGCGGCCGCGGCAAGGGGCCGCGGAGTGGCGGGCCTGCTGCTGGCCGCCATCGTGGGCGAAGCTCGCCGCCGCGGACTGTCGCGGCTGTCCCTCGAAACCGGCGCCGAGGACTACTTCGCCGCCGCGCGCCGGCTCTACGTGCGCCACGGGTTCACCGAGTGCCCGCCGTTCGCCGACTACGTCCCGGACCCCAACAGCGTGTTCATGAGCCTGGAGCTTCCTCCCGTCCGCTTCCCGTAACGGACTACCCGGCGGCGTCGACGGCGGCCTTCGCGGCGGCGACGATCTCCCGGTCGGTGACCATGTACGAGGACGGTCCGCCGCCCGCGCTGCCGGCGCCCGACGCAGACACGATCCTCTTGGCGGAAAGGTGGACGGCGTCAAGGCCGGCCCGCCGCATCGCCGCTATGTCCGCGATGGCCAGACCGCCGCCGGCCATCACCTGCAGCCGCCCTTCCGCGCTTTGCACCATCCGGGACAGCACCGGCAAGCCCTCACCCGCGGTCGCTGCGCCCCCGGAGCTGAGGACGCGGGTGAAGCCGAGTTCCACGAGCTGCCCGACGGCGGCGGCCGGGTCGGGTGTCTCGTCCACTGCGCGGTGGAAGACCAGTTCGGCGTCCGGATTCACGTCCCGGGCCGCGTCGGCGAGGCGGCGGACGGCGTCCACGTCCAGCTGGTTCCTGGAGTCAAGCGCGCCAAGAACCACGCCGTTGGCGCCCTGGTCCAGCAGCGCACGGATCTCCTTGACCATCGTGGCCAGCTCATCCTCGGAATAGCGGAAGTCTCCGGGCCGGCAGCGGATCAACGGGTGGATTTCCAAGCCCCTGTCAGCGGCGCCCGCGGCTTCGAGGCAGGATTCCATAAGGCCATGGCTGGGAGTCAGACCGCCAAGCTCCAAGGCACTGCACAGCTCGATCCGGTCCGCTCCTTCTTCGGCAGCGACAACAGCGCCCTGCAGGCCCACCACGGCAATCTCAAGCTTCATGCTGAAACTCTACGGCCATGCGGGCGCCCAGGGCGCTGCTGGTATCGGACGGGATGGCTACGCCCGGTACGGCTCCAGGCGTTCCTTCTGCTCCGGGGTGAGCCGCCGGACCCGGCCCGTTGCTTCGTCGACGAACGCCAGGTGGGTGCTGGCCTTCACGCACTCCTCCCCCGTCACGGGGTCCTTGACGAGGTAGTGGAGGTCGAAGCTTGCCCCCTTGACGGCCCCCACCCAGATCTCGACTTCCGCCGGGATGTTGCGGTAGTCGAGGGTGCGGACGTAGCGGACCTTGTGTTCCACGACGAGGGTCATGACGCCGTCCTCGACGTCGTTGAAGATCGCCACCGGCGGTTCGGCCCCGGGGAGTCCGGCGCCCCGCGGCGGACCGAAGGCGGCGATGCGGGCCTCTTCGAGCATCCGGACAATCTGGACGTTGTTGATGTGGCCGTAGGCGTCCATGTCGCCCCAGCGCATCGGCACGGTGACCGTGATGCGCCGGGGCTCGGTGGAGCCTGCCGGCGGGGTGCCCGGCGCGCTCAGCTGTGCACCGCCGTCGTGTCATCCACCGGGGTTTCCTCTGCGTCCTCACCGGCGAACTGGGACATGTACAGGCGGTAGTACGCGCCCTGCATGGACAGCAGTTCGCTGTGCCGGCCCTGTTCCACGATGCTGCCGTTCTCCATTACCAGGATGGTGTCCGCATCGCGGATGGTGGAGAGCCGGTGCGCGATCACGAAGCTGGTACGGTCCGTGCGCAGGGCTGCCATGGCCTTCTGCAACAGCAGTTCGGTGCGGGTGTCCACGGAACTGGTGGCCTCGTCCAGGATCAGCAGCGACGGATCGGACACGAACGCCCGGGCGATGGTGATGAGCTGCTTCTCGCCGGCACTGACGTTGGTGCCTTCCTCGTCGATGATGGTCTGGTAGCCGTCGGGCAAGGCCCGCACGAAGCGGTCCACGTACGTGGCCTTGGCCGCCTCCATGATCTGTTCTTCAGTGGCGTCCAGCTTGCCGTACTTGATGTTGTCGTAGATGGTTCCCCCGAACAGCCAGGCGTCCTGCAGCACCATGCCCACCTTGGAGCGCAGCTCGGAGCGGCCGAGTTCCTTGATGTCCACGCCGTCCAGGGTGATCCGGCCGGAGTTGAGCTCGTAGAAGCGCATCACGAGGTTCACCAGGGTGGTCTTGCCGGCACCGGTGGGGCCGACGATAGCCACCGTGTGCCCCGGTTCGGCGCTGAACGACAGGTCTTCGATGAGCGGCTTGTCCGCCACGTAGCTGAAGGACACGTTCTCGAACTCCACATGGCCGTCCGTGCGGGCCGGCAGGTGCTTGGCGGCATCCTCCGGAACCTGCTCGTCCGCGTCCAGGAACTCGAAGACGCGCTCGGCGGAGGCGACGCCGGACTGCAGCATGTTGGCCATGCCTGCGATCTGGCCCAGCGGCTGGGTGAACTCGCGGGAGTACTGGATGAACGCCGTCGCATCGCCCAGGCTCATGGAACCGGAGGCTACACGCAGGCCGCCGACGACGGCGATGCCCACGTAGGCGAGGTAGGAGATGAAGTTCATGGCCGGGAAGATGATGCCGGACACGAACTGGGCACCGAAGGATGCCTTGTAGAGGGCCTCGTTGCGTTCGTCGAAGCGCTCCAGCATGTCCGCGTCACGGCCGAAGACCTTGACCAGCTCGTGGCCGGAGAAGGATTCCTCGATCTGCCCGTTGAGCGCGCCCGTGTTCTTCCACTGCGCAGCGAACAGCTTCTGGCTGCGGGAGCCGATCACGCCGGCCACGATGCCCGAAAGGGGCAGGGCGATCAGCGCGATGAGCGCCAGTTCCCAGGAGACGATGAACATCATGACCACGATGCCGAACACCGTGAGCACCGAACTGACCAGCTGCGCAAAGGCCTGCTGCAGGCCCTGCTGGACGTTGTCGACGTCGTTGGTCACGCGGGACAGGATGTCGCCACGCTGCCGGGTGTCGAAGTAGTTCAGCGGCAGGCGGTTGAGCTTGGCCTGGACGTCGTTGCGGAGGCGGTTGATGACCTTCATGACGATCCGGTTCAGGACGAAGCCCTGGGCCCACAGGAAGATGTTGGCCACGAAGTACATCAGGAGCACGATCGAGATCAGGAACGTCAGCTTGGAAAAGTTGATGCCGTTGGTCAGTTCCATCTTGGAGACCATGTCCGCGAAGTTGTTCTGGCCGGCCTGGCGCAGCCCTTCGGCGAAGGCCGCCTGGCTGACGCCGGGCGGCAACTGCTTGCCCATGACGCCCCCGAAGATGACGTCCATGGCGCTGCCGAGCACCTTCGGGGCGATGACGTTGAGCACCACGGAAACCACCACGAGGCCGATCACGAAGAACACGCCGGCGGATTCGGGCTTGAGCAGTCCCATGAGCCGCTTGGCCGACGGGCCGAAGGCCTTGGCCTTCTTTGCCGGCAGGTTGCCGAACATGCCGCCGTCGGCTTCGCCGGGTGTGTACTCCTCTTCTTCGAAGTCGTCATCCGCGACGGCGGCCACCGCAGTTTCGTCCGCGGCCGCGGCGGCGCGGGCTGCCTTGGCGGCCTCGGCCTTCGCGGCCCAGCCGCGTTTCTGCTGGTTCTGCCCGCTCATGCCACTTCCTCCGCGCTCAGTTGGGATTCGACGATTTCCTGGTACGTGAGTGAGGTTTCCAGGAGTTCCTCATGGGTGCCGCGGTCCACGATCCGGCCGTTGTCCAGGACCAGGATCTGGTCTGCGTCGGCGATGGTGGAGACGCGCTGGGCGACGATGATCACCGTGGCGTCCCGGGTCTTCTCCTTCAGCGCCCGCCGGAGCCGGGCGTCCGTGGCCACGTCCAAGGCGGAGAAGGAGTCATCGAAGAGGTACACCTTGGGCTGGGTGACCAGGGCGCGGGCGATGCACAGGCGCTGGCGCTGGCCACCGGAGACGTTGGTGCCGCCTTGCGCGATCCGCCGGTTGAGCCCGGAGCTCTTTTCCTGGACGAAATCCTTGGCCTGGGCGGTTTCCAGCGCGTCCCACAGCTCGTCCTCGGTAGCTTCGGTCTTGCCGAAGCGCAGGTTGTGCTCGATGGTGCCGGAGAACAGGTAGGGCTTCTGCGGCACCGTGGCCACGCGGCTGGTGATTTCATCCCGGTCCAGTTCGGTGACGGGGACGCCGTCGAGCAGGACCTCACCGGCGGCGACGTCGTACAGCCGCGGCAGCAGGGACACCAAGGTGGTCTTGCCGGAACCCGTGGAACCGATGATCGCGAGGGTCTGGCCGGGTTCGGCCGAGAAGGAGATGTTGCTCAGCACGGGTTCCTCGGCGCCGGGGTACTTGAAGGTGACGTCGCGGAATTCCACCCGGCCCTTCTTCTCCGCCGGGGTGACCGGGGCGTCCGGGTTGTGGATGGACGGTTCGACGTCGAGCACCTCGCCGATGCGGTCCGCGCACACCGAGGCGCGCGGAATCATCATGGCCATGAAAGTGCCCATCATGACGGCGATCAGGATCTGCAGCAGGTACTGCAGGAAGGCGGTCAGCGCCCCGACCTCCATGTCGCCGGAGTCCACGCGTTCCCCGCCGAACCACAATACGGCCGCCGTGGACAGGTGCAGGATCATGCCGATCGCAGGGAACATCAGGACGAACAGGTTGCCGATCTTCACCGAGACGTCGGTGAGGTCCCTGTTGGCAGCGCCGAAACGCTTCACCTCGTAGGGTTCGCGGACGAAGGCCCGGACCACGCGGATGCCGATGATCTGTTCGCGCAGCACGCCGTTGATGGCGTCGATCTTCTTCTGCATGGAACGGAAGAGCGGCATGAGGCGCACCACGAGGTAGCCGACCACGGCCACCAGGACCGGCACGGAAACCCAGACCAGCCAGGACAGGCTGAGGTCTTCCTGCAGTGCCATGATGATGCCGCCCACGCACATGATGGGGGTGGAGACCATGAAGTTCAGGCCCATCAGCATGAGCATCTGGACCTGCTGGACGTCGTTGGTGCCGCGCGTGATCAGGGTAGGCGCGCCGAAGGTGTTGACGTCCTTGGCGGAGAAGCTGCTGACCTTGCGGAACACGTCGCGGCGCAGGTCGCGGCCCATCGACATGGCCACACGCGAGCCGTAGTACACGCCGGCAACCGCCGTGATCACCTGGCCGAAGGCGACGGCGAGCATCAGGGCCCCGGTCTGCCAGATGTAGTCGGTGTCGCCCTTTGAGACTCCCTGATCAATGATTTTGGCGTTGAGGCTGGGGAGGTACAGGGTCGCAATAGTGGACGCCAACTGGAATATGATGACGGCCAGAATTTGCGGCAAATACGGCTTGGAGTAGCGCCGTATCAGGGTGAGAAGCATGCCCACGGATCCTTAGAATTTGAGGTGCGTGAATGAGTAAGGAGATTAGTAGCAGCAGGCGCTGACAGTATTAGCCTTCCAACTCTACGAAATCCGTTGCCTCGGCGAAACAACTCCGGGCAAAGATCATCCCTGCGGCGTACCGGACGCCGCAGGGATGCTCCATATGGTTCAATTTCGGGGCCGTTGGCCGGAACAGATCGGACTCAGCCGGCGTGCCGCCCGTGGTCCTTGGCAGTCCGTTCCCGGCGGGACGTGCCCGGAACCACTGCGTCGCCGGCCACCAGGAGCAGGGCGGCGCCCTCAAGGCGGCGGCGTTCCCGCTTGAGTTCCTTGCGCAGCACCGCGAGTTCGGCGGCCGTCCTGGACTGTTCCTCCGCGGTGGCCCGCTGCTCGGCGAGCCCCTTCTGCAGTTCGCGCTGCGCCTGGCTGAGGCCCGCCAGCTGTTCGGCGAGCAGTCGTTGGGTGTGCGCCAGCTGCTCGTGGACCTCCCGCAGCCCTGGCTCCTGCGCACCCCGCCCCGGCCGCTCGGCCGTGAGGATCCGGGCGAATTCAAGGTCAAGGTCCTCGGCCTGAGCTGCGGTTGGGCGCATCGGACGTCCAGCGTCGAGCCCTTCAGGGCTGCCGCCGTCGAACGCTTCAGGGCTGCCGCCGTCGAACGCTTCAGACGCTTCTGCAGGGGAGGTTTCCAGGGACATTCCCGCTTCGGCACTGGCGTTTGCCAGCAATTCCTTTTCCGGCGCCGCATCAACAGTCCGGCGCAGCGGGACTTCCTTGATAAACAGCACTGCAAGGAATGCAAGCACCGAAATTGCGGCGGCAATCAGGAAAATCAAGGCAGTTGCGTCGCCATAGGCCGCACGCATGATTTCGCGGATGGGCGCCGGCAGGTCGACAAGGTCCATGCTGGCGCCGTCCGAACCGCCGGATACCGGAATGTGCGCGGCCGCGAGGCCTTCGGCGGCAAGGTCCTTGACGTGGTTGCTCATGACGGCGCCGAGCACCGATACGCCGATCGCGCCGCCCACGGAACGGAAGAACGCCACGGAAGCGCTGGCCGAACCGATGTCCTTGGCCCGGACGGTGTTCTGGACCGCGAGCACCAGGTTCTGCATCAGCAGGCCCAGGCCCAGGCCGAAGACAGCGGTGTAGATGGACGTGATCCAGAGTTCGGTGTTGTGGTCGATGGTACCGGCGAGTGCCAGGCCGCCGATCAGCAGCACGGAACCGCCCAGCAGGAAGCCCTTCCATTTGCCGAAGCGGCTGATCAGCTGCCCGGACACCACCGAGCCCACGAGGTTGCCGGCGATCATTGGCAGCGTGAGCAGGCCCGCCTCGGTGGGCGTGGCGCCGCGGGCCACCTGGAAATACTGGCCCAGGAAGGTGGAGGAGCTGAACATGGCCACGCCCACGGCCACCGAGGCGAGGATGGCCAGCGCGGTGGTGCGTTCGCGGATGATCTTCAGCGGGATGATCGGCTGGGACACCTTGGATTCCACCAACACCAGCAGGGCCAGGAGCAGCACGCCGCCGCCCACCATGGCGGCGGACTGCCAGGAGATCCAGTCGTAGTAATCCGGGTTGCCGGCGAAGGAAACCCAGATCAGCAGCAGGCTGACGCCGGCGGTAAGCAGGATTGAACCGAGCCAGTCGATTCTTGCGGGGCGCTCGATGTGCTGGATCTTCAGGGTCACCTGCAGCAGGATGAGCGCGACGACGGCGAGCGGCACGCAGACGAAGAAGGTCCAGCGCCAGCCCAGCGGGCTGTCCACGATGAAGCCGCCGAGCAGTGGCCCGCCCGCGGTTCCCACGGCCATGACGGCGCCCATGTAGCCGGAGTACTTGCCGCGGTCGCGCGGCGGGATCATGGTGCCGATGATGGCCTGGGCCAATGCGGTGAGGCCGCCGAGGGCCACGCCTTGGACCACGCGGGCAGCCAGCAGCAGCGGAATGGTCTGGGAGAAGCCTGCCAGCACGGAACCGGCCACGAAGATGACGATGCTCAGCTGGACCAGGAGCTTCTTGTCGAAGAGGTCGGCGAGCTTGCCCCAGATGGGCGTGGTGGCCGCGTTGGCCAACAGCGCCGCGGTGATCACCCAGGCAAAGTCGGTCTGGGTTCCGTGCAGCTCGGACATGATGGTCGGCAGGGCGTTCGCCACGATGGTGCTGCTCAGGATGGCCGTGAAGAACGCGGCCAGCAGGCCGGTCAGGGCCTCCATGATCTGGCGGTGGGTCATCGGCGCTGCGGTCAGCGGCGCGGTGTTCGCCCGCACGGGTGCCTTGTCGCCGGTGGTGCCGGCCGCCGTCGGGCTCTCAAGCGTTTGCTTTGCCAAGGCTCGTTGCCTCCTCTGTGGTGTGGTTCAGTGGGGAAGGTCCGGCCGCCTTTGCCCGGATGGAATGGTGTTGCTCCCGGATCGACCGGTTGAGTGAGTCCGTCAGCTTCTCGATGACGCGCCCCGCTTCCAGGGCATCTTCCTCGCTCCATTCGGCGAGGTAGCCGCGGAGCCTGGTGCTGCGCTCTTCTTCGAATTCACGCAGCTGGGCCAGGCCCTCCTCGGACAGTGCCACCAGCTGCGCGCGGCCGTCCGCGGGATCCGGACGCCGGACCACCAGGCCGAGTTCCTCGAGTTCGGCGATGTGCCGGCTGAGGACCGGCGGGCTGACGCCAAGCCGCGACGCCAGGTGCGTGGCGCGGGACTCCCCTTCCCCGATGAAGCGCAGGACGCCCTGGAGGGCGAAACCGACCTTGGCATCGCGTGCCACGCTGGTGCTGACGATGCACCGCAGCACGCGTTGGAGGTCGAAGATCCGGTGGACGAGCTCGGTCGCGGTGCCGGAAGCGACGGACATGTGGATCACCTCAATTGTTTGCCTAAAGCAACTATAAACATAAAAGGTTGCTTTGGGAAACTAACTGCGAGGAGGATCACTTAAACGCCAAGCGCGAACGAACACTTGGGGCCCCAAATCCGCGGGAAATGGGGCCCCAAGTGTTCGTTCGCGCTAAAGGCGGGAGGTGAAGGCTCAGTCCAGGTGGGTCGGAGCGAACATCTTCAGCAGGGTTTCAACCACGACGACGTTCGGTCCGTCCGCGGCGAAGCCCTCCTTGAGGGCCTCTCCCACGTTTTCCGGGGCCACCCGGCGGGCCGGGACGCCGAAGGATTCGGCGAGCTTCACGAAGTCGGGCCGCGCCAGTTCGGTGGCCGTGGCCTTGCCGAAGGCGCCCACCATGTATTCGCGCAGGATGCCGTAGCCACCGTCGTCCACGATCAGCCAGGTGACCGGGATGTTGTGCTGCTTGGCCGTGGCGAGTTCTGAGATGGAGTACATGGAGGAGCCATCGCCGGACACGGCCAGCACCCGGGCCGGCTTGCCCGTGGTTTCCAGGCCCACGGCACCGCCGATCGCGGCAGGGAAGCCGTAGCCGAGGCCGCCGGCTCCCTGGGCGGAGTGGAACTGGCCCTGCCGGGAATCCCAGCAGCTCCAGGCCCAGTACGCGGAGATGGTCATGTCCCAGAAGGTCTGCATCCCGTCCGGAACGGCCTCGCGGATGTCCGCCATGAACTTCAGTTCCTTCGCCAGGTCCTGTGATTCCAGACGTGCCCTGACCTTCGCCACCGTCTCCTTGACGGTCTCCTCCGGGGTGGCGCCGTGCCAGTTGCGGACCACAGTGTTGGCAGCGCCGGCGGCGGACAGAGCGGTGGAGAGGGCCTCGTCCAGTGCGGCGAGTGCCTGCCCGGCGTCGGCACGGATGCCCAGGCCGGGACGGTTGGATTCGAGCACCCGGGGTTCGGCGTCGATCTGGATGATCCGGCCGCGCGGCTCGAAGGTGAAGTAGTTGGAGGTCACCTCGCCCAGCGAGGAGCCGATGACGAGCAGCACATCCGCGTCCTCAAGAAGATCGGTCATGTACCGGTCCTCGATCCAGGACTGCAGCGACAACTCGTGGTTCCACGGGAACGCGCCGTTGCCACCCGGGGTGCAGATCACCGGGGCACGCAGCTGCTCGGCGATCGAGAGCAGGGACTTCTCGGCCCGGCCGCGCCGGGTTCCGCCGCCGGCGATGATCGCGGGGCGTTCCGCCGTCGCGAGCCACTTCACGGCTTCCCGGACCAGTTCCACGCGCGGCGGATTGTCCGCGGCTTCGGCGAGGGCGTCTTCCACCGGCGGAACCATGATGGGGTCGAGCAGCACGTTCTGCGGGATCTCGATCCAGACCGGGCCTTGCGGCGAGGAGATCGCCTCGGTCCAGGCGTCCTGGATGGCCGAAGGAATTCCCGAGGCATGCTGGATGAGGCGCTGGCTCTTGGTGACGTTGGCCGCGGAGGCCTTCTGGTCGTCGAGCTGGTGCAGCATGCCCTTGCGCCGGGCGCCCAGGCCCTCGAGCGGGATCTGGCTGGCCACGACCACCATCGGCACGCCGGTGGCGTAGGCCTCCTGCAGGCCGGCGAGGGAAGTCAGCGCACCCGGACCGGTGGACAGGAACAGCACACCCACCTCGCCGGTGGCGCGGGAGTAGCCGTCCGCGGCGAAGGCCGAGTTGTTCTCGACGCGCGAGGAAACGAACTGCAGGTTCCCGCGGCCCATAGCGTCGAACAGGCCCAGGGCGTGCTGGCCCGGGATGCCGAAGACCGTCTTCGCGCCGAGCGCCTCAAGGGTCTCGACGACGAGGTCCCCGCCGTTGCGCTGGCTGGTGCCTTTGGTGGGGGCTGCTGTGCCCGGATCGAAATCGATCACGGCTACTCCTTGCCGGCAGCCGCGAAGCCGGCCGGACGGCGGACCGTCTGACCGAGAGCCTGCTGCGCGTAGCCGGTCTCGGCTCCGTGGCGGTCGCCCTCGACGGCGTTGTCGGCCAGGAGGGTGACGAGCTCGTAGGCCACGTGGCTGGCGGCAACGCCGGTGATCTCGGCGTGGTCGTAGGCCGGGGAGACTTCCACGACGTCGGCGCCCACGAGATTCATGCCACGGAAGCCGCGGATGATCTCAAGCAGCTCGCGGCTGGTGATGCCGCCGGCTTCCGGGGTGCCGGTGCCGGGTGCGTGCGCGGGGTCCAGGACGTCGATGTCCACGGAGATGTACAGCGGTCGGCCGCCGATGCGGTCGCGGATCTTCTCCACGGTTTCCAGGACGCCCTGGTAGTAGACGTCGGCCGAGGTGACGATGCCGAAGCCGAAGCGGTGGTCGTCGTCGAGGTCCTTCTTGCCGTAGAGCGGGCCGCGGGTACCGACGTGGCTGATGGCCTCGGTGTCCAGGATGCCTTCCTCGACCGCGCGCCGGAACGGGGTGCCGTGGGTGTATTCGGCACCGAAGTAGGTGTCCCAGGTGTCCAGGTGGGCGTCGAAGTGCAGCATGGCGACCGGCTCGCCGGCACGTTCAGCAGCGGCGCGCAGCAGGGGCAGGGCGATGGTGTGGTCGCCGCCGAGGGTCACGAGCTTGCTGCCGTTGGCCGTCAGGTCCAGGGCGTTCTGCTGGATGGTCTCTATGGCTTCGTTGATGTTGAAGGGGTTCACGGCCATGTCGCCGGCGTCGGCCACCTGGACGTTCTCGAAGGGGCTGACGTCCCAGGCCGGGTTGTATGGGCGCAGGAGGCGGCTGGCTTCGCGGATGTGGTTCGCGCCGAAGCGGGCCCCCGGGCGGTAGGAAACGCCGGAGTCGAACGGCACGCCCACCACCGTGACGTCGGCCTTGGCAACCTGGTCCAGGCGCGGGAGGCGCGCGTAGGTGGCGGCACCGGCGTAGCGCGGGATGCGGGATGAATCAATGGGGCCAAGGTTTCCGTTGGCTTCGATGCGGAGCTCTTCCACAGCGGCCTCTCTCCTTCGAGATCGAGTCAGGGTGTGACAGTCATCATACACACAAAGTTTCCTTATATGCATCACATGTTTACAAAATTCCGCGTCCCTGACAACGGCGCGACGGCGGCCGGGCACCTGGAGTGACCGGCCGCCGTCGCGCCGTACTCACGTCATACTCACCTCATTGCGGCGCAGCCGCTACTTGTAGCTGACGCTCATCAGCAGGGCCTTCAGCTGCGCATACTCCGCCGTCCCCATCCAGGCCCTTGCCTCTGCGTCGGACGCGAAGCCGGGGGAATCGATGTAGACCCGGAAGATGCCAACGCCGTTGGGCAGGACCACCTGACCGCTGCCGCTGCCGGTGCTGCCGGAGACGAGCTCATCGGCCCTCCGGACGTCCATGAAGTACTGGTCGTTGACATCGCCGTAGCTGTCCTTGAAGAAGCCGAACGTCGGCTCCCCCGCGAAGCCCGCCAAGCCGGGCACGGCGGCGGAGTCGAACACGGTACGGTCCACCGGGCCGGACGCGCCGTCGCCGTAGAAGCCACTGACCATGAAGGCCACCGCCTTGCCCTTGCTGCGGATCGTCGCTTCCACGCATTCGGCCGGCCCGCCCGGAACGGTGGGGCATTCCGCGGTGGCGACCGACCAGCCTGCCGGGTACTGGAAGGAAAGGTGTCCATCCGGGAAGGTGAAGGCCTTCACCGGCTTCGTTTCCGGCGCAGTCTTGGCATTGTGCGACGTGGTGGATGCAAGGCTGAGCGCCGGTCCGGAGGTGCGGCCGGAAGGGCTGGCCGCCGGAGACTGCGCACAGGCGGCAGTGGCGCCTAGCGCGATGGCGAGTGCCGCCGTCGCAATGGTTTTCCCAAACGCTGCAGAGTTCATGGTGTTCCCCAATCTTTGAACAGGCTTCCTGGTTGTGATGCAGGGCGCCTCTTGGCCGTTTGAAGTGCCCTGACATTCATATGGTTTCCCGCAAGCGGCCGAAACTTACATCGAATTGAAAAACACTTTCGAAGTCCCCGGAGTGCGCCGAAAGAGACGCCGCTCACACCCGGCGTAAGGATTCCGTAAAGACCGGGTTTCCGGGGCCGGGCGCCGCCTTACGCTCCTTTCTGGAGCAGCTTCCCGGCTGCGCGAAAGGACATCGTGACCACCCTGACGAGGCCGCCGGCAGACCCCTCCAACCGGCGAAAATCCAGCGGAAGCTTCAAGCACTGGCTGCTCGAGGGCATGCCTGAGGCCGGTGGCCGGCCGCGGCAGCACGGCAGGCCGGAAAGCGAGCACAAGCCGCAGTCCTGGTGGAAGGTCATGTGCCTCACCGGCGTCGACTATTTCTCGACCCTCGGCTACCAGCCGGCAATCGCGGCACTCGCGGCGGGGATCGTCTCGCCCCTGGCCACGATCGTCCTGGTAGCGGTCACCCTCCTCGGCGCCCTGCCGGTGTACCGCCGCGTCGCCTCCGAAAGCCCGCGCGGCGAAGGTTCCATCGCGATGCTCGAAAAGCTCCTCCCCCGCTGGGGCGGCAAGCTCTTCGTCCTGGCGCTGCTCGGCTTCGCTGCAACGGACTTCATGATCACCATGACGCTGTCCGCCGCCGACGCGAGCGCGCACGCAGTGGAGAATCCCTTCGCGCCCGAATGGCTGCACGGCCAGGAAATCGCCATCACCCTTGCCCTGATCGCCGCCCTCGGAATCGTCTTCCTGCGCGGGTTCAAGGAAGCCATCAACGTGGCGGTGTTGCTCGTGGGCGTCTACCTGCTGCTCAACGCCGTGGTGGTGCTGGTAGGCCTGTTCCACGTGGCCGCCGAGGCCCACGTCGTCACCGACTGGTGGGCCGCCCTCAACCAGCAGCACGGCAATCCCCTCGTGATGATCGGCATCGCGCTGCTCGTGTTCCCCAAGCTCGCCCTCGGGCTCTCCGGTTTCGAGACCGGCGTCGCCGTCATGCCCCAGATCAAGGGGGCGCCGGACGACACCGAACAGCGGCCCGCAGGCCGCATCCGCGGCACGCACAAGCTGCTCACGACGGCGGCCCTCATCATGAGCGCCTTCCTGGTGGCTTCCAGCTTCATCACCACTTTCCTGATCCCGGCGGCCGAATTCGAGCCGGGCGGCAAAGCCAACGGCCGTGCGCTGGCCTTCCTGGCGCACCAATACCTCGGCGACGCGTTCGGCACCGTCTACGACATCAGCACGATCGCGATCCTCTGGTTCGCCGGCGCGTCTGCCATGGCCGGCTTGCTGAACCTCGTGCCGCGCTACCTCCCGCGCTTCGGCATGGCTCCCTCATGGACCAAGGCCGTCCGCCCGCTGGTCCTGGTGTTCACCGCCGTCGCATTCCTGATCACGGTGATCTTCGAAGCGAACGTGGAGGCACAAGGCGGGGCCTACGCCACCGGCGTGCTGGTGCTGATGACCTCCGCGTCCATCGCGGTGACCCTTTCGGCCAAGCGCCGGAAGCAGCGTGTGAAAACCCTGGCCTTCGGCGCCGTGGCTGTGGTGTTCAGCTACACCACGGTGGCCAACGTGGTGGAGCGCCCTGACGGCATCAGGATCGCCGCACTGTTCATCCTGGGCATCCTGCTGGTGAGCTTCGCGTCCCGGGTCCGGCGCTCCTTCGAACTGCGCGCCACCCACATCAAGATGGACGAGAAGGCCTTGGAGTTCACCGCGGCCAATGACGAAGGACCCATCCGGCTCATCGCCCACGAACCGAAACGAGTCGGCGCCGAGCGATACCGGGAGAAGCTGGAACACGCCCAGCAGGCCAACCACTTGCCTGAAGACAGCGATGCCCTGTTCATCGAGGTCATCGTGGACGACAGCTCCGATTTCGAACAGGAACTGCTCGTGGAGGGCAAGCACCGCCACGGCTTCAAGGTCCTGGAGGTCCACAGCAACAACGTGCCCAACACCCTGGCCGCAGTCCTGCTGCACATCCGCGACGTCACCGGGCTGATGCCGCACATCTACTTCCGCTGGACCGAGGGCAACCCGATTGCCAACCTCAGCAAGTTCTTGTTCTTCGGCGAAGGGGAAATCGCCCCGGTGACCCGCGAAGTCCTGCGCGAGGCCGAGACCGACGTCACGCGCCGGCCCTGGGTGCACGTCGGCTAAGCTGCGGTTCCTACATTGTGAGGCCCGCTTTACGTCCTTTGGCCAGGTCAAAGGACGTAAAGCGGGCCTCACACGTCCCTCCCCTAGCGGCTGGCGGCCGGCACCAGGATCCAGAGCACCTCGACGGTTTCATCGGTGGGGTTGACCCATGTGTGCGGTTCGCGGCCCGGGAAGGACAGGGTGTCGCCTTCCTCGAGGTCATACTTTTCGTTGCTCAGGATCAGCTGGATGCGTCCCTTGGTGACGTGCAGGACGTCCACGTCGCAATCCACAGCGTAGAGCTCGGACTCGCCGCGGCCCCGCGGCTCGATCACGGCCTGGATGATCTGCAGGCGGCGCTCCGACCGGGCGGTAAGAAGGCGCTCCACGATTCCTTCGCCGCCCAGCGAGATCTTCGGCCCGTCGTCACGGCGCGTCAGGTGCGTCTCCGGTGCCGCGAAAAGCTCGCCGATGGACACGGACAACACCTGGCACAGCGTCACCAGGGACGCCACTGACGGCGAGGTCAGGTCCCGTTCCACCCGGCTGAGGAATCCCTTGGTCAGACCCGTCGCTTCGGCCACCTGCTCGATGGTGAGCCGCTGGGATTGGCGGGCAGCACGGATTCTGGAACCGATGGCAAGCGGAACGTTGCTGGGTTCAACGGGGAGAGCCTTCATTCACGAACCTTTCAGGCCGAAGAAGCGGCCCAGTCATTTGGGCCATAGTATCCGGCGGGGTCCGGTTGCCCGCTTGCCCTGCGCACCCGCCCTTGACTGTTACGCCGATCACTACATATCCTTTCATGCAACAAGTGTTGCCTGCTAGGCAAATGGCAAACTTTCTCCCCAACACACTGCATCGCGGAATGTTCCGATTGACACTGGCGCTGTCATGGAAACGGAACCCGGCCGCTGCGAATATCCCCAGGAGCCGACAATGGACTCATCGTTCCTCAACATCGCCATTGTGGTGGTGTATCTGCTGGCCATGCTGGCCTTTGGCTGGTGGGGCAAGTCCCGCACCAAGAACAACAGTGACTTCCTGGTGGCCGGCCGCCGCCTGGGCCCGTTCCTCTACACAGGCACCATGGCGGCGGTGGTCCTTGGCGGCGCCTCCACGGTGGGCGGCGTGGGCCTCGGCTACAAGTTCGGCATCTCCGGCATGTGGCTCGTCGTCGCGATCGGCACCGGCGTGCTCCTGCTCAGCTTGCTCTTCGCCGGGACGATCCAGCGCCTGAAGATCTACACCGTCTCCCAGATGCTCAGCCTGCGGTACGGCCAGCAGGCCACGCAGACCTCGGGCATCGTCATGCTCGCCTACACCCTGATGCTCTGCGCCACCTCCACCGGCGCCTACGCCACCATCTTCGTGGTCCTCTTCGGCTGGGAACGCTGGCTCGCCATCGCCGTCGGCGGCGCGATCGTGCTGGTCTACTCCACGATCGGCGGCATGTGGTCCATCACCCTGGCCGACCAGGTCCAGTTCGTCATCAAGACCGTCGGCATCTTCTTCCTCATGCTGCCCTTCGCCCTGAACGCGGCAGGCGGCTTTGACGGCATCCGCGAGCGGGTCAACGCCAGCTTCTTCCAGATCGACGGCATCGGCACGCAAACGATCATCACCTACTTCGTCGTCTACACCCTCGGCCTGCTGATCGGCCAGGACATCTGGCAGCGCGTCTTTACGGCCAAGACCCCCAAGGTTGCCCGCTGGGGCGGCGCCACCGCCGGTGTCTACTGCATCCTCTACGGCCTGGCCGGCGCCATCATCGGCCTCGCTGCCCGCGTGGCCCTGCCGAACATCGACGTCAAGGCGCTCGGCAAGGACGTCGTCTACGCCGAAGTTGCCACCCACCTGCTCCCGATCGGCATCGGCGGCCTGGTCATGGCCGCTGCGGTGGCAGCGATGATGTCCACCGCCTCCGGCGCGCTGATCGCCGCCGCAACCGTGGCCCGCGCCGACGTTGTTCCGTTTGTGGCCAGCTGGTTCGGCAAGACCATCCACACAGACGACACCGAGAACCCCGAACACGACGTCAAAGCCAACCGTTACTGGGTCCTCGGCCTGGGCATCCTGGCCGTGCTGATCTCCATGGCGGCGCAGGACGTGGTGGTCGCCCTGACCATCGCCTACGACATCCTGGTGGGCGGCCTCCTTGTCGCGATCCTTGGCGGGCTGCTCTGGAAGCGCGGCACCGGCGTGGGCGCCGCATGGTCCATGGCGGTCGGTTCGGTGCTGACCCTGGCGCTGCTGATCATGTACTCGCTCGGTGTCATCCCGAGCGAAGACGGCGTTTACGCCAACGAGCCCATTTACTGGGGCCTGGGCGCATCGCTTGTCTGCTACGTAGTGGTGTCCCTGCTTACGCCGCCCACGGATCCGGAAGTCCATGAGGCCTGGGAACGCCGGGTTGCCGGGGCTGTCTCCGAAGAACTGCCCTTGGAGGCGCACCCCGTAGCCAGCCACACCGGCCACTAGTCCCCCGACGGCGGTGCCACCTTTCCCAGGTGGCACCGCCGTCGTCGTTCCCGGCTGTGAAGCGTTCCCGGCTGCGGCGCTCCCCGCTGCGGAGCTCCCGGCAGGGCGGGGTGCTGCGCTACAGTGATTCCAGCTTCAAGAGATGTGGCGCCAAGCTCCGACTTGCCACGCACCAACCCCATGTTCACGGGTGGTTCGGATGAGGAAGCGGCCTGCACCGGACCAGAGACAACCGGCCAGGCAAGAGCAACTTCCCAGGAGAAGGCCAATGCCTTTTGATGCCGCCCACGCTGATTTCGCCCGCGCTGACGCAACCTCCGCGGCATGGCCGGTAATTCCCTGCATTGACGCTTCCAGCGGATCGGTGCTGCTGTTCGTGGCCGGCAGGCAGGAACTCCGGCGCCGCGCGGACCCGATACTCCTTACCCGGGCGCTGTCCCGCGCGGTGCGCCCCGCGCTCTGGTTTCCCGCCGAGCGGAAACTGCTCCTCGCCGTCGCTGCGCGTGGTTACCGCAGGGGCAAGGAACTGTCATTCATCCTGGATTGAGCGCCGGGCTACTCTTCGGCCTCGTCTTCGCGGTGTTCGTCGACGTCGAGCGGGACCACCCGTTCCTCTTCGTCAATGGCGTCGTCTTCTTCGTCCCAGTCCTCATCCACCGCGATGTCCTCGCCGTAGTCGTAGGCGGGATCCGACTCCACGGTGGGACGTTCAGGATGCCGGGCGTGCGTTTCGGTGTTGTCCGTTTCGGTGCTGTCCACAGTGCAACCTCCCGTTCACGTGCGGAGGGCTGCGGGTCGGTCCGGCCGACTGCACGGCCGCGCCGATCCGTGGCCCCTTGTTCCTCCATCTGAGCACTGCCCCTGCCGGGGGTCAAGGGCCGCAGGAAGGCGCCTTCTTTAAGGCTTGCCGAAACTCCCCAATGAGGATTACCGGCCAAAAAACCGCGGAAATTGGGGCTAATGTGGAGCTGCAATGGGGCGATGAAAACCGCCCCAGCAACCCAGGAGCCACAAGTGCAAGCGCGAAAAGATCCAGTGCAGACGCACAGGGAAGCCCCCTCCCCCGCAGACATCAAGCGGTGGCGGCAGTACCTGGCCGATGAACGCGCCGAAGCCGCGGTGTACCGCGAGCTGGCGCAGCGCCGCGACGGCGAGGAACGCGAAATCCTCTTGTCCCTCGCCGACGCCGAAGGCCGCCACGAAGCCCACTGGCTCCGCTTGCTGGGCGAACATGCGGGAATGCCTAAGGCAGCCTCCATCCGCAGCCAGCTCCTCGGCTTCCTGGCACGGCATTTCGGTTCGGTATTCGTCCTGGCCCTTGCCCAGCGTGCGGAGAGCCGCTCCCCTTATGCCACCGACCCCGCCGCGACGCGCGCCATGGCGGCCGACGAACAGATCCACGAAGAAGTGGTCCGGGGCCTGGCCACCCGCGGCCGCAACCGGCTCTCCGGTTCCTTCCGTGCCGCCGTCTTCGGCGCCAATGACGGCCTGGTCAGCAACCTGTCCCTCGTCATGGGCATGGCGGCCACCGGTGTCCCCGCCACCGTGGTGCTCTTCAGCGGTATCGCCGGGCTGCTGGCCGGCGCGCTGTCCATGGGCGCCGGCGAATACGTCTCGGTGCGTTCCCAGCTGGAACTGCTCAAGGCCACCCGGCCCACCCAGGTCACGCTCTCCGCTGCGCCTTCCCTGGACATCGAGCACAACGAGCTGGTGCTGGTGTACCTCGCGCGGGGCATGAGCCACGAAGCGGCCGAGCACCGCGCCGCCGAACGCATGGGCGTCTACTCCTGCGACTGCGATCCTTCCTTGTCGCTGCACCCGGAGGAAGAGGAGACCCCGGACGAGCACGAGGCCGCCGGTTCGGCCTGGGGGGCGGCACTGTCCAGCTTCTGCTTCTTCGCCTCCGGGGCCGTCGTGCCGATCCTGCCGTTCATCCTGGGACTTGGCGGTTTCGCCGCGCTCGTGGTGGCCGGTACTCTGGTGGGCGTCGCGCTCCTCGGAACGGGCGCCGTCGTTGGTCTGCTTTCGGGCACCTCGCCCCTCACGCGCGGCCTCCGCCAGCTGGCGATCGGCCTTGGCGCCGCCGGCGCAACCTACGGACTGGGCCTGCTCTTCGGCGCTGTCGTAGGCTAAGCGGCATCGCGGCCGCTTTGTCTACAACGCAGGGAGCAGGATGTACCCGGATTTCGAGCCCGACGGCGGGCGGCCGCCACGGCGTCGGCGCACCGGCCTGTATCTGCTCCGCAATCTCCTCGTGGTGGCCGTTGCGACGGTCGTAGCCCTGCTGGCCAGCGGCTTCCTGCGCGGCGATCCGCGCATAACCTCCCTGTTCCCGGCCCTGCCGGGCATTACCCGGGAAGCTCCGGAAAAGAACCCCCATCCCGGCCCGGCAGGGACCGGCGCAACGCCGGGCACCACGAAGCAGCAGGATGACGCTCCTCCGCCCGGCCTCGAAGAAGCGGGACACCCCTTGCTCACGCCCGCGAAGCCCGCGGTCGAAAGCACCTCCTACAAGTTCCTGGCCACGAACCCGGACGGGACCCCGGTGGGCTACTCCCCCTGCCGGCCGGTTCATTACGTGGTCAACGCCGAGCTCGCCCCGGCCGGTTCGGAAGGCCTGCTGGAGGACGCTGTGGCGAAGATTTCAGCCGCCACGGGATTGAAGTTCATCAACGACGGGGCCACCAAGGAGAAGCCCACCGACAAGCGCGAGGCCTACCAGCCCAAGCTGTACGGGAACCGCTGGGCACCACTGCTGCTCTCCTGGACCACGCCTGCGGCGTCACCCGCGCTGGCTGGCAAGGTGATCGGCACCGGCGGCAGCACCGCCTACAGCTTCGGCTCGGGGCCGCGCAGCTATGTCTCGGGCCGCCTGGACCTGGACACCCCGCAGATCACCGAACTCCTGGGCCTGCCCGGCGGAGCCGACTACGTCTCGGCGGTCATGCAGCACGAACTGGGCCATGTGGTGGGCCTGGACCACGTGGACGATCCGGTGCAGCTCATGTACCCGGAAATCGGCGCACCGGACGGCCTGGCGGCCGGGGACCTCACCGGCCTCTACAAGCTGCACTCGGCGCACTGCCGGAAGGACCTCTAGGTTCCCACCCCTTAACGCAAGATGCCCGACGGCGGTGCGTACCGCCGTCGGGCATTTCCTGCTTCCCGTGAACAGGCTTATTGGGGGGATCCGTCCTACTTGAGGACCACCGTGCGGTTGCCCTGCAGGATCACCCGGCCCTCGCAGTGCCAGCGCACCGCGTTGCTGAGGGCCTTGCATTCGGAGTCACGGCCGACGGCGACGAGGTCTTCCGGGCCGTAGGTGTGGTCTACTTCGAGGACCTGCTGGGAGATGATCGGACCCTCGTCCAGTTCTCCGTTGACGTAGTGCGCGGTGGCACCCACCGTCTTCACACCGCGGGCGTAGGCCTGGTGGTACGGCTTGGCACCCTTGAAGCTGGGCAGGAAGGAGTGGTGGATGTTGATCGCACGGCCGTCCAGCTTGCGGGCGAGGTCGTCGCTGAGCACCTGCATGTAGCGGGCCAGGACCACCAGCTCCACGTCCAGTTCGTCGATGATCTCCAGCAACCGGGCCTCGGCCTGCGGCTTGATCTCCGCCGTCACGGGAACGTGGAAGAACGGGATGCCGTGCCACTCCACCAGGCCCTGGTGGTCCGTGTGGTTGGACACGACGCCCACGATCTCGATGGGCAGTTCTCCCACCCGGGCACGGAACAGCAGGTCGTTCAGGCAGTGCCCGAACTTGGAGACCATGATCAGCACCCGGCGCTTGGAGCCGTGGCGTTCCAGCTGCCAGCGCATCCCGAACTTCTCCGCGATCGGCCCGAAGGCCTCCCGCAGGGTCTCCAGCGTCGAGTCGTCGCCCGTGGAGGAGAAGTGCACCCGCATGAAGAAGTGCGCGTCATCGCGGGAGCCGAATTGCTTGTTGTCCACGATGTCGCAGCCCTGCTCCAGCAGGAAGCCGGAGACCGCGTGGACGATGCCCGGGGTTTCCGCGCAGTCCAGGGTCAGGACATGCTCAACCGTGGTTTCGGCGCTGTTGCCGGTCCCGCGCTCGGTAATGGCCGCAGTCATCACGGCACCTCCGGCGATGCGAACTCACGCATGCCGTCCACCAGCCAGCGGCCCAGGAAGTCGGCGAAGGACGCGCGGGGCAGCACCTGGAAGGTGTCTTCACCGCTCTTCCAAAGGACCGCCGGAATGTGGCCGATTTCGGTGGACACCGCGGTGCCTGCCTTGAAGGAACGCGGGTGCAGGTCCAGGGAGCAGCCCTTTTCCAGGACGTCGCGGGCCCGGGTACCGGAGAGCTCAAAGACGGTGCGGTTGGCCGAAAGGTCCACCACCTGGCCCTGCCCGTCGCCGAGGGCTTCGCCCAGTGCCTGGAGCAGGTCGCCGCCCAGCGACTGGTGGGCGCTTTCCGGCGCGATCACCAGGAACTCGGCCGGGCCGAGCCACAAGGTGGACACGCCGCCGTGTTCGACGACCTCGCCGCAGGCGGCCGGCAGGCCGCCGGACACCGAGGCGATGCGCCCGCCGGCTTCGCTGTCCCGCTGGACGCGGATGCCGGCCATGGTCTGGAACGGGATTTCCTTGATTTCCGCGACGCCGGCCAGCGATGCGGACTCAAAGGTTCCGGCGAGGTGTGCCGCCGGGCTGCGGCGGGCCGCCCGGACTCCGCTGTTGCTTGCGGTTGTTGCTGCTGTCTCAACCATCTTTGCGGTTCCCTTCAGGATCGAAAAGTACTGTTTCGCCGACCGTCACGTCCACGAGCTGATCGCCGACGGCGGCCACCAGGGTCTCGCCGATGCGGTTGCGGCCGTTGCGGATCAGGGCCAGGCCGAAGGAACGGCCGAGTGCGGCGCTGTGGTAGCTCGAGGTCACGAAGCCTTCCATCGGGACGGGGCCGTAGGCGGGGTTGACCGCGATGCCCTTCTCCACGAGCTGGGTGCCTTCGGGGAGCCTGAGCGAGCCGTCCACCGGGAGCACGCTGACCAGGTGCTTGCGGTCCTCGCGCTGGGCATCCACCCGGCTGTAGGAACGCTTGCCGATGAAGTCCTTGGCCTTGGAGACGATCCACTCCATGCCCGCGTCCTGCGGGGTGACCGTGCCGTCGGTGTCCTGGCCGACGATCGGGTAGCCCTTTTCGGCGCGGAGCACGTGCATGGTTTCGGTGCCGTACGGGGTGATGTTGAACTCGGCGCCGGCCGCTGCCACGGCTTCCCAGGTGTTCAGGCCGTACCAGGACGGCACGTTGATTTCGTAGGCCAGTTCACCGGAGAAGGAAATCCGGCAGACGCGGGCCCGGACGCCGGAAGCCAGGGTGGTTTCGCGGAAGGTCATGAACGGGAAGTTCTCCGCGTCCAGACCGCCGTCCACCGCCAGTTCCGGGGCCACCTTGGCGATGACCGCACGGGACTTCGGCCCGACGACGGCAATCGTGCTCCACTGCTCGGTGACCGAGGTGCTCGCTACGTCCAGTTCCGGCCATTCGGTCTGGTGCCATTCCTCCAACCAGTCCAGCACCTTGGCGGCACCGCCGGTGGTGGTGGTCATGAAGAAGCGGTCTTCGTCCAGGCGCAGGGTCACGCCGTCGTCGAAGATCATGCCGTCCGGGGTGCACATGACACCGTAGCGGGCAGACCCGGGGGCGAGCTTCTTGAAGGCGTTGGTGTAGATGCGGTTGAGGAACTCGCCCGCATCCTTGCCACGGATCTCGATCTTGCCCAGGGTGGTGGCATCCATGAAGCCCACGGACTCACGCACCGCGGCACATTCGCGCAACACGGCTGCGTCCATGTCCTCGCCCGCCTGCGGGTAGTACCACGGGCGCTTCCACTGCCCGACGTCCTCGAACAGTGCGCCCTTCTCCACGTGCCACGGGTGGATGGAGGTGACCCGGGCGGGGTCGAACAGCTCGCCGCGCTGGCGTCCTGCCAGTGCCGCGAAGGCCACCGGGGTGAACGGCGCACGGTAGGTGGTGGTGCCGATCTCGCCGATGCCGGCAGCGGCAGCGCCTTCGGACTTCAGCGCGGCGGCGATGACGCCGATCGCGTTGACGCCGGAGGTCTTGCCCTGGTCGTTGGCGGTGCTGATGGAGGTGTAGCGCTTGACGTGTTCCACCGAGCGCATGCCGGCACCGGTGGAACGCAGGACATCCGCCACGGACTGGTCCCGCTGGAAGTCCACGAAGTGGTGGTGCCACTCCCCTGCCGTGCCCTGCTGGCCCGGAACCAGCCAGAGCTGGCGGGTGGGGGCGGAGGCGACGGGCGCCTTGGCCTCGACCGGAGAGGTTTCACTTTCGAAGCCGGCGGCGATCGCGGCGGCCGCACCGGCGCTGATGCCTTCGGCCAGGCAGTCGGCCAGTTCGTAGCTGCCGCGGCCCGAGCCGACAACCTGCTGGTCCTTGACCACGGAGCTCGGCACGAAGCCGGCCAGCTCCTCGTCCCAGCGCAGCTTGCCCTGGCGCTGGCTGTGGAGGTGGACCACCGGGCTCCAGCCGCCGGACACGGCGAGCAGATCGCAGGCGAACTGTTCGACGCCGGAGGTGAGTTCGCCGTCGTCGTTGATGCTGCGGACGGTGACGCCGTCCAGGCGTCCGTCTTCGGCGCGGCCCGTGGTATCAGCGACGGCACTGCCGATCAGCACCCGGGTACCGGACTCGACGACGGCGGCAGCCGCGGCGCTCAGCTGCGAACGGGCGTCCACGACGGCGGCAACCTTGATGCCGGCAGCCTGGAGGTCCGCGGCGAGGGCGTAGGCGGAGTCGTTGGTGGTGCTGATGACCACGCGGGAGCCTGCGGCGACGGCGTAGCGGTTCAGGTAGCTGCGCACGGCCGAGGCGAGCATGATGCCCGGGCGGTCGTTGTTTTCGAACACCAGCGGGCGCTCGTGGGCACCCGGGGCCAGCACCACCTGGGCGGCGCGGATGTGCCAGATGCGCTGGCGGGAAACGCCGTCAGCCGCGGGGGCGTTCAGGTGGTCCGTGCGGTTCTGCGCGGCGATGACGTAGTTGGCATCGTAGGCGCCGAACGCGGTGGTGCGGTTCAGCACGGTGCATTCGGCGGCGGACACCAGTTCGGCTTCGACGTCGGCAACCCATTCGAGGGCCGGCTTGCCTTCGATTTCCTCGGCCAGGCCAGGAACGGTGGAGCCGGAAAGCAGGGCACCGCCGAGCTCGGGCTGGTCGTCGATGAGGATGACGCGGGCTCCCGTGCGGACCGCTTCGCGGGCCGCGGCGAGGCCGGCGACGCCGCCGCCGATCACCAGTACGTCCGTGTGGACGTACTTCTTGTCGTATTCGGCTTTGTCCTCGTTGGGGTCAAGCTTGCCGAGGCCGTTCAGGAGTTCCACCTTCAGGCCGTCCACGAGGGACACGGTGGTGGCCGGGAGCATGGACTCGGCCACGTGGCCCGGGAAACGCGGGGCGATCTTCACCAGGGCGTTGGATTCCTCCACGCCGGCGGACATGATGCCGCGGGGACGGTCCTCGTAGAGGGAGTTGCCCACGGTGACGCGGCCGTTGGCCAGGAGCGCGGAGGCGAGGGTGTCGCCCGGGTGGCCGGTGTATTCCTGGCCGTCCACGGTAAAGCGCCAGGAGATGCTGCGGTCGATGCGGCCGCCGTTGGCGAGGCGGGCGTTCTGGGACGTCACTTGCTTGCTCCTTCCGGGGCCTGTGCGGTGGTTGCGGGGGCTGAAGTTCCCATGGGGTAGATCGCCTGGATTTCGTAGCTCACGGTGTCGCGGAGCATGTTGAACCATTGCCGGCACCCGGTGCTGTGCACCCAGCGTTCGGCGTAGGCGCCCTTGGTGTTGTCCCGGTAGAACAGGTACTCGGCCCATTCGCGGTCGTTCAGTGCGTACGGGTCTTCGGGGTAGGCCACGTGGGCCTGGCCGCCGTAGTGGAATTCGGTTTCGTCCCGTGGCCCGCAGTTGGGGCAGGAGATCAGGAGCATGTCCGGCTTCTTTCTGTAATGTCCGCGGGGGCTGTCAGTGGGCGACGGCGGCAGCGCCGTGTTCGTCGATCAGGGCGCCGGTCTCGAAGCGCTCCAGCGAGAAGGGCTCGTTGAGCTTGTGCGGAGCACCGGTGGCGATGGTGTGCGCGAAGGTCAGGCCGGCCGCGGGGGTTCCCTTGAAGCCGCCGGTACCCCAGCCGCAGTTGACGAACATGTTCTCCACCGGGGTGGTGCCGACGATCGGCGAGGCGTCCATGGTGGTATCCACGATTCCGCCCCAGGTCCGCAGCACGTGTGCCCGGGCGAAGATCGGGAAGAGTTCGACGGCGGCCGCCATCTGTTCCTCGATCACGTGGAAGGAACCGCGCTGGCCGTAGCCGTTGTAGGAGTCGACGCCGGCGCCCATCACCAGTTCGCCCTTGTGGGCCTGGGAGACGTAGACGTGTACGTGGTTGGACATGACCACCGTGGGGTGGACCGGCTCGTGCAGTTCGGAGACCAGTGCCTGCAGCGGGTGGGACTGGATGGGGAGGCGAAAGCCTGCCATCTCGGCCAGCACACTGCTGTGGCCGGCGGCGCACAGGCCCACCTTTTCGGTGTTGATGGTGCCCCGGTTGGTCTTGACACCCACCACGCGGTCGCCGTCCTTGAGGAAGCCGGTGACTTCGCAGTTCTGGATGATGTCCACGCCCATCTCGTCGCACTTGCGGGCGAAGGCCCAGGCCACGTGGTCGTGCTTGGCGATGCCTGCGCGGGGCTGGTAGGTGGCGCCCATGACGGGGTAGCGGATGTTGTCGTTGACGTTCAGGATGGGGCAGAGTTCCTTGACCTGCTGCGGGTCCAGCCACTCTGCGTCCACGCCGTTGAGCTTGTTGGCGCCCACGCGGCGCATGCTTTCGCGCACGTCGCCCAGGGTGTGGGCCAGGTTCATCACGCCGCGCTGGCTGAACAGGAAGTCGTATTCGAGTTCTTCCGGCAGCACTTCCCAGAGCTTGAGGGCGTGCTCGTAGATGGCGGCGCTCTCATCCCAGAGGTAGTTGGAGCGGATGATGGTGGTGTTGCGGGCCATGTTGCCGCCGGCCAGCCAGCCCTTTTCCAGGACGGCGATGTTGGTCATGCCGTGGTTCTTCGCCAGGAAGTAAGCGGTGGCCAGGCCGTGCCCGCCGCCGCCCACAATCACGGCGTCGTAGGAGGACTTGGGCTCCGGGTTGCGCCAGAGGAAGTCGGGGTGCTCCGGGAGGTGGTCTGCGCTCACTGGGCTGCTCCAATCATTTCTGCTTCGAGTTCGGCGGCCGAACCAGCCGTACCGAGGTGCGGGTACAGGGGGAACTGTTCCGCGAGTGCGGTGACGCGGGCGCGGAGTTCGACGGCGGTGTCCTCGCCGAGGGTGCCGTCGCCGGCAGCGGCGATGAGCGCCGTCGCGATGATGTCCGCGACTTCGGCGAATTCGGTGGCGCCGAACCCGCGGGTGGCCAGGGCCGGGGTGCCGATCCGCAGGCCGGAGGAGACCATCGGCGGGCGGGGGTCGAAGGGGACGGCGTTGCGGTTCACGGTGATGCCGATGTGGTGCAGGGTGTCTTCGGCCTGCTGGCCGTCCAGTTCGGAGTTGCGCAGGTCCACCAGGACCAGGTGCACGTCGGTTCCGCCATTGACCACGGAGATTCCGGCGGCCGCGACGTCGTCCTGGAGGAGGCGGGCTGCGAGGAGCTTGGCGCCTTCGAGGACGCGCTCCTGGCGTTCCTTGAATTCCGGCTCGCCGGCCATCTTGAACGCCACGGCCTTGGCGGCGATGACGTGCTCGAGCGGGCCGCCCTGCTGTCCGGGGAAGACGGCGGAGTTGACCTTCTTGGCGATCTCGGCGTCGTTGGTCAGGATGACACCGCCACGAGGACCGCCAAGGGTCTTGTGCGTCGTGCTCGTTACGATGTGGGCGTGCGGCACCGGGCTGGGGTGCAGCCCTGCTGCGACCAGGCCGGCGAAGTGGGCCATGTCCACCATCAGGTAGGCACCGACCAAGTCCGCGATGCGGCGGAACTCGGCGAAGTCCAAGTGGCGGGAGTAGGCGGACCAGCCGGCAACGATCAGCTGCGGCTTGTTTTCGACGGCGAGGCGCTCCACCTCGGCCATGTCGATCAGCATGGTGTCCTCTTGGACGCTGTACGGGACAACCTTGTACAGCTTGCCGGAGAAGTTGATGCGCATGCCGTGGGTCAGGTGGCCGCCGTGGGCCAGGTTCAGGCCCATGATGGTGTCGCCCGGCTTGATCAGTGCGTGCATCGCCGAAGCATTGGCCTGTGCACCGGAGTGCGGCTGGACGTTGGCGAACTCGGCGCCGAACAATGCCTTCAGCCGGTCGATGGCCAGCTGCTCGATGACGTCCACGTGCTCGCAGCCACCGTAGTAGCGCTTGCCCGGGTAGCCCTCGGCGTACTTGTTGGTCAGGACCGAGCCCTGCGCCTGCATCACGGCCGACGGGGCGAAGTTTTCAGAGGCGATCATTTCCAGGGTTGACTGCTGCCGGATAAGCTCCTGCGCAATCGCCTGATCGACTTCCGGGTCTGCCAGGGCCAGCGGGCGGATCAGCGGTTCAACCATGCTCTTGCTCCTTAGGAATCTTCTAGTCACCAACTGTTAGGCAACTGATATATCAGAATTGCATTCATGGTATGTTGTAAATCACAAGGACGTCAACAGTCCGGCAGCATGTGACCTGCGCGAGGATTGAGTGACTGCAAGCGGAGAGAGCAATGAGCACTGTTTTGGAAGCACTGGACCCGAGCCCACAGGGCGCGTCCCTGGCCGAAAACGCCTACCTGCTCCTGCGGGACCGGCTCATCATGCTGGACATCAAACCCGGCGACCCCATCAATGACGGCCAGATCGCAGCGGAACTCGGGATCGGGCGCACGCCGGTCCGCGAGGCCATCAAGCGCCTCGAGAGCGACCACCTGGTGGTTTCCTATCCGCGGCGCGGCACCTTCGCCACGGGCGTGGACATCACGCAGCTGGCCGACGTCTCGGAAATCCGGGAACTCCTTGAACCGTTGGCCGCGCGCCGGGCAGCCCGCATGGCCGGGCCCAAGGTCCGGCAGGAACTGCGGGACATCGCAGACACCATCGACAAGCTGGAAGACGGCCGGGCCGGGCAGCACGAACTCATGCGCTACGACATCCAGGTCCACCGGCTCATCTACAAGGCCGCGGCCAATCCGCATCTGGAAGACGTGCTGATCCGCTACGACAACCTGGCCACCCGGATCTGGTGCTACATGCTCGAGAAGATGCCCTCCGTCACCGGGCACATTGCCGAGCACGTCGACCTGCTCAACGCCATCGCCGCCGGCGAAGAAGAGAAGGCCGCCGCACTGGCGCTGCACCACGTGACGAGCTTCGAGGAAACGGTCCGCAAGGTGCTGTAGGGCGCGGAACTGCCGCAGGGCGCGCCGGAAGGCTTGGCGCCGCAGCAGGTGCGTCATTGAGAAGAAGCCGTCACTTCTTGTTCGACTGCTTTGGCCACTTCACGTTCATCAGCAGCAGGCCAAGCAGGAGTGCGTCAATCGTCATTATCGCGCCCATGAGGTAAGCCCATCCGGCCATCATGCCCCTGGCACCTCCCTCCGCACGACAATCTCCTGACCAATACCCCCAGCCACTCGATTGTCATCCAAGTGTGGCACGGCCGGGGTCAATCCGGAACGGCCCGGACGAGGCCGGCAGGCCCGGCCACCTGCGCTCGGGCCTGCCGGACACGGACTGACATGCCGCGGGTCAGCGCCCGCCTCCCCCGATCACTCCCTTCTCCACGGCCTTCGTGACGGCATCCGCCTCGGCCTGGGTGAGTGTCCCATCGCTCACGGCCTTGTCCAGCCTCGTTTTCAGGGCCGCGGCCCGCTCTGCCTGGTCCGCACTGCGGATCTCCGCCAGTGCGGCGGTGACCTTCGCCTCGTCGATGCCAAGCTTCTCCGCCAGGGACTTGGCCAGGGCCGCATCCATGGCCGCACGGTCCGGCCTGGTTTCCATGGAGCCCTCCGCCGGCGGTGCCGAAGGCTTGTTGGCCTCACGGAACGCCTGGAGGGCCTCGGTGACCTTGGCTTCGTCGACCCCGAGCTTGCTGGCCAGGTCCGCGGCGAGTTGGCCGCGGTCGCCCCGGTGTCCGCCGTGGCGGCCGAAACCGTCAGCTGGCGCGGTGCCTTCCGCCGTCGTACCCGAATCCGTGGCGCCGGGGCTGGGAGTGGTTGCTGCGGTCGCCACGCCGGTGACGCCGAGTCCGGCGCCCAGCGCGAGGGCACCTGCAGCGACGCTGAGCGTGATTCTCTTTGTACTTGCCATCGATTGTCTCCTCATTCCGCCGCATGGAACGGCTCTCCGTCCGGGGGCAGGATGCCACCCTCAGTCCAGCATCGGCGCCGGACTTCGGCGGCTGCTTTCCGGAAGCTGTCATTGGGCTGTGAATGCGGCCGCCAAGCTGTGAATCCGTTTTGTGGATCCCGTTCCGTGGATCCCGGCGCTCGCTAGGATCGGTAGCAGGAGCAGCCGAGAGGACAGCAGCGACATGGCCATCGAAATCCGCCCCGCAAGGCAGTTCGGGGACGTCCGCACGCTCTTGGGACCAAGACAGCGGGCGGATGCGAATGTGTGCTGGTGCCTCAGCTACCGGATCCCCGCGAAACAGAACCTGGCCCTGCAGGGCCTCCAGCGCGGCGAGTTCGTCAAGGAACTGCTGTCAGAGGACCCTCCACCCGGGATCCTGGCGTACGACGGCGACGAGCCGGTCGGGTGGGCGGCCGTCCATCCGCGGGCGGACACCAGCTTTGCCCGGAGCCGGAAGATCCCGCTGCTTGACGAGCTGCCGGTGTGGTCGGTGTGGTGCATCCGGGTGCGGCCCGGGCACCGCGGCAAAGGCATCTCGCACCGGCTGCTCGCAGGTGCCGTGGATTTCGCGCGCAGCAACGGCGCACCCATCCTTGAAGGCTATCCGGTGGACAACGGCGGCCAGCATGTGGACCTCACCATGGCGTACGTCGGCACCCGGAAGCTTTTCGAAGATGAGGGTTTCCGGAAAGCCGCCGACACGGAGTCGGTGATCAGCGGGTTCCCACGCGTCCTGATGCGGCTTGATTTGTGTCAGGCGGGTTAACTCAATGTCACCTGCGTCTCAATGTCACCTGCATCACACGTTCCTGCTAAGGATCGGCTAAGTTGAATTAAGCGAAAGGGCCCTACAAAACCCTGTGGCGATCGCTGGCCACAGAAACTACCTGAAAGATGGAGCATGGTTTCGAACGTTGACGCCGAACCGGATGTTGAGGCAGACGCCGGCCAGCATGGCGGTGTCCAGTCCGTTGACAGGGCGCTGGCTGTACTGGAGATCCTGGCCAGGGACGGCCACGCCGGAGTGAGTGAAATCGCCGAGGAAATGGGCATTCACAAATCCACTGTGTCCCGCCTGCTCGGTTCCTTGGTCAGCCGCGACATGGTCCACCAGAACAGTGAGCGCGGAAAGTACCAGCTGGGCTTCGGCATCCTGCGCCTGGCCAGTTCCATCCCCGGCCGGCTCAGCCTGGTGCGGGAAGCACGCCCGGTGCTCGAAGCCCTGGCCGAAGAGTTCAAGGAAACCGTTAACCTGGCGGTGCTCCGTTCCAATTTCGCCGTGAACGTGGACCAGGCCATGGGCCCTTCCACCCTTGCCACCTACGACTGGGTGGGCAGCCTGACGCCGTTGCACGCGACCAGCAGCGGCAAGGTCCTGCTCGCGGGGCTGGACGCGGACGAGCGTGCACGGATCCTGAAGGAAACCGGACTGCCGGCCCGCACGCCGCGCACCATCACGGACAGGAAAACCCTCGAAACCGAGTTGCTTGACGTCGCCCGCCAGGGTTATGGAGTCGTAAGGGAGGAATTCGAGATCGGGCTCACCTCGATGTCGGTGCCGGTCTACAACCACGTTGGCGTCGTCATCGGGGCCGTCAGTATCTCCGGCCCCGCCTTCCGCTTCGATCCGGAGACGGAGCCGGGACTCCTGGACGGGCTGAAAGAAGCCGGGCTGAGGATCAGCGCGCGGATGGGCTACGCCCGCCGCTGATCCGCCGGCAGCGTCAGTGATCCTCCTCTTCAAGTCGGGCGGTGAGGATCCGATCGGCGTTGTCCTGCAGGATGCCGAGCGACTCCTGGATCAGGGGCGAGGCGATGCTGCCCCTACGGACCGCCGCGACAATGCGGCGAGCGGGCTTCCCCTTGCCGGTGATGCGTAGCCGAACCACGTTCTCGGCACCGCGCAGGGGCGCCAGCCTCGGCAGCAGGCCGACACCCAGCCCCGCACCCACGAACGCGATGAGGGTTTCCCATTCAACGGCCTCATGGACAATCCGCGGCGTCACCCCCACTGCCGTGAAGGCCGCGGTGAAGAGGGCATGGTAGGTGGAACCAGCGGCCTCCGTGATCCAGGGTTCCGATGCCAGCTCTTCAAGCGTCACTGTTTCCCGCGAGGCCATCGGATGGTCAGCAGGAATGATCACGTCCAGCGGATCGTCAAGCAGAACTGTCTGCTCGAAGCGTGGATCGTCTTCACCATAAGCCTCGGACTGCATGGCGACAATGACCGCAAGGTCGATTCGCTCCGCAATCAACAAGTCGAAACAACGGGCCGGATCGGCCTCAAGAACCTGCACCTCCAGCAGGGGGCGGGTTGAACGCAGGGTGGCGGCCAGGGGCGCGAGCAACTGGGCGGCTGCAGTGGAGAATCCGCCGAGGCCAAAGTGGGGCTGCACCTGGTCGCCGGCCTCCATGGCTGCGGCGCGCAGGCTCTCCCATTGGGCAATGAGGGGATCCGAACCAGCCACAAGGAAGCGGCCCGTGGCGGTCAGCCGCACACCCCGGCCGTCCTTCGTCAGCAGCTGCATTCCAAGCACGCGCTGGAGCTCCCGCAATTGTGCGGAGACAGCTGAAGGTGAATAGCCCGTGAGTTCCGCCGTTGCGCCTATGGTGCCGCAGCGGGCAAAAACCCGAAGCGTGATGAGCCTCGCATCAATCATGCATCTATTGTGCATGGTTATCTTCAAAATCTTGCGCTTTTGTTGCAGCTCAAGTGACCCTAATCTCATCACTACAAGGTCTTCGATCACGCCGCCTGCACCCCACACGCCCGTGGTCGACACGCAACACCCACTTACCCATGCCTCCCGGGAGGAAACCCATGACTGCTTCAGTGAACGTGCCCCTGAATTCACGCGGAAAGCTCGCTTCAACATTGCCCGCCGAGCAGCTGGCAGAAATCACCGCGTTGTTTGAGTTCCGGCGCACCGGCTACTCCCTCGATGCCCCCTTCTACACCGATCCCACGGTCTTCAGCCTCGACATGGAAGCCATTTTCGGCCAGCACTGGGTCTTCGCAGCCAGCACCGCTGAACTGCCTGAGCCGGGGGACTACGTCACCGTCGACTACGGCCCCTACTCCCTGATCGTGCTGCGCAATGACGAAGGCGGCGTGAACGTCCTGCACAACGTGTGCCGCCACCGCGGTGCCCGCGTCCTGACCGAAAGCACCGGGTCAACCGGAAACCTGGTCTGCGGCTACCACTCCTGGACCTACTCCCCCGAGGGCAACCTGATCCACGCCTCCGCACCGGGTGAAACCAAGTTCGACAAGAGTTGCTTCGGCCTCAAGCGCGCCCACGGCCGCGAAGTCGCAGGCCTCATCTTCGTCTGCGTTGCGAACGAACCGCCGACCGACTTCGACGAGACCTCCAAGATCTTCGAGCCTTACCTCGCACCCCACGAACTGGCGAAGACCAAGATCGCCTACCAGCAGAACATCATCGAAGAGGGCAACTGGAAGCTCGTCATGGAGAACAACCGTGAGTGCTACCACTGCGACGGACACCCGGAACTTGCCTGCTCCCTCTTCCCCACCTGGGGCCTGACCGAGGGCCTCATCCCCACCCACCTCGAGGAGGTGTGGGACCGCAACAAGGAAGCACAGTCTTCGCTCGAGGAGCGTTGCCGCCGCTACGGTCTCCCCTACGAAGTGATCGAGGAGCTCGACACCCGTGTCGCCGGTATCCGCATTTCCCGTGAAGCACTCGACGGCGAGGGTGAATCCTTCTCCGCCGACGGGCGCAGGCTCTCCAAGAAGCTGCTCGGCGACCTGCCCGACTTCCGCCTTGGCCGCTGCTCGATGCACCTGCAGCCCAACAGCTGGTTCCACTTCATGGGCGACCACGTCATCACCTTCGGCGTTTTCCCCATCAACGAACACCAGAGCCTGGTACGCACCACCTGGCTGGTGGCCGACGACGCCGTGGAAGGCGTCGATTACGACCTGGACAAGCTCACCCACGTCTGGAAGCAGACCAACATCCAGGACAAGGCGTTCGTGGAGCTGTGCCAGCAGGGTGCCGGCAGCCCTGCCTACGAGCCCGGCCCGTACATGAAGAGCGAATACCAGGTCGAAGCATTCATCAACTGGTACGTGCAGCGTGTGCAGGAGCACTTGGCATGATTGAGCTCCTCCCCGAAACGGCAATCCTGGAACCACAGCGCATCCGCGGTCTTGAGATGCCGTGGAACAGGGTGATGGGCGGCACCGAGGTGCCCGCCCGCGCCGCCCACGCCTTGGGCCCCTGGCACCCCCAGGAGTTCATGGCCGAATGCGTCGAGACCGTTCCCGAGGCCGGCGGCATCATGACCTTCGTGTTCCGCCGCTGCGACGGTGCGCCCCTGGCGTTCCGCGCGGGCCAGTACGTGAACGTCGCCTTCCCGCTGAACGGCGAGGACCAGGAACCGGTGGACCGCAGCTACTCGCTGTCCAGTTCGCCGACGCAGCCGTGGACCTTCAGCATCAGCGTCAAGCGCGACGCCACGGGTCTGGTCTCGCCGTGGGTCCACGAAAACGTCAAGCCCGGCACCGTGCTTGAGATGCTCGGACCGGTGGGGGCATTCCACCTGCCCGACGCCGACCGCCGGGCACGGTACCTCCTGCTCGCTGCCGGCGCGGGCATCACCCCCATCATGTCGATGGTGCGGACCATCCACTCCCTGCCGGGACTGGCAGATGTCGTGGTGCTCTACCACGGCTCGGACGCCGGGGGCTTCGCCTTCGACAGGGAACTGGCCTACATCGCTTCCGTGGATTCACGCTTCAGGGTCTTCTACTCCCTGGGCGACCGCGGCCGGCCCGAGGACTGGGAGGGGCTCAGCGGAAGGCTGTCGGCGACCATGCTCAACGAGGTGGCCCCGGATGCCAACGGCCGCCAGGTCTACGCCTGCGGCCCCGAGGGGTACCTGAACGGCGCCACCGAGCTCCTCAAGGAGGTCGGCGTCGACGACACCTCCATCTACATGGAGTTCTTCTCGGGTGACCGCCAGACGCTTCTTGAGTACCAGGCGGAGCTCGCCCTGGCCGAAAACATCGCAGAGGAAATCGCGGAGGAAATCGCCGAATCCGCCGAGGAGTACTTCGAAGGCCAGCCCGCCGCGTTCGGACTCTACGAGCCCGGCTACGACGCCGACGGAACCCTGCAGGCCTCGGGGCTGCCGCTGGAACCCGTCGACCCCGGGGCACCCGCTTCCGAAGCCTCCGACGGCGGTGCGGAGCCTGAGGCCGTCACCCCCGATGCCTCGAGCTTTGACACGGTGGGCACAGGCAGCCTCACCATGTCCTTCATGCGCACCGGCATCAACGTCCGGATCGACCCCGCCGAGCACATCCTTGAGGTGGCCCAGCGTGCGGGCGTCAGGATCGGCGCGAACTGCAAGGAAGGCATGTGCGGATCCTGCAAGGTCGTCAAGCTATCCGGGGAGGTCGAGATGAACCACCAAGGAGGGATCCGGGCACGGGAAATCTCTGCGGGCAAGTTCCTGCCCTGCTGCTCCACTGCGCAGACGGACCTGGTGATCGACGCCTGACCGGCCTGAACGCCATCGCATGCTCCACGGCGATGTGCGCTGCACGTACCAATTGAGTCAATTCACTTCACGGAAAGAGCCATTCAATGTCAGGTAACAAAGCCGTTGCTTACAAGGCACCGGGGGTCGTGGAAATCATCGATACCCCGTATCCCACTTTTGAACTGCAGGCCGGCCCCGGCGTCAATCCCATCAATGTGGGCCGGAAGGTCCCGCACGGGGTCATCCTGCGCACCGTCAGCACGAACATCTGCGGCTCGGACCAGCACATGGTTCGCGGCCGCACGACTGCGCCGGCCGGCCTCGTCCTGGGGCACGAGATCACCGGCGAGGTCATCGAGACCGGGCCCGACGTCGAGTTCATCAAGGTCGGGGACATCGTCTCGGTGCCCTTCAACATCTCCTGTGGGCGCTGTCGGAACTGCAAGGAGGGCAAGACAGGAATCTGCCTGAACGTGAATCCGGACCGTCCCGGGTCCGCCTACGGCTATGTCGACATGGGCGGATGGGTAGGCGGGCAGGCGGAATACGTCCTGGTCCCCTACGCGGACTGGAATCTGTTGCGGTTCCCCGATCGGGACCAGGCCCTGGAAAAGATCATGGACCTGACCATGCTCTCGGACATCCTTCCGACCGGATTCCACGGGGCCGTCACGGCAGGTGTCGGCGTCGGGTCCACCGTCTATGTTGCCGGGGCAGGCCCCGTGGGGCTTGCCGCAGCGGCCAGCGCCCAACTGCTGGGGGCGGCGGTGGTCATCGTGGGCGACCTCAATGAGGATCGCCTGGCCCAGGCCCGCTCCTTTGGCTGCGAAACCGTCAATGTTGCCAACGGCAACCCGGCTGACCAGATCGAGCAGCTCCTCGGCGTCCCCGAGGTTGATGCCGGTATCGACGCGGTCGGTTTCGAGGCCCGCGGACACGGTGCCGGGGCCCAGGAGGCGCCGGCCACCGTGCTCAATTCCCTGATGGACCTCACTGCTGCCGGCGGATCCGTGGGTATTCCCGGCCTTTATGTCACGGGGGATCCGGGCGCTGCGGACGAGGCGGCCAAGAAGGGCAGCCTTTCCCTGTCGTTGGGCACCGGCTGGGCGAAGTCCCTCTCCTTCACGACCGGCCAATGCCCGGTGATGAAGTACAACCGGCAGCTGATGATGGCGATCTTGCATGACAAGATCCAGATCTCCAAGGCCGTCAACGCCAAGGCCATTCCGCTCGAGGACGCCCCGCGGGGGTACGCGGAATTCGACGCCGGAGCCGCCACGAAGTACGTCCTGAACCCGAACGGCTACCTCAGCAACTAGTTCGAGGTAGGAAGTCTTCCTTAAAGCCAGACCAGAGCGGTCGGTGCACCACCCCGTGCCATGCCGGGTGGGGCACCGGCCGCGTCGTCTTTGACGAAGGAACCACCCGCCCGAACAACGGGACACATCTCAGAGCCCGTCGAGCTGCCCCACACGATCGAGGCAGCAATGGGGACCGTTGCGCCGTGCCGGCAGCGCGGATTTCCGCCGTGCCGTGCCGTCCAAGCTGCCCCGATAGTCAGCCATCTCTGGACCCTGTACAACTGCTTCCCACGCGTGCTCACACGCCTGCGGAGAAGCGTGGCTGCAGATCACCCTAAACCTCTTCGGATCATGACCAAACCGCGTAATGCGCAACAACAATTGCTATGCGGAAAGCGTGATTCCCGAAGCAGTGCTGTGCGCCGGCGCCAAGAATGCGGAGGAAACAGAGCGAAAAGGTCTTGACAAGCCCTGTGAGCTCCGCCACGCTGTTGCATATAGCGAAGTCTGTTGATCACTGCGGAACAAACTGTACGGCCCGCACGCCTCGTTCTTCCCCATCTCGAATGCAAAAGAGGTCCACCATGCACAGGGCGTGCCCGCTAAGCCAACCGGCCCCAGAGGAAGCTCTGCGACTCAATACGGCCCCGCCGATGATCGACGGCGTAATCAGGGGCACCGCCCCCCACGGTGCCCCCAACCTCCCGCCCGGCCGGACTGTGAACGGCCACTTCCAAACCCTCATCTGAGCACAGGCAAAGGATTCCCCCCATGACCTTGAATGGCGAGATAGACCAAGTAGGCGAGATAGAGCAAGGCCCTGAACTAGACGAAGCAGCCACGACAATGCAGAACGAGCACGAACCGGAGCAGGACAGCGACAGCGACAGCGAGCTCAACCGGCAGATCCTGCAGGAACTGCGCCAGTCCAGGACCGAGCAGGCAGTCAGTGCCCGCCGCAACCGGAAGCTCGTCCTGGACAAGTGGACGTTCGGCATCACGGGCGTGATCGCCCTTGCCTTCGTGCTGTGGGGGTTCCTCGGCCGGGACAGCCTGGCCACGACCTCGCAGAGTGTCCTGGACTGGGTCATGGAATACACCGGCTGGCTCTTCATGGTGCTGGCATCGCTCTTCGTCGTGTTCATTCTCTGGCTGGCTCTTGGGAAGTTCGGCAACATCCCGCTGGGCAAGGACGGTGAGAAGCCCGAATACCGCACCGTCTCCTGGATCTCCATGATGTTCGCCGCCGGCATGGGCATCGGCCTCATGTTCTACGGCGTGGCTGAACCCCTCTACCACTTCATCTCGCCCCCGCCGGGAACGGTGGACGGGCACACTCCCGAAGCGATCCAGACGGCCATGGCCACCTCGATCTTCCACTGGACGCTGCACCCCTGGGCAATGTACGCCGTGGTCGGCATCGCCATGGCCTACGGCACCTACCGGCTAGGCCGGCGCCAGCTCATTTCCGTGGCGTTCACCTCGATCTTCGGCGTGCGCGCCGTTGAAGGCCCAGTCGGCAAGTTCATCAACATCCTGGCCATCTTCGCCACGCTCTTCGGAACCGCCGCGTCCCTGGGCCTGGGCGCCCTGCAGATCGGCAGCGGCATCACCTCCAACGGCTGGGCCGGTGAAATCGGCACTCCCGTCCTGGTGGTGATCGTGGCCATTCTGACCTTCTGTTTCGTGGCCTCGGCCGTTTCCGGCATCAGCCGCGGAATCCAGTGGCTCTCCAACATCAACATGGTCCTCGCTGTGGTCCTGGCACTCGTGGTGTTCGTGGCCGGCCCCACCCTGTTCATCCTGAACCTGATCCCCTCCGCCGTGGGCGACTACATCCGCGACCTCGCCACCATGTCATCTCGCACCGAAGCCGTGGGCGATGAGGCACTGCGCAAGTGGATGTCGGGCTGGACCATCTTCTACTGGGCCTGGTGGATTTCCTGGACGCCCTTCGTTGGCCTGTTCATCGCCCGGATCAGCCGCGGCCGCACCATCCGCCAGTTCGTCACCGGGGTGCTCCTGGTGCCGAGCATCGTGTCCGTCATCTGGTTCGGCATCTTCGGCGGAACCGCCTTCAACATCCAGCAGATCGCCGACAAGACGGCAAACCCGTCGGACGGCATCGCAAAGATGGTCGACGGCGTCTCCACCATCAACTTCGACGGTGCACTCTTCGATCTGGTCAAGAACCTGCAGATGCCCGGCTGGGCCATCTCAGCGGTGATCGTACTGGCCATGATCCTCGTGGCGATCTTCTTCATCACCGGTGCCGACGCTGCCTCGATTGTCATGGGCTCGCTCAGCTCCAACGGTGCCGAGGAACCCCGGCGAGGAGTAGTGATCTTCTGGGGCACACTGACCGGCGCCGTGGCCGCGGTCATGCTGCTGGCGGGCGGTGACGAACCCTCCGAAGCCTTGTCCGGCCTGCAACGGGTCACCATCGTTGCAGCCCTGCCCTTCGTCCTCGTCATGCTCCTCCTCTGCTTCGCACTGACCAAGGACCTACGCCGGGATCCGCTCTCCCTCCGACGCCGGCTGGCCGACTCGGTGGTGGAACGCGCCATCCGCAGCGGCGTGGACCAGCACGGCGGCGTCCAGTTCGATCTCGTTACCAAGCATCAATGCGATCAGCGCTGCACGGACGACGGCCGCTGCGCGGCTTCCCCTGCTGACAACTAAGCCCTCACAAAGAACCAGGAGTAGACCATGACCACAGTCCTCGAAGGCCGTCCCACCAGTGGCGCGACGGCAGAAGCTGGCGCCGCCGCAAGTGTCCGTGGCACCGGCACCGCACAGTACGTCCTTACCCTTGCGTGCCCGGAACGCCCCGGAATCGTCCGGGCCATCACCGGCTTCCTCGCTGACCGGGGCTTCGACATCGTTGAACACCAGCAGTTCGATGACCACATGAGCGGCAAGCTCTACCTGCGCACGGCCTTCACTCCGGGAGACAGCGACGTCTCCGCCGAGGGCCTCAGCGCCGAGTTCGCAGCCGTGGCCGATGAGTTCGACATGGAGTTCGCCATCCACGACGGCCGCCCCCAGCGCCTGCTGGTGATGGTCTCGAAGTTCGGCCACTGCCTCAACGACCTCATCTTCCGGTGGCGCGCCGGCAGCCTGGGTGCGGAGATCGCCGTCGTGGTTTCCAACCACGAGGACCTGCGCCCCATGGCGGAAGCCGCGGGCCTGCCGTTCATCCACGTCCCGGTCACCGCGGACACCAAGCCGCAGGCCGAAGCGCGCCTGCTGGAACTGGTCGAGGAGTACCAGGCCGACCTGGTGGTCCTGGCCCGCTACATGCAGGTCCTTTCGGACGACCTCAGTGAGACCCTCCGCGGCCGCGCCATCAACATCCACCATTCCTTCCTGCCAGGGTTCAAGGGCGCCAAGCCCTACCACCAGGCCTACGACCGCGGCGTGAAGCTCATCGGAGCCACCGCCCACTACGTCACCGCAGACCTGGACGAGGGCCCGATCATCGAACAGGAAGTGTTCCGGGTGGACCACAGCCTGGACCCGAACGCCCTGGTCACCGTCGGCAGGGACGCCGAATCCCAGGCACTGTCCCGGGCAGTGAAGTGGCACTGCCAGCACCGGGTCCTGCTCAACAACACCCGCACCGTCGTCTTCCGCTAACGCGAACGCCAAGTAAACAGGAGAAACAGCACTCATGAGCGCATCACCACGCGTCGTCATCATCGGCGCCGGCATTGTCGGCACCAACATCGCGGATGAACTGTCCAGCCGGGGCTGGACCAACGTCACCGTCGTCGAGCAGGGTCCGCTGGAACTTGCCGGCGGCTCCACCTCGCACGCGCCGGGCCTGGTGTTCCAGAACAACGGGTCCCGGACCATGACCGAGTTCGCCACGTACACGGTGAACAAGCTGCTCTCCCTGAGCAAGGACGGCCAGTCCTGCTTCAACCAGGTGGGCGGCCTGGAGCTGGCCACCACCCCCGAGCGCTTCGCCGACCTCAAGCGCAAGATGGGTGTGATGACCTCCTGGGGCGTCGAAAGCCGGATCATCGACGCCGATGAGTGTGAGAAGATCTACCCCCTCCTGAACACCGGCAAGCTCACCGGCGGCCGCGAGGTCCTCGGCGGCCTGCTCATCCCCACCGACGGCCTGGCCCTGGCGGCCCGCGCCGTGCAGCTGCTCATCGAGCGCTCCAGTGACCGCGGCGTGACCTTCCTCGGGTCCACCACCGTCACGGGCATCGCCCAGGAGGGCGGCAAGGTGACCGGCGTCGAAACCGACAACGGCCTGATCCCGGCTGACATCGTGGTCTCCTGCGCCGGTTTCTGGGGCCGTGAGCTCGGCAAGCTGGTGGGCTTGGAAGTGCCCCTGCTGCCGCTGGCCCACCAGTACGTCGTCACCACTCCCCTTGCCGAGCTTGAGGGCGTCAACGAGCTCCCCAAGGGCGCCAGCAAGCCGATCCTGCGCTACCAGGACAAGGACCTGTACTACCGCGAATGGGGCAACCGCATCGGCATCGGCAGCTACGCGCACCGTCCCATGCCGGTGGACATGTCCGAGCTGCCGAAGGTCTCCGCCGAGGAGATGTCGGACCACCACATGCCTTCCCGCCTGGACTTCACGCTGGAAGACTTCCTGCCGGCCTGGGAGGACAGCCAGGACCTGCTTCCCCCGTTGCGCAGCGCCGCAATCGAGGACGGCTTCAACGGCATCTTCTCCTTCACCCCGGACGGCGGCCCGCTGATCGGCGAGCACCCGGACCTGTCCGGCTTCTGGGTGGCCGAGGCAGTGTGGGTGACGCACTCCTCCGGTGTGGCCAAGGCCGTGGCCGAGCTCCTGGTCGAAGGCCGCTCCCGCACCGACCTGCACGGCACCGAACTGACCCGTTTCGAAAAGGTCCAGACCTCGGATGCGTACGTCAGCGAAACCTCGCAGCAGAACTTCGTGGAGATCTACGACGTCCTGCACCCGCTGCAGCCCAAGGAGTCCCCGCGTGACCTGCGCGTGAGCCCCTTCAACGTCCGCCAGAAGGAGCTGGGTGCCTTCTTCCTGGAGTCCGCCGGCTGGGAGCGCCCGCACTGGTTCGAAGCCAACCGCGGCCTGCTCGAGGAACTGCCCGCCGAATGGCAGGCGCCGGAGCGCGACTCCTGGGCCGCCATGTTCCACTCCCCCATTTCCGCCGCCGAGGCATGGCGGACGCGTACCGCCGTCGGGCTCTATGACATGACCCCGCTCAAGCGGCTGGAGGTTGTGGGTCCCGGCGCCGAGGCGCTGCTGCACCGCCTCAGCACCGGAAACATCACCAAGAAGCCCGGCGCGGTCACCTACTGCCTCCTGCTGGAGCACGACGGCGGCATCCGCAGTGACGTGACGGTGGCCCGCCTTGAGCAGGAGAAATTCCAGCTGGGCGTCAACAGCAACGTGGACTTCGACTACCTGCGCGTGGAAGCACGCAAGCAGTCGGCCGCAGATCCGTCCCAGTGGGCGCACGTCAGCGACATCACCGGCAGCACCTGCTGCATCGGCCTGTGGGGCCCGCTGGCCCGTGAGGTCATCGGCAAGGTCAGCGACGATGACCTCAGCAACGACGGCCTGAAGTACTTCCGTACCAAGGAAATCTCCGTGGGCGGCATCCCGGTCACCGCCATGCGGCTCTCCTACGTGGGCGAACTCGGCTGGGAGCTCTACACCACCGCCGAGTACGGGCTGAAGCTCTGGGACCTGCTCTTCGAGGCGGGCCAGGAGCACGGCATCGTCGCCGCCGGCCGCGGCGCGTTCAACAGCATGCGTCTGGAGAAGGGCTACCGCCTCTGGGGCACGGACATGAACACCGAGCACGATCCCTACCAGTCCGGCCTGGGCTTCTCCGTGGCCAAGGACAAGACGGGCTTCGTAGGCGCCGAGGCACTGGCCGTCCGCAAGGAAGAGCCGGCCAGCAAGGTGCTGCGCTGCCTGACCATCGACGACGGCACCTCGGTGGTCCTGGGCAAGGAACCTGTGTACGTGGCCGGGGATGCCGCGGGGTACGTCACCAGCGCCGCGTACGGCTTCTCCATCCACAAACCGATCGCCTACGCCTGGCTGCCGGCCGCCCTCGGCGTCGGGGATGCCGTGGAAATCGAGTACTTCGGCGAGCGCATCCCGGCGACGGTGACCGCAGAACCGCTGTACGATCCGGCCATGGAACGCATCCGCGGCTGATTATTCCCGTTCTAGGGGGTACAGACAGGGCCTCCCTCGGCCCCGTCTGTACCCCCTAGTGTTTTAAACATGACTATTGCCAAGGCCTACGCTGCTACATCCGCTACGGAACCCCTTGTCCCCACCACCGTCGAGCGCCGCGCGCTCGGTCCGCACGACATCCTGATCGACATCAAGTTCGCCGGAATCTGCCACTCCGACATCCACACCGTCCGCGGCGACTGGGGCCCCGTCTCCTACCCGCTCACGCCCGGCCACGAAATTGCCGGCGTCGTTTCCGAAATCGGCAGCGAGGTGACCCGCCACAAGGTGGGCGACCGCGTCGGCGTCGGCTGCATGGTCAACTCCTGCCGCGAATGCGAACAGTGCCTGGCCGGCCAGGAGCAGGACTGCCTGAACGGCAACGTGGGCACCTACGCCGCCACCGACCGCGACGGCACCGTCACCCAGGGCGGCTACTCCAGCCACGTGGCGGTGGACGAGGCCTTCGCCGTCCGGATTCCCGAACGCCTGGACCTCGACGTCGCCGCGCCGTTGCTCTGCGCCGGCATCACCACCTACTCCCCGCTGCGGCGCTGGGGCGCCGGCCCGGGCAAGAAGGTCGCCGTGATCGGCCTGGGCGGCCTGGGCCACATGGCGGTTAAGCTCGCCCACGCCATGGGTGCCGAGGTCACCGTGCTGTCCCAGTCGCTCAAGAAGCAGGAGGACGGCCTGCGCCTGGGTGCGGACCACTACTACGCCATGAGCGACGAGAACACCTTCGAAGAGCTGGCCGGCAGCTTCGACATCATCATCAACACCGTCAGCGCCGCCATCTCCCTGGACGCCTACCTGGGCCTGGTCAAGCCGCACGGTGCGCTGGTGTGCGTCGGCGCTCCGGGCGAACCACTGGACCTGCAGATCTTCAGCCTGATCGTCGGCGGCAAGTCCCTGGCCGGCTCCAACATCGGCGGCATCCGCGAGACCCAGGAAATGCTCGACTTCTGCGCCGAACATGGCATCGGGGCCGAGATCGAGGTCATTCCGGCGGAGAAGATCAACGAAGCCTACGAGCGCGTCCTCGCCTCGGACGTGCGCTACCGCTTCGTGATCGACACGGCGACGCTGTAAGGGCTCTGCTGGGGCGGCCGGGGCCCCGGGGATTTCCACCGGAGCAAACGTTGGTTACCCCCTCAAATTTCAGGGGGTAACCAACGTTTGCTCGGGTCATTCTTGTATCAAAAGTCAGTCGGTCGTGGCCGGCTCGCGCCCCGGCACGTGGCCCACCAGGGCCAGGGTCGTTGCCGGCTGTGAAAAGCCGAGCCCTTGGAAGAAGCTGAGCTGGGCCGGAGCCATTGCGGTGACCTTTATTCCGTCCCCTTATGGCTCGTGTCTCACAAGCATCCACGATGATCTCCCGCTGTAACCTATCGCGTCACGCCCTGCGCCCCAGCGCCGTACAGCTCCTCCAGCAACCCCACGAGCCTCCGCCCCGCAGCAGTGAGCTCACCTTTCACCCACGCGGCATGGACCGGCACCGGCGGGGCGTCCCGCACCGGACGGTACACGAGGCCGCGGCGCCGGTACTGGTGCGCCGTGGCCTCCGCCGTCACGCCGCGGGCCTTGCCGCTGCTGATCAGCGTCAGCCAGTCGTCCACGCTGTGGATTTCCATGGTCTTCGCGGGCCGGGACTCCGCCGGCCAGAGCTCCAGCGTGGTGCTCCCGGTCCGCACGTCAATGGCCAGCGGCCTGTCCGCGATCTGGGCCAGGCCCACGCTTCGCCGGCGGGCGAGGGGATCGTCCGCGGCCATGGCGCAGAAGCGTTTCTCGCTCCCGATCCGCCGCAGCTCCACGTTCCGCGCCGCCGTCTTCCCAAGCGACGGCGCCCGCCGCAGGATCGCGACGTCGCTCGTCCCCTCAAGCAGCCCCGCCGTCGGGCTGTTGTCCATGACCAGCTCAAGTTCTGTGTCCGGGTATCCGGCCGCCCAGCGGCGCTGCAGCTCCAGCGTGTGGCTGCCGAGGGCCGACCACGCGTAGCCGAGCCTCAGGCGCCCGCCGCCCTGTGCTGCCCCTTCCAGCCCGACGACGGCGGCAAGCGCCCGCCGCGCGTGCGCCAGGGCGCGCTCCCCCGCCTCCGTCAGGGAGACGCTCCGGGTGGTGCGGTGGATGAGCCGCACGCCAAGGTGTTCCTCGAGCGCGGCGAGGTTACGGGAAACGGCGGTCTGCGAGATCCCCAGGCTGATCCCGGCATCCGTGAAGGTGCCTTCGTCCACCACCGCCACGAAGCACCGCAGCTGCCGGAATTCGATGTCCATGAGGCGATTCTATTCATGCGATAGACGCATGAATACGCCGACCCGTGCATTATGTGGATGCCGCCCGAGGCCCGAGACTTTTGGCATGAATAAAGGCAGGAGCACCGCACGCGGCGTGGCCACGCTGATGGCCAGTTCTTTGTCGAACCAACTGGGCGCGGCGAGTGGGTCCCTGGCGTTCCCGGCCATCGGTCCGCTCGGCGTTGTCGCGGTGCGGCAATTGATCGCGGCCGCGGTGCTCTTGCCGATCGCCCGGCCCAGGTTCAGGAGCTTCACCCGGCAGCAGCTTTGGCCGGTGCTCCTGCTCGCGGTGGTCTTCGGCACCATGAACCTCGGCCTGTATTCGGCCATCGAACGCATCGGCCTGGGCCTGGCCGTCACCTTGGAATTCCTGGGGCCGCTGTCGATCGCCCTCTTCGGTGCCCGCAGCAAGGCCGGAGCCTCCTGCGCCCTCGCGGCGACGGCCGGCGTCGTGGCCATCACGCAACCAGGCCCGTCCACGGATTACCTCGGTATCGCCATGGGCCTGGTGGGAGCTGCGAGCTGGGCCTCATACATCCTGTTGAACCGCACCATCGGGCAACGCATCCCGGGCATCGAGGGCACTGCCGCAGCCATGGCCGTCTCCGCCACGGCATTCCTGCCGGTGGCCGTCGTCATCCTGCTGAGCCGCCCCGTGGACTGGTTCGTCATCGTGTGCGCGGTCAGCGCCGGGGTCCTGGCCTCCGCGGTTCCGTACATCGCCGACCTGCTGGCCCTGCGCCATGTGCCCGCCGGGCTGTTCGGCATCCTGATGAGCGTGAATCCGGTGTTCGCGGCCCTGATCGGGCTCCTTGCCCTGGGCCAGTCCCTGGATCTGTTGCAATGGGCGGGAATCCTGGTGATCGTCGCTGCGAACGCCGCCGTGCTGCGGCTCAGGCACTAAGGGCGGTCAGTTAACGAACGACGGCGACACCCCGCTGCTGCGGAATGTCGCCGTCGTGCTTGGTCCGGAAGTCGTGCATGGCCCCGGAAGGAGCCGGCTACTCGGCCGCTTCCACGTGCGGCACGAACCGCACGAACATCGCCTTGAAGCCTGGGGTATTGGACACGCGTGCCACGTTTTCCTTGTGCACCAGCGCGTTGGCCTCCGGGAAGTACGCGGCCGCGCAGCCTTCGGCGGTGGGATAGGCCACCAGGCGGAACTTGTCCGCGCGGCGTTCCGAACCCTGGAAAACGCTGATGACGTCCACGAGATCCCGGTCCTGGAAGCCCTGTGCTGCCAGGTCCTTCGGGTGGATCAGGATAACCCGGCGGCCGTCTGAGATACCCCTGTAGCGGTCGTCCAGGCCGTAGAACGTGGTGTTGTACTGGTCATGGCTGCGGAGGGTCTGCAGCACCAGGTGGCCGGCCGGCGGAGTGAGGTATTCCAGGGGGCTCACCGTGAAGCGGCCACGGCCAATGTCGGTCTTGAAGGAACGCGTGTCCCGGGGTGGGTTTGGCAGCACGAAGCCGGCCTTGTTCCGCACCCGGGTGTTGAAATCCTCGAAGCCCGGAAGGACGCGGGAGATGTGGTCCCGGATGACGTCATAGTCCTCGGCCATGGCCCGCCAGTCCACGGGGTGCTCCGGGCCGAAGGTGGCCTCGGCCATGCGGGCGATGATCACGGGTTCGGCCAAGAGGTGCTCGGACACCGGCTGGAGCCTGCCCTGTGTGGAGTGCACTACGGACATGGAGTTCTCCACGGAAAGGAACTGGATGCCCTTGGCATGCTTGTCGTCGCGGTCCGTGCGTCCCAGGGTGGGCAGGATCAAGGAGGTCTTGCCGTGCACAATGTGTGAACGGTTGGGCTTGGTGGAGATGTGGACCGTAAGGCCGGCACGCTGCATGCCCGCTTCCAGCGCTTCGGTGTCCGAGCCCGCCGCGGCGAAGTTGCCGCCCATGGCAACAAACACGTCCACGTCGCCGTTTTCCAGGGCGTGCTGGGTTTCCACGGCATCATGGCCGTGCTCCCGCGGGGAAACGATCCCGAATTCGCGGTCCAGCGCTTCCAGGAGCGGCTCGGCCGGCTTTTCCCAGATGCCCATGGTGCGGTCGCCCTGCACATTGGAATGTCCGCGCACAGGGCAGGCACCGGCACCGGGCTTGCCGAAGTTGCCCTGCAGCAGCAGGACGTTGACCATTTCCTTGATGGTGTCCACCGAATGCGGCTGTTGGGTGACGCCCAGGGCCCAGCAGAAAATGGACGCCTTGGAGCGGATCAGCATCCCGGCCACGGTCTCGATCTGCTCGCGGGACAGGCCGGTGGCTTTCTCCGTCTCTGCCCAGTCCAAAACCGAACGCGCCTCGGCATAGGCTTCAAAGCCATCCGTCTGGGCGTCCACGAAGGCGCGGTCCACCACAGTGCCCGGGTTCCGCTTTTCCTCTTCCAGGAGCAGGTGGCCCAGGGCCTGGAACAGCGCGAGGTCCCCACCCACCTTGATCTGCAGGAACTCATCGGCAATGGGGGTGCCGTTGCCCACCACGCCCGCAAAAGTCTGCGGATCCTTGAAGTTGAACAGGCCTGCCTCGGGCAGCGGATTCACGGCCACCACCTTGCCGCCGTTCTCCTTGCATTCCTGCAAGGCGCCCAGCATGCGGGGGTGGTTGGTGCCCGGGTTCTGGCCGACCACAAAGATCAGCTCGGCCTCGTGGAGGTCCTCCAGGGATACCGTGCCCTTGCCGATGCCGATGGTGGGGTTCAGCGCCGAGCCAGAGGATTCGTGGCACATGTTGGAGCAGTCCGGCAGGTTGTTGGTGCCGAGGGAACGGGCGTACAGCTGGTACATGAACGCCGTCTCGTTCGCCGTCCGCCCGGAGGTGTAGAACACGCAACGGTCCGGCGTGCTGGCCCGGACGTGCTCCCCGATCAGTTCGAAGGCGTCCGCCCAGGAGATCGGCGAGTAGTGCGTCTCGCCGGGGCGGATCACCACCGGTTCGGCGAGCCTGCCCTGGTTGCCCAGCCAGTATTCGGTCTTCTGCGACAGCTCCGCGATGGAGTGCCGGGCCCAGAATTCGGCCCCGACAGTCCGCAGCGTGGCCTCTTCCGCAACGGCTTTGGCACCGTTCTCGCAGAACTCGGCAGCCTTGCGCTTGCCGTCCGTTTCCGGCCAGGCGCAGCCCGGGCAGTCGAAGCCGCCTTTCTGGTTAAGCCTCAGCAGGGACTGCACCGAACGGGTCACCCCGGCCTGGGCCACGGCGCGGTCCAGCGCAACCATGACGGCCTTGATGCCGGCGGCTTCCTTCTTGGGCTTGTGGACCTCGAGTTGTGCTTCATCGATGTCCGCGATGGGCGCGGGCTGCTTGGTGAATTTCATTCTGGGGCGTGCCTCACTGTGGATCTGTCGCTGTGGGTGCGTTACTGGGCCAGCTGCGAGAGGGTCTCCCGCTCGGCGCCGATGGTGGTGTTGTCACCGTGCCCGGTCCGCACCACCGTGTCCGCTGGCAGCGTCAGGAGACGCTTCCGGATCGAGGCGAGGATGGTCGGGTAGTCGCTGAACGACCTGCCGGTGGCGCCGGGACCGCCATTGAACAGGGTATCCCCTGTGAAGAGGGTCCCCTCGCTCTCAAGGTAGAAGCAGGTGGAGCCAGGCGAGTGCCCGGGCGTGTGGATCGCCTTCAGAGTGGCGCCGCCTACCGTGAATTCTTCGCCGTCCGAGAGGAATTTATCGGGTTGGACGTCCGGGTAGACCTGCTTCCACAGCACCATGTCCTCGGGGTGCAGGTGGATGGGGGCGCCGACGGCGGCAGCCACTTCGCGCGCGGCGCCGATGTGGTCGTTGTGCGCATGGGTCATCAGGATGGCCAGCACCTTCCGGCCACGGACCTGCTCGACGATCGCGGCGGCGTCGTGCGGGGAGTCGATGATCACGCACTCCTCGTCATTGCCCACGATCCAGACGTTGTTGTCCACGTCCCAGGTGCCGCCGTCCAGCGAAAACGTACCCGAGGTGACCCGGTTTTCTACGGTGACCGCCATCAGAGTTCCACCACCGAACGCAGGACCTCGCCGCGGTGCATCTTCTCGAACGCTGCCTCCACATCGCCCAGGCCGATGCGCTCGGAGACGAAGGCATCCAGCGGCAGGCGGCCGAGCCGGTACTGGTCCACCAGCATCGGGAAGTCGCGGGACGGCAGGCAGTCGCCGTACCAGGAGGACTTCAGCGAACCGCCGCGGCCGAACACATCCAGCAACGGAAGCTCAAGCTTCATGTCCGGCGTCGGGACGCCCACCAGGACCACACGGCCGGCGAGGTCACGGGCGTAGAAGGCCTGCTTGTAGGTCTCCGGGCGGCCCACGGCGTCGATGACGACGTCCGCGCCATTGCCCCCGGTGAAGTCACGGATCGCCTCGACGGCGTCCACCTCGCTGGAGACCACGCCATGCGTGGCGCCCAGGGTCTTGGCGAGTTCCACCTTGGCGGGGTCGAGGTCGACGGCGATGATCGTCGTCGCACCTGCGAGCTTCGCCCCGGCGATGGCGGCGATGCCGACGCCGCCGCAACCGATGACGGCGACCGACTCGCCGCGCTTGACCTCGCCGGTGTTCATGGCGGCACCGATGCCGGCCATGACGCCGCAGCCGAGCAGGCCGACGGCGGCGGGGTCGACGTCGTCGTCGATCTTCGTGCACTGGCCGGCAGCCACGAGGGTCTTCTCCGCGAAGGAACCGATGCCCAGTGCCGGGGAAAGCGGGGTGCCGTCCTCCAGCGTCATCTTCTGGGTGGCGTTGAACGTGGCGAAGCAGTACTGCGGCTGGCCCTTGGCACAGGCCCGGCAGTTCCCGCAGACGGCACGCCAGTTAAGGATGACCCGGTCACCCGGCTTGACGTCGGTGACATCCGGGCCGACGGCGCTCACCACGGCCGTGGACTCATGGCCAAGCAGGTAGGGGAAATCGTCGCCGATGCCGCCGAGCTTGTAGTGCAGGTCCGTGTGGCAGACACCGCAACTCAGGACGTCGACCAAGGCCTCGCCCGGACCCGGCTCAGGGACCAGGATGGTCTCGATGGTAGCGGGAGCGTTCTTTTCCCTGACAACGACCGCTTGTACCTTGTGAACCACGTTTCCTTGTTCCTTCCATTGACCGGACGCAAGTCTCCGATACGACTTACAAATACTACGAGCCGGGCCGCCCGGAGACGGCTACCCAAAGGAATAGCGCGGATGCCCGAAAGGGTGGTTCCGCAGATTCTCCCCAATTGCGCATTACGCAACAGTCTCCACATAGTGCGTATTGAAAATATGGCAGGCGTCACACGCGGGTGTCAATCCCCGCCGCCCCGACAGCTGCGGAATCCTGCGGAGTACCGGAGGACGGGTGGGCGGCAACCGCGACCGCGTGCTCGGCGAGCACCCCGGTCTGGTGCCGGATCTTCAGGCGGTAGAGCAGGATACCGGCTACGGCCACCGCTCCGACGAAGAAGACGCCGCCCCACTGCAGGTACCACTCAAACGGCGGCACGGAGTTGTAGATCTCCTGGCGGGGCCAGATGAGGTTGATCGTCATGGCGGCGCCCCACAGCACGGCCAGGAGGTTCACCACGAAGCCCCACTTGCCGAGGCTGAAGCCCACCTCGGTGCCGTCGTCGGGCAGCGGCCACTTCTTGAGGAAGCGGCGGCGCAGCATCGGCACGGTCACCAGCAGGTAGGAAAGGTAGATCAGCACGATGCTGATGCTGGAGAGAATGGTGAAGATTGCCGGCTGTGCCACGTTGACGATCAGCGGGATGATGGCCAGGACGCCGATCACGATCGCGGCAACGGTGGGGGTCTTGCGGACCGGGTCCACCTTGCTGAGCTGGCGGCTGAACGGGAGGTTGTTATCCCGGGCCATGGCGAACATCATGCGGATCGCGGCGGCGTGCACGGCCAGGGTGCACACCACCACGGCCACCACGATGCAGGCCAGGAACGCCTTGCCGAAGGGGCCGCCCAGCACGGACAGCACGATGTACTGCAGTCCGCCGTCGGCCTCGCCGATCTTGGGATCATTCAGGTCCGGTGCGGCGAGGATGCCGCCGAAGAGCAGCAGGCCGCCGAGCAGGAAGGACGCAGTGACGGCGCGGATGATGGCCTTCGGTGCGGTCTTCTTGGGGTCCTTGGTTTCCTCGCCGAGCGAGGACGCGGTGTCGAAGCCGTACATGACGTAGCCGGAAGCCATGGCGGCGATCAGGAAGACGCCGAAGAAGCCCATCGGGTGGTCCTGACCGAAGCCTGAGGTGTCGAAGAGGACGCCCGGGCCGTTCACGACATGCCAGAACAGGGCCACAATCAGCAGCGCTGCGGCGATCAGTTCCACGAAGACACCGATGCTGTTGATCTTGGTCATCAGCTTCACGCCGAAAGCGTTGATCAGGGTGGAAATGACGATCATGATCGTGGCCAGCAGCACGCCGTTGACAGCGAAGTCGTACGGGCCGGTGCCGTCGCCGATGATCTGGAAACCGTCCCAGAGCTGCGGCAGGGTGATCTGCAGGGCCAGGGCCACCGAGCCCAAGGCCACGATGGACGAAATGAGCAGCAGCCAGCCCGAAAGCCAGGCCCACGTGCCCGTGCTGAGCCGCTTGGCCCAGTTGTAGACGGAGCCGGCCACGGGATAGCGTCCGGCCAGTTCCGCGAAGCAGAGTGCGACCATCAGCTGGCCGACGAAAACGATGGGCCAGGACCAGGCGTAGGCCGGTCCGGCGGTGGAGAAACCAAAGTAGAACAGTTGGAAAACGCCGGTCAGGATGGAGATGTAGCTGACGCCGGCGGCGAAACTTGCGAACTTCCCGATGCTGCGGTCGAGTGTCTGGGCGTAGCCGAACTCGTCCATTCCGCTGCTGTCAGCGGTCTTGCTTGTGCCAGTGCTGCGCATTTCTGACATCTGAGCTCCTAAATCGAATGGCACGATGTTTCCCGCCGCGCCTGGAGGCCGGCGGGACCGGCCGGGCGTGCCTCATCGCACGCCCGGCCCGTGTCCCCCTTGAGTGGTGCTTGCCTGCTGTACCGCCCACCCTTCGGTGGGCAGGTCTTAGGCGGGCTGGCCGAACCAGCCGCTGGGAGCGGGCTGGATGTTCTGCCAGATGTGCTTTGCCTCGCGGTATTCGTTGAGGCCCGCGCTGCCAAGTTCACGGCCAATGCCAGACTTGCCGAAACCGCCCCACTCCGCCTGCGGGACGTACGGGTGGTAGTCATTGATCCACACCGTCCCGTGGCGGAGGGCGCCAGCAACGCGCTGCGCTTTCGATGCGTCCGAAGTCCAGACCGCCCCCGCCAGGCCGTATTCCGTGTCGTTGGCGATGGCAATGGCCTCGGCTTCGGTCCGGAAGGTCTCCACGGTCAGCACCGGGCCGAATGACTCCTCCCGCACCACGCTCATGCCAGAGCGGCAGTTGCCGAGCACGGTGGGCGGGTAGAAGAAACCGTCCGCCAGGATCCCGTCCTCGGGGATGTAACCGCCGCACAAGAGTTCGGCGCCCTCCGCAATGCCGGCCTGGACGTAGGCGTGGACCTGCTCGCGGTGCTTTGCGGAAATGAGCGGGCCGGTCTCTGCATCGGCATCAAAAGGTCCACCCATCCGGATCTTTTTCGCCCGCTCCACTACCTCGGCGACGAAACGCTCGGCGATAGTCTCCTCGACAACAAGCCGGGCCCCGGCCGAGCAGACCTGGCCAGAGTGCAGGAAGACAGCAGTCAGGGCATTGTCAACGGCAGTGTCCCAGTCCGCATCCGCGAAGACGACGTTCGGGTTCTTTCCGCCAAGTTCGAAGGCGACGCGCTTCACGGTCTCCGAGGCGGCCGCCATGATGGTTTGGCCCGTGGCCAGGCTTCCGGTCAGGGAGACGAGATCCACACGCGGGTCCGAACTCAGCGTATGCCCTACCCTCGAACCCTTTCCGGTGACCAGGTTCGCAACGCCGGCGGGAACCCCGGCTTCTGCCAGCGTTTCCATGAGCAAGATGGCCGTGGACGGCGTGAGCTCGCTGGGCTTGAGCACGAAGGAGTTCCCCGCGACGAGTGCCGGTGCCACCTTCCAGGCCGCCTGCAGGAGCGGGTAGTTCCATGGCGCGATGAGGGAACAGACGCCGAGCGGTTCGTAAACCACGCGGCTGATGGCATTCGGCCGGCCCGTGTCGATGACCCTGCCGGCGTCAAGGCCTGCGATCTTGCCGTAGTAGCGGAAGCACGCGGCGATGTCGTCAATGTCGTATTCGGCCTCGACGAGGCGCTTGCCGGTGTCCAGCGCCTCGGCGCGGGCATAAGCCGCTTTGTCCCGCTCAAGCAGCCCGGCGATGCGAAGCATGACCTCGCCACGTTCGATGTCCGTCAGCCGGCGCCATGGGCCGCCGTCGAACGCTGCCCGGGCACTGGCGATCGCCCGCTCCGCGTCCTCGACGGTGGACGACGCGACAACAGCCACCTCGCGTCCGTCTGCCGGGCAGCGCACAACTGTTGTCCCGCCGTCGGATGCCTGGTGCCAGCCGCCGTCGATGTAGATGCCGCGGACGGTCTTGGTTTCGGTTTCCGTAACGGTCATTGTCCTAGCCCTTCACTTTCTGGCCGCGGGAGTTGTCACGCTCAAGCGGCGAGATTCCGTGGCGGTAGAACTCGGTGTGCTGCGCCGCCAGCGGGGTCTTGCCGAGGATCAGGTCCGCAGCGCGTTCGGCCAGCATCATCACCGGGGCGTAGATGTTGCCGTTGGTGACGTACGGCATCGCGGAAGCGTCCACGACGCGCAGGCCCTTGGTGCCGTGCACGGACATGTCCAGCGGGTTGACCACGGCCATGGGATCGGATTCCGGGCCCATCTTGGCAGTGCAGGACGGGTGCAGGGCGGTTTCGGCGTCGGCGGCCACCCACTCCAGGATCTCCTTGTCCGTCTGGACGCTCCGGCCGGGAGAGATCTCGCCGCCGTTGAACGGTGCCATGGCGGATTGGCCCAGGATGTCGCGGGAGATGCGCACAGCTTCGACCCATTCGCGGCGGTCCTGGTCGGTGGAGAGGTAGTTGAAGATCATGGACGGGTGGACGGTTGGGTCCGTGGACTTGATCTTCAGGCTGCCCCGGGCGTCCGAGTACATCGGGCCGATGTGCACCTGGTAGCCGTGCTTCGCGTCGGCCTTCTGGCCGTCGTAGCGGACGGCGACCGGCAGGAAGTGGAACATCAGGTTCGGGTACGCCACGTCCTCGTTGGAGCGGACGAAGCCGCCGCCTTCGAAGTGGTTGGTGGCTGCCGGACCCTTGCGGCCGAAGAGCCACTGCATGCCGATCCACGGCATGCGCCAGACGTCGAGGGCCGGCTGCATGGAAACGGGCTGGGTGCAGGCGTGCTGGATGTACACCTCGAGGTGGTCCTGGAGGTTCTCGCCCACACCCGGGAGGTTGACCACGGAGTTGATGCCGAGGGACTTCAGGTGCTGGGCATCTCCCACGCCGGAGAGCTGCAGCAGCTGCGGGGTGTTGATGGCGCCGCCGGAGAGGATCACTTCGCCTGCGTTGACGGTGTGGAGCTTGCCGTTGCGGCGGTAGGTGACGCCGGTGGCCACGTTGCCCTTGAAGTTGATCTTCGTGGCAAGGGCCCGGGTGAGGACTGTCAGGTTCGGGCGGCCGACGTTGGGACGCAGGTAGGCACGCGATGCGGAGAGCCGCTGGCCCTTGTGGACGTTGCGGTCGAAGGGCGCAAAGCCCTCCTGGCGGTAGCCGTTGACATCGTCCGTGAGCGGGAACCCTGCCTGCTGGGCGGCCTGGAAGAAGGACTGGAAGAGCGGGTTGGTGGCGGGGCCACGCTCCAGGACGAGCGGGCCGGAGTGGCCGCGGAACTCATCGTCCGGATCGGCCGCGAGGGTGTTTTCCATGCGGCGGAAGTACGGAAGGCAGTGGGCGAAATCCCAGGTCTCCATGCCGGCGTCGGCACCCCAGCGTTCGTAGTCCATGGGGTTGCCGCGCTGGAAGATCATGCCGTTGATGGAGCTGGAACCGCCCAGGACCTTGCCGCGGGCGTGGGCGATGCGGCGGCCGCCCATGTGCGGCTCCGGGTCCGACTCGTAGCGCCAATCGTAGAAGGGGTTGCCGCTGGGGAACGTCAGGGCCGCCGGCATCTGGATGAACAGATCCCAGGGGTAGTCGCTGCGGCCCGCTTCCAGGACGAGGACGCTGCGCGTGCCGTCCTCGCTCAAACGGTTGGCCAGCACGGAGCCGGCGCTTCCCCCACCAACGATGACGTAGTCGTAGCTAGTCTCGGTCATTGTGCAAGTCTCCTTGTGCCTCGACGCGGATGCGGCTTGGTGCCAATACCGAAGCCCATGGCGCTGCATGCGGGCGCCGCTGGCCCAGAGGGCCAATCTCCGCGGGACCTCGCCGGTGTGGCGCAGGTCATATATGAGAGGCTAGCCGAGCTTGAACATATGTTCAAGACTTCGGCTGGACATTTGTTCAAAAAGGAGCGCACTCTCGGCTTTGTGGGGTCTCTGGCCGCACCAGCCGGCCGGTTTTTGGCACGTCAGGGCCCGGACGGTCACACACCGTGGCGCAGCATGGGCCGGGGTGTTTCCGCTAGTCGGCGAAGGCGATCTGTTCAGTGCGGGCGATGCTCCGCTGGATTGCCGCCTTGTCGATGCCCAGGAGGGACGTCAACCACATCCCGTTCTGCACGACGACAATGTCATTCGCCCGGTCCTTGCATTGTTCGCGGGAGAGCCCTGGTTTGGCATTGCCTATCAGTGTTGCGAGCCCGTCCAGATACTGGTCGAACGCTTCCGCGTTGATCACCGCAAAGTCTTCGTGGGCTTGCGCGAGCGCCCAAAGGTGGAGGCGCAGGGACAGATACTGCGTGGTCAGGATTTCCGGCGCCGCGACCCGCTTCAGGGCCTCGCGGAGCTGTTCGTCCGGGAGTGCCTCCGGGTCGGGGGTCACCAGCCTCATGTCGCTCTCGCCAATCCGGTTCAGGGCCGCACGGATCAGGCTCGGCTTGTCTGCGTAGTAGTAGTTGACGAGTCCGAGGGCGACGCCGGCTTCACGGGCCACGGCCCGCATGTTGACACCCGAGATGCCATGAAGAGACAGCAGCTCCAGCACCGCGTCCAAGATGCGGGACTGCCTGTCAACCTGGCCTCCGGAGTTCACTGTCCTTGTATCCACTGCGCCAGACTATGGCGAAAGCGGAGGCGCCGCATCCCGCCCCGGCGCGCGTGACCGCCACCGAGGACCTCGACGATCGATCCGGGCGAGCCGCCTCGAACACCTCGGGACGCCTGTTCGGCGCTTTGTTGCGGCGGGATTTCGTTCTCGTGAATTGCGCATTACGCAACACGGTGCACATGGCGCGCGCTTGAGAAATATGACAACGGTCCCCCTGCGGGAGATCGCGGCAAAACGCAGACAATTCGTCCGGACGGTACAGAAACGGTTTTCGCCCGGCCGGCCGCGGCGCGCGCGGTTCGAAGCATCCGCGCGGATGTCAGCAGCTTGCCCATTCGGCGCGCACTGCGCCAAGCAAAGCCCCACGCACAACGCAAGTCATAAAGTGCCAAGGGCAAACAAAACCCTTGACAGCGAGGCGTGAGCTGCGTCACGGTGTTGCGTATGGCGATGAAGGTTGCACATTAAACAACCCCTTCGTAGTTCGAGCTTTTCCCACGTTTTTCCCCCAACGCTTTTCCCCACGTGATGCCCAGCAGGAGCAGAGCCCAGCAGGAGTGCAGGAATGAACAGTTCCGATATATCGGTACGCAACCTTTGGAAAGTCTTCGGACCCGGCGGCGCCAAGGTCCCCTTGGATCCGGAGATGTCCGCCTTGTCTTCATCGAAATTGCTGGAACGCACCGGATGCGTAGCCGCGGTCAGGAACATGAGTTTCGACGTCGCAAAGGGTGAAGTGTTCGTCATCATGGGCCTCTCGGGCTCGGGCAAGTCCACCCTCATCCGCTGCCTGACCCGCTTGATCGAACCCACCTCCGGAAGCGTGATGATCGGAGGCCAGGACATCCTTCAGGCGCGGGCTGCCGAATTGCGCGAGCTGCGCCGGCAAAGGATGTCCATGGTGTTCCAGCATTTCGGCCTCCTTCCGCACCGCACAGTGCTGGACAACGTGGCCTACGGCCTGCAAATCCGGGGCACGGGCCGAAATGAGCGTTACGCCCGCTCGCGGGAGGTCATCGATCTCGTCGGCCTCGCGGGCTACGAAGGACATTTTCCGGAACAGCTGTCCGGCGGCATGCAGCAACGCGTCGGCCTGGCCCGGGCGCTGGCCGGAGACCCCGACGCGATCCTGTTCGATGAGCCGTTCTCCGCCCTGGATCCATTGATCCGCCGGGACATGCAGGCCGAAGTCATCCGCCTGCATAAGGAAATGGGCAAAACCATGGTTTTCGTGACACACGATCTCTCCGAAGCGCTCAAACTGGGCGACCGGATCCTGATCATGCGGCACGGGGAAGCGGTCCAGTGCGGCACGGGCGATGAGCTTGTCGGCTCGCCGGCCAACGACTACATCGCGGACTTCGTCTCCGAAGTCCCCCGTTCAGACGTCCTGACCCTCAAGTGGATCGCCGAGCCGGTGGCGCCGGGAACACCAAGCGACGCACCGGTGCTCGGCTCGTCAACCATCATCCGTGACGCCATCCATACGGTCATGCACTCAACCAGCCCCGTCCTCGTGGAGGAAGCGGGCATCATCACCGGCCAGATCGATCGCGACAGCATCCTATCCGTGCTTCGCGGAGTGAGAGCAGCGGCATGAGCACAACCGTGATCGAAGCGGAAGAAACGGCGCGCACCGAAATTTCCCCAAGTCCGGAATCCCAGCGCCGGCGGCCCAGCCGCCGGGTTGTGCTTCTTGGCAGCGCGGCGTTGATCTGGCTTCTGGGATTCCTCTTCCTCCACGGAACCGCCACTTTGGCGCTTCCCACCTCGGAATTGACCGATCTGCACCGCACACTGAACCACTTCAACTCCTGGGTGGCATCGAACCGCAGCGACAACCCGGTTTTCCTTTACCTGCTGTCCCCGCTCCGCACCGGCGTCGACGCTGTTGCCAACGCGTTCATGGCCATCTTCGCGGCCAGCCCCACCGGCCTGCGACTGCCCGAAATCGGCTGGCTGGGAACGGTCGCCCTGCTTGGCTGGATTGCTTGGGCCGTCGGCAATGCGAGGGTGGCCCTGCTGACCGTTGCTGTGTTCACCTTCTTCGGCTTGCAGGGACTCTTCGTCGAGGCCGCCTACACCTTTGCCCTCGTCCTTACCGCGGTGTTGCTTTCACTGTGCGTGGGGATTCCCCTGGGCGTATTGGCAGGAATCAGCAACCGCTTCGAGAAAGCCGTCACTCCGGTGCTGGACTTCATGCAGATCCTGCCGTCCTTCGTCTACCTCGCGCCGCTGGCCTTGGTCTTCCTTATTGGCCCCGCCTCTGCGGTCATCGCCACCGTGATTTATGCAGCGCCGCCAATCATCCGATTGACTGCACACGGCATCCGGGGCATCCCGGAGAACACCCGGGAGGCATCCGATTCCCTGGGAACCACTGCACTGCAGCGCTTGTTCACGCTCCAGATCCCCATGGCCCGGCGGACGATCGTCATGGGCATCAACCAAGGCACCATGGCCGCGCTGTCCATGGTTACCATTGCCGCGCTGATCGCCGCCCCCGGCCTCGGCCAGGTGGTGGTGCGCGCCCTGCAGTCGCTCGACGTCGGCACGGCAGTGAACGCGGGCCTGTCCATCGTGCTGATGGCGATCACCTTGGACCGCGTGACCACGGCGGCGAGTGAACGCGCAAAACCCAAAACCCAACGCCGCCAAAGCAACCTCCCGCGCCGCCTCCGCACCATCCTGCTGGTGGTCGGCTTCGCCGTCGTTGTGGTTCTCGTCCAGCTTTCCAGGACCGTTCTCTGGGCGGCCCAATTCCCCAAGGACGTCAACTTCGGTCCGGCAATCGTCAGCGGTGTAGCCGAGGCCAGCGGATGGATTCAGACGCATTTTTCCCTGGTGACCGAGACGTTCCGCGAAGGCATGACCGTTTCGTTGCTCAACCCCTTCCAGACCTTCCTGACGGATACACCGTTCTTCATCCTGTTCGCCGTCCTGGCCCTCGCTGCCTACGCCTTCGGGGGTTGGAAGCTGACCGCCCTGGTGCTCGCCTGCCTCGCCGCAATCGCCTACCTGGGCCTGTGGGGCGATGCGATGGTGACCCTCGCGAGCACGCTGGTGGCGACAGTGATCGTCATGCTGCTGGGCGTTGTGTTCGGCGTCGCGATGGGCCGCTCCAAGCGGCTGGACAATTTCCTGCGGCCGATCCTCGACGCCGGGCAAACCTTGCCCTCCTTTGTCTACCTCGTTCCCTTCCTGGGCCTTTTCGGCGCAACCCGCTTCACCGCAATCGTGGCAGGCGTGATCTATGCCGCGCCGGCCGCGATCAAGATCATGGCCGACGGCATCACAGGAGTCTCCCCTACCGTGGTCGAGGCCGCGGTGTCCAGCGGTTCAACCCCGTGGCAGGTCATCACGAAAGTCCAGCTCCCCATGGCCAGGAAGTCCCTGGGACTGGCTGCCAACCAAGGGCTCATCTACGTCCTGGCGATGGTTGTTGTGGGGGCGCTGGTCGGCGCCGGCGGCCTCGGATACGACGTCGTCGGAGGCTTCGTCCAGAGCTCGCTCTTCGGCAAGGGCTTGGCCGCCGGCCTGGCCATCGTCTTCCTGGGCATCCTGCTTGACCGCATCACCCAGGCAGCCGCATTCGCGGCGCCGGCAAGATCACCTCACACCGCAAAACCCACCCCCAACTCCGTTCCCAACACCAAGGAGGCTTGACCATGAGAAGAACCAGCGTCATGAAACGGCTTGTCCCAGCCCTGGCAGGAGCTGCCGCAACAGCCCTGCTTCTTGCCGGCTGTGGAGGCTCATCCCTCAACCAGGCAGCGGCAGGCGACAGCTCCAAAGCGAGCTGCGGCACCGTCAATGTAGCCCTCAACGCTTGGGTCGGCTACACGGCGAACGCTGCCGTGTACAGCTACGTAGCCAAGGACAAGCTGGGCTGCACGGTGGTGCAGAAGGACCTCAACGAGCAGATCGCCTGGCAAGGCTTCGGCTCGGGTGAAGTCGACGTCATCATCGAAAACTGGGGCCATGCAGACCTGGCCAAGCAATACATCACCGATCAGGGCGTGGCCGTCGATGCCGGACCGACCGGGAACAAAGGCCGGATCGGCTGGTACGTTCCGCCATGGCTTGCAAAGGCCCACCCGGACATCCTGGACAGCAAGAACCTGAACAAGTACGCGTCCCTCCTGAAGACCTCCGAGTCCGGCGACAAGGGCCAGCTCCTGGATGGCGATCCGGCGTTCGTGACCAATGACGAGGCCCTCGTCAAGAACCTCAACCTGGACTACAAGGTGGTCTATTCAGGCTCGGAAGCGTCCCTGATCCAGTCATTCCGGGCCGCCGAGAAGAACAAGACCCCGCTGCTTGGCTACTTCTACGAGCCCCAGTGGTTCCTTGCCGAAGTTCCCTTGGCCAAGGTCAATCTTCCTGCGTGGACCAAGGGTTGCGACGCGGATCCCGAAAAGATCGCCTGCGACTACCCGGACTACATCTTGAACAAGATCATCTCCAAGAAGTTCGCTGACAGCGGCTCCCCCGCGGCGAAGCTGGCCAAGGCTTTCAGCTGGACCAACGCGGACCAGGACTCCGTGGCCACGGACATCCAGAAGGGCATGAAGCCGGAGGCCGCCGCCAAGAAATGGGTGGACGCGCACCCTGAGCAGGTAGCTGCCTGGCTCAAGTAGCCACACAGTTCTAAAGCGCACCAAGAAGCTCCCCGGATCGCAGATCCGGGGAGCTTCTCTGTGTCCATGTCTCGACCCATGCAACCCGCATGCACCTGACGCAACGCAAGGCCTGCACGTTCTCAAATCTCCCAACGCTATTGACGGTGACGCACAACACAATCTATGTTTGTGCAACAGCGTTGCACTCAATGCAACCCCAACTCCCTTGGTGGATTTCATGAGTAACGAAATTTCCTTCCCCGCCCTTGCCGGTCGCCCTGCGGTAGACGCCGCCGACCGCACTGCCACGACTAGCCGGGACACCCGGCGGCGGGTCATCACGGCCAGCTTCATCGGCAACTTCGTCGAGTGGTTTGATTACGCGGTCTACGGCTACCTGGCCGGGGTAATCTCCACGGTCTTCTTCCCTGCGACCGACCGCCAGACGGCCCTCCTGGCAACCTTCGGAGTCTTCGCGATCTCCTTCTTCGTCCGTCCTCTCGGCGGATTCATCTGGGGCCACATCGGCGACCGTCTCGGACGCAAGCAGGCGCTCTCGCTGTCCATCGTCCTGATGTCCGTGGCGACCTTCTGCATCGCCCTGATTCCCGGTTACGCCTCCATCGGTATCTTCGCGCCGTTGCTCCTACTGCTGGTGCGCGTCGTGCAAGGCTTCTCCGCGGCCGGTGAATACGCCGGTGCGTCAGCCTTCCTGGTGGAGTACGCTCCCGCCAACAGGCGCGGACTATATGCCGCCGTCGTGCCTGCCAGCACGGCAGCAGGGCTGCTGCTCGGCTCCCTGCTCGCTGCACTACTCAGCTCGGTGTTGTCGCCGGAACAGCTGGGCGACTGGGGTTGGCGGCTGCCGTTCCTGCTGGCCGCCCCGATGGGCCTGATCGGCCGCTACATCCGGACACGGCTGGAGGACACCCCGGCGTTCCGGGAGCTCGCAGATCGGGACACCGCCGTCAAGACTCCCGCCTTTGCGATGTTCACGGCCTACCGGAAGCAGCTGGTCATTGCCACGGGCGCAGTACTGCTGAACGCCGTCGGCTTCTACGTGATCCTCAGCTACATGCCCACGTACCTGTCGGAGGAGCTCAGCTTTGGTGCGGCGGAATCCTTCCTGGCCACCACGATCGCCCTGGTCAGCTACATCGGATTCATTTTCTTGACGGGGATCGCATCGGACAGGTTTGGCCGCAAGCGCATGCTCATCACGGCTTCCGTACTGTTCGTGGTGCTGACAGTTCCGGCGTTCATGCTCCTCGATACCGGCAACTTCCTGGTCATTGTCCTGGTCCAGATCCTGCTGGGCGGCATGCTCACGCTCAACGATGGCACCCTGCCCAGCTTCCTGGCCGAGCTCTTCCCCACGAGGGTCCGCTACAGCGGCTTTGCGGTCAGCTTCAATCTTTCAAACGCCCTGTTCGGCGGCACCGCCCCGTTTATGGCCACACTCCTCATCGGCCTGACCCACAACCAACTGGCCCCGGGCTGGTACCTCGTGGCAGCCTCCGTAATTTCCCTCATCGCGGTCCTCTTCGCTGTGGAGACTTCCAAGAAGCCTCTGCAGCAGGACTGAAGCAACCACCCATTGAAAGGAACACCACCCATGACCATTACCGAGAACGAAGCCGTAAGCGACGTCGCCAAGCTTGAGCGCCTAAAGGTCCTCAACAACGGAGAGAAGGTCTCCTTGACCTTCTCCGACGCAGAGTTTGAGCGACGCCTTGCCGGTCTTCGCCGGATCATGGCCGAGAAGGAACTGGACGCCGTCGTCCTGACCAGCTACCACTCCATCAAGTACTACTCCGACTTCCTGTTCACCTACTTCGGCCGTTCCTACGCCATGGTGGTCACGGGCGACGACACCGTCACGGTCACCGCCAACATCGACGCCGGAATGCCGTGGCGCCGCAGCTATGGAGACAACCTGGTCTACACGGACTGGCGCCTGGACAACTACATCTTCGGCATCCAGGAAGTGCTCCGAACCCGTGGCATCACCGTCCGGCGCCTCGGTGTTGAGGATGATTCCCTTCCGCTGGACAACCGCAACAAGATCAAGGCCGCCTTTTCCGGCGCAACGCTGGTGGATGTAGCCCAGGCCGCCATGCGGCAGCGCATGATCAAGTCCGCCGAGGAAATCGAGGTCATCAAACACGGCGCCCGCATCGGTGACTTGGGCGGCGAAGCCATTCGCAACGCCATCACCGCCGGCATAACTGAATATGAGGTGGCCCTGATAGGCACCGAAGCCATGGTGCATGAGATCGCCCGCACCTTCCCGGATTCCGAGATCCGCGATACGTGGGTCTGGTTCCAGTCCGGAATCAACACCGACGGCGCCCACAACTGGGCCACCACCCGGAGGATCCAGGAACACGACATCCTCTCGCTGAACTGCTTCCCGATGACCTCCGGCTACTACACGGCATTGGAACGCACCTTGTTCTATGGCGAGCCGGATGCCCGGTCCTTGGAACTGTGGAACATCAACGTGGAAGTCCACCGGCGCGGCCTGGAACTCATCAAGCCCGGCGCCGTGTGCAAGGACATCGCGGCGGAACTCAACGAAATCTATGTTTCCCACGGACTGCTGGCCAACCGCACCTTCGGCTACGGCCATTCCTTCGGGGTGCTCTCGCACTACTACGGCCGCGAAGCCGGCTTGGAGCTGCGCGAGGACATCGAGACGGTGCTGGAGCCCGGGATGGTGGTTTCCATGGAGCCGATGATCACAGTCCTGGACGGCCAGGCCGGCGCCGGCGGCTACCGCGAGCACGACATCCTGGTGGTCGGTGAAGACGGCGCCGAGAACATCACCAAGTTCCCATTCGGCCCCGAACACAACATCATCGGAGCATAGGATGCCTCGCCGGTGGGCAACGACATACGCCCACCGGCCAGGGTGCGGGACAAATATAGTGAGCACTATGACTCTCCCGGAATCCAAGGAATCCAGCGGTAACGGCGACACCCGAGGCGCCTCGGTGATCGTCAACGCCATCGCCGTGCTGCGCTGTTTTACGACCGAGGAACCGATGCTCGGAGTCACCGAGATCGCCAACCGGATCGGCATGCACAAGAGCACCGTCTCCCGGATCCTGGCCACGTTCGAGCAGGAAAACCTGGTGGAACGCGATGCCGACACCCGGCGCTTCCGCCTCGGCCTGGGCATGATCGCCCTGGCCGGCCCGCTCCTTGCCGACCTGGAGGAACGCCGGGTGGCCTACCCGGTGCTGCGTGAGCTGACCGAACGTACCGGGGAGACCAGCGCCTTGATGGTATGGAACGGCGCCGAATCCATGTGCGTGGAGCAGATCGCCAGCCGGCACCAGGTCAAACACCTCGCCCCCTTGGGCGCCCGCTACAACGAAGCCCTCAGTTCCTCCGTGCAGGTGTTCCTGGCCGCGGAGCCCGAAGACAGGGTCCGCAAACTCCTGCAAGGCGGCGACATCGTCCTCCCCGGCCTCGACGAATCCAGCCTGGAGGCCTACCAGCTCCGCCTGCAGGACGCTGCAAAGCGCGGCTGGGCCGTCAACTACGGTGAAACCTCCATCGAGGAAGTCGGCGTGGCCTCCCCGGTGTACGACCACCGCGGCAACATCGTGGCGGCCGTGCTGATTCCGGCGCCCAAGTTCCGCGTTTCCCAGGACACCCTCGCAAGCCTCGGCGAAGCCTGCGTCGAAGCCGCCCGGAAAGTCACAACCCGGCTGGGTGGCCGGGCACCCGTTTCTTAGCTGGCGCCCACTACGACAACACGGCGAGCGCTTCCTCAACGGTGTCCACCAGGTGAATGCGCCCGGCCATCGGTTTTCCGGCGGCGAGCGCCTGCAGCATCGGCCAGGCTGGATACCTTTCCTGCCAGTGTTCGCGCCCCACCAGCACCATGGGCGTGATGGTTTCCGGGGCGCCGTAGTAGTTCTCGCAGGCGTCCTGGAAGATTTCCTGCACCGTGCCGGCCGATCCGGGCAGGAACACGATTCCGCCCGTGCACAGTTCCAGCAGGATCGCCTCCCGCACCGAGTTCGCGAAGTACTTGGCAATGTGCGTGGCGAAGAGGTTGGGCGGCTCGTGCCCGTAGAACCAGGTGGGAATGCCCAGTGACGCGGTCCCTCCCGGGTATTTCCCGACGACGGCGGCCGCCGTCCGCGCCCAGTCCGTCACCGAGGGCCGGAAGCCCTGCGCGGCGGCGAGGGTTCCGAGCGCGGCGGTGAAGTCGCCATCGGGCAGTCCGCTGAGGTACGCGCCGCAGTTGGCGGCCTCCATCGCACCCGGACCGCCGCCGGTGGCCACCGTGAAACCGGAGCGGGCGAGGAGCCTGCCCAGCCGCGCGGCGTCGGCGTACTCGCTGGTACCGCGCCAGGCCGCATGGCCGCCCATCACGCCCACCAGCCGGGTGCCGGCGAAGTCGCCGTTGGCCAGGGCATCCTCCAGCGCGCCCCCGATGGCGTGGTCATGCAGGGCCGCGGCCAGCGTGGCGTCGAGGCTGGTGCGCTGCCCGGGCAGGATGCTCCATTGGTAGATCCGGGCATCCGGGGTCGCCTCGTATTCGTGCCCGGCGATGTCCTCGTAGAGTTCGGCCGCCGTGTACAGGCTGCCCCGGTACGGGTTGAAGGGGACGCCGCGCAGTTTCGGGAAAATGAGGGCGCCGCGGCTGCGCAGGCTGTCCTCCACGCCGGCGTCGAAGGTGCAGCCGAGGAAAATGGCGCCCTGGGCGTCGAGGGCCTTGAGTTCGCGGCTGCGGCCGCGCAGGTCCAGCGACTGGGCGTGCCAGCCGTGCATCGTCCCGGCGCCCGCGCTGACCAGCCTGTCGAAGTGCGCCACGCTTTCGACATCGAGAGTGCGCGGGCTCGGATTCAGGCGGCCGGAGGGTGTCACTCGATCAGCTTAGGCACGCGGCGCCCTTTCCGGGCAGCTCCGTAGCAGAATGGGGCCATGCAGCCTTCAAACGGTTCCCCGCGCATCGGCATCCCCGTCCGGCTCAGCAGTTCCGAGGGCGCCGATCCGCGCGTCGGCAAGGCCAACAGCCTCTTTCAACTCATCGTGGAACTGCTGGGCCGGGCCGGGGCAGAAGCAGTGATACTGGATTCCGCCGTCGGGGATCCGGCGGCCGTCCGCGGACTCGACGGCGTCCTGTTGCCGGGCGGCGGCGACCTGGACCCGCGCCTGTACGGCGAGGAAGCCGGCCCGGCGCTTTACGACGTCAACACCGCACAGGACGAACTGGACATTTCGGTGGCCAAGGCGGGCATCGCGGCCGGAATCCCAGTGCTGGGGATCTGCAGGGGCCACCAGCTCCTGAACGTGCTCTACGGCGGCACACTCATCCAGGACATGCGCCCCTCCGACGTGGCGCACCGGATCGCGGCAGGCACGGAAGCGGCAGGCACGGATGCGGCAGGCACGAAAGCGGTAGGCACGGGACCGGTAGGAACGGAAGGGGCAGCGGACGTCGCGGACACCCGGGCTGAACATTCCCGGGCTGAACATTCCTGGGCTGAACATTCCTGGGCATGGCACGACGTCGACCTGACGGCAGGTTCACGGCTCGCCGGCCTGTACGGTGCAGCGGCAGACGGACCCGCTACCACGGTACGGATCGCTTCGGGCCACCACCAGGCCGTCGCCCGGGTAGGCGACGGCCTGGTGGTCACCGCTGTGGCCGACGACGGCACCATCGAAGGCCTGGAGGATCCGCAGCGCTGGGTGGTGTCCATGCAATGGCATCCCGAGGCCGAGCAGCTGCCGGACGGGCAACGGCTGGCGCCGATCCGCGCCTTCGTGGACGTATGCCGGAACGCCGCCAACCGCCGCTGAGTGCCCGGTTGTGGCGACTTTTCCGCGGAAAAACCCGCCACAACTGAGCACTCAACGCTCCCCGGAGGCCGCCCCGAACGCCGCCCCGAACGCCCGCAGGGCCAGGTCCGAGTCACCGGATGCCCACGCCTCCATGCCCACGGTCCCCTCGTAGCCAAGATCCACCAGCACGCGGTGCACGGCGGAGTAGTTGATCTCCCCCGTGCCCGGCTCGCAGCGGCCCGGGACGTCCGCCACTTGGATCTCGCCGATCCACGGCCGTGCATGGCGAACCAGGTCCACGAGGTTCCCCTCGCCGATCTGTGCGTGGTACAGGTCCAGCATCAGTTTGACGTTCGGATGGTCCACCGCCTTGACCAGGGCCAGGGTGTCCTTGGCGCGGCCGAGCGGAATGCCCGGGTGGTCCAGGATCGTATTCAGGTTCTCCACTGTGAAGGTGAGCCCGTGCTTTTCCCCCAGCGCACCGAGCGTCTCCAGGGTCTTCGCGGCGGTGAACCACATGTCGCCGGTGGCGCGCCAGTGCGGACGGGCGGCCCGGCCGTCCACTAGTTCGGCGGGGTGCACCACCAGGCGCTCGACGCCGAGTTCCAGGGCGGTGGGGATCAGCTCACCGGCGGTGCGGACCACTTGGTCCGCGGTACCGGCCTCCACGAGGGAGCCGGCGGAGTAGCCGGTCATGGACGAGAAACGGGCACCGGTGGCCTTGAGCGCAGCAATGTCCTTGGGCCGCGAATCCCAGAGCTCGACGTCGAAGCCGGCGGTGTGGATGCGCTCGACGCGTTCCACGAAGGGCAGCTCCTGGTAGACCATCTCGGCGCAGACGGCGAGCCTCATGCACGGACCTCCACGCCGGCGACGGCGGCGCTGGCCCCGGAACGGGCGGATTCGATGCAGGCGAACGCGACGGCGAGTGCCCGCCGCGCGTCGGCCAGGCCCGGGGTGAGCGGCACGCCGTGGTCCGGGGCGGCTCCGCCGTCGCGGCGGGCCCGCACGGTCAGGGCGAAGTCGGCGAGTTCAGCGGTGTAGGCGTCGGCAAAGAGTTCGATGTTCAGCCGCGGGGTCTGCGCCGACAGCCCCGCGGCACCGTAGCGTAGGGCGGCGGTTTCGGTGGCGCGTCCGGCCTGGACCATTCCGGCGGAACCGAAGACCTCGCCCCGCACGTCGTAACCGTAAAGGGCGGAGAAGTTGGCCTCGGCCACCGCGATGGCGCCGTTGCTGTAGCGCACCGTGACCACCGCCGTGTCCAGGAAGCCCTGCTCCTTGAGGGACGGCTCCACCAGGGCGTCCGCGGTGACGTGCACGCTGACGGGTTCCGCGCCGGGGTTCAGCCAGTTCAGGGCGTCAAAGTCGTGGATGAGGGTCTCCAGGAAGATGGTCCATTGCGGGATCCTGGCGGCATGCGGGATGCTGCCGTTGCCCGGGTCCCTGGTCAGGGAGCGCAGCAGCTGCGGGGTGCCCACGGCGCCGGCTTCGACGTCGCGGCGGACCGCCAGGAAGTCGGAGGCGTAGCGGCGGTTGAAACCGATCTGCCAGTGCACCCCGGCGGCGGCCACGGCATCCTCCACGCGGTCGAGTTCTTCCAGGCTGACGGCGCCGGGCTTTTCGCAGAACACGTCCTTGCCTGCCGCGGCGGCGTCGATGGACAGCTGGGCGTGGAAGCGTGCCGGTCCGGCGATGACGACGGCGTCAATTTCGGGGTCGGCGAAAAGGTCGCCGGCGTCCGCGGTCACCTTCGTGACGCCGAGTTCGGCGGCCAGGGCACTGGCGGCGCCGACGGCCGGGTCGGCGATGGCGGCCAGTTCGGCACCGGGGATGCGGAGGGCGAGGCTGCGGGCGTGGTACGCCCCCATCCAGCCGGCACCGATAAGGCCGACGCGGACCGGCCCAGGCCGGGCGGAGGCAATGGGAAGGTAGCTCATGGGGTCCTCTCGAGGAAAAGACGAAAAAAACTAGAACGATCTAGTCGTGGCGATGGAGACAGTGTGGCATGGGAGGGTGCACCCCGTCTAGATCGTTCTAGTAGACTCTGGGGCAGCCGGTCCGGAACAGGCCGGACCACGTCGAAGTCGGAAAAGTTGAGGACACGATGGCCAAACGCCCCACGCTGGCTGATGTGGCAGCCGAGGCAGGAATCTCCCGCGCCTTGGCCTCGATCGTGCTGCGCGGCGCGCCGGGCGCCAGCGACGCCACGCGGGAGCGTGTCCTGGCCGCCGCGTCCCGGTTGGGCTACCGCCCCGACGCCAGGGCCCGCCTGCTGCGCAGCTCCCGCAGCGGCCTGATCGGCGTCGTGTTCGCGCTCGACGGCGACTTCCACAGCGACCTGGTGGATGCCATCTATCCCGCCGCCGAAGCAGCCGGATACAGCGTAGCGCTGAGCGCCCGGGGACCCCGCCGCACGGAAACGCAGGCACTCCAAACGCTCCTGGACCTGAATGTCGAGGCGTTGCTGGTTCTCGGTCCCGCCGAAGGCAGTGCCAGGCTGAGCGACCTTCCGGTCCCGGCGGTCCCGGTCCTGGATCCCTCCCCCGCGGCCGGGCTCTCCGCCGTCATGACGGATGAGACGGAAGGGGTCCGTCTTGCCTTGGAGCACCTCTGGCAGCTGGGTCACCGGAGCATCGCCCACGCAAGCGGCGGGACGGCCAGCGGCGCGGAGGCACGCGAAGCCGCGTACACGGACTTCATGCGCGCCCGGGGGCAGCAGCCGGCGGTCCTATCGGGGGGCGCCGACGAAGCGGCGGGAATCCTTGCGGTCGCCTCGCTCGCGTCGCTGCTCAGGGAGGGCGCGGCAACGGCGCTCCTGGCCTTCAATGACGCCCAGGCCCTGGGGCTCCTGCACGGACTGCGCACAAAAGGGGTGGAGGTGCCGCGGGATCTGTCCCTCGTAGGCTACGACGATTCACACCTTGCCGCCCTGGCCTACGCGGACCTCACGAGCGTTCGCCAGGACCCCGACGCCCTGGCAGCGGCCGCCGTCAGGGTCGCCGCCGGCGCGATCGACGGGCGGCACGAACAGGTGCTCGTAGCGCCAAGCCTGACGGTGCGCTCCAGCACAGCGGCACCGGCTCAGGCCTGAACCGGCTCAGGCTTGAAAGGACTTCCGCTTGAGCGGGCTCCCGCTGGCGGGGATCCCACGTGCCGGGACAGGGGCCCGGAGCGCCTCAGGCGGTGGCGGCGGTGGTGCCGTCCAGCAACGGGACGGTCTTCCACCGGCCGTCAGTGGCGGAGGCTTCGGCGGCGGAGACGATCGCGGCCGCCGAGGCGGCGTCGTGGATGTTGGAGTTCAGTTGCTCCCCGCCGGTAACGGCCACCAGGAACTTCTTCGCTTCGATCACTTTGAGGTCGTCGAAGCCCATGGCGCAGCCGGGTCCGGGTTGGAAGCGCGAGTAGTCGCCGTGCCGCGGGCTGCCGATCACCGTGGTGTAGCCCTGTTCATCGTTGTTGCGGCCCAGCACCACCTGGAGTTCGTTCATCCGCTCGAAGTCCCACTTCAGGGAGCCCTCGGTGCCGTAGACCTCCAGGCGGTAGCCGCAATCCCGGCCCACCGCCACGCGGGAGGATTCGATAGTGCCCACCGCCCCGGCACCGCGGGCGCCGGTCCCGAAGCGGACCAGCGCGGCAGCGTAGTCCTCGTTCTCCACCGGGCCCATTTCGCCGCCTTCGATCACCGCGAAATGGGTGCCTTGGCCCATCGCCAGTTTCGGGCGTTCGGTGTGAACCGTGCTTGTCAGGGCCGTGATGTCCGAAATCGGGCCGACGACGTACTGGCACAGGTCCGCGGCATGGCTAAACAGGTCCCCAAGGACGCCGCTGCCGGCGAGCTTGCGGTTGAAGCGCCAGGACAGGGCACCATTGGGCTCGGCCGAGTAGCCGGCCATGAATTCGGCGCGGACATTGGTGACGCGGCCAAGCTTGCCTTTCGCCACCAGTTCGCGCGCGTGCTCGACGGCGGGCGCGTGCCGGTAGTTGAAGCCGATGGAGCTGTGGACGCCGGCCTCGATCGCGGCACTGCGCACCGCTTCGGTCTCCTCGATCCCGCGGCCCACGGGCTTTTCGATCCAGAAGTGCTTGCCGGCCTTCGCGGCGGCGATGCCGATCTCGGCGTGCAGGAAGTTCGGCGCGCAGATGGAGACGACGTCGACCTCCGGGTGCGCGAGTACCTCGCGGTAGTCGGTGGTTCCCTCTGCGAAGCCCAGGACCTCTTTGGCATAGTCGATGCGGCTGGACTCGGTGTCCGCGGCGATCACCAGCCGAGGGCGGATTCCCAGTTCCGGATACACCAGAGGGAGCTGCGTGTACGCCTTCGCGTGCAGCTTTCCCATCCATCCGACGCTGATGAGACCGACACCGATACTGCGGATTTCAGTGGACATAGGGCTTGCCTTTCAGCTATCGGTGGGAGGTGCGGCCACGGCGTTGTGACGGGCCTCGCGCAGGACGCCACACGATCATATGAAGGTGAGTATGTCCTGTCAATAGATCTAATCCCGACGGCGGCACCCAGGCCGGGTGCCGCCGTCGGGATTCCGGGCCCTCGGGACGACGCCGCGGTGGTCCCTTCCCAACGCTCGCAAGCTCGCGTCGGGGCCCTCGGGACGACGCTTATGCGTCCAGCAGCGCCGCGGCGTCCTTGAGGACTTTCGCGGCAACTTCCAGGCCCTCGATGCGGCCCAAGGAAACATCCTCATGCTCGATATTGACGAGCATGTCCGGGTCCACCTCGCGCAGGGCGCGCAGGAACTCGGCCCAGTAGGCGGTGCCGTGGCCGCGGCCCAGGGCCACGAAGTCCCAGGCGGAATCCTTCGGCCATTCGTTGGCCCATTCGTCGCCCCCGAGGTTGGTGCGGGGCTCCTCGGGAGAGAGCCTCCGGAAGCTGTTGTCCAGCACACCGTACAGGCGGGCGTGCTCGGCGTTGACGCGCACATCCTTGGCCGCGGCATGGAACACCAGCGGGCCGAGTTCGCGGACCACGGCAACCGGGTCCATCTGCTGCCAGAACAAGTGCGAGGCGTCCAGCTCGACGCCCACGTTCGTGGCGCCGGTCAGTTCCACCAGCTTGCGGACGTCGGCAGTGTTGAACACCAGGTTCTGCGGGTGCAGTTCGAGGGCTACCTTGACGTCGTGGTCCCGGGCCAGCAGGTCGATCTCCTTCCAGAACGGCACGGCCACACCCCACTGGTAGTCCAGCACGTCCAGGGCAGCGGAGTTCCAGGCGTTGACCACCCAGTTGGTCACCGTGGCTCCCGGCTCGCCGCCGGGCAGGCCGGACATGGTTACCACGCGGTGCTGGCCCAGGCGTTCTGCCAGGAGGATGGAGCGGCGGATGTCCTCCGCGTGCTTCTGCCCGATCTCCGGCTTGGGGTGAAGCGGGTTGCCGTTGCAGTTCAGCCCCGCGATGGAGATTCCGGTGCCCTCGAAGAGGCCCAGGAAGTCGTCCCGCGCCGCGTCGGAGACCAGGATGTCGTCCATGGTGGGGACATGCACGGCGGGCAGGAAGCCGCCCGTGTTGAGCTCGATGCCCTCCAATCCCAGGTCGGCGATGACCTTCAGGGCGTCCGGCAAGGGGCGGTCGTGCAGGATTGCGTTGTAAACGCCGAGTTTCATGCTGTTCTCCCTCAGAGTTCGATTCGGGAGCCGCCGGCCGCGGCGGAACGGGCCACGGCATCCAGGATGTTCATGCTGCGCAGGCCGTCGTCGAAAGTGGCGCAGCGGGGCAGCGATTTCCCTGCGGACAGGCCGGCCACTTCTTCGAGGAAGGCGCGGGACTGGTAGGCGAAGGAATCGTTGTGGTTGTAGCCGACGCCGGGGGCGTCCATCGCCATGCCGTTGGCCACGTACGGCAGTTCCGGGCCGATGAGGACCTGGCGGTACCCGTTCTGGGCGTACGGGCCCTGGTTCAGGTAGAGGCCGAACTCGGCCGGGCGGTCCTGGTCAAAGCGCGCGGCGCCGTTCTCGCAGAAGATCTCGAAGGTCAGCGAGTTGGGGTGGCCTGCGGCGATCCGGGAGACCTCCAGGCTGCCCTTGCAGTGTTCGAACTCAGCGGCGTAGGCAGCGTAGTCGTCGTTCTCCACCCGCTCGAAGACGTCACTCACGGCACCGTGCTCGTGGCCCATGACGGCGCCCAGGGGCAACCGGCGCTTCTCGATCGCGGTGTGGAACTGTCCGCCGGAAACCGCCAGGGTCTTCCCGCAGAGGAACTCTGAGACGTAGGTGGTGTGGCTGCCCAGGTCCGCCAGGGCGCCGGAACCGGGAGCGCCCTTGTAGCGCCAACTCATGGGGGCGTGCGGGCTGCAGGAGTAGTCGGTCCAGTAGCGGGAGGAGAAGTGCAGGGGCCGGCCCAGGGTGCCGTCGTCGATCAGCTTCCGGATGGCCGCGATGGCAGGCGAACGCAGGTAGGTGTAGCCGATGCGGGCCAGGACGCCGCGTTCCTCGGCGGCGCGGGCGGCGGTGAGCATCGCCTCGGCGTCGGCGACGGAATCGGACAGCGGCTTCTCGCAGAGGACATGCTTGCCGGCCGCGAGCAGGCCTTCCACCACCTCGCGGTGCAGGGAGTTGGCGATCACCACGGAGACGACGTCGATGTCGTCGGCCTCGGCGATGGCACGCCAGTCCGAGTCGTGGCGTTCGTAGCCGAAGCGGCGCGCGGCGGCCTGGCCGAATTCGGCATTGACATCCCCGATGGAGACCAGCTTGACCTCCGGCAGGGTCGGGGCGAAGAGGCTGCTGGCGACGCGGTAGCCCGCGGCGTGGGATTTGCCGGCCATGCCGGCACCGATGACGGCGACACCCAGTGGCTTAGTCATGGGTCCTCCTTGGAATTGAGGTGTGGGTTGGGTAACATTTGGAGCGCTCCAAACGAGAGTAAGGCTGAGTAATTTGTCCTGTCAATACACCAATAGAACTGCGTTGGCACTCCTGGTCGCGGCGACCTTCTTCCTGGAGTTCCTCGATGGCACGGCCCTGGCCACGGCGCTGCCCGCCATCGCACGGGACTTCCAGGTGACCGCCGCGGATGCGAACGTCGCCATGACGGCCTACCTGCTGGCCGTGGCCATGGGCATCCCCGCGAGCTCCTGGCTGGCCGTCCGCTTCGGCTTCCGGCGCATCTTCTGCCTGGCCATCGCGGTTTTCACCATCGCTTCGCTGCTCTGCGCCCTGAGCCCTGGCCTGTGGACCTTGACGGCTTTCCGCGCCCTGCAGGGCCTGGGCGGGGCCATGATGGTGCCCGTCGGTTCGCTCCTGGTCCTGCGGGACACTCCGAAGGACCAGCTCCTGCGCATGACGGCCTTTCTGGTCTGGCCGGGCCTGATGGCCCCTGTCCTGGCGCCGTTGGTGGGCGGGCTGCTCACCCAGTACCTGTCCTGGCACTGGATTTTCCTGGTGAACCTGCCCCTGGGACTCGCGGCCTTCGTCGCCGCCCTGCGTCTGGTGCCGCGCACCGCCCCGGAGCGAGGGACGCGCCTGGACTGGCCGGGCGTGGGCCTCACCACTTTGGGCGTCGGGGCGCTGGTGACCGGGCTGGAACTCCTCGGCTCGGGCGCGCAGGCGGCCACCGCCGTCGTGCTCCTGCTGCTGAGCGCGGCGTTCCTGGCGGGCGCGGGGCACTGGATGCGCCGCCGCGGACCCGGCGCCCTGTTCGACCTCAGCGTGTTCCGGGTCCACACTTTCCGCGCCACGCAGACCGGCGGCCTGGCGTACCGGGTGGCCGTCACCTCCATTCCGTTCCTGCTGCCCCTGCTGTTCCAGGACGGTTTCGGCTGGGATCCGGTGCACGCCGGGGCGCTGGTGACCGCCGTGTTCATCGGGAACATCGCCATCAAACCCGCCACCACTCCCCTGATCCGCCGCTTCGGCTTCAAGCCGCTCCTGGTCCTGGCCGCCGCCGGATCGGCGCTCACCTTCGTGGCCTGCGCCGCCCTCGGCCCGGGCACCCCGGACGCCGTCATCGTGGCGCTCCTGGCGCTTTCCGGGGCGCTGCGCTCCCTGGGGTTCTCGGCGTACATGAACGTCCAGTACGCGGACGTCTCGGCCGGGCAGCTGGCCAGCGCGAATGCGGCCGCGAACACCTTGGTTCAGCTGGCGCACGCACTGGGGGTCGCCGTCGGGGCCTTGTTCATCCGGCTGGGCGCCGGGCTCCTGCCGGCGGCGCATGGTTCGGCGGATCCATACCGGGCTGCCCTGCTGGCGGTGGCCGCCCTCATGCTGCTCAGTGTCCTGGATAGCCTCTTCCTGCCCCGCCACGCGGGCACCTCGGTGAGCGGACGCGCTGCCGGTACGGTGAAGGCATGAGCGCCCGCCCCACCATCTACGATGTCGCCCAACGCGCGGGTGTTTCCAAGTCTCTCGTCTCGCTGGTCCTCCGGGATGCCCCGCATGTGGCCGAGGCCAAGCGGGAGGCCGTGAAGAACGCGATCCGGGAACTGGGCTACCGTCCCAGCCGTGCCGCGAGCGCCCTGGCCAGCCAGAGCACGCGCTCGGTGGGGCTGCTCATCGATGACTTCCGCAACCCATGGTTCGTGGAGTTGCTGGCAGGGGTCCGCTCGGTCCTTGACCCGGCGGGCTTCACGGTCAGCGTCGCGGACCTGCGGCTCGAGGAAGCCAGCGGCCGCGACCCCGTGGACGGCTTCCTGGCCCAGCACGTTGACGCATTGTTGGTGGCCGCCGAAGCACCTCTGGAGATGGTGCGGGACGTGCGGGTCCCGCTGGTCGTCGCGGGCACGCGCAGCCTCACCGCCCTGCTCGGAGACGGTGGGGCGGCAGACGTGGTGGCCGGGGACGACGACGCCGGCGGGCAGCTTGCCGCCCGGCACCTGCTAGCGCTGGGGCACCGGCGCATCGCGCACCTGAGCGGGCAAGGCGCGCCGGCGGAGCACCGCAGGCGGGGATATGTCCGCGCGATGGAGGCAGCCGGGGCGGCGCCCCTGGTGTTCGGCGTCGACGGCGGCACGGACGAGGCCAGCGGTTTCCGCGCGATGCGGCAGGCCCTGGAAGCCGGTGAACAGGCGGGCGAGCCGCCCACGGCGGTGTTCGCCGCCAACGACGTCATGGCGCTGGGCGCCATGGCCGCCCTGCGCGACGCTGGCCTGCGGGTGCCGGAAGATGTCTCCGTGCTCGGCTACGACGACTCTCCGCTGGCCGCCTACGGCTACATCCGGCTGAGCACCGTGGACGGCCACAGCCGGAGGCTCGGGGCCGAGGCGGCACGGATGGCCTTGGACCGGATGGCTGCCCCGGGAGCGCCCCCGCGGCGGCTCCTCCTGGAGCCGGCGGTGGTGGTGCGGTCTTCCGTGCGGGAAACGATTGCGTAAGCGCTTTCACCCTGCGCTCCGGTCCCGTTACAGTATGTGATGCAGCGCATAGTTCCCTGTGCGCTGCTGCCACGCACTGTGTAACAAGGAGGTCCCATGGGCGGAACGAGCAGCGACGGGAACGGGACGCTCGAGCGGGTCCTCGGGGCCCTGGAAGCGGAACCGGGGCTCCGCCGCAAGGGACCGGACTGGAAGTCCTTCCTCGCCCGCGTGGACCAGTACGTGCCCGTGCTCCAGGAACTTTTCGCTTCGCTCTACGGTTCCCGCCCGGACTGGACCGACCACCTGGCCGCCCTCGTGGTGGAGTGCGCAAAATCCTGGCAGGACCGTCCCGCGGAGCTGAAGGAACTCGACGCCCGGCGCGAGGCCGAGCCGCAGTGGTTCGCCTCCGGGGACATGCTCGGCGGGGTCTGCTACGTGGACCGCTACGCGGAAAACCTCGAAGGGCTGCGCGGACGCATCCCCTATTTCCGGGAGCTCGGGCTGAGCTACCTGCACCTCATGCCGCTCTTCCTCGCCCCGGAACCGAACTCGGACGGCGGCTACGCCGTGTCCAGCTACCGGGACGTCAACCCGAAGCTCGGCACCATGTCCGGGCTGCGGGACGTGGCTGCGGAGCTGCGGGCCAACGGCATCAGCCTGGTGGTGGACTTCATCTTCAACCACACTTCGGACGAGCACGAATGGGCGCGGCGCGCTGCCGCGGGCGAGCAGGAGTTCTCCGATTACTACTGGATCTTCCCGGACCGCACGATGCCGGACGCCTATGAGCAGACAGTGCGTGAGATCTTCCCCGACGACCACCCTGGCAGCTTCGTGCAGCAGCCGGACGGCCGGTGGGTCTGGTGCACCTTCCACACCTTCCAGTGGGACCTGAACTACTCCTTCCCGGCCGTGTTCCGTGCGATGGCCGGGGAGATGCTGTTCCTCGCGAACCAGGGCGTGGAGATCCTGCGCATGGATGCGGTCGCATTCATCTGGAAGCAGCTCGGCACCGCCTGCGAGAGCCTGCCCGAAGCCCATGAGCTGCTGCAGGGCTTCAACGCCGTGTGCCGCCTCGCGGCGCCGTCGCTGCTGTTCAAGTCCGAGGCGATAGTCCACCCGGACGAAGTGGTGCAGTACATCGACCCAGCCGAATGCCAGATCTCCTACAACCCGCTCGAGATGGCGCTCGGCTGGGAGGCCCTCGCCACCCGGGACGTGTCGCTGCTTTCCCAGGCCCTGGAACGGCGGCACAACCTCCCGGAGGGGACCGCCTGGGTCAACTACGTCCGCAGCCACGACGACATCGGCTGGACCTTCGCCGACGAGGACGCCGCGGAGCTGGGGATCAACGGCTTCGACCACCGCCGCTTCCTCAACTCGTTCTATGTCAACCGTTTCCCGGGCAGCTTCGCGCGCGGGGTCGCCTTCCAGGACAACCCGCGCACCGGGGACTGCCGCATTTCCGGCACGACGGCGTCGCTGTGCGGCCTCGAGGACGGCTCGCCGGAGGCGGTGCGCCGGGTGTTGCTGCTGCACTCGATCGCGATCAGCACCGGCGGCATTCCGCTCATCTACCTCGGCGACGAGGTGGGCCAGCTCAACGACTACGGCTACGCCCAGGAGCCGGGCCACGAGGCCGACAGCCGTTGGGTCCACCGCCCGCACTACCCCGCCGACCGTTATGCGCACCGCGGCGACCCGTCGACGCCGGAGGGCGCCATCTTCGCGGGGCTGCGGAGGATGCTCGACGTGCGATCCTCCACGGCCGAGCTCGCGGGGAACCCGCTCATCGGATTCAACGCCAACAACCGGCACGTCCTTGGCTACCAGCGCCCGGGCACCGGCCGCACCGTCCTGGTCCTGGCGAACTTCGCAGACACGGCCCAGCCCGTCTCCGCCGAGACCCTCTCAGGCTTCGAGCCCGGAGCCACCGAACTCCTGGGCGGCCGGCCCGTGTCCCTGGCGGACGGTGTGACGCTGGGAGCCCAGGAGTTCATGTGGCTGGCGGTCAAGTCAGGCTGAGCCTTACTCCCCCGGGTACACGATGCTCCCCCGGGTACACGATGCCCAGCTGCTCTCGGGCCGCGTCCATGGCGCGCAGCGCGCGCAGGGACTTTTCCAGCGGGCGTTCTTCCACCTCGGTCCGGCCCGCAGCAATGGCCCATGCCACGGCGGCCGCCTGAAAATGCAGCCCATCCACGTGGCTTCCGGGCTTTCCGTCCCAGCGGTGCTCCGCGCCGTCTGTGGTCCGGACCATCAGGCCACCGGGGCCGTTGAACGGACCGTCCATCACCAGCGTTGCCTCGGTGCCCACCACGGTGAAGGTGGCCGGGGTGAAGCCACCCATGGTGGTGGCGAGCGCGGCCTGGGCGCCGCCGTCGAAATCCAGCAACGCGGAGAGCCGGCCGTTGACCGGCGTCCCGCCGCGGCCGGGAACCGTGGCTCCGCGGGCGGTTACTGCCGTGGCCTCGCCGGCCAGGTCCGTGGCCAGGGCAAAGAGGTAGACGCCCAAGTCCAGGAGGGGGCCGCCCGCCAGCGCGGGGTCGTAGGCCCTGTGCGACGGCGGCAGGTACTCCCCATAGTCCGCCACGATCTGCGTCACCGCACCCAGCCGGCCGTCCCGCACGAGCTGCCGGACGACGTCGTACCTGGGCAGGAAAACCGTCCACAGCGCTTCCGCCGCGAAGAGCCCCCGGGCGGCGGCAGCGGCGCGGATGGCCTCCGCCTGGGCGGCGTTGATACCCATCGGCTTCTCCACCAGCACGTGCTTCCCGGCCTCCAGCGCGGCCAGCGCCACGTCGAGGTGGGCGGTGTGCGGGGTGGCCACGTAGACCACGTCCACTTCTGGGTCCGCCGCGAGTTCCTCGTAGGAGCCGTGGGCGCGCAGGCCCCGGGGCGCGCCGAAGGCCGCGGCGCGTTCGATGCTGCGGGAGCCGACGGCGGTGACCCGCTGGCTGCCGTGCCGCAGCAAGGATTCGACGAAGCGCTCGGCGATCCAGCCGGGCCCGGCGATGCCCCAGCGCAGGCTGGGCGCCTCCATGGCATCCGGGATTCGGGGTTCCGGGAAGACGAAGCCGCTCACGCGTGCGCCCCTGCTTCCTGGTGGACAACTGCATCCTGGTGGACGACCGCCTCCCCGTAAACGACGTGCACGAAGGCGCCGCCGCTCCGCTCGGATTCGAGCAGGGCCGCTGCCACTTCGGCAGCTTTCAGCCCGTCCGCGGCGGTGGCGAGCGGCGTCGGGGTGCCGTGTGCCAGGGAATCGATCCAGGCCTGCAGTTCCAGGCGGTAGGCGTCGGCGAAACGGGGCCGCCAGTCGGCCGGGTATTCCGTGGCCCGGCGGCGACCGCTGCTGATCTCGAGCAGCGGCGACCCGGTGAAGCTCGCCGTGCCGCGCTCCCCCACCGCCTCGCAGCGGGTCACATAGCCGTAGTCGGCGTTGAGGAAGAGTTCCAGCGTGACGAGCATGCCGTCGGCCATGCGCAGCAGCATGAAGGAAGGGTCCTGCAGGCCGGCCGGGGCCAGGGAGGTGGACTTCCGCCCGGACAGCCACGCCACCTCGGTGATGGGCTGGCCCAGGAGCCACGGCATGGAGTCCAGCTCATGGATGGCCGATCCCGTGATGGCGAAGGCGTTCGTGGCGTCAGGTGCGCCGCGGACGCCCCGGCTGACGTTGTGCACGGTAAGGATCTCACCGAGTTCACCGTCCGCGATGCGCCGTTTGAGCTCCACATGGCCCGGGTCGAAGCGCCGCATGAAGCCCAGGGACACCAGGCCGCGGTTCCCTTCCAGCGCCACGAGGTCCCGGCACTCTTCCACGGTGGGGGCCAGCGGCTTCTCGCACAGCACCGGCTTCCCGGCAGCCAGGCAGGCGGTCACCAGCGCGGCATGCGTCGAATCGTGCGAGGCGATGATGACGGCGTCGACCTGCGGATCGGCGATCACGGATTCCGGATCGGTGCCGCTGCGCGCCCCGGCGAGGGCCGCCGCCTCCGCCGCCCGTCCGGCGTCGAGGTCTGCCACGAGGACCACCTCCGCGCCCCGGACCGAACGGCTGAGAGTCCTGACATGGTCGGCCCCCATGATTCCGGCGCCGATCACTCCGACTCTGATGGTCATACGGCCCTGCTTTCTTCCGGGGCGTCCGCCTGCACGGCGGCGGCTTCTGCCCGGACTTCCTTGAGCTCTTCGGAGTGCCCGCCGATCTGTTCAAGCTCGTGGGCGAGTTCGGCGAGTTCAGCGCCGCCGGCCATCTGGGCGGTGAGTTCTTCGAGCGTGATGTCCTTCTTGTCGTAGTAGCCGATGCTCTTGCCCCGTTTGAGGAGCAGGAAGCGGTCACCGACGGGGAAGGCGTGGTGCGGGTTGTGGGTGATGAAGATGACCCCGAGGCCGCGGTCGCGGGCCTGCAGGATGTACCTCAGCACCACGCCGGACTGCTTCACGCCCAGGGCCGCGGTGGGTTCGTCCAGGATGAGGACCTTGGCGCCGAAGTACACGGCGCGGGCAATCGCCACGCACTGGCGTTCGCCGCCGGAGAGCTGGCCGATGGGCTGCTCCACATCGCGCAGGTCGATGCCCATGTCCGCCAGTTCCTTCTTGGTGATCTCCTTCATCCGCGCCACGTCCAGGCGCTTGAACGGACCGAAGCCGGTGGTCAGCTCCGAGCCCAGGAAGAAGTTGCGCCAGATCGGCATGAGCGAGACCACGGCCAGGTCCTGGTACACGGCGGCGATGCCGGAGTCCAGGGCTTCGCGCGGGCTGTTGAGCTTGCGCTCCTCGCCCATGATCGTGAAGACACCGTGGGTGTGTTGGTGGCGGCCGGCGATGATCTTGATCAGGGTGGATTTGCCGGCGCCGTTGTCGCCCAGGACGCAGGTGACGCGGCCGTTGTCCACGGCCATGGTCACGTCCGTCAGCGCGATGATGTTGCCGTAGTGCTTGGCTACCTTGTCGAGTTTGAGCAGGTGCACCGGGCGGTCCGTAAGCGGATCCGTTTCCTCGGCCAGCAGGGTCTGGTTGGAGATGTGCGTGGCTGCACGGTTTTCAGTCATGGTTGCTCCCCTTCCTATTTGCTTGCGTCCGCGCGGCGTTTGACGATCAGGTTCACAATGGTGGCCAGCAGCAGCATCAGGCCCAGGAAGAACTTGAACCAGTCCGGGTTCCACTGTGCGTAGACGATGCCCTTGTTGGCCATGCCGAAGATGAAGGCTCCGATCGCGCCGCCCACCGCGGAACCGTAGCCGCCCGTGAGCAGGCAGCCGCCGATCACTGCCGCGATGATGTAGAGGAACTCGTTGCCCACGCCTTCGCCCGACTGGACGGCGTCGAAGGCGAAGAGGTTGTGCATGCCGAGCAACCAGCCGCAGAAGCCCACGGCCATGAACAGGCCGATCTTGGTCTTGGTGACCGGAACACCCACGGCCAGGGCGGCGTTGTCGTCGCCACCGACGGCGAAGATCCAGTTGCCGACCTTGGTCCGCAGCAGGACCCAGGACGCGATCGCCACCAGGATGACCCAGTAGAAGATGGTGATTTTCAGTTCCACTCCACCGATGGTGATGGAGGACGCGAACACGGCGCGGGCCGACTCGAAGCCGTCCAGCTTCGCGATCGACGGCGAGGAAACGCTGCCGCCGACGGCGCGGGTCAGGGCCAGGTTCAGGCCGGTCAGCATGAGGAAGCTCGCGAGCGTGACGATGAAGGACGGCAGCTTGGTCTTGATCAGGATCCAGCCGTTGATGAAGCCGATGGCCAGGGACACCACCAGGGCCACTCCCACGCCCACCCAGGCATTCATGGAGAAGTACCAGGAGAACAGGGCCGCCGTGAGGGCCGAGGAAATCACCGCGACGCCGGTGGAGAGGTCGAATTCACCGCCGATCATCAGCAGAGAGACACCGACCGCCATGATGCCGATGGTCGAGGATCCGTACAGAACCGTGGCCAGCGCGTTGGGCTGGGTAAAGGTAGGGGCCACCGAGGCGAAGAAGACGAACAAAGCGACGGCGCCGACAAGGGCGCCGACCTCCGGCCGGGCCAGCAGCTTCTGGAAAGGGTTTCGCTTCGCAACACGCTCATCCGCCAAGGGAGCCTGCGGAGCACTGACAGTTGTTGACATAGGGATACTCCTGGGTTGCGGGGTGCCGGCCGGAACCGGACGGCACCCCGGGGGACGGCCGTTTAGCGGACGCCTTCCTTGGCGTACTTGAGGGTCTCTGCGCCGTTCTCCTTGTCGATGATGGCCGGGCCGGTCAGGACCGCCTGCCCGCCGCCGATCTTGAAGCCGCCGCGCTTGTTCTGCCACAGCGAGTCCACGGACATGTAGCCCTGCAGGTACGGCTGCTGGTCCACGGTGAAGAGGACATTGCCGTCCACGATCTGCTGCGCGAGTTCGGCGTTGAGGTCGAAGCTTGCTGCCTTGGCGGAGCTGCCGGCATCCTTGATGGACTTCAGCAGGGTCAGGGTGATGGGGGCACCCAGCCCGATGATGGCGTCGGCGTCCTTGGTGGCCTGCAGCTTCGCGGTGGCGGTGGACTGCACGCTGGTCATGTCCTGGCCGTTCACGTACAGCACCTCCGTAGCCGGCACCTTCTCCTTCACGCCGGCGCAGCGGGCTTCAAGGCCGACGTGGCCCTGCTGCTGGATGACGCAGATGGGGTGCTTGTAGCCTTCGGCAGCGAGCTTGGTGCCGACTGCCTCGCCGGCGAGCTTTTCGTTCGAGCCGAAGTGCGTGAAGGCGCCGAGCTTGGCGAAGGCATCTTCGCCGCCGTTGAAGCTCACCACAGGGATTCCGGCGTCGACGGCCTTCTTGACGACGTCCTTGAGGGCGTCCGGAGTGGCCAGGGTGACGGCAATGCCGTCCACCTTCTGGTCGATGGCCTGCTGGACCAGCTGGGCCTGCCGGCCGGCTTCCTGGTCGTTCGTGTAAAGCAGGTCGACGTTGTCCTTCTTGGCGGCCTCCTCAGCGCCCTTGCGGACGATGTCCCAGAAGGTGTCGCCGGGGGCCGCGTGAGTGATCATCGCAATCTTCAGGCGCGGGGTGCTCACGGCCGCCTGGCCGCCACCGTTGCCGTTGCCGCTGTCGGCGGGCTTGCCTCCCTGCGCGGAACAGGCCGTGACGGCCAGCAGGGGCGCCACAAGCGCGACGGCGGCGACACGGCGCCAGGTGTTTTTCTTCATCCGAATCTCCTTCGATCCTTTCCCACGGAACGGCGTGGGGCTGCAACCGATCATGGGTGATCGGCATCACCATAGTCAATAGTTTGTCTTGACATATTTACGTCACGATAAATAATGGGACTTAGAAACCGGCATTTGTCAGCTACTGCTGACAAACGCATCACGGCTTCCGGGTGGCGCGTGTCGCTGCCGTGGCGCGGATTCCGGGCCTACACTTCAGGCAAGGCATTTGTCCATGCAACCGGACATGCCACGCCACCCGACCCAAGGAGACGTAGAAATGTCACAGCTCCTGAACATCCCGATCGACCGATCCTCACCGGTGCCCCTATACCACCAGGTGGTTCAGGGCATCGAGGGCATGATCCGCTCCGGCACCCTGGAACCAGGCTCCCGGCTGGAGAACGAGATCGAGCTTGCCAGCAAGCTCAACCTCTCCCGCCCGACCATGCGCAAGGCCATGGACGAACTGGTGCGGGCCGGACTGCTGGTCCGCAAGCGCGGCGTCGGCACCCAGGTGGTTGCCAGCCAAGTACGGCGTCCCCTGGAGCTCTCCAGCCTCAACGACGACCTCGTGCGCACCGGCCAGAAGCCCAGCACGCGCGTGCTGTCCTTCAGCCACGGCCCCGGGCTGGAAGAACAGCGCAGCACGCTGCAGCTGCCGGCCGGCGTCGGCATCTACCACTTCACGCGGCTGCGCAGCGTAGGCAACAAACCCCTGGCGCTCATGGAGAACTGGGTGCGCGACGACGTCGCCCAGTTGAGCGAGGAAACGCTCAACGAGCGCGGCATGTACGACCTCCTGCGCACCGCCGGGGTCAACTTCCGGCTGGCGCAGCAGAGGATCGGTGCCGCCGTCGCGGACGACTACCAGGCCGAAATGCTTGGCTGCGAGCCAGGCGCGGCGCTCGTGACCATGGAGCGTACCGCGGTGGATGACACGGGCCGGAACGTCGAGACCGGGCACCACGTGTACCGGGCCGATTCCTACAGCTTTGAAATGACGCTGGTCCAGCGCTGAGGCGCGGGGCCGGCCCCCCGAACGAAAGGACGCTCCCCCATGGCCGAATGGGTCTACCCCTACGGAAAAGCAGCCGACGGCGACTGGCAGGTCTCCCTCGGCGCGCACGACAGCAGCACGCAGGTTGACGGCTGGGCCCACACCGGCCTCAAGGTGGCCACCCTGGCCCCCGGTGCATCGGTGTCCCTGGACGCCGCCGCCGAAGAGCGGATCGTTGTCCCGTTGGAAGGATCCTTCACGGTCACGGTGGACGGCCAGGACCATGAGCTGCGCGGCCGCCGGAGCGTTTTCCACGGCACCACGGACGTCCTGTACACGGGCATCGGCAAGGCCGCCACGGTGAGCAGCGCGGGCGGCGGCCGGGTCGCCGTCGCGCTGGCCCCGGCCAAGGCGGAATATCCCACCCGCCTGGTCCGCGCCGAAGAGACCCCGCTGGAACTCCGCGGCGCCGGCAACTGCTCGCGCCAGGTACACAACTTCGGCACCCCCGCCGCCCTGGAAGCAGACCGCTTCATCGTCTGCGAAGTCATCACCCCCGCCGGTAACTGGTCCTCCTACCCGCCGCACAAGCACGACGAGGAAAAGGACGGCGAAACCGCACTCGAGGAGATCTACTACTTCGAGACCCGCCTCGCCGAGAACTCTCCCGTCCCGGCCGGCAGCCGCGCCGGAACCGATCCGCTCGGCTACGTGCGGGTCTCCGCCTCGGACGAGCGGCCCATCGACATCTGCGGGGAAGTCCGCACGGGCGACGTTGTCCTGGTCCCCTACGGCTGGCACGGCCCTGCCATGGCCGCCCCCGGCTACGACATGTACTACCTCAACGTCATGGCCGGCCCCGGCCGGGTACGCGAGTGGCTCATCAGCGACGACGAGCACCACGGCTGGGTGCGCACCACCTGGGAGGGCGCCGACGTCGACCCCCGCCTGCCGTTCACGGCGTAAGGCCGCCTTCCCACCCGCGTGTCCGCCTTCACCGGCCCAAACGTGGGTAGCCCGCCCAAATTTGAGCGGGCTACCCACGTTTAAGCCGGTGGGAACCTTCGTGCACGGGGAACGCCGGCGCGCAGGAGTTTGGCAGCGAGTCTCTCGGGCCGGGTCAGCTCATCCCATTCCCACCGGATCACGCCATAGCCCAGTTCGCGGATCCGGTCCTCGCGGGCTTTCTCTTCCGTCACTACCTCCTCGATGGATTTCCCGCTGAGCTCCCGCGCACGGGTGTACTTCATGTGGCCGTCGAATTCGCCCACGAGTTTGCGCCGCGGCCAGTAAAAGTCCGTGCGTGCCACCTCTCCGTACGGCCCCATCACGTGGAACTGCAAATCCGGAACCTCGAATCCAAGCCGTGCGATCACTGCGCGGCTGAAGGATTCGCCAACGGACTCCGCTCGGCTGTCCGCAAAGGCAAGGGCCTCGGCCATACGTTCCCGTTGCGCACTTTTCGGCAACAGCGCGCAGAGACCTGCAAGGTGTTCCGCGCTTCGGATGTACGGTGCCACGGGCTTCCGTGCTACGGACGTCGGGCGTCCGCAGTCTTGAGGGAGGACTTGGTCGAGCACCACCACCGCATTGTGAAAGGGCAAGCGGTGAATAGTGTCGATGAGTAGTCCGTCGAAGTCCTGGACCCGCAAGCGCAGCCCAAGGCGTTCCGACACGACTGACCAATTTCCTGTGCGTGTGCCCAAGCGTTTGGCATCGCGGAATCCCGTGGGAAGCATTGAAAGATCCGGGGCTACTTGTTTTCCGAGCTTCTCCACCGCGCCGCGGTCACCGTAAAGGCGCGGCGGCGCGGTACGTCCTACCTGGTCAGGATGGCGGGTCAGGTATTCCACCGTCTGCGGAAGCCCGGCTAGCTTCAATCCCCACAGCAGCAGACCTGTCTCCCGGCAAAAAACGGGAGTTTCGCCACGGACGGCAAGTGACGCCGTCGTCAGGGCATAACGCTCCCATCCGTTGACGGACAGCCATTGCTCGGCTGGAAGGTAGACACCGTGCCGAATCCGGATCAGGGTCCCGCGCTTGTAGCCGTGGTGCAGCTCCCAGGCCGTGGCGCCCGCACGGCTGCCGGTCGGTGAGCTGCGGAAGGTCGCTTCGGGGAATTCCATACCCCCACTGAAGCGGGCCGGAATGCTGTGGGCACCACGTAATGGCGTCTATGTGGAAAAGCCGGCCTAAACGTGGGTGGCCCGCTCAATTTTGAGCGGGCCGCCCACGTTTAGACCGGTGAAAGTCACGGGACCACGGAAGCGAAGGGTCCTAGCCCTTGCCGAACTTCGCCACGTACTTTTCGATTGTTTCCAGCTGGTAGCGGGCCACGTCGCGGGCGTTCTCGTCCTCGGCGAAGACGGAGGAGCACATCACGGTGTCCGGAGAGTCCAGGAAGCCCACCTCGGCCAGGCCGCCGAAGAACTCGTCCCAGTTGACCTCGCCGTCGCCGATCTTCAGATGCTGGTGGACGCGCACTGCGTTGCCCGGCGGGTTGGTGATGTACCGCAGGCCGTGCGAGGCGTGGTGGTTGAGCGTGTCCGACACATGGACCACGCGAAGGCGGTCCCCCGCGGCGCGCATGATCTCCAGCGGTTCGTCCTTCATGTGGAAGGTGTGCGAGGCCACGTAGACCATGCCGACGTTCGGGGAGTTCAGGCCCCGGATCACGCGCCAGGCAGCCAGGCCCTCCTCCACGAAGTCGTCCGGGTGCGGGTCGATCGCGACGTGGACGCCTTCGCGTTCGAAGACCGGCAGCAACTCCTCCATGGACTGGTAGAAGGCGGCCTCGGACTCCTCGGACAGCTCGGGGCGGCCGGAGAACTCGGTGTTCATCTGGGTGCAGCCGAGGTCCACGGAGATCTGGATGGCGCGCTTCCAGTAGCGCACCGCGGCCTGGCGCAGGGTCTCGTCCGGGCCGGACCAGCGCAGCACGGGCAGCACCGAGGCCACCTCGACGCCGGCGGCCTCGCAGTTCCTGCGGAACTGCGCCACGAGCGCGTCGTCCGCCTTCGGGTGGCGGAAGAACGGGATCATGTCCGCGTGCGGCGTCATCTGGAGGTAGCGGTACCCCAGGTCCGCGGCGAGGGCCGGGAACTCCAGCAGCGAGTGGCTGTGGTGGAACGGGGTGGGGTCGAGGGCGATCTTCACTGCTGTTCCCCCGGACTCCTGTACAGCTCCGGCTTCTCGTTCAGCACGACGGCGACCTTCTCGCCGCTCTTCTGCGCCTCGACGCCGGCCTCACAGCAGGCGGCGGTGGCGTAACCGTCCCAGGCGGAGGGGCCGCCCAGCTCACCGCGGCGGGCGGCGTCCACCCAGGACTGGACTTCGACGTCGTACGCGGCACCGAAACGCTCGATGAAGCTCGGGGTGACCTGGCCGCCCCAGGCGCCGCTGCGGCGCACGTACGGGCCGCCGTCGCGCCCGATGTTCACGATGGCCTCTTCGAAGGCGGCCTCGGTGGCCACTTCGTAGCCGAACTTCGCGTTGACGAAGATCTCGACGTCGGCCAGGACACCGGATTCGGTCTCGATCAGCACGTGCTGAGGGTCGTGCTGCCCTGCTGGAGCGTTGCTGGAGGCCTTGCCGAGGCGGACCTGGACGGAGGTGATTTCCTCGCCGGTCAGGTAACGGATCACGTCGAATTCGTGGACCACGGAGTCGTTGATGAGCATCTCGTTGGTGAACCCGGCCGGGGTGCTCGGGTTGCGGTGGCGGCAATGCAGCATGAGCAGATCGCCCAGCTCGCCGCCGCGGATCAGGCCGCCCAGTTCGGCGTATTCGGCGTCGTAGCGGCGCATGAAGCCCACCTGGATGCGCTTGCGGCCGGCCTCGACCTCGGCCTGGACAATCTTCCAAGCCGATTCGGCGTCCGGGGTGAGCGGCTTCTCGCACAGGATCGGGATGTCCAGCGGCAGTGCCTCGAGCAGGGCCTGCTCGTGCAGGAAGCCCGGGGTGGCGATCAGGACGGCGTTGACGTCGCCGGAGGCGTAGGCCTCCGCGGCCGTCGCGAACGCCTGGGCTCCGGGAATCCCGGCGATGGCGGCGTTGGCGCGGTCCGGGTCGATGTCGACGACGGCGGCCACCTCGGCGCCGTGGATACGCGTGTGCAGGCGCTTGATGTGGTCTGCGCCCATCATGCCGGCGCCAATGACGGCGACGCGCAGGTTTTCAGTCATGGTGACTTTTGCCTTTCAGCTCAGTTTTTTCGAAGGATTCGGTTTCTCAGCCGACTGCGGTGCGGGATCCGCAGGAGAGCAGGTAGTTCCGGGTGCGCTTGGCAATGGGCATCGGCACGTCGAAGGCCACCGGGTACATGTCCTGCTCCACGATCCCGAAGATCGGCCGGTTGAGGCCTTCCACGGCCTCGATCACGGCGCGCAGGTCCGGCAGCCCGTTCGGTGGTTCGGTCATGACGCCGGCCAGGTTCGCAGCTGCCCAGGTCATGTTCTTCTCATTGACCTCGGCGAGGACCTCCGGGTTGATCTGCTTCAGGTGCAGGTAGCCGATGCGGTCCGGGTAGTTCTTAATCAGCTCCAGGCTGGAGGCCCCGCAGTATTCGGCGTGCCCCGTGTCCAGGCACAGGTTCAGGTACTGCGGGTCGGTGGCGGCCAGCAGGGTTTCGATGTCCTGCTGGGCGCCGACGTGGGAATCCGCGTGGGAGTGGAACTGCTGGTGCAGTCCGAAGTCTTCCAGCAGCACCTTGCCCATGCGGTTGTGCCCGGCGAAGAGGTCGGCCCACTGCTCGTCGCTCAGTTCGCCGCTCTCCACGGCCTCACCGGTGACGTCGTCGCGCCACATGGCCGGGATGACCACGATGTGTTCGCCGCCCATGGCCGCGGTCAGTTCGGCCACCTTGCGGGCCGGTTCCCAGGCCTCGTCATACTGCTTCGCGCCGCGGTGGAAGGCCGTGAAGACCGTGCCCGCGGTGACCTTGAGGTCACGCTGCCTGAGTTCCTCGGCCAGCCGGGCGGGGTCGTTGGGCAGGTAGCCGTACGGACCCAGTTCAATCCATTTGTAGCCGGATTCGGCCACCTCATCCAGGAACCGTTCCCAGGGAGTCTGCTTGGGGTCATCGGCGAACCAGACACCCCAGGAGTCGGGGGCGGTGCCGATGATGAGCTTGTTCTCGACGTCGGTCATGACAGCGGTGTCTTTCTCTGCGGAACTCAGTTGGTGGGGAAGTTGTAGCTGGCGCCGGTGCGCTGCTTGGGTTCGGGCCAGCGTTCGGTGATGACCTTGGCACGGGTGTAGAAGGATACGCCTTCGGGGCCGTAGATGTGCTTGTCGCCGAACAGGGAGTCCTTCCAGCCACCGAAGGAGTGGTAGGCCACCGGCACGGGAACGGGGACGTTGATGCCGATCATGCCCACGTGCACGCCGCGGTGGAACTTGCGGGCGTTCGCACCGGAGGAGGTGAAGATCGCGGTGCCGTTGCCGTAGGGGTTGGAGTTGATCAGCTCGATGGCTTCCTCGACCGTTTCGGTGCGCACGACGGACAGGACCGGGCCGAAGATTTCCTCCTGGTAGGCATCCATGTCGAAGTCGACCTTGTCGATCACGGTGGGTCCGAACCAGTAGCCGTCTTCCTGGCCTTCGACCGTGAACCCACGGCCGTCCACCACCAGGTCGGCGCCGCCCTCGGCGGCGGCGGTGACGATGGAACGCATCTTCTGCTGGGCGGCTTTGGTGATGACCGGGCCCATCTCAGCCTCCGGGTGGGTGCCGTCGGCTACGCGCACGGCCTCGGCGCGGTCCTTGACCTTGGCCACCAGCGCATCGGCGGCGTCACCGACGGCGATGGCGACGGAGATCGCCATGCAGCGCTGCCCGGCGGAGCCGAAGGCGGCGGCGGCCAGGTGGTCGGCGGCGTTGTCCAGGTCGGCGTCGGGCAGGATGATTGCGTGGTTCTTGGCACCGCCCAGGGCCTGGACGCGCTTGCCGTGAGCCGTACCGGTGTCGTGCACGAGCTTCGCCACCGGGGTGGAGCCGACGAAGGAGATCGCGTCGATGTCCGGGTGGGTCAGCAGGCCCTGGACCACTTCGCGGTTGCCGTGCAGGACCTGGAACACGCCGTCGGGCAGGCCGGCCTGCTTGAACAGTTTCGCGAGCAGCATCGCCGCCGAGGGCACCCGGCCGGAGGGCTTGAGGATGAAGGTGTTGCCGGTGGCAATCGCCATGGGTGCCATCCAGAGCGGAACCATGACGGGGAAGTTGAACGGCGTGATGCCCGCGACGACGCCCACCGGCTGGCGGTAGGAGAACACGTCGATCCCCGTGGAGGCCTGATCGGAGTACTCGCCCTTGAGCAGCTGCGGGATGCCGCAGGCGAACTCGATCACCTCAAGGCCGCGGCCGATTTCGCCCTTGGCGTCGGAGAGGACCTTACCGTGCTCGGCGGTGATCAGGGCGGCCAGTTCGTCCACGTGCGCGGCGACGAGCTCGCGGAACTTGAACAGGATGGTGGTGCGCTTGGCCAGGGAAACGTCGCCCCAGGACTTCGCGGCTTCCTTCGCGATGGCGACAGCCTGGTCCAGGTCCGCCGGGCTCGCCAAACGGACTTCACCGGTCTGCGCACCCGTGGCCGGGTTGAAAACGCCCTCGGTCTCGGTACCGGTGCCGGGGTGCTCTACCCCGTTGAAGAAGTGGGGAATGGTGGTAATGGTCATGTGTTTCTCCTGCTCAGGAATTTTCAAAGGTTGTGCCGGGCGTATCCTTCAGCGGACGGTTCAGCCCAGCAGGGGCTTCTGGACGGCTTTCCAGTCTTCGTAGACCTGGTACGCCTTTTTGGTGCTGTCGAGTTCGGCGACGGCGGACACCGGCACGTCCCACCAGGATTCGGAGGACGGGGCGTCGATCAGGGGGTCGGATTCGAGGTGGATCACGATCGGCCCGCTGCCTTCGGGGGCGGCCTTGGCCTTGGCGATCGCGGCTTCGAGGTCCTCGATGACGTTCTCGCCCGGTTCGATCCGGTACACCGTGGCACCGAGGGATTCGGCGTTGGTGGCCAGGTCGATCGGGAGCTTGTCCCCGGCGTCGAAGCTGTGCGTGGCCTTGTCCAGCACCCGGTACTGGGTGCCGAAGCGCTGGGAGCCCAGGGATTCGGAGAGTGATCCGATCGAGGCGTAGCCGTGGTTCTGGATCAGCACCACGATCAGTTTGATGCCCTCGGCGACGGCGGTGACCAGTTCGGTGTGCATCATCAGGTAGGAGCCGTCCCCCACCATGACCACCACGTCACGATTCACCCCGCCGGCTTTGGCTTCGTCCAGGGCGGCGCGCTTGACGCCCAGGCCGCCGGCGATCTCGTAGCCCATGCAGGAGAACGCGTACTCAACGTGGTATCCGAACGGGTCGGTGACCCGCCACATCTTGTGCAGGTCGCCCGGGAGGGAGCCTGCGGCGCAGATCAGCACGTCCTGCGGGGCCATGGTGCGGTTGGTGGCGCCGATGATCGCGTTCTGGGACACGAGGGGCGCGAAGCGCTGCGCGAAGGCGGCGTCCACGGTCGCGTCCCAGCGGGCCTTCTCCTCCACGATCTCCGCGGCCACGGACGCGTCGATGCTGTAGCCGGACAGTTCCGTGGTGAGGGCTTCCAGTGCCTTGCGGGCGTCGGCCACGATCGGCAGGGAGGTGCCGTGCTTGTAGGCGTCGATCGCGGCGACGTTGATGTTCACGAAGGACACATCCTCGTTCTGGAACGCGGTTCTCGAGGCAGTGGTGAAGTCCTCATAGCGGGTGCCGATGCCGATCACCAGGTCCGCTTCGCGGGCCAGGGCGTTGGCCGCCGTCGTGCCGGTGGAGCCGATGGCGCCAAGCGCCTGCGGGTGGTTCCACGGCAGGACGCCGACGCCGGCCTGGGTCCAGCCGACGGGGATGCCGGTGGCTTCGGCGAACTCGCGCAGCTGGTCCTGGGCGAAGGCGTAGAGCACGCCGCCGCCGGCGACGATGAGCGGGCGCTTCGCCGCCTTGATGCGGCGAACGGCCTCTGTGATGTCTTCTGCTTCGGGGGCGGGGCGGCGGATCCGCCATTCGCGTTCGGCCAGGAACTCCTCGGGGACCTCGATGACTTCGGCCTGCACGTCCTGCGGCAGGGCGATGGTCACCGCACCGGTCTCGGCCGGGTCGGTGAGCACACGCAGGCCGTTCAGCAGGGCCGAGAACAACTGCTCGGGGCGCTGGACCTTGTCGTAGTACTTCGAGACCGGCCGGAACGCATCGTTGACCGTGATGTCGTAGCCGTGCGGCTGCTCGATCTGCTGCAGCACCGGGTCCACGGTGCGCGTGGCGAAGGTGTCCGAGGGGAACAGCAGCACCGGCAGGCGGTTTGCCGTGGCCAGCGCGGCGCCGGTGAGCAGGTTCGTCGATCCTGGCCCCACCGAGGTGGTTACGGCGAAAGTCTGGCGGCGGCGGGTGTGCCGGGCGTAGCCCACGGCCTGGTGGGCCTGGGCCTGCTCGTTGCGGCCCTGGTAGTACGGCATCAGGGACGGGTCCTTGGCCTGCCACTGCTTCAGCGCCTGCCCCACACCAGCCACGTTCCCGTGGCCGAAGATCCCGAACATCCCCGGGATCAGGCGTTCGCGGTACTCCACGCCGCCCACGCGGTCCACGGTGTACTGCTTGCCCAGGAACTCGACGATGGCCTGGGCCACGGTCATGGTGCGCGTCATCGCACAGTCTCCTTGCTGACGGAGGGGATGATTTCTTCAGTGTGCAGCAGCGAAGCCGCGGCGGCGACGGCGCCGGCCACGTCGCCGTCGGACGGGTACAGCAGCGTGCGGCCCACGGTGAGGCCCTGCACACCGGGCAGGGCCAGGGCCTTGCCCCATTGGGCGAACACCTCGTCCGGCGAGCCGGTCGGGTCTCCGCCGAGCAGGACCGTGGGCATGGTGGTGGCTGCCATGACGCGTTCCATCTCCTCCACGACGGGCAGCTTCATCCAGGTCAGGGCGCTGCTGGCGCCCAGGCCGGAGGCGATGCCGATGGACTTGATGACGGCGTCCGGGGACAGGTCGTTGCGGACCTTGCCGTCCACCCAGGCGGACAGGAAGGGCTCCACCATGGCGATCAGGCCCCGGCTGGTCAGGGAATCGATGGCTTTCGCTGTCGCTTCCAGGAACTGTGCCGTTACCGGATCACCGAGCGCGATGCGGGTGAGCATCTTGCCGCCGTCGGCGCCGAGCGCGGCCAGGGCTTCGGCCGTGTGGCCGGTGAAGCGGTCATCGAATTCGTTGACGAAACCGGCCAGGCCGCCGCGGTTCATCGAACCGAACACCAGCTTGCCGTCCAGGGCACCCAGCAGCAGCAGGTCGTCCATGATGTCCGGGCTGGCCAGCACACCGTCCACCGCGGGGTTGGCCAGGGCCACCTGCAGGCGGTCCAGCAGTTCCCGGCGGTTCGCCATCGCCGTCGGCTGCCCCTGGGCGGCAAGTGCTCCGCGGGCCGCGTGGTCGGCGGCCACGATGAAATTCTGCTTGCCGAGCACGGCACCGGGGTGCTTGACGCGGGCGGCGGCGGCGCGGGCAACGGCTCCCGGATCCTCAAGACGGATCTTGGTCAGGAATTCGTAGCGGCGCGGGTCTTCGAGGTCGATGGTTTCGAGGCTCATTTGGCCAGCTCCTTCAGGGAGTCGGCCACCAGGCGGCCGCGTTCGCTCAGCAGGGACACGACTTCTTCCGGCGTGGGCATAGCGTCGGCACAGGACAGCCGGGAGGCCACGATCGCGCCGGCGGCGTTGGCGTAGTCCAGGATCTCGGCCAGGGACCATCCGGCCAACAGGCCATGCGCGAAGGCGCCGCCGAAGGAATCCCCCGCGCCCAGGCCGTTGAGGGTCTGCACCGGTACGGGTGCGGAGACCACCCGCTCGGTGCGGGTCTTGGCCATCACGCCTTCGGGCCCGAGCTTGACGACGGCGATCTGAACGCCCGCGTCCAGGAGCCGGTCCGCCTGTTCGTCCGGGGTCCCGGGGCCGACGGCGACGGCGCACTCTTCGTCGTTGCCGATCGCGACCGTGACGTGCGGCAGGACCTTGGCCACCTGTTCTCGGGCTTCTTCGACGCTGTTCCAGAACATCGGCCGGTAGTCCAGGTCCAGGACGGTATGCTGGCCTTCGGCCAGTCCGCTTTGCGGGCGGGCCTGGTGCGCGGCGATGTGGGCGGCACGGCTGGGTTCCTGGCACAGCCCGGTCACCGTGGACCAGAAGATCCTCGCCTCCCGGATCGCGTCCAGGTCCAGTTCCGCGGACTCAATCTGCAGGTCCGGGGCCGTGGGAAAGCGGCCGTAGAAGTACAGCGGGAACTTCTGTTCCTCGGGCAGGATCGCGCAGAACGTCGCCGGGGTCTGAAGGCCTTCCACGCCGCTGACGAAACGGTCATCCACGCCGAACTTGGCCAGTTCCCGGTGCAGGTACTCCCCGAAGGGATCCTGCCCCGTGCGGGTGATGACCGCCGTCGAACGGCCGTGCCTGGCCGCGGCAACCGCCACGTTCGAGGGCGACCCGCCCAGGTACTTGCCGAAGCTGCTGACCTCATCGAGGGTCACACCGACGTCGTTCGGGTAGATGTCGACGCTGATGCGCCCCATCGTGAGTAGCTCGAAGCCCACTTCTTCCGCCTTCCTTGTCATTCCGGTTTCCCGGTTCATTCCGGTTTCCCGGCGCGGACCGCGGCCGTAGTGATGCCGGCCACAGCTAAACTTTCCTATGATTTTAATGTCCTGTCAAAGGTTTGTCAGAACATTTACTGCGAAATTACGACGTCGCAGGTACCTTCAGCTCGCCGGTCAGGTACTGGGCGCGCCCGAAGCCGAACGTCCAGTCTTCTGGGCCGTTTTCCACGTAGCCGAGGAAGATGTCCTCACCGGCGACACCGACACCCCCGAGCGCCTCGTGGATCCTGGCGTAGAGGCTCTGCTTGGCCTCGACGCTGCGTCCGCGCTGCGTGAAGATCTGGAGCATGACCACGGCGTCGCTGCGCTCGAAGCCGAGGCCCGCGTCCTGCGCGACGAGTTGGCCCGCAGGATGCTCGGTGAGGATGTGGAAGTAGTCGCGCTCAGGGATCCGGTATTCGTCGACGATCGCTTCGTGGACGGCCTGGCTGATTGCCTGGAGTTCCTTGGGGCTGCGGCCCGCGGTGACATCGATTCGAACGAGGGGCATGGCGACCTTCCAATTGACTCTCTTGTACTTTGTCCTGACATTAATACAATATCCACGCGCGGAGGCCGGGTCAATACCCGGCGTCCGCGATGCTCAGGACCAGGCGCGCAGAGCGGCTACTTGGACTTCGCCACCACGAAGATCGCGCCGGTGGAGACGTCCTCTTCAAGGGCTTCCAGGGTGTGCCCGCGGGTCTCGGGCACCTGGGTGACCACGAACACCAGGGCAATGGCGCCCACGACAGCGAAGAGGAAAAAGGTTCCCGTGATCCCGACCCCGGCCACGAGGGACGGGAAGTACAAGGACAGGAAGCCGTTGACGATCCAGAGCATGAAGATCGAGATGCCGGTGCCGATGCCGCGCATGTGCAGCGGGAAGACCTCGGAGAGGTACACCCAGACGGCGACATTGAGGAAGGTCTGCATCGAGCCGACAAAGGCCACCACCAGGAACAGGATCACGAACGGGCGGATCGGGCTGCCCACGGGCAGCGCCATCGAGGCGACGCCGATCAGCAGGTGGCAGACCGTGGTGAGGCTCAGGCCGATGATGAAGGTCTTGCGGCGGTCCACCCGGTCCATCATGGTCAGGGCAATGATGCCGCCCACCACGGCAATGACGCCGGGGGCGATGTTGGCGATTAGCGCACCGCTTTCGCTGAAGCCGGACTCAACAAGGACGGTCTGGCCGTAGTACATGATCGAATTGATGCCGGTGAGCTGTTGCGCCACGCCCAGGCCGATGCCGACCAGGAGAATGCGCAGCAGGTTGCGGTTGCTCAGGATGGCCCGCCAGCCGATTTCGCCTGCCACTTCCTCTTCCCGCGTGACTTTCTCGACGTCGGCGAGCTCGGCGACCGCGCGGTCCGCGGAACGTACCGTCTTCAGAACGGCCAGGGCCTCGTCGCGGCGCCCCTTCTCCACGAGCCAGCGGGGGGATTCCGGCATCCGGAGCATGCCGAAGAAGAGTGCGACGGCGGGCAGCGCACAGACCGCGAACATGATGCGCCAGACCCCGTCCAGGTGGCCAAAGAGTCCGCCGATGACCGCATTGACGACGAAGGCGGCAAGCTGTCCGACGACGATCGCGAGTTCGTTGCGCCCGGACAGGGAGCCGCGGATCTCGTATGGTGCCAGCTCGGCGAGGAAGACCGGAACGACGGCGGAAGCGCCGCCCACCGCCAGGCCAAGCAGGATGCGGCCGATCACGAGGACGGCGAAGTTCGGCGTGAACACCACGGCGAGCGTTCCCACGAAGAAGAGGGCCGCCAGCAGGATGATCGTCTTCCGGCGGCCCCAGCCGTCGGAAATGCGCCCGCACGAAATCGCGCCGATTGCGGCAGCAAACACCAGGGAGCTGGTGACAATGCCTTCCGTGAAGGCCGAAAGGCCGAGCTCCGCGGTCATGGGGCGCAGGGCCCCGTTGATGACGCCGGTGTCATAACCGAAGAGAAGGCCGCCGAAGGTGGCTACGAGGGCAACGAGACCCAGGCGCTTCCGGTGCGGGCCTCCCGTCAGGGGCGGAAGCGCGGCGCCGTTCGCAAGGCTGCCGGCTGTCGAATGTGAACTCATGAGACTCCTTTGTCGTCGGGTCATGCGATGTGGATCACAGGTAGCCTAACGCGCGAAAGACAGTTTGTCAGGTCATACTCTCAAAAAAGTTTGAAATTGCATTTGCCGTGCCATCATTGATGCCATGCGCAGGCCGAATACGGATACAGGCAAGCGGGCAGTGACACAGAGCGACGTGGCCCGTCACCTCGGAGTGTCGCGCACCCTTGTGTCTTTCGCAATGCGCGGCGCACCGGGAGTCAGCGAGGACATGAGGCGGCAGATCCTCGGCGCGGCCGATGCTCTCGGTTACCGCCGGAACGTGCAGGCGGCAGACCTTGCGCGGAAGCGTCCGACGGCGGTGGGGCTGCATCTGGTGGACCTGCACAACGACGTCTACACGGACGTCTTCAGCGGTGTGCAGGAAGTCCTCAGGGCAAACGACTTCCGCCTGGTCATCAGTGTCAATGCCACGCCCTACGGCCCGGACCCGCGTGCCCTCGACCCCCTCTTCGAAACCCAGGTGGGCGTCATCATCGCAGCCACGCTGCTCGATCCGGACGAGCCGGTCCGTGAATTGAACCGCCTCGTCCCGCTGGTCAACGTGGCGCGCTCGGTATCTGGAGTGGACAGCGTCCACTCCGACGACGTCGGCGGCGCCCGGCTGGCAACGGAGCACCTCCTGGAACTTGGCCACCGGAACATCGCCCACCTGTGCGGCCCGGCCTACGAAGGGCATCTGGAGCGCCGCGCCGGCTACCGGGAAACCATGCTGGAACACGGGCTGCAGCCGCGCATGATCGAAGCCACGGGCTTCGGCCGGGCCGACGCCGCGGCCGTAGCGATGGAGGTGCTCGCTTCGCCGCCCGGGCAGCGGCCGAGCGCAATCTTCGCCCACAGCGACGAGCTGGCCCTCGGCGTCCGGGAGGCCGCCGCCGCGCTCGGGCTGTCCATTCCGCGTCACCTGTCCTTGGTAGGCTACGACAATTCCCGGGTGGCCGGACTGCACGGCATCGAATTGAGCACTGTGGACCTGCACGCCCGCGAACTCGGCCGCGCCGCCGGCCAGGCCGCCATCGAACGCATTCTCTACCCGGACTCCCCCGCCATCGACCGCGTCCTGGCCCCGGCCCTGGTCACCCGCTCCTCGACGGGGCCGCCGCCGCGAGCTTAACGACGACGGCGCCCCTCACCTTCGCAGCGAAGGTGACGGGCGCCGTCGTTAGCGGCTGAGGCGGTGGCGCCTTAGAGCGCTGCGTAAACCTCGCGGAGCAGCTTGGCGGTTTCGGACGGCGTCTTGCCGACCTTCACGCCTGCGGCTTCGAGGGCTTCCTTCTTGGCCTGGGCGGTACCGGCGGAACCGGAGACGATGGCGCCTGCGTGGCCCATGGTCTTGCCTTCGGGGGCCGTGAAGCCGGCCACGTAGCCGACGACCGGCTTGGTGACGTTGGCCTTGATGAAGTCGGCCGCACGCTCTTCGGCGTCGCCGCCGATTTCGCCGATCATGACGATCGCCTTGGTCTCGGGGTCGGCCTCGAACGCAGCCAGGGCGTCGATGTGGGTGGTGCCGATGACCGGGTCGCCGCCGATGCCGATGGCCGTGGAGAAGCCGAGATCACGCAGTTCGAACATCATCTGGTAGGTCAGGGTGCCGGACTTGGAGACCAGGCCGATGGGGCCCTTGCCCGTGATGTTCGCCGGGGTGATGCCCACGAGGGACTCGCCCGGGGTGATGATGCCGGGGCAGTTCGGGCCGATGATGCGGGTGATCTGCTTGCCGTCGGCGTCCACCTTGGACTGGGCCAGGGCCCAGAATTCGGCGGAGTCCTGCACCGGAACGCCTTCGGTGATGACAACCACGAGGCCGATGCCGGCTTCGATGGCCTCAACCACGGCGGACTTGGTGAATGCCGGGGGAACGAAGACGATCGAAACGTCCGCGCCGGTCTCCGCGATGGCTTCCTTGACGGTGCCGTAGACGGTGATTTCCTTGTCGCCGTGCAGCACGGTGGTGCCTGCCTTGCGTGCGTTGACGCCGCCGACGATGTTGGTGCCGGCCTTGAGCATCAGGGCGGTGTGCTTGGTGCCTTCGCCGCCGGTGATGCCCTGGACGATGACCTTGGAATCCTTGTTCAGGTAGATAGACATGACTTAAGTCGCCTTACTTCTCGGTGCTTATTTCGAGTTGGCGAGCTCGGCGGCCTTGTCGGCGCCCTCGTCCATGGTTGCTGCCAGGGTCACCAGCGGGTGGTTGGCCTCGGTCAGGATGCGGCGGCCTTCGTCCACGTTGTTGCCGTCGAGGCGGACAACCAGCGGCTTGTTGGCGGAGGAACCGAGCTCGGCAAGTGCACCGACGATGCCCTTGGCCACGGCGTCACAGGCGGTGATGCCGCCGAAGACGTTCACGAAAACGCTCTTGACCTGCTCGTCACCCAGGATGACGTCGAGGCCTGCGGCCATGACCTCGGCGGAGGCTCCGCCACCGATGTCCAGGAAGTTGGCGGGCTTCACGTTGCCGTGGTTCTCGCCTGCGTAAGCGACGACGTCGAGGGTGGACATCACAAGACCGGCGCCGTTGCCGATGATGCCCACTTCGCCGTCAAGCTTCACGTAGTTCAAGTCCTGCGCCTTGGCCTTGGCTTCCAGCGGGTCCGCGGCGTCCTTGTCTTCCAGCTCGGCGTGGTGCACGTGGCGGAAGTCGGCGTTCTCGTCGAGGGAGACCTTGCCGTCCAGGGCAACGATGTCGCCGGCGCCGGTACGGACCAGCGGGTTGACCTCGACCAGGGTGGCGTCTTCCTTCTTGAAGACGTCCCAGAGCTTCAGGATGACGGCGGAGACCTTGGGGGCCAGCTCGGCGGAGAAGCCGGCGGCGGCGACGATTTCGTCAGCCTTGGCCTGGTCGATGCCGACCGCGGGGTCGATGGCGACCTTGGCCAGGGCCTCGGGACGCTCGACGGCGAGCTGCTCGATTTCCATGCCGCCTTCCACCGAGCACATGGCCAGGTAGTTGCGGTTGGCGCGGTCCAGCAGGATGGAGAAGTAGAACTCTTCGGCGATGTCTGCGCCCTGGGCGATCATCACCTTGTTGACGGTGTGGCCCTTGATGTCCATACCCAGGATGTTGGTGGAGTGCTCAAGTGCCTCATCTGCAGTCTTGGCAACCTTCACGCCGCCGGCCTTGCCGCGGCCACCGACCTTAACCTGTGCCTTGACGACAGTGACTCCGCCGATCTTCTCGGCAGCTGCCTTTGCTTCTTCAGGAGTGTGCGCCACGATGCCGGCGAGCACGGGTACACCGTGCGCTTCGAACATATCGCGCGCCTGATATTCAAACAGGTCCACGGTTTAGTGTCCTTCTACGTCGAAGTAGTGTCGGTACAGCCGGCGTCCGCGGTGACCGCGGTAAACCAGCTGCGGAAGAGCAGTGTGCAAGATCCCGCCAAAACTGCCGGTCACATTGCGCAAGTTCCTCTGGAACTCTAGCCGCCCGCGGAGGCAAGCCGGTTCTACAGTACCCGTTAAGTGAGTAACCACACACTTCTATCAATCGTAGAAAATCCGCGTAATCGCGCGGTTTTTCAGCAGTTTCCTCTCAGTTGCAGGTTATGATGCCGGCATCTTGCCGCTGGTCACGGTTCCGCCCTTGGAGACGAGCAGGTATCCGGCCCGGTTCACGAAGAAGGCCACCCCTGCGGAGAGGTTCCCGCAGGCGACACCGCCGTTGTAGGTGGAGCAACGCAGGCCGTTGCGTTCGATGTTCTGCCCTTCGCTGAGTACGGGCAGTTCCGCGATGGGGCCGGTGCGGCTGCCCTTGGGCGCGAACTCCGCTTCCATCTCGGTGACGCCGGAACGGCAGGCGCCGTAGGCCACCTTGTCCGGCCGCAGCAGCACGGTGCCGCCAAGGTAGCCCAGGCCGGTGCCGTTGCAGTTGTCGGTGACGTCCCTGGCCTGCGGCGCCGGGTACACGGCCAGCTCGCAGTGCACCACCGGGACGGTCGCAAGTTTTGCGTTGGCACTGTCGTCGTAGTTGTTGGCCTCGTAGGGCAGGTTCAAGTGGTCTCCCCGGGCGGAGGTCATGGCGCAGGCGATGTTGCGGTCCTCGGTGACGAAGGCGGTCAGGTCTTCCCCGCTGCCGAGTTCGCTGGGCTGGGTGACCGGGACCTGCTTGAGCTGCTCCAGGGGAGGCAGCGGCGCCGGTGGCACATAGTCAGGGTCCTTCGTGGACACCGAACACGCGGTGGCCAGCGCAAGCAGGCAGGCGGCCAGAATCCCCAACACAGTCCGTCGCATGCCACCCATTATGCCGCGCGAAGTCAGCCCTCGAGCTTCGTCAGCGGCGCGTAACGCAGCAGTAGGCGCTTCTCCCCGACGTCGAACGTCACCTTTGCCACGGTCTTGTCCCCGGTTCCCTCGACGCCGATCACGGTGCCGTTGCCGAAGCTGGTGTGGTTGACCTTGTCCCCCACCACCACGGCGATGACTTCCTTCTGCGGCTGCACCCGGTTGCGCGCGACGGCGGCGGGCACGTCGGCGTCGAACCCTGCGGTCGGACTGGCGGCGGCACCCCGGGAGGCCCCCGCTCCCCAATAGGAACCGCCGTAGCGGTTGCCGCCCAGGGACGAACCGCCCCAACCGCCCACCTGGCGGGACGTTCCCTCGCGCTTCCACTCCACCAGCTCGGAGGGGATTTCCTCGATGAACTGGCTGGCCGGGTTGTACTGGCTCTGGCCCCACAAGTTGCGGACCTCGGAGCGGGTGACGTAGAGCCGCTGCCGGGCGCGGGTCAGCCCCACGTAGGCCAGGCGGCGCTCTTCGGCCAGTTCCTTCGGGTCCGTGGCCGAACGCTGGTGCGGGAAGATCCCGTGCTCCATGCCGGTCAGGAACACCACCGGGAATTCCAGGCCCTTGGCCGTGTGCAGGGTCATGAGGGTGACCACGCCCAGGCGCTTGGCCTCGGCCACGGCGGCGTCGATGTCCGCGCCCGGGGCGTCCGGGATCTGGTCGGCGTCGGCCACGAGGGACACCTGCTCCAGGAATTCGCCGAGCGAGCCCTCGGGGTTGTCGCGTTCGTATTCGCGGACCACGGCCACCAGTTCGGCGAGGTTCTCCACCCGGGATTCGTCCTGCGGATCGCTGCTGGCGCGCAACCCGGCCAGGTACCCGGTCTGTTCGAGCACGGCTTCCAAAGCCGCGGCAGCGCCCGAGCCGGACGCGACCTCGGCCAGGTCGTCCAGCAGTTTCACGAAGCCGAGCACCGCGTTGACCGAGCGCGTGGCCATTCCGGGGGCTTCCGCGGCGCGGCGGGCCGCCGCCATGAAGGAGCTGCGGTCGCGTTCGGCGAGGGCCGCCACGGCACCTTCGGCGCGGTCCCCGATGCCGCGCTTGGGTTCGTTCAGCACCCGGCGGAGGTTGACGTCGTCGTCCGGGTTCACCAGGACGCGCAGGTATGCAAGGGCGTCCTTGATTTCCTTGCGTTCGTAGAAGCGGGTGCCGCCCACCACCTTGTACGGCAGGCCGACGCGCACCAGCACGTCTTCGATGGAACGGGACTGGGCGTTGGTGCGGTAGAAGATGGCGACGTCGCCCGGACGCAGGCCTTCCTCGTCCTGGAGCCGGTCGATCTCCTTGGCGATGAACTGGGCTTCGTCGTGTTCGTTCTCGCCCACGTAGCCGATGATCTTCTCGCCGTCGCCTTCGGCCGTCCAGAGCCGCTTCTCCTGCCGGTTCGGGTTGCGCGAGATCACCGAGTTCGCCGCAGAGAGGATGTTCTGGGTGGAGCGGTAGTTCTGCTCCAGCTTGATGGTGCGGGCGTTCGGGTAGTCCTCTTCGAATTCCACGATGTTGCGGATGTCCGCGCCGCGGAAGGCGTAGATGGACTGGTCGGAATCGCCGACGACGGTCAGCTCGCTCGGCCCGACGTGTCCCGCGCCGCCATGGCTTGCGGCCTCCTGGCTTGCGGCGTCCGTGCCGACGATCTCCCGGACCAGGGCGTACTGCGCATGGTTGGTGTCCTGGTATTCGTCCACCAGAACATGCCGGAAGCGCCGGCGGTAGGACTCCGCGAGCGCAGGGAAGGCCCGGAACATGTAGACCGTCTGGGCAATGAGGTCATCGAAGTCCATGGCGTTGGCCTGGCGCAGCCGCTGCGTGTAGCCCTTGAACACCTCGGCCACGGCCTGCTCGAAGGGATCGTTGTAGTTGGCCGCGGCGGCGAACGCGTCGTCGTCCACGAGCTCGTTCTTGAGCGCGGAGATCTTGTGCTGGATGGCCTTGGGCGCGAAACGCTTGGGGTCCAGGTCCAGGTTCTTGGCCACCAGGGTGATCAGCCGCAGCGAATCGGCGGAGTCATAGATGGAGAAGTTGGAGTTCAGGCCAACGTTGGCGGCCTCGCGCCGGAGGATGCGCACGCAGGAGGAGTGGAAGGTGGAGATCCACATGCTCTTGGCACGTCCGCCCACGAGGGCCTCGATGCGTTCGCGCATTTCGGCGGCGGCCTTGTTGGTGAAGGTGATGGCCAGGATTTCACCGTGGTGTGCCCGCCCTGTGGCGATCAGGTAGGCGATCCGGTTGGAGAGCACGCGGGTCTTTCCCGAACCGGCGCCGGCCACGATCAGCAGCGGGCTGCCGGAGTGCTTCACGGCCTCTTCCTGCTGCGGGTTCAGGCCCAGCAGCAGCGACTCGGCGCTTGGCATGGAGTGCCCACCGTGCCCGCCGGCAGACTCCCACGGAGCAGGCCCCCCGCTACCGGAACCACCCGGCAACGCGCCGGGCCCGCCGGACGCCGAGGCGGGCAGGGCGGCACCGGCGAGGGAGCGGGCGGGCTCGGGCGCAGCCTTGTAGGAGCTGCCTGCATAGGGGTCGAACAACATATCCATGGTGATTACAAGTCTAGGCGGTGGGGCTGACAGCCGGTTTCCGGACCGCCATGCGGACCGGACGCCGGGCGCCTTCCGGGCGCCGGGCGCCTTCCGGGCGCCGGCTAGGCGAACTGCGGCACGGAGGTGAGGGCCGCGCGGAGCTCGTTGACCGCCGTCGGGCCTCCGGCGAGGAACCAGTCCAGTCCGTTCACCCGGACGACGGCGGTGTCTCCGCCCGCCGCGCGGACGATCGCCTTGCCGGGGAGCCAGTCCCACTCGGGGCAGCTGTGCTGGAACCAGCAGCCGAGTTCGCCGTCGGCCACCCGGCCGAGGTCGCAGGAGCCGGAGCCGAACATCCGCAGGGACGCCGCCGACACCGCGGCCGCGTGCCAAGGCATGGCCGCGCGCGGATCTGCGAGCCAAGTGGGGTGGATGTACGTGGCGGCACAGAGTTCCGCGAGCGGGGTGGTGGAGGGACCGGCGATCCGTTCGCCGTTGAGGGTGGCCGGGTGGGATTCGCCACCTACCCAAAGCTTGTCCGGCTCCGGCTGGTAGACGGCGCCGAGGATCGCCTCCGGGTCCGGGCCGCCGTCGTCGGACCCGCCGCCGTCGCGCTTGAGGGCGATCGCCGAGCACCAGTAGGCCGAGCCGTGCAGGAAATTGTATGTGCCATCCACGGGGTCGATCACCCAGGTCCGGCCGCTGCTGCCGGCCACCGAGCTGCCTTCCTCGCCGAGGATTCCGTCGTCGGGGCGGCAGCGGCGCAATTGCTCCAGCACATAGGCCTCGGCGGCCCGGTCAGCTGCCGTGACCACATCGGACACGGAGGTCTTGCGGTCGGCCTGGAGCCCGCCCATCCTCATCAGGAGCGCGAGCTGCCCGGCCTCCCGGACAAGGGCCGAGGCCAGTTCGTAGTCGTCGAGTGCGGGATCGAGTTCAACAGCGGAGTGCCTGCCAGTGGTCATGGGTCCAGCTTAAGTGGCGGGATAATGGTTGGATGGCCAAGACCCCCGCCCAAAGGATCAGGAAGCACGGCGCCAAGGCAACCGTTCCAGCGAGCCACACGGCAACACCCGTCAACCCCACCACCAACCGCACCGTAATTCAGAAAGACGGGGCCCAGGCCGAGGGCAACGGGAAGCTGGTGGTGATCGCCGGCGTCGTGGCGAGCGTCTTCCTGTTCTGGTACCTGCACCTGCTGACCCTGAACCAGATGACCCAGCTGTCCGGCGGCCTGGCCATGCCGGATTCCCTGATCGGCGGCTTTTCCTCCGACTACGTCCAGCAGTTGCACGGCGCAATGAACGACGACGCCCGCGGCCAGCTGGGCTACATCCACAAGACGGCCGGCACCTTGTTCCCGCTGATCTTCGGCTTCAGCTGGCTGTTGCTGGTGGGCATCAACGTCTCCCGCAAGGCGCTGCGCTGGGCGTTGTGGGCGGCGCCCCTGGCGTTTGCCGTGGTCCGTTTGTGGGCCAACGTTGCCGTGGATGCCGCCCTGGCTCCGGCAGCGCCCGACGCCGGGCAGGTTGCCTTGGCATCCACCCTTACTGTGCTGGGCTGGGTGCTTTTCCTGCTGAGCCTGGCCGGCGGTGTGCTCGCTGTCTTCCTGGGGCGCCGCGCGAAACGCGCCTAGGCAACTACCGGGCTGCCGCGGCGAGCCTGCGGAGCCTCCGGCGTTCGCCGTGCACCCGGTAGGCAACCGTCAGGCCCACCAGGGACAGTCCGAGGATGATCGGATACGCCATGGTCCGCTCGATGGCCCCGGGTTCGTCTACGCGGAGCGATGCGGCCAGCACGAAGACGGTGGCGCCGAGCGAGACCATGCCGAAAAGCAGCACCATCCAGGACATGCTGCTCCGGCCGAGCCACATAAGGCCGAGGATCGCCAGGGCCAGCGGAGCGGCGATGAAGTAAAGGCCGGCTCCTGTCAGGTGCCATGCCAGTTCCGTGTCCTCGGGGATGAGGCCGACCATTGCCTGCCCGATTCCCGCCACCAGGATCAGGGCCCTGACTGCCCCGGCGGCCAGCCAGGGAATGTTCCCCGGACCGGTCCGGATGGCCCGCTGTCCGGGCTGGGCTGCCACGGACAGGACGGCGGAGCTGAGCAGCACCGCGCCGAGCACCATCGCAACGCCCTGGAGCACGAAGGAGGCGTTCATGAGCCAGTTCAGCGGGGAGCAGACTTCGTGGCCGTTGAAGACAGTGCATTTCGCGGCGCCGAGGTCGCTGATCACGTGGGAGCGCCTGTCGTACGACGGCGTACCCTGCCACGCGGCCATGGCCGCGGCTTCGACCACGAAGTAGTGGATGAGGCTCAGGGAGGCCCAGGCACCTACCAGTTCACGCCGTCCGGCGAGGTCCGGCAGCAGTGCACGGTCGCTCGCCCGCGGGGTACCCGCCGTCGTCATAGCGCCAAATATAGACCCGCGCCGTGCGGCGGGCGAAGGGTCAGGCCGTCGGGGCGTCCGCGTCGCTGGACAGCAGGGCACCGGCCTGGGCGGCGCGCTGGTGGGCGCCGGCCGTCTCGAAGTACTCCATGGACCGCCTCACGCTCAGCTCGGCGGCCTTCCGGCGCCCGTCCGAGGCTTCCGCCCGCGCGAGGAGCAAGTAGGCCTCCCCCGCGGTCTGCGGCGGGAGCTTGTCCGCGGACCCAGTGACTTCGTTCAGGAGGACGATCGCAGCCGGGACGTCTCCGGCCAGGAAGGTCCAATGGGCGCGGACGTAGCGCAGCAGGAGGATGTCTTCCTCGCTGCCACCAACGATGTCCGTGGCAAGCTCCGCGCGCTCAATGCAGCGAAGCGTCCCGGTATCTGCAACCCCGGCGGCAAGGCGCATCGCCGCCGAGGCCTTGTTGAACTTCGCCCAGACATCGAGGTTGCTCGACGGCGAAAAGGTGTCGGCAGCGAGTTCGTGGTGCTCCAGGCCTTCCTCGACCTTGTTGCACAGGAAGGCGACGTTGCCGATCACCCAGTACGCCTTGCCTGCCAACTGGTCGTCCATGTCGTCCGAGATCCGCGCGGAAAGCGCAAGGGATTCTTCCCAGGCCTCTTCGAGCTTGCCGGACTCGGCGAGCGCCGCGATCAGGGCCTGGCGGGCGTGGACTTCGAACTCCGCATCGGCGTCGTCGCCCAGCAGGCCGACGGCGGAGCGCGCCGCTTCCGCGGCATCGTCCAGGAGCCCGCTGCCCTGCACGGACTTCGCCAACAGGATCAGCGCCCTCGCGCGGTCCCGGGATGAGGCATCGCCCAAGGGTGTTTCCGCCAGCGTCCGGGCAAGGTCTGCGGCTTCGCCGACGTTCCCGGCGTCCAGCAGGTTCTCGGCTTGGAAAAAGGCCATGTTCCACCATCCGGAGGCGTCGCCCTCCTGGCGGGCAGTTTCCGCCGCGTTTCGCGCGCTGTCCGCTGCCTTGGCGAATTCGTGGCTGGCCCTGTATTCCCTGGCGCGCAGCTCTGCAGCTGCATAGGACGGTGTCCCCCTGTTTTCCGACATGACCTCATTATCCCGAAATAGGCAGTGCATGGTTCCGGCTGGGACGCCCGCGAGGCATACCATTTTCCCCGGAAATCGTAAACCCAATCTAGTGACACGGCGTGTCGCAAATCGCTATACTAACTACGTTTCACTCCGTTCTCTTGCTTCACATCAGTCACCTATCAGGAGCGCTCGTATGAAAAGAACCATCGCCACTTTCCTTGCCGCTGCCGCTCTTGCGGTGGCCGGGTTTTCCACGTCGGCGGCCATTTCGGCAAATGCCGAGCATTCCGGACAGGATACCTCCATCGCCGGTGGCTGGTGGCCCAACTTCACGCAGAGCTCCGTAGAAGCCGGCGGTTGGTGGCCGAACTTCTCGAACAGCTCCGTTGAAGCCGGCGGCTGGTGGCCGAACTCCACAACCACCGGGAACGACATCTAAGACCAAGCACAGTTGAGGCAAGCAAGGGCGCCGGATCACCTCCGGCGCCCTTCGCATTGCCCGGGCGCTTTCTCCGCGTGCTCCGGATCAGGCACCCCTCGAAGCAGGCACGGCTTCAGGCGCGGCCCAGCAAGCGGACGAAATCCGCAGGAGGCACCGGCCTGCTGAAGTAGTAACCCTGGCCGCTGGCACATCCGAGCCAGGACAATTCCGCTGCCTGTTCGGCGGTCTCGATTCCTTCCGCGACCGCTTCCATTCCGCAGGCGTGGATCAGCTGCAGCACCGCGGCGACGAAATCCCTCTGGCCATCGTCCGTACCCAGTCCTTCAATGAGCGAGCGGTCGATCTTGACGACATGCACCGGCAGGTTGCGCAGGTAGCTGATCGAGGAATACCCCGTGCCGAAGTCGTCGATCTCCAACTGGACGCCAAGATGGCGCAGGCCGGACAGGGAGTACCGGTCGAGATCGGAGCCGTTGACAGCCACCGATTCCGTGAGCTCGATGACCAGCTTCGAAGCGTCGACGCCGGTTTCGGCGAGTGCGTCACGTACCCGCTCGATCAGTTCCAGGCTTCTTAGCTCGGTGGGGGAAATGTTCACCCGCATGCTGAAGTCATCGACGAGTCCCGGGGTGTCCAGCCAGCTGCGCAATTGCCTCAGGGCTTCACGAAGGACCCAGTCGCCGAGTTCGACAATAAGCCCGGTTTCCTCGGCCAGCGGGATGAAATTGTCCGGCATCAGCAAACCCCGTTCAGGGTGGTTCCACCGCACCAGGGCCTCGGCCCCTTCGAAGCGGCCGCTGCTGAGCTCCACCACGGGCTGGTAATAGAGAACCAACTGGTCCGTCCGGATCGCCTCCCGCAGTTCGGTGATCATCTGTCCCTGCAGCCGGCGTGCATGCAGCAGCGCCGGTTCGAACACCCGGACCGTATTGCGCTTCTCTGCCTTGGCCGCATACATCGCGGTATCGGCTTCCATCACGAGTTCGTCAACGGATTGCCCCGGCTCGGCGACCCTGAGCCCGATGCTGGTCCCGCAAACGATCCGCAGGTCTCCGATCTCAATGCTTTCCGCCAGGGCACGCAGAATCCGCTTGGCCACACCACGGGCCTGCACCACGTTCGATTTGGGCAGCATCACCGCGAACTCGTCCCCGCCAAGCCTGGCAACGACATCACCTTCACGGACAGCGTCAGCGAGTCGCTTCGCAGTAATCCGCAGCACGTCGTCGCCGGCACTGTGGCCCAGCCTGTCGTTGACGCCTTTGAAGGAATCGAGGTCCAGGACAAGCAACGCCGGCGGCAGTTCGCCGTGTGCGGTTTCGGCCAGTTCGTGGCTCAATTTCCGGTTGAGGGCCGTACGGTTGGCAAGCTGCGTCAAGGGATCGGTCAGGGCCATCCGTTCAAGCTCGATCTGGGCCTCGCGGAGCATCGCCGTCCGGGTCTCCACCCGTTCTTCAAGCTCCCGGTAAACGGCCTGGAGGTCGTCGGCCATCAGGTTGATCCCGGCGATGACGGCGGCAACTTCATCCCGCGGACCGGAAAGCGGGATCCGCGTGCTGAGGTCGCCGTCGGCTATCCGGATGACCCCTTCGACAAGCGCCAGGAGGCGCGGGTCCTGCGACTCAGGATTCACAGATAACCTGCCAACCACTCCCGGGCCGCAGCCTCGGAGGCAAAGAAGCGCGCAGGGATGGACTCCGGAGTGGCCCTCAACAGGAAATGCGCCAGCACACGGTCCACCGGGGTCTCCCCCACCAGGGCGAAAGCCGAGACCGTTTCAGCGGCGGCATAGACGGCGCGTGCACCGTCATTGATATCCAACACGCCCGTCAAGGTCATCAGCACGGGGCGCTTCCGCCCGTCCGACATTGCCCGCACTACGGCAGCCGCGGCTTGGGCTTCCGGAGCACGGACCTCCGAGCAGACAGGAAGGACGACCTCGACTATGCCGTCGTCAGCCAACTCCACCTCAATCGTCCCGGCGCTTCCCAGGTCCGTGGCTCCTTGATGGGGCGCGATCTGCTGATTGCTCATGGGTCCCGGATCCTGCCGTGGCGATGGTTTTCCTGCGGCTCCGACTCGCCATCTGTCTTGTCGGTGCCTTGCAGCGGTGGACCAATAATAAGTCACTCCTGTCACATCCGCTCCTTTCTGTCCCACGCCGCGGCGCGGGCAGCGGTGCGCCGGACCCGCCTCACCCGGGTGGCAATCAGCAGGCCGGCCGCGGAGAATCCGACCGTCAACGGGTAGGCCATCAGCCGCTCCAAAGTGCCGGGTTCGGGCAGCTCCATACGGGTCACTGCGCCCACGATGAGCGCCCCGAAACATGCCGTACCGCAGGCAAGAAGGAACCAGCTCAGTCTTGTGTGGGGAAGCCACAGGAACCCCAGCAGCAACAGGGCGAGGGCTCCCCCGATGAAATACATGAGCGCTCCTGCGAAATGCCAGGGCGAGCCCAGGTCTTCGGGCACCAATCCCACAATCACCGTCCCCGCCCCGGCCGCCCCCGTCAGCACGCGGACACCGGCTGCCCCGCTCCAGCTCCGGCGGTACGCCGCATCCTGCAGGATACGCACTCCCGGCCGTGCCGCGATGCACAGCATTGCCGAGCCCAGCAGCAAGGCCCCCAGGAGCAGGCCCAGGCCCTGCACCACGAACGAGGCATTCATCAGCAGATGCAGCGGGGAACAGACGTCCCGCCCCTCGTAGACCGCGCAGTTGACGGCGCCCAGATCGCTGATGAAGCCGGTGCGGCGATCGTAAGGTTCCGGAGCCGCCCAGGCTTCGATCACCGCCGCTTCGGCAGCAAAGTACTGCACCACGCTGAGCTGGGCCCACGCGCCGACGAGGGACCGGGGATTTCCGAGATCGGGCAGGAAGCTGCCCGGCACGGCCGGGGCGGAGATCTGCTTTCCCATCACGCCCCAGCCTACGTCCCCGCCGCCCCCTAGGCTCGCTGCGCTCGCCCTGGAAACCCTGGCGGCGTGGGCCCTGGTTGCGGGGAGTGTTCGGAGGCTTTGCCCGCAGCTTGTATGCTTAGATGCGTGTTCGGCGCCTGGCCAAATGAAGCAGGCTTCGTGCACCGCCCGCCCTCGTAGCTCAGTGGATAGAGCACGGCTCTCCTAAAGCCGGTGTCGTTGGTTCGATTCCAATCGAGGGCACTTGACTGACACCCAGCCCGTCCCGGACCTCCGCGCCTGGCTGGCCGGCGGCTGGACCGTGAAGCGCACCTTGTGGGACCGCGGCAGCGGCACCCGCGGAACCTTCACCGGCGTCGCGCATTACTCCGAAACCCCCGACGGCGGCCTCCACTACCGCGAGGACGGCACCCTCGAATGGGGAAGCCACAGCGGCCCCGCCTCCCGCGAATATGTGCTGCGCCCCGCGGACAGCCCCGAGGCGATGGACATGTTCTTCCCTGACGGCCGGCCGTTCCACCGCTTCAGCTTCAGCCCCGACGCGGCGCATGACCGGCACTGGTGCGACCCCGACGACTACGCCGTGGACTACCGCTGGCTCGGCCCCGATTCCTTCGCGTACAGCTGGGACGTGCACGGCCCGGCGAAGGACCTGCTGCTCGAATCCGTCCTGAGGAGGGAACCATGAGGGATCTGATCGTCGTCAGCGCGGTCTGCGTGTACGACGGCGCGGGCCGCATGCTGACGGTCCGCAAACGCGGCACGGACAAGTTCATGCACCCCGGCGGCAAACCGGAGCCGGGCGAAAGCGCCGCCGAGGCGGCGTCGCGGGAGCTCGCCGAGGAGGTCGGCATCCGGATCGCCCCGGGCGAACTCGAACCGCTGGGCGTCTACCTCGCCACGGCCGCCAACGAGGCCGCCACGGACATCCAGGCCACCGTGTTCACGGCGCCCGGCACCTGGGAGGCGCACCCCTCGGCGGAAATCGCCGAGATCCGCTGGCTCGAGCTCGGCAGCGAGCTGCCGGAGGACCTCGCCCCGCTGCTGACCGAGCACGTGCTTCCGGCCCTCGCCAAGCAGTAGCCCGCCCAACTAGCTCGCAGTTAATGCCGTTCTGAGCGCTCAAAACGGCATTAACTGTCAGTCAGTTGGGACTCACAGCTCGGGAACAGCCTCCTGCGCCACCGCCGTCGCCTCCGCGAACTGGGTGTTGTACAGCTCCGCGTAGCGGCCGTCCGCGGCGAGGAGTTCGGCGTGCGTTCCGCGTTCGATGATCCGGCCGTCCTCCACCACCAGGATGGCGTCAGCCGCGCGGATCGTTGACAGCCGGTGGGCAATCACGACGGCGGTCCGGCCCTGGAGCGCCTCGCCCAGGGCCGCCTGCACGGCAGCTTCGCTCGTGGAGTCCAGTGCCGCCGTCGCCTCGTCGAGGATGACCACCCGGGGCTGGGCGATCAGGAGCCGGGCAATGGTGAGCCGCTGGCGTTCGCCGCCGGAGAGCCGGTAGCCGCGCTCCCCCACCACGGTGTCCAGGCCGTCGGGCAGCGAGCGGACCATGGTCTCCAGGCGGGCCCGGCGCAGCACGTCCCACATTTCCTCGTCCGTGGCGCCGGGCCGGGCCAGGCGGAGGTTGGACGCGATGCTCTCGTGGAAGAGGTGACCGTCCTGGGTGACCATGCCCAGCGTGTCCCGGAGCGAGTCGAAGCTGGCGTCCCGGATGTCCATGCCGGTCCCGGGGCCGTAGCCGCCCAGCCGCACCGTGCCGGAGTCGACGTCATACAGCCTGGACAGCAGCTGCGCCACCGTGGACTTGCCAGCGCCGGAGGAACCCACCAAGGCAACGGTCTGCCCGGCCTCGACCCGGAAGCTGATACCGTGCAACACTTCTTCCCCGCCCCTGGTGTCCAGGATCGCCACTTCCTCGAGGGAAGCCAGCGACACCTTGTCCGCGGAGGGGTAGCCGAAGCGGACGTCGTCGAACTCCACCGCCACGGGGCCTTCGGGGATGGCGGCGGCGCCCGGCTTTTCCTTGATCAGCGGTTCCAGGTCCAGGATCTCGAAGACCCGCTCGAAGCTGACCAGTGCGCTCATGATCTCGACGCGTGCGTTGGACAGCGCGGTGAGCGGGGCATAGAGCCGGGTGAGCAGCAGGGCCAGCACCACGACGTCGCCGGCCGCCAGCTGCTTCTGGAGAGCCAGCCAGCCGCCCAACCCGTAGACCAGGGCAAGCGCGAGCGCCGAAACCAAGGTAAGTGCCGTGATGAAGGTGAACTGCAGCATTGCCGTGCGCACGCCGATGTCCCGGACCCGGCCGGCCCGCAGCGCGAACTCGGCGGATTCGTCGTCCGGCCGGCCGAACAGTTTCACCAAGGTGGCGCCAGGGGCAGAGAAACGCTCGGTCATCTGGGTGCCCATGGCAGCGTTGTGCGTGGCGGCCTCGCGGCGGAGATCGGCCAGCTTGGAGCCCATCCTCCTGGCCGGAATGAGGAAGACAGGAAGCAGCACCATGGCCAGCACCGTCACCAGCCAAGAGGTGTTCAGCATGACCACCAGGGTCAAGGCGAGCGCCACCACGTTGCTGACCACACCGGAGAGCGTGCCGGCGAACGCAGACTGCGCGCCGATGACGTCGTTGTTGAGGCGGCTGACCAATGCGCCCGTGCGGGTGCGGGTGAAGAAGGCGATCGGCATCCGCTGCACGTGGTCGAACACCCTGGTGCGCAGGTCCACGATCACGCCTTCGCCGATCATGGAGGAAAGCCAGCGGGTCAGCAGTCCCAGCCCGGCCTCGGCCACCGCGACGATCGCGATCAGCACGGCCAGCCAGATCACCTCCCCGGCGCCGGAACCGGCGATGATCGTGTCCACCACCCGCCCGGCGAGCACCGGAGTGGCCACCGCCAGGATGGCCCCGGCGATCGAGGCCAGCACGAAGGCGATCAGCCGGCTGCGGTGCGGTTTGGCGAAGGCCAGCACCCGTTTGAGGGTCTCCTTGGAGAACGGCTGCGATCCGCTCTTGGCCCGGGTGATGTTGTAGAGCGAGGTCCACGCCACGCGGTCCATGCTCATGGCTTTGTGCCTCCAGTTGCGTGTTGAAGTTCCGTGACCTGTCCGCTCTCCACGTGCCAGCGCACGTCCAGGCGGACGTTTTCGAGCAGCCGCCGGTCGTGGGTGACCAGCAGCAGCGCGCCGTCGTAGCTGTCCAGCGCCTCTTCCAGCTGTTCGATGGCCGGCAGGTCAAGGTGGTTGGTGGGCTCGTCCAGGACCAGCAGGTTCACGCCGCGGGCCTGCAGCAGGGCCAAGGCGGCGCGGGTCCGCTCCCCCGGCGAGAGCGAGTCGACGGTCCGGGAGGTGTGGTCGGCCTTCAGCCCGAATTTCGCCAGGAGCGTGCGCACCTCGGCGGTGGGCCAGTCCGAAAGGACCGTCTCGACGGCGGCCGCCAGGGTGAGGTGCCCGGCCAGCAGGCCCCGGGCCTGGTCGATTTCGCCGATGGCGACCGACGCTCCCAGGGAGGCCTCGCCGTCGTCGGGGCTTGTGATCCCGAGCAGGAGCCGCAGCAGGGTGGACTTCCCGGCACCGTTGGGGCCGGTGATGCCGATCCGTTCGCCGGCGTTCAGCTGGAGGTTGACCGGTCCGAGCGTGAAGTCCCCCTGGCGGACGACGGCGTCCCGCAGCGTAGCGACCACCGAACTGGAGCGCGGGGCGGCACCGATGCTGAACTGCAGCTGCCATTCCTTGCGCGGCTCTTCGACTTCCTCCAGCCGGGCGATCCGGGACTCCATCTGGCGCACCTTCTGGGCCTGTTTCTCGGCGGATTCGGTGTTGGCGGCGCGCCGGTTCTTGTCGTTGTCCGGGTTCTTCTTCATCGCGTTCCGGACGCCCTGCGAACTCCATTCGCGTTGGGTGCGGGCGCGTGCCACCAGGTCAGCCTTGGTGCCGGCGTATTCCTCGTAGCGTTCGCGGGCGTGCCGTTTGGCTACGGCGCGTTCTTCGAGGAAGGAGTCGTAGCCGCCGTCATAAACGGCCACGGAGTTCTGTGCCAGGTCCAGCTCCACCACCCGGGTGACGCAGCGGGCCAGGAACTCGCGGTCATGGGACACCAGCACGGCCCCGCCCCGCAGGCCCTGGACGAATTTCTCCAGCCGGTCCAGGCCTTCGAGGTCAAGGTCGTTGGTGGGTTCGTCGAGGAGGACCACGTCGAAGCGGCTCAGCAACAGGGCGGCGAGGGCCACGCGCGCGGCCTGGCCGCCGGAGAGCCCGGTCATCAGGGCTTCATGTCCGGTCTCGAGGCCGAGCTCGGCCAGGACGGCGGGGATGCGTTCCTCAAGGTCCGCGGCCCCGGAGGCCATCCAGCGGTCGAAGGCCGTTGAGTAGTCATCCTCGCTGCCGGGCGCGCCGCTGCCCAGGGCTTCCGCGGCGGCTTCCATCTCGGTCGTGGCATCGGCACAGCCGGTGCGGCGGGCGATGTAGGCTGCCACCGTCTCGCCCGAGGTGCGTTCGTGCTCCTGCGGCAGCCAACCGACGAAGGCATCTGCCGGTGCCAGGCTCACGGTGCCTTCCTGGGGGCGATCAGCCCCGGCCAGGATGCGAAGAAGCGTGGACTTGCCGGCCCCGTTGGCACCCACGACGCCCACCACGTCTCCCGGAGCCACCGTCAAGGAGAGCTTGGAGAACAAGGTGCGGTGACCGTGGCCACCGGACAGATCCTTGGCGACGAGTGTTGCAGTCATTGTTCAATCCTCTCACCGTGCCGGCAGCCGGGAAGGCCGATTCAGGGCGGGCTGCCTCCGGGCATGGAAGAACCCGCTGGTCCGGACTTGGGGGGTGTTCGGACCAGCGGGTTCGGGAATCAAGCATAATTCAATAGGTCCCGTTCGTAAAACCAGTCCCTTAGCAGATTCGAAAGCCGAGCATGTCACTCCCTTCCAAAGCGTTCCAGCGCTGGCTGCATGGAGTTGCCCCGGGCGTCAGCACTTCCGATGTCTGCAGGATCTCCGGATTGAAACGGACCACCCTGGCGCAGCAGATGGTCCGCGGCAAGGTGGCGGAGTCATCGCTGGTGCGGATCAGCCGTGCCCTGGATGTCAACCCTGTCTCCGCCCTCGCGTCCTTCGATTCCTACGCGGACCTTCGCGGCACTCCCGTGGCACCCACGGACGCCGAGCTCATCAGCCAGATCGCCACCATGGACCTGCTCCGCGCCGTCATCGCCCGGAACGATCCCGGGGCGCCGCAACGCTTCGGGCTGGCTTCCGCGCCGCACGAGACTTCCGTGCGCAACTGGGTGGAGGCGATCGACGACGGCGAGTTGCGGCACCGGGTCAGCCACGCCACCGGGATTGCCCCGCAGAACTTCTCCGCCCATCTGACAGCGAACCGGATGCCCCCGGAACTGGCCGTCGCCACGGCCCGGGAGGCCGGCGTCGGGCCCGCGGGCGGGCTGATCGCCAGCGGCCTGGTCAGCGAAGAGGAAGCCGGCTGGCCGCTCGGGGCGAGGCGGGCAGCCCTCGACCGGCTGGGCACCGGGGACCTGGTTACCCTCGCCGGGGAACGCCTGCAGGCGCTGGGCAAGTCCTTGCACCGCCAGGAACACGAAAGAAACCGCACCGAACGAATCTGGGAGAACCTGGGATGACCGCCCTCCTGCCGTGGCTGACACTCTTTGTCTGCATAGCGATGACAGCCGTGCGGGTTCCGAGCGCGATCAGGGGCCAGAACCGGGCCATGTTCTTCCTTTTCGCCCTGCTCTCCGTGGACATCCTGCTGAGCATCCGTGAGCCGTACCTTGCCGTGGACGCCGCGCTGGGCGGTTTCAACCTGGCCAACCTCCTCCTGCGCTTCATGCTCTACGGCACCTTCCTGCTGCTGGGAGTCAAGACCGCCGCCGCTTTCGGGTCGTCGGCTGGGATGCGTGCGATCCGCGGCCCCGCCGGCATGGCGGTGCTGCTGCTCGTTGCGGTGCTGACGGCCTGGATCTTCTTCGCCATGGAGACCAGCGGGTCAACGGCCGGGCTGTCCGGCCTTCCCCAGACTGCTTCCCTGGAAAGTTACGCCGCGCTGGGCCGGTTCTACCCCGGCTACGTGGCCGCCTGCCTGCTTCCCGGCATCTGGCAGGCTGTCCGCGGCTCCGGTCCTGCATTGTTACGCCTTGCCTCCGGCACCTTGTTCCTGGGCTTCTGTCTGCTGCTCCTGTCGCAGGGGTTCCCGTTGGTTCCGGAATCGGCGTCCTGGCTGCGCCCTGCCATCAACTACTCGGCCGCGCTTGCCAGCGCATTGGGCCTGGGTGGGATCTGGCTCTCGAAATCCCTTGCCCGGCGGACGGCCCGCGGATAACGTTTGGTGAAGAAATCCTAAACATACCGCGTAACCTCTTTCACAAACCCATTAGAACGTGCCACAATAATGATTGTGTGAATGAGACGCAGCCTGGCCCTTGAATCATGAACGGGTTTCGAGAAGCTGTGGCGCGGACAGGATCACCATTGGGGGGATGAGTGGTGGGCGGGCTGTTGGGGACCGCCCCCCACTCAGCCTTTTTAACGGCTCTTCCGCAAGCCATGCCGATCCGGTTCAGGCAGAGACCCATGGCTAAGATGGCATTCATGAAAAGCCTGCTCACCCGCCGCACCGCGATCTCCGCAGCATTCGCCGCTGCCGCCCTCACCCTGGCCGCCTGCGGCGGAAGCCCCGCCCCCTCCTCCTCCGGTTCCGACACCTCCCTCTCCGATATCAAGTCCAAGGGCGAAATCGTGATCGCCACGGAAGGCACCTACCGGCCTTTCAGCTTCCATGAGGAAGGTTCGGGCAAGCTCACCGGTTTCGACGTCGAAATCGCCGAAGCCGTGGCAGCCAAGCTGGGCGTCAAGGCAAGCTTCCAGGAAACCCAGTTCGACGGCATCTTCGCCGGCCTGGACTCCAAGCGTTTCGACACGATCGCCAACCAAATTTCCATCAACGACGAGCGCAAGGCCAAGTACACCTTCTCCTCCCCGTACACGGTGTCCACCGGCGTCGTGGTGACCAAGTCCGACAACTCCAGCATCAACAGCTTCGGCGACCTCAAGGGCAAGACCACCGCGCAGTCGCTCACCAGCAACTTCTACAAGATGGCTGTGCAGGCCGGCGCCAACGTGCAGTCGGTCGAAGGCTGGGCCCAGGCCGCCACCCTGGTCCGCCAGGGCCGGGTCGACGCCACGGTCAACGACAAGCTGACGTACCTCGACTACGCCAAGGCGACCCCTGATTCCGGACTGAAGGTCGCCGCCGAAACCGAAGAGAAGACCGAGAGCGCCTTCGTCTTCCGCAAGGGATCCACGGAACTGGCCGCCGCCGTCGACAAGGCGCTGGCCGAGCTCCGCGCGGACGGAACCCTGGCGAAGATCTCGCAGAAGTACTTCGGCGCAGACGTCACCAAGTAACCGGCAGGCCCACGGATGACTTTCAACTGGGACCTCGTCTGGAGTTCCTTCGGGCCGATCGTCGGCGGCGCCCTCACCGGCACCATCCCGCTGACCCTGGCGTCCTTCGCCTTCGGCCTGCTTCTTGCCCTGTTGGTGGCATTGCTGCGGCTGAGCCCCAACAGGGTTCTCTCCGCCATTGCCCGGTTCTATGTCTCGGTCATCCGTGGCACTCCCCTGCTGGTGCAGCTGTTTGTGATCTTCTACGGCCTGCCCAGCCTGGGAGTGAAGCTTGAGCCCTGGCCCAGCGCCATCATCGCCTTCTCGCTGAACGTGGGCGGGTACGCGGCGGAGATCATCCGAGCGGCCATCCTTTCCGTGCCCAAGGGGCAATGGGAGGCCGGGCACACCATCGGCATGTCCGGTACGCAGACGCTGTTGCGGATCATCCTGCCGCAGGCCGCCCGGGTCTCGGTGCCGCCGCTGTCCAACACCTTCATCTCCCTGGTGAAGGACACCTCGCTGGCCTCCCTCATCCTGGTGACCGAGCTCTTCCGCAACGCCCAGCAGATCGCCGCGTTCAGCCAGGAGTTCATGGTGCTGTACCTCGAGGCAGCCCTGGTCTACTGGGTGGTGTGCCTGGCCCTGTCCACCGCGCAGTCGGCCCTGGAACGCAGATTGGACCGCTATGTCGCCCACTGATCCCGTTGATGCTTCCCTGGTGCTTTCCGCGCGCGGACTCACCAAGTCCTTCGGCAGCAACACCGTGCTGCGCGGCATCGACCTCGACGTCCGCCGCGGCCAGGTGGTGGCCCTGATCGGGCCCTCCGGTTCCGGTAAGACCACCGTGTTGCGTTCCCTCAACGGTCTTGAAGTGCCCGACGGCGGCACTGTTGCCTTCGGAGCCTCCGCCGGCTCCCCGGGCGGCAAGGACCTCGAGCTGGATTTCGGCGGCGCCGTGGGCAAACGGGACATCGCGGCGCTCCGGGACCGCAGCGCCATGGTCTTCCAGCACTACAATTTGTTTCCGCACATGACGGTGCTGAAGAACGTCACCGAGGGCCCCGTCCAGGTGCAGAAGCGCCCCAAGGCCGAGGCCCAGGCCGACGCGCTGCGGCTGCTTTCAAGGGTGGGGCTGGCGGAAAAGCGGGACGCGTACCCCTTCCAGCTCTCGGGCGGCCAGCAGCAGCGGGTGGGCATCGTGCGGGCCCTGGCCCTGAAGCCGCAGCTCCTGCTCTTCGACGAGCCCACCTCGGCCCTCGATCCGGAGCTGGTGGGAGAAGTCCTGAGCGTCATCAAGGAACTGGCAGAGGAAGGCTGGACCATGGTGATCGTCACCCATGAGCTTGGCTTCGCCCGGCACGTCGCGGACGAGGTGGTCTTCATGGACGGCGGCGTCGTGGTAGAGCGCGGACCCGCAGCGGAGGTCCTGGGCGCCCCGCAGCAGGAGCGCACCAAGCAGTTCGTCAAACGGATCCAGCACGAGGTCTGAACCCGCGGGGGGTGCGCCCGCTCAGCGGCCGAAGCGCAGGGTCACGAGCTGGAAAGGCCGGAGCGTGAGCCGGGCGTTGTCCGTGCCGGCCGCCACCCCCGGCGCGTCCACGGGCCGCTCCAGCAGGTCAACCGCCTGCACCGAGCTTGCCTGGAAGTTGGCCGTGACCACACCGCTGGATCGTTCGCCGAGGGATTCGTAGAGCCGCACCACCACGTCCCCCGATCCGTCTTCGGCCAGCTTCACGGCCTCCACGGCGAGCGCCCTTCCGGACACTGTGAACAGAGACTCCGCCGCCTTCGCCCCGGCCACGGTCCGCGGCGCGAGGTTGCGGCGGTAGCCCTCCTCGACGGCGTCGGCGATCGCAGCGCCGGGGCGGACGCTCAGCTCCAGGACGTGCATGCCCCGGTCGGCCTGCGGATCGGGGAACTTCGGGGCCCGCAGCAGTGAGACGCGGACGTTGGTAGTGGTGCCGCCGTCGTCCCGGACGGCCCGGGTGACGTCGTGGCCATAGCTGGAGGCATTGGCGACGGCGACGCCGTAGCCGGGTTCGCCCACGTGGATCCAGCGGTGGGCGCAGATTTCGAACTTCGCCGCTTCCCAGGACGTGTTGCTGTGGGTCGGCCGGAAGACGTGCCCGAACTGGGTCTCCGAGGCCGACCGGTCCGCCTGCACATCGAAGGGGAAGGAAATCTTCAGCAGCTTCTCCCGCTCCTGCCAGTCCACGGCCGTGGAGATGTCCAGGGACGGCGCTCCCGCCGCCAGGCTGATCCGCTGGGTGATCGTGGAGGAACCCACCTCGCGTTCCACCACGACGACGGCGTCCCCGCCGTCGCGTTCGAGCCGCACCGAACGCGCTTCGGCCAGGGAGCGGACGTTGTGGCGGTAGAACTCCTCGATGTCCCAGGCGTCCCATTCGTTGGGGGTGTCGCGGAACAATTCCAGGTGGTTGCCGGCCTGCCCTGGTGCGATGGCTTCGCGCCCGCTGGCGTGGTCGGACAGGGAAACCAACAGGCCGTTGGCATCCAGCACGGCACGGATGACCCCGTTGTCCAGCACGTAGCCGCCGTTCCGTTCCGTGGTCTCCACGGGCTGACCGGGGTCTGCGGCTTCGGCCGCAGCCAGGGCAGGCACGCCGTGGCGGGCGTGGGGCGCGGCGTTGAGCAGGAATCGGGTATCCCCCGGGCCTAGCAATGCCGTGGCGGCGCCGGCGATGATGTCCTCGAGTTCACGGGCGATGGCCGCGTAGTTGCGTTCGGCATCCTGATGGACCCAGGCGATCGAACTGCCGGGCAGGATGTCATGGAACTGCTGCAGCAGGACCAGCCGCCACAGCTTCTTGAGCTCCGCGGCCGGGTAGGGATGACCGCTCCGCACAGCCGCCGTCGCACACCACAGCTCGGCTTCCCGCAGGAGGTGCTCCGAGCGGCGGTTTCCTTGCTTCGTGTTGGCCTGGCTGGTGTAGGTTCCGCGGTGCATTTCCAGGTAGAGCTCCCCCACCCAGACCGGCAGATCCGGGTATTCGGCCTCGGCCTGCTGGAAGAATTCCTTGGCGGTGCCCAGCCGGACCTTCGGCGAACCTTCGAGATCCGCGGTGCGGTGCGCCGCGGCCACCATTTCGCGGGTGGGTCCGCCGCCGCCGTCGCCGTATCCGAAGGGCACCAGGGAAACGGTGCCGCGGCCGTGTTCACGGTAGTTGCGTTCGGCGTGGGCGAGTTCGCGGGCGTGGAGTTCGGCGTTGTAGCTGTCCACGGGCGGGAAGTGGGTAAAGAGCCGGGTGCCGTCGATGCCTTCCCAGTTGAAGGTGTGGTGGGGCATCCTGTTGACCTGGTTCCAGGAGATCTTCTGGGTCAGGAACCAGCGTGAGCCCGCGGACTTAACGATCTGCGGCAGGGCCCCGGAATAGCCGAAGGAGTCTGGCAGCCAGGCCTCCTGGCAGTCGACGTCGAACTCTTCCAGGAAGAAGCTCTTGCCTTCGAGGAATTGGCGCGCCATGGCTTCGCCGCCGGGCATATTGGTGTCCGATTCCACCCACATGCCGCCCACGGGCATGAACTGCCCGGCCTTGACCTTCTCCCGGATCCGCACGAACAGCTCCGGGTAGAACTCCTTGATCCAGGCCAGCTGCTGCGCGGAGGAACAGGAGAACACGAAGTCCGGGTTGTCGTCCATGAGCGCCACGACGTTGGAGAAGGTCCGCGCGCATTTGCGGATGGTCTCGCGGACCGGCCACAGCCAGGCGGAATCGATGTGGGCGTGGCCGGTGGCCAGCAGCTCATGCGCCGAGGCGTAGGCGGGGCTGGCCAGGACCCCGGCGAGGGCAGCACGTCCGGCGGCGGCGGTTCCGGCGATGTCGTCCGGGTCCATGATGTCCAGCATGCGTTCGAAGGCGCGCAGGATTAAGTGTCGGCGCGGCAGCTCAGTGGGCAGCTCATGCATGAGCCCGCTGAGCGTCCAGATGTCCTGGTTCAGTTCCCAGACGGTTTCGTTGAGTTCGGCGATGGCAATCCGGCCCAGCCGGTAGCGCGGTTCCGATCCCGCCGTGGCTTTGTCGCCCAGCGGGGTGGAGGCGAAGGTCCAGCCCTGGCTCACGTCCGGATTCGCCGCGGCCTCCACGTAGAAGTCCACCGACATGCCGCCACCCAGCAGTTTCAGGGGCACATGCTGGTTCCGCGGGGAAATGGCCTTGATGATGGTGCCGTCCGGACGCCAGGCGATGCCTTCGCACTGGAAGCCGGGGGCGTCACTGCTGAAGCCGAGGTCGACGACGACCTCCACCGCCGTGCCCTCCGGGGCGCCCCAGCCGTCCGGGACTTCGCCCTGCAACCGGAGCCACTTGGTGCTCCAGGCCCGGCCCCAGGCCGAACCGTGTTCGAGGGGTGTGTACTCCTGGTGGATGGCTTCGGCGGCGGGGACCGGCTCGCCCGGAACGTCCCAGCTGCTCAGGGTCAGTGGAACTGTGCGGCCGTAGATCGCCGGCGCTATCCGCTCGCGGACAAAACGGTCCAGGCGCTTTTCGGTCAGTCGCCGATCGTCGTGCAATTCAGATCCCCCTAGCGCCCCGCCGTCGTTTCACGGCCGGGCCGTACGCGTCAATGGGAAGCAGGCTTGTCAAATTGCGGACAGTGCTGTCCCGTCCGGTACGACGCTTCCATTCGATGGATAAAAATCTACGTCGTCGGAGGCCAATCGCCAAGTGATTGCCGACTCTCTCTGTGCCGTGCCGCCCCTCCTCCGGAGCTCAGGCGGGAGACGTGACACCGCCCAGGAGGCGCTCGCTGCCGGCATACACGTTCAGGCTGGTGCGGCGGCTGAAGCCCACCAGGGTCACACCGGTTTCCTCGGCAAGCTCCACGGCAAGGCTGGAGGGGGCACTGACCGCGGCGAGCACCGGGATTCCGGCCAAGGCGGCCTTTTGCACCAGCTCGAAGGAAGCACGTCCCGAAACCTGCAGCACGGTGCCGGTCAGCGGAAGCTTGCCTTCGCGGAGGGCCCAGCCCACCACCTTGTCGACGGCGTTGTGCCGGCCCACGTCCTCGCGCAGGCACAGCAGTTCCGACGATCCGTCGTCGTGGATCCGGAACAATCCTGCCGCGTGCACGCCGCCGGTCTTGTCGAACACGGCCTGGGCTTCGCGGAGCCGGTCCGGCAGAGCGGCGAGAGCCTCCACCGGAAGCCGCAGGCCGTCGTCGGCGGTGTTGTGGCGCAAGGTCTTGCGCACGGCCTCGATCGAATCGGTGCCGCAGATCCCGCAGGAGCTCGAGGTGTAGACCTTCCGCCCGGTGTCCGGCAGCACGACGTCGGGACGCAGTTGGGCCTCCACCACGTTGAAGGTCTGGACGCCGTTCTCATCCTCGCCGGCGCAGAAACGCAGGGAAACCAGCTGCGCGGAATCCCAGATGACGCCTTCGGACACCAGGAACCCGGCCACGAGGTCGAAGTCGTCACCGGGAGTGCGCATCGTGACGGAAAAGGACATCCGGCCGAGGCGGATCTCCAGCGGTTCCTCGACGGCGAGGACGTCCTCGCGGTACCGGACCGGATGCTCGGCGGCCTGCGCAGAGCCGTCCAGCACGAATTTGTGCACCTTGCGGCGCTGGGTCACGCGTCCCATTCAACTGCCCTCCGGGGTCGAAACATGGTTGACGAAGCCGTCGCACTGTCCTGCTGGCGAGCACGCCTTTTCATAGGACCATCATGGCAAGCGCGCAAGTGGGATGCCACCCGACGCCCGCCATCCGGGCAGACCGCCGGATCGGGACCAGCCGGGCCGGACTGCGGACCCGGATCAGGCATCCAGGGCGCTCCAGTCCACCGGGCCCTGCGGGGCCTTCCGCGCGGGCTTCGCGGGCCTCCGCGGCTTCTCTTCCGGGGCCTTCGCCGCGGGAAGCGGCGGCCCCCACGGCAGGGCAAATGCAGGCACGGCGGCCCCGAGCTGCACGCCGTGCGGCGGAACCACCATCACGCCGTCCGCGCCCGCGAGCCCGCGCATCATGCCCGCCCCCGCGTGCTGGGCCGGGGAGGCCAGGCCATAGACGAACTTGAACGGGATCAGGCGTGTGCGGCCTGGCTGGGCGTCAAGCGTGGCCCCGGACGGGACCTCGCCCACCTCGCCCAGGCTCCCGTGGCCCAGAGCAGCCAGCAACGGCGCACCAACGGTGAACAGCACCATCATGGCCGCGAGCGGATTGCCCGGCAGGCCAAGCACGAAACGGCCGTCCGGGAGTTCCGCCAGCACGGCCGGGTGCCCCGGCCGCATCGCGATGCCGTCGATCAGCAGCCGCCCGCCCAGCTCGGCCACGGCCTTGCGCAGGTGGTCCGTGCCCGAACGCCCGGTTCCCCCCGTGGTGATGACGACGTCGGCCGGTGCAGCCTCCGGCAAGGGCTCGCCTTCCTGGAGGGCCGCGAGCCATTCCTCATAGGAATCGCCCGCCCTCGCCTGGCCGCCGCGGATGCCGCCCAGGAGTTCGACGACGGCGCCCAGCTGGGGGCCGAAGGTGTCCCGGACCTTGCCTGGCACGGGGACTCCCTCGGTGACGACCTCCGAGCCGGTGTACAGGAACTTGACCAAGGGCTTGCCGAGCACAGTGAGTTCGTCGCGGCCGGCCAGGGCGGCCACACCCAGGTGCGCTGGGTTGAGCACGGTTCCGGACTTGATGAGGACCTCCCCGGCAGCCGCTTCCTCGCCGGCACGGCGGATGTGCTGCCCGTTGCGGGGCTCCCCCGGCTTGGCGCTTCCGCCGAGCGCCAGGACCGGCAGGCCATCGTCGTCGGTGGTTATCACGCCGCTTTCGCTGCGCAACACCGCCTTGGCGCCGGGCGGAATCAGTCCGCCGGTGACAATGGGGCTCGCCTGGTGGGGCGCGAGGCGGTGTCCGGGATCGGCGAGGATCCACGGACCGCTTCCGTTGACCGCCCAACCGTCCATCGCCGACGAAGCGTAATGCGGCAGATCCTGCAGCGCGAGGACATCCTCGGCGAGTGTGCGTCCCAATGCTTCAGCCAGGGGAACCGGTCCCGCGGGGATAGGGGATGCGCAGTCGAAGGCGAGTTGCCGTGCTTCCTCCCAGAGGTGGTCCAGGTGGCCGTGATCGTGAGTGGCCGCGGCATCGGTCATCCGGCGTCGGTCTCCGCAGTTCCGGGTTCCGCAGCGCCGGATTCCGCAGTCGCATAGTCCTTGGAGAGTTTGCGGGCCAGCGCCATCGCGGCGTCCATCGACGTCTTCTGGTCCGCCTGGCCGGACCCTGCGGCAAGGCCGGCGGCAAGGCCGGCCACGAAGGTGGTGAGCGGGGCGGCGGGGCGCACCACGGAATGCGCGGCGACACCGGCAAGGGACAGCACGGCGTCGATATCAACCTGGGTGTCTTCGAGCTCAAAGGCCTGAAGCAGGGTCCTGCACCATTCTTCGAGGGTTTCTTCCTGGCTCTTCACGATTCGCCTCCACGTCCGGTGCAGCTGGTGTCACGACGGGCCGCCGTGCACGCCGAGCGCAGCGGCATCGTCCCAGGTGTCCACGTCATCGGCGGCGTGTTCGGGAACGGCTGCGGTCAGCAAGTCAAGACTAGCAAGCAGCCTGAACACCGGGGCGTTCGTTAAGGTCCCCTCGGCTGTCTGTGCCGCGATGGCCCCGCGCAGGGCCCCGGTGGCGTACACGGCCAGAAGGGGCTGCTTCCTGCCGTCCGGGGAAAGCCCCAGCACACCCTCAGCTCCGGGGTGCTCCCCAAGGACGGCCAGGAGCGGCCCCACGGCCGTCGCGGCATGGGGCATGTCGCATGCCAGGACCAGGACCCAGGGTGCCGGAGGCTTTTCGCCACGCCCCAACTCGTCGAGTCCCGCGGCTATGGCCGCGGCAGGCCCGGCAAAGGGCGGGTCCTCCCGGACCGTCAGGGCTCCCGGCGGCAGCCTTTCCGGGCGGGGGCCGACGACGACGAGCGAGCGGGCGCCGTGCGCTGCGGCCAGTGCCCGCTCAAGGAGTGTGGCGCCGTCGTACACCAACCCGGACTTGGGCACACCGCCGAGGCGGGAGGACCTGCCTCCCGCGAGGATCACCGCGTCGAATTCCACCTGCCCAGCCTACTCGGGCGCGCCCGCACGCCAGGAGCGGCGGGCGCGCCGGGCAGTCAGGCTGCCGATTCAGGCAACAGGAAAGGGTCCCATGCAGGAACGGGCTTCTCGAGCTCTTTGATCTGCCAAATGGTCCCGGTGGGGGCCGCCGGAGTGAAACGCAGCTTCCAGCCCATCTCGGCCGGCGTGTGGTCGCTCTTGGCGTTGTTGCAGCGCAGGCACGCCGCCACCAGGTTTTCCCAGGAATCCGCGCCGCCCCTGGACTTGGGGTGGACGTGGTCAATGGTGTGGGCTGCTTTGCCGCAATAGGCGCACCGGTGTGCGTCCCGCCGCAGCACGCCGCGGCGGGTGACAGCGGTGATCCGGTTGTATCTCGGCCGGATGTAGCGGTTGAGGAGGATCACGGACGGTCGGCCCAGGATCTCCTGCGGCCCGACGACAGGCTCGTCGCCTTCGGCCACTACGCTTGCTTTTCCGGTGAGCACAAGGACCAGCGCCCGGCGGAAGGTAATTACCGCCAGCGGTTCATATCCAGCATTCAGAACGAGTGTGCGCATGCACGTACCTCTTCACGGCCGCACCCGTCAGGGGCGCGAGGGCCGGCTGCCCTCTGCATGTACGGGCTGTGGATCGACATCTCAAGAGTAAACATGCAATGCCCGGATCAACGAATCCGCATTATCAAACGCGGGGCATGTCGTCAAAAGTTCACGTGCCGGCCATCTGGAAAATGGCGTCCCTGGGCAGGCAGATAGGCCGTTGTTAACGGCAAAGACCCCGCAGGTCAACGACCTGCGGGGCCTCGCACGGAGAATTGAAATCAGCCGCCGACGCGGATGAAGACCGGGCCGGAGCCCACATTGGCGCTGTAGAGGGCGGTGGTCCCACCGTTCCAGCCGCCGTGCACAGCCATGCCGTTGCCGACGTACACAGCGATGTGGGCCATGCCCATGCCGCCGTTCTGGTAGTAGATCAGGTCGCCCGGCTGAGCCTCGGCGGCGCTGACGGTCCGGCCGAGGGACAGGTAGTCGGCCGGCCAGCCGTGGAAGTTGATGCCGACGGCAGCCAGGGAGTTGCTGGCCAGGGCGGTGCAGTCCTGTGCAACGCCGAGCTGGGCGTAGGCGGCTGCGGCGATCGCGGCACCCTGGCCGCTGGCGACCTTGGTGGCAGGGGCGGCAGCGGTGCTGGAAACGGAAAGCTTGGCAACCGGGTTGGCAGCCTGGGCCGGAGCCTCGGCTTCCTGGACCGCGACAGGGGCTTCCTCGACTACCGGAGCAGCAACAGTCTTGACGGCGGGGCGCTCGAACTTGATGGCGACGCTGGAGCCGGCGGAGATGCTTGCCTGTGCAACGGACTGGACTTCCAGAGTGGAAGCAGCGCTGGATTCGCGGGCAACGTTGCTCTCGGCAGCGTTGGCGGCGATACCGCTGGTCAGCACGAGGCCGGAAGCGGCGGCGATAACAGCTGCCTGGCGGCCCACGCCACCGGCGTTGCTGCCAACGGTCTTGGCGATGACGGCGAGCGATGCAGTCTTGGGGGCTGCGGCGCGGTGGCGCGCAGGAATAGTGCGTGAAGACACGTAGAAGCCTCTCCCTATGCCCGCGAGGTAAGCTGTCGGATTCGGATGGGAGTCATCCGGCCGCAGGGCAGTTCCAGTTGGAAAAGACCTGCGACTTAACCCCAAGGCCACCGTGATGATGACCGGAAGTGGGTCCCCCGCCTCTGCCAGACGATGTTTTGCGAACGGATCCTTGAGCAGTGGCAGAGCTAGGCAATCCACTCAAGTGCATCAACTCTCTAGAAGTTGATGCGGTTTAGACGGTACAGCAATTCAGATCGAATGTCACATTCAGGTCACGGCAGGTGACAATCATGCGAGAGGTCTCCATCAGATCGGGCTACAGCCAGCCCAGTGGTTCAACGACATCGCCGTTGACCATGACCTCGAAATGCAGGTGGCAGCCAGTGGAAGCGCCGGTGGTGCCGCTGAGGGCGATCACGTCGCCGCGGTTGACGCTCTGGCCAACTGAGACGTTAAAGGACGACAGGTGGTTGTAAGTGGTCTCGAGCCCGTTGCCGTGGTCGATCACAACCCTGTTGCCGCCGCCGTAGGGGTGCCACCCGGCGAAGGTGACCTTGCCGGAGGCCGCCGCGAAAACATCCGTGCCACACTGCGCCGCAAAGTCGCGGCCGCGGTGGAACTCGCCGTAACCACCGGTGAAAGGATCGATCCGATAGCCGAAGGGCGAGACGGAAACCATCCTGGACAGCGGCGCACCCAGGGTTCCCTTCGAGGACTCGGCCTGGACGGACCCGGCGGACTGCGCACTGAGCAGCTGGCGCAGTTTGGCGTCGGGATCGGCCTTGGTGGATACCGCCATACGGCTGAAGTCGACCTTCGCGCTGGCGGAAACGGGGATCTCGGGCTGGGATCCCAGAGCCATCGCAGCCGCCGAGGAACCGGCCTCGGAGGAGGCGGTCAGGGCTCCCGTTCCCGGGAGCGCCACGGTCATGATGAGGCCGGTGGCGGCCAGGGCAACGCCGGCCTTTTGACCCACACCACTCGCGGCGGCGAAGTCCGCTACCTGCTGCAGGGGGCTCCTGCGGCGGCGGGCTTCACGGTGGGAATCACGGGGACGGTCGACCCTTGCGACGGCCCGTGGCCGCAGCTCAGCAACGGGGCTGGACGCACGCCTGCGGCCCCTGGTGTTCTGCGTGGTCAAAAGGTTCCTCTCTGGAAGCCTGCGAGGTTAGCTGTCGGATTCAGGTCAGAGAGTGCACAGACCTGGCCCGCAAGGAGAGGCGCGGCACAGAGGTATCCCCGAGAGGCCCTGCGTAACGTGCTTTTCCCGTGCGGACTTCACCCCAAGGCTGCCTTCCGGCAACCAGCGATGGTTCCCCCGCCTCTGCCAATGAACGGATTAATCCACCTGTTCCGCTGGCAGAGTTCGACTCCGGATCAGGTAACGCTTTGGTATCGGCGCTAGTACCCAACTATAGGTGATTAACACCCTCAGTAATAAATTCGTTATCTTCGCCGGCGGGTCAGGCGACAGCCACAAAGACGTGTGCGGCTACTTCCGGAGGAAGCTCCAGGGCGCCCTCGATGCCGGGGACCCGAACGGAGATGTACTCCCCCACCCGGGCCAGGGACACCCGTGCGCCGGGGCGGATGCCGCCTTCGTCCAACTGGAGCAGCAGCTCGGGCTCCACCTGGATCGGTTCGGCCAGGCGGCTGACCACGACGCGGGCGTCGGGGGCGTAGTCATCCATCGCCTGCAGGAGGTTGACGACGCCGTCGCCGAAGGGATGCGCGGCAGTCCCGCCGATCGCTTCGAGGCCCGGAATCGGGTTCCCGTACGGGGACTCCGTGGGGTGGTCGAGGAGTTCGTACAGCCTGCGCTCGACGCGCTCGCTCATGACGTGCTCCCAGCGGCATGCCTCGTCATGGACGTAGGCCCAGTCCAGTCCAATGACGTCCGCGAGCAGCCGTTCCGCGAGCCGGTGCTTTCGCATGACCTCGGTGGCGCGCTTGCGGCCGGCCGGGGTCAGTTCGAGGTGGCGGTCGTTGGAAACGATGACGAGCCCGTCGCGCTCCATGCGGCCCACCGTCTGGGAAACCGTGGGGCCGGAGTGCCGGAGGCGCTCGGCGATGCGGGCGCGAAGAGCCACGATGCCTTCTTCTTCGAGCTCCAAGATGGTTCGAAGATACATCTCAGTGGTATCAATCAGATCCGTCATCCAGCTCAGCTCCTCGAGCGCAGTATCTTGCGTATTTTCCACCGTACCGTAAGCGCACGGGCGGCCGATTCGCGGGCATTCCGGCCCGGACTCCCCGCTCCAGCTTAGCTTATTTGGAATTACTCTTGATAATTTTCGAGCGGTGCACGGGACTCATTCGCCGGGGGCGTGGCGCACTGTGACACCCAGGTTCTGCACTGCCCGCGAAGTCAGGCAGAATTGGGGAGGCGATGAGGCACTTTCTGCCACCCGCCACGAACCACCAGGCCGCTACACCATTGGAGCTAAACCGTGAGCGAGAACAGCATCACTATCCCGGCAGATCTGAAGCCCGTGGACGGCCGGTTCGGCGCCGGGCCTTCGAAAGTCCGTCCGGAGCAGATCGAAGCACTCTCCGCAGCCTCCACAACCATCCTCGGCACCTCGCACCGCCAGGCACCGGTCAAGAACCTGGTGGGCTCCGTCCGCGAAGGCCTGAGCGAATTCTTCCGCGCCCCCGAAGGCTACGAGGTGATCCTCGGCGTCGGCGGTTCCACCGCGTTCTGGGACGTCGCCAGCTTCGGCTTGGTGGAGAAGAAGGCCCAGCACCTGTCCTTCGGCGAATTCGGCTCCAAGTTCGCGGCGGCCACCAACAAGGCCCCGTTCCTGGAGGCCTCCTCCATCATCAAGTCCGAGCCGGGTACCCGTCCCGTCGCTGCGGCCGAGGCCGGCGTCGACGTCTACGCCTGGCCGCAGAACGAAACGTCCACCGGCGTCGCGGCGCCGGTCAAGCGCGTCGACGGGGTCGACGACGGCGCGCTCGTCCTGGTGGACGCCACCTCCGCTGCCGGCGGCCTCGACGTCGACGTCGCCGAGGCCGATGTGTACTACTTCGCCCCGCAGAAGAACTTCGCGTCCGACGGCGGCCTGTGGCTTGGCCTGTTCTCCCCCGCCGCGCTGGAGCGCGCTGCACGCGTCAAGGCCAGCGGCCGCTGGATCCCGGACTTCCTGGACCTGCAGACGGCGATCGACAACTCCAAGCTGAACCAGACCTACAACACTCCGTCGCTGAGCACGCTGGTCACCCTGGATGCCCAGGTCCAGTGGCTGAACAAGAGCGGCGGCCTGGACTTCGCTGCCAAGCGCACCGCGGACTCCGCGCAGCGGGTCTACCAGTGGGCCGAGGCCTCCGAGTTCGCCACCCCGTTCGTGGCCAAGGCCGAAGACCGCTCCAACGTCATCGCCACGATCGACTTCGACGACTCGGTGGACGCCGCGGCCATCGCCAAGGTGCTGCGCGCCAACGGAATCGTGGACACCGAGCCGTACCGCAAGCTGGGCCGTAACCAGCTGCGCATCGCCACCTTCGTTGCCATCGAACCCGACGATGTTTCGGCCTTGCTGGCCAGCATCGATTACGTGGTGGGTGAGCTGCGCAAGTAGCACACCGGACACAAGTGGCGCCGTCCCGGGCTTCCCGGGGCGGCGCCGCTGTTTAGGGACGCTGAATCAAAGAACCTGAATCAAAGGACGCCGCGAGGGCTAGGACGCATCCTGAGTTTCACCGGCAGACACCGACGCGATCCGGAAGACCCGCAAGCCCTTGGCGCTGCGGTCGAAGCGCAGGCGCAGCTGCCGCGCCCTGACAATCCAGACCAAACCGACGATCGCGGCGGAGATCCCGGCGGCCGCGGCGACGCCCAGGGACCAGCGGGGCCCGGCAACGTTGGCGATCCAGCCCACCAGCGGCGCCCCGATGGGTGTCCCGCCCATGAAAATCGCCATGTACAAGGCCATCACCCGGCCACGCATCACCGGATCCGTGGTTGATTGGACGTAGCCGTTGGCGCTGGTGATCATGGTGAGCGCGAAGAGGCCCACCGGCACGAGCGCGAATCCGAAGAGGGTGTAATCGGGCGCGAGGGCAGCCAGGAGGCTGGCCACTCCGAAGGCTCCCGCGGCACCGAAGATCAGGCGCAGGCGTGGCCTTCCGCGCCGGGCTGAAAGCAGGGCGCCGGCCACCGAGCCGATGGCCATCACCGAATTCATCAGGCCGAAGGCGCCGGCGTCCATGCCGAATTCCGTGCCCACCATCGCCGCGATGAACAGGACGAAGTTCAGTCCGAGCGTGCCCATGATGAAGATCGCCACGAGGACCACCACGATGTCCCTCCGGTGGCGCACGTAGCGCAAGCCTTCGCGGATGCGGCCCTTGCCTGCCGCTGCACGGGGCTGGACCCGCAGGGTGCCTGCGGGAATCGAGGCCAGGGCCAGGATCATCACCAGGAACGTCACGGTGTTCAACAGGAAGACCCAGCCCGGCCCCACCACGACGGTGAGCACACCGGCAACGGCCGGACCGATCATGCGGGCGACGTTGAAGGATGCACTGTTGAGCGCCACGGCGTTGGCCAGGGAATCCTCACCCACGAGTTCGGACACGAAGGTCTGGCGGACCGGCGCATCCAGCGCGGACACCAGTCCCAACAAGAGGGCAAAGACGTAGACGTGCCACAACTGGCCGGCGCCGGCCACGACCAGGATTCCCAGGCCCGTGCTCAGCAGGGCCATGATCCCCTGGGTCAGGAAAAGAAGGTGGCGTCGGTTGTAGCGGTCGGCGAGCAGCCCGGCCCAGGGCGCCAGGAAAAGCTGCGGACCCATCTGCAGGGCGAGCGTGATGCCCATGGCTCCGGCATCGTGGTTGCTGAGGTGGTCAAAGACCAACCAGTCCTGGGCGGTGCGCTGCATCCAGGTCCCGACATTCGAAACCAATGCACCCAGGAACCAAACGCGGTAGTTGCGGATGTGCAGGGATTTGAAGGTGGACATCAGTTGCCGCCTTCTTCCGGATCACCTGCAGGACACCCCAAGAGCTATTCGGCCTCGGTTTCGCCGTCGGCGTCGTCGAAGTCGGCGTCGTCGGGTGCGTCAGCGTCCTCGGAGCCGCCCGGAGCGTCGGCCGCGGCCCCGTCTCGGGCTTCGGTGTCGGCAGACGGTTCACCGGCCTCTACGCCGTCCGACGCGTCGCCGTCGGACTCGTTCTCCGGAACCTGCGCCTCATCCTCGGGACGGACGCGCTTGGCCCACGGAATCCATTCGGGGGCCAGGATGGATTCCTCGGAGGGCAGGAGTCCGAGTTCGCTCACGGTTACCGTCTTGGAGCGCGAATTGCGCGTAACCACGGCGTACCACTGCCAGCCGCCGTAGCCGGGCAGCCGGGACTCGAAGAGGTGGGTGACCACTCGTTCGCCCTCGGACTTCGCCGCGATGTGCGGGCCGATCTCGCTGTCCTTCGCGATCGTGGCCACCGCCTCGCGGGCGACGTCGACGGCGGCAGCCAGGAAGGCGTCCGGCTTGCCTGTCCGCCACACCGGTACGCCGGCACGCGGTTTGGCGACCGGAACTTTCGCCGGCGTCGCCTGGGACTTGGCCGCGGCGGTTTTCCGCGCGGAAGCCCCGCCGGCCGTCGCTGCGGGAGCGTCGGCCTGGCCGGCTTCTACGGATTCGGAAGTCATGGGTGGCTAGGCCTCGAGCTCGTCGGCAACCTTGCGGAGGGCAGCCGCGATGGCCTTGCCCTTGGCGCCTTCGGGGTACTTGCCGGCGGAGAGGCTGCCGGACAGTTTGTCGAGCACGGACACGAGGTCCTGGACCACGGGGGCGAGCTCACGGGCGCCCATGCGCTTGGCCTTGGCAACGGAAGGCAACTTGTCCAGCACGCGCAAGCCGAGGGCCTGGGCGCCGCGGCGGCCGTCGGCCACGCCGAACTCGACCCGTGTGCCGGCCTTGAGTTCGCTCACGCCTGCGGGCAGTGCCGATTTGGGCAGGAACACTTCCTGGCCGTCTTCGGCCGCGAGGAAGCCGAAACCCTTGTCCTTGTCATACCACTTGACCTTGCCGGTGGGCACGTATTCAACCTTCTTCGTTCTTGCGTGGAGGCACGGCCGGCAGCTCACCGCATCCGCAGGGTCCTGCGGGATCAAGGGCGATTGCCTGCTCCGTGTTGGTCTGTTCCCTCAAGGTTATCGTGCCGGGCAGCGATCCCGTGCTTTGGGGCGGGCTGTTAGCGTTGCTTGCATGAGTATCACCGGCTACCACCGCCCCCTGACGATCGCCGCCGCCGTCGTCGCTGTGCTTTCCCTCGCCGCCGTGGGTGGGGTAATGGCGATCGCCGCCGCGGGCAGCGCAGCCCCGGTCTGGATGACATCCCTTGCCCTCTACGGGCTGCCCCTCGCCTTCCTCGCGATGCTCGTGCTGGTGGTGGATGCGGTGGTGCAGCGCCGCAGGAAATAAGGCAGGGCACGCCGGCCGCTGCGGGCGGTAACGTTGAAGTGATGTCCCTCATACGCGCGCTCAGCAAAGACCTGGAAGCGCGCAGCGACGATTCGCTGCGGGCCCTGTTCGCCGCGCGGCCGGACCTGATTTCCCCGGCAGCCCCGGACTTCGCAGCCCTTGCCGCACGGGCCAGCGCGCGGGTAAGCGTGCAGCGCGCCTTGGAACGGCTCACCAAACCCGAAATGCAGGTCCTGGAAGCGCTGCACCTATGCACGAACCCGGACACCGGCCACGGAGTTTCCGCTGCCGGGCTCAAGAAAGCGATCGCCGGAGCCACACTTACGGCGCTGGAAGGAATCCTGCACCGGCTCGGGGACCTGGCCCTCATCCACCGCTGCGAACCGCCTGCCGGCACCCACCCGCCCGTTTCCAGGCAGCGCTTCTACCTGCCGGTGGGCAGTCTGAAGGACGTTGTGGGCATCTACCCCGCGGGCCTGGGCCGCAGCTACACGGAACTGGTCCGGCTGCAGCCCGCCTTCGCCCAGCGGGTGGTCCACCTGGTCGCCGAGTTGCGCCGCAGCGGGGCGGGCGTCCCCGAGGCAGCCACGCCCATGGAAGCCGCCTTGGCCCTGCAGCGCTGGACCTCCGGGCCAAAGGCCCTGGAAGGAATCCTTGCCGGCGCCCCCGAACGGACCCGGGCCCTGTTGGACAAGTTCGGGAACTGGGCCATGGGCGCCGTGCCCCAGGCGCAACGCATGGCCTCGATCGACCATGAGGGCCCCGACGTCGGGCCGGTCGACTGGCTGCTGGCCCGCGGCCTGCTGGTCCCCCTGGACGCCTCCCACGTGGAACTGCCGCACAGCGTGGGACTGGCGCTGCGCGGCGGAATGATCGTGGACCATTTCACCGTGCAGGCTCCCCGGCCCGAGTTGGGCCTGACCAGTGCCTTGCTGCGCCGCAACGCGGCCCTGGGCGCCATCGCCGAGGCGCTGCGGCTCCTTGGCGAACTGCTTGCGGCCGTGCGCGAGCAACCGTTGGCCACGCTGCGCAGCGGCGGGGTCGGCGTGCGCGAACTCAAACGCCTCGCGGACCGGCTGCGTCTGGACCTGCGCGAGGCGGGCCTCTTCCTTGAGCTTGCCGCGCTGGCCGGACTCGTGCGATTGGACGTGGACAGCTCAACCTGGATCCAGCCGCCCGGCCTGGAGTGGCTTGCCCTGCCGCGCCAGGAACAGTGGCTCTGGGTGGTCAATGCGTGGCTGGCGAGCGAACGTGCGCCCTCCCTGGTGGGGCAGCCGGTGTCCGTATCCGCCGGTCACCAGGGCAGGCCGAACTCCGCCGGAACAACCATCAACGCCCTGTCCGCCGAGGCCCAGCGCCCGGACGCTCCGTTGATCCGCCGGCGCGTGCTGGACATCCTGCAGGAACTCACGGTGGAGGCGTCCGCCCCCGATGGCAGGGCCCCTGTCCTCGACGCTCGTTCCGTGCTGGAGCGCGCTGAGTGGTCCCAGCCGCGGATGGCCCGCCGCTTCAGCTCCTTGGTGCCTGGGATCCTGCGGGAGGCGGAACTCCTGGGGCTCATCGGTTCCGGCGCATTGACCCAGCTCGGCTCGGCAATCGCCGTCGAAGACCCTGACCGTGCCCTGGAAATCCTTGGCGAGCACCTGCCGGCCGCCGTCAACCACGTACTCCTGCAGGCCGACCTCACCGCGGTGGCCCCCGGGTATCTGGCGCCGGGGCTCGGCGAGCACCTGGCCGTGCTCGCCGATGCCGAGGGCCAGGGCCCTGCCACCATCTACCGCTTCTCCGAGGCGTCCATCCGCAGGGCGCTCGACGCCGGCCAGGACGCCGCATCCATCCTGCAGTTCCTGCGCGAGCACTCCGCCACTGATGTTCCCCAGCCCCTGGAATACCTGGTGCAGGATACCGCTTCAAGACACGGCAGGCTGCGCGTCGCCAGCAGCGCCAGCTTCATCCAGAGCGACGACGAAGCAGCCATCGGCGAGCTCCTCCAGGAGGCCGGGGCGTCAAGCCTGGGCCTGGTCCGGATCGCGCCCACGGTGCTCACCTCGGCGGCCAGTCCACGCGAAACCGCGAGGGTGCTGCGCGAGCTGGGACTGTCCCCCACTGTGCAGGAGCCCGAGCCCGCCGTCGTCCGCTTCAAGCGGACCGCCGCCGTCGCCGGCAGTGCCCGGCCTGTCTATTCGGCGCCGCGTTCGGCTCCCGCGGAGGACGACGTCGAAGCGCAGCTCGCGGTGCTGCGGCACCGCCCGGGGGTGGCGGAACCCTCGGGAGAGGCGTCTGCGCAGCTGGGGCTTGAGGCGCTGCAGCGCGCGATCCGCCTGAAGCAGGCCGTAACCATGAATGTGGTGGACGGCGACGGGAATTCCAACAGCGAGACGGTTGTTCCTGTCTCCGTGTCCGGCGGCAGGGTCCGGGTGTTCGACCCTGCCCGGGACACCGAACGCGTGCTGTCCATCCACCGGATTGTCGACGTCGAGCCCGCGGCCGGGCAGGCCGCCAAACCAAACAAGTAAGGGAGCTTCAGTGAGCGACGGTCCGCTGATTGTGCAGAGCGACAAGACCATCCTGCTGGAAGTGGACCATGAACTCGCCACCGAGGCCAGGCATGCCATTGCGGCCTTCGCCGAGCTGGAGCGCGCCCCGGAGCATGTGCACAGCTACCGGCTCACCCCGCTGGGACTCTGGAACGCGCGGGCCGCTGGGCTCGATGCGGAGAAGGTCCTGGACACCCTGCTGCGGTACTCGCGGTTCCCGGTGCCGCACTCGCTGCTGCTGGACGTCGAGGAAACCATGTCCCGCTACGGGCGCTTGCGGCTGGAGAAGGATCCGCAGCACGGACTGGTGATGCGCACGGACGACTACCCGGTGCTCGAGGAAGTCATCCGGGCCAAGAAGATCGCGCCCTTGCTGGGCCCGCGGATCGACGGCGAAACCGTGGTGGTGCATTCCTCGCAGCGTGGACAGTTGAAGCAGCTGCTGCTCAAGCTCGGCTGGCCGGCCGACGACCGGGCGGGTTATGTCGACGGCACCCCGCACCTGATCAGCCTCAACGAGGACGGCTGGCAGCTGCGGCCATACCAGAAGCTGGCCACGGAGAACTTCTGGTCCGGCGGCAGCGGCGTCGTGGTGCTTCCCTGCGGCGCGGGCAAGACCATCGTGGGTGCAGCCGCCATGGCCACCGGCTGCACCACCACCCTGATCCTGGTGACCAACACGGTCGCGGCCCGGCAGTGGAAGGACGAGTTGCTCCGGCGGACCTCGCTCACCGAGGACGAGATCGGTGAATACTCGGGATCGGTCAAGGAGGTCCGGCCGGTCACGATCGCCACCTACCAGGTGCTTACCACCAAGCGTGGCGGGATCTATCCGCATCTGGAACTCGTGGACGGCCACGACTGGGGCCTGATCATCTATGACGAAGTCCACCTCCTGCCCGCACCGATCTTCCGCATGACCGCGGACCTCCAGGCCCGGCGCCGCCTCGGTCTGACCGCCACCCTGGTCCGCGAGGACGGCAGGGAGGGCGAGGTTTTCAGCCTGATCGGGCCGAAACGGTACGACGCGCCGTGGAAGGACATCGAGGCGCAGGGCTACATCGCGCCGGCCGACTGCGTGGAAGTCCGGGTGGACCTGCCGCGGGACGAACGCGTGGCCTATGCGATGGCCGAGGACGCCGACAAGTACCGGCTGTGTTCGACGTCGGAGACCAAGACCGCACTCGTTGAACAACTCGTCGCCGCTCATCCGGGCGAGCAGCTGCTGGTGATCGGGCAGTACATCGACCAGCTCGATGAAATCGGCGAGCGCCTGGACGCCCCCGTGATCAAAGGCGAGACTTCCGTGCGGATGCGGCAGAAACTGTTCGATGCCTTCCGGGCCGGGGAGATCCACACCCTGGTGGTGTCCAAGGTGGCCAACTTCTCCATCGACCTGCCGGAGGCGTCCGTGGCAATCCAGGTTTCGGGTTCCTTCGGGTCCCGGCAGGAAGAGGCCCAGCGGCTCGGCCGGCTCCTGCGTCCCAAGAAGGACGGCCGGGCTGCACGCTTCTACGCCCTGGTTGCCCGGGACACCCTGGACCAGGACTTCGCCGCGAAGCGCCAGCGTTTCCTGGCCGAGCAGGGCTACGCCTACCGGATCATGGACGCGAAGGACGTCGGCGCGGCGGGTTGAAAACCGGGGATACGGCGGCTCTTTCCGGGCGGTCAGCGTACGCAATAATTTCCGGGGCTGGGTCATTGTGGCCCCATTTTGCCGGGCGTACACTCAAGCTGCTGGGTTACATATTGGTAACAGATCCTGAGCTCAGATCAGGGCGGGTGGGGCCACGCCGGCTTTTCCCGCATACAAGGACGCGTAGATGCGCAGACGGCCCAGCCAATCCACCGGCACACCACCTCCAGCGATCACTGGCGGTTTGGTGCTGCCCAGCCCACTCCGGGATATAGCGAAACGACGATCGGGGTAGTCCGGCCAGCGCCCCCTGCGCGGGTGACGGCCGATCAAATATTGGGGAGAAATGCTGGGGATTCACCGGCGCCGGACCGCGGGCCCGCACCGTAGCCTATTAGCCGCTCTGAGAGTGAGCACACCCATGAAAAACATCACACGCGTCCGCTGGGGCGCAGGGGTCGCCTGTCTGGCCTTGATCATCGCCGGCACCACCGGCGCACAGGCAGTCCTTCCAGGAACCACCTTCGAAGGCAATGACGGAAACCTTGTTGTCAACACAGCAGGCAACGAGGACTGGGCCAATGTGGCCGGCGTGAGCACCGGCATCGACAAGGCCACAGGGAAGACGGACAATTCATTCGGCCAGGGCACCAAGGAAGACAACCCCGACGTCACCATCGTGACCGGCGCCATTCCGCCAAACAAAAACGACCTCACCCGCTTCTATGAAGCTTCGGAGCAGGGCGCGAACGGCGATATCTTCCTGTACCTCGCTTGGGAACGCCTGGTGAACATCGGCAACGCCAACCTGGACTTTGAAATCAGCCAGAATACAACGGCTGGTTTCACCCAGAATTCCACAGGAAATATCACCCTGAACCGCACTGCCGGCGACCTGCTCGTCACCTACGATTTCGGCGGCAGCGGCACACCAACGATCGGCCTGAACTTCTGGGTCACGTCAGGTTCAGCGAGCCAGTGCTTCTCGGCCAACACGGTGCCTTGCTGGGGCAACCACGAGGACCTCACAGGCTCCGCCGCCGAAGCTGCCGTAAACAGCGGCACGGTCACGGATCCGTTGCTCGGCAGCTCCCTCACGGCCGGCCTGTTCGGTGAAACCTCGATCAACCTGACGGCCGCCGGCGTGTTCCCGGCGGGTGTCTGCAAGGCTTTCGGCAGCGCTTTCGTCAAGAGCCGCTCGTCCTCGTCGTTCACCGCAGAACTGAAGGACTTCATTGCCCCGGTCCCGGTCAACATCGACAACTGCGGAAGCATCACCATCAACAAGGTGACCCAAAATGAGCCCGTCCCAGGGACGCAGTCCTTCAGCTACACAACCTCCAACCTGACTCCGTCCAGTTTCAGTTTGAAGAACGCCGAATCGAGGACGTTCAGCGCCCTGCCCGCAGGGACATACACCGTCACTGAGGGTGCCCAGACCGCACCGTGGAGCTTCGTCTCCCTCGTCTGTAACACCACTACGGGCGTGACGATCACCGGCCAACAGGTGTCGATTGCGCTGGGCAACGGCCAGGACGTGACGTGCACCTACACCAACCGGTTCAACAAGGCCCAACCAACCGTTGCCACCACGCAGGACCTCATCCCGAATGACAATTTCATTCTGTCGGGTGGACTCGGGACGGTAACGGGAAGCATCGTGTTCAAGCTCTACGCCCCGAGCGATGCCACCTGCGCGGGAACTCCGGCGCTGACCCAGACGGTCACAGTCAATGGCAACGGAACGTACAGCACCACTAACACCACGTTCCACGCCACAACCGCAGGGACATGGCGTTGGACGTCGACCTACAGTGGAGACGCCTTTAACCTTCCGGCGACATCGGCCTGTGGCGTTGAACAATTCACCATCGTCAACAGTGCACCATAACCGCACGGAAACTAACCGTACGGACTGAAAGTAGAGACTGAGGGACCCCGGCGGCAGGCCGGGGTCCCTCAGTCTCTACTGCCGCTGCCAACCGACAGGCCTCAGCCGTCTCAGCCGCGGCGCGGCCTGGTGGCAGCTTCGGGGCCCAGCAGGTAGTCGCCCGCGGTGGCCCGCACCACCTCACTGACCGTGTCCAGCAGGGGCGAGGAAGTGCGCCAGCGCTGCCAGTACAGCGGCACATCGAAGGGGCGGTCCGGGGCCAGCTGGACCAGGCGTCCGGCGTCGAACTCTGGACGGCATTGGACCTCGGGGACGAGTGCCCAGCCCAGGCCCAAACGGACGGCGTCGAAGAAGTCCTGCGACGCCGGCACATAGTGCCGCGGCCCCCGGGCGGGCCGCGGGGCGCGGCTGCGCGATTTCCTGAACAGACCGTCAAGGAAGGCGTCCTGGTAGGTGTCCTTCCTGTCGAAGTCGACGGCGGGAGCGGCGTTGAGCAACAACGGGTCGACGGGTGCCCCCGCGCCGAAGTCCGGCAGCCATCGTCCCAGGAAGTCCGGCGCCGCCACGGCACGGTAGCGCATCGTGCCCAGGGCTTCCACGCGGCACCCCTGCACCGCCTCGGGGGTGGCCGTCACGGCCGCCATGACGTCGCCGGACCGCAGCAGCCCGGCGGAATGCTGTTCATCGTCCCGGCGCAGATCGTAGGCCACATCCAGTCCCGCAGGCATCCTGGTCAGCGCGCGCAGGAACCAGACGGCAAGGGAGTCGGCATTGACAGCAATGGGCAGGCTGTGGTGCCCGCCGGCACCCGCCGCGAGTCCCAGCTCGCGCCCGGCGTCTTCCTCGAGCTGTGCCATTTGCCTGGCCAGGCGCAGCACCACTTCCCCGGCCGCGGTCGCTTCGACCGGGTTGCTGCGACGCAGCAGGACCTGGCCGGTGCTGTCTTCCAGGGCTTTGAGGCGTTGGGAAACGGCCGAGGCCGTGACGTGGAGGCGCCGGGCGGCGGCCTCGAGGGTGCCTTCGCTGACGACGGCGGCAAAGGTGCGCAACTGCTCGGAGGAAAAGCGGCTCATAAGAACATCTTAGGGAAGGTAAGAATCTTTAGCTGGCCTAAGTAGCTGGACGTCCGTAGCGTCGATGGGGTGGAAATCAGCGGAATCATTCCTGCAATCGTCCTGGGCCTTGGCACCGGGCTCGCCCTCATCGTGGCCATCGGCGCACAGAACGCCTTCGTCCTGCGTCAGGGGCTCCTCGGCCGGCACGTGGCCGCCGTCGTCGCCGTGTGCGCCGTCTCCGACGCAGTGCTCATCGCTGCCGGGATATTCGGCATGGGCGGGCTGGTCACCGCCGCGCCGGCCGTCGTCGTGGCTCTGCGGTACATCGGCGCCGCATTCCTGTTTTGCTACGGCGCCATGGCGGCCCGGCGCGCCTTTCGTCCGCAGTCCCTGCTTCCCGGGCAAGCAGGCGAAGAGGGGCTGACCGAAGCGGGACTGGCTGACGGAGACGGGTCCGGAGGGCCCGGGTCCTCAGCACCCGCGTCTTCGGGGCGATCGTCCCCGGCAGGATCGTCAGCGCTCGCAACCGCAACCCGCGTCAAGGGCCTGGCCCCTGCACTGGCCACGGTCCTGGCGCTGACCTGGCTCAACCCCCACGTCTATTTGGACACGGTGGTCCTGTTGGGCTCGGTGGCCAACTCCCAAGGCGACGGCTTGCAGTGGTGGTTCGGTGCAGGTGCGGCACTTGGCAGCATCCTATGGTTCTGTTCATTGGGCTTTGGGGCCCGCTTGCTCCGGGGATTCTTTGCCCGGCCCGCTTCGTGGCGGGTCCTCGACGGCGGCATTGCCGTGACGATGACCGCGCTGGCGGCAGGCCTGGCGCTCGGAAACTAGGCCGGCGGCAGGGTCAGGCCACCAGGCGTCCTTCACGGGCTGCCGGGACGGCGTCTACTGTGGCCCAGCATTCCGGAGCGGACAGCTTCGAGTCCGCAAAACGCTCGGCTTCGGCCAGGAGATCGAAGGTTTCGTGCCCGATGCGTCCGGAGTCCGCGTCGAGGTAGTGGACGTGGTATTCGGTCTTGGGTCCGGTCTTCAGGGCTGCTTGCTGTGTCATGGCTCCAGTGTGGAACCAGGCACCGACATTTTTGCCCTCCCGGGGCGGCGTGTCCGCATCCGGGCGGCCCGCGGCCCCGGAACCTGAAAGTTCCTCCCAACAAGCTTCCAGCAAACTCACAGTTACTGGGAGCAACATGAATGCATGAAGAAGAACGGTCCTGAAGCCAAACTCCTCGTTGTCGACGACGAACCGAACATCCGCGAGCTGCTTTCCACCTCGCTGAGGTTCGCGGGCTTTGATGTTGTCGCCGCGGCGAACGGACGCGAGGCGCTGGCCGCTGTCGAGCAGCATGCCCCCGACCTCGTTGTCCTGGACGTCATGCTCCCGGACATGGACGGCTTCACCGTGACGCGCCGCCTGCGCGCCTCAGGAAAGCACTTCCCGGTGCTGTTCCTGACGGCCAAGGACGACACCGAAGACAAGGTCACCGGACTCACCGTCGGCGGGGACGACTACGTCACCAAACCCTTCAGCCTCGACGAGGTCGTGGCGAGGATCCGTGCGGTGCTGCGGCGCACGCAGCCACTTGAGGATGACGACGCCGTGATCCGGGTGGACGACCTGGAGCTCGATGACGACGCGCACGAGGTGCGCCGCGGCGGCACCGTGATCGAGCTTTCGCCCACCGAGTTCAAGCTCCTCCGTTACCTGATGCTCAACCCGAACCGGGTGCTCTCCAAGGCCCAGATCCTGGACCACGTCTGGGAATACGACTTCAACGGCGATGCTTCAATCGTGGAGTCCTACATCTCCTACCTGCGCCGCAAGGTGGACATCGATCCCGATTCGGCAGGCCTTATCCAGACCAAGCGCGGCGTGGGCTACGTGCTGCGGACGGCGGAGAAGCGCTGACCTTGAGCGATCGGTGGAAGTCGGCCTCGCTGAAGTCGCAGCTCGTGGCCATCATCATGGGCCTGCTGCTCCTGGCGCTGGCCGCGACGGGCGCCGGAACGCTGGCCCTGGTGCGGAGCTACCTGCAGGACCAAGTGGATGACAAGCTGCGCACCGCCGTCGAAATCGCGCGCCAGCAGCGCTCCTTCGACAAGCTCTCCGAACCCAATCCGGCAGTCCCCACCGACTACTCCCTCATGCTCTTGAGCCCAGGGGCTCCGCCCTACCCCTTCGGTGGCAACAAGGACATCCACCCGGATATCGGGAGCATCTCCCCGGACACCGCCCGCAGCTACGGCCTGCAGCCGTTCCAGGTGCGTGGCACGGACGGAAACAACTGGCGCGTCGTCGCGGTTGCCGTGGTCGATACCAGCACGGGCCAGAACGCGGTGGTGGTCGTAGGGCTGCCGCTGACCCCCGTGGACAAGGTCATGGAGCACGCCACCCTGGTGGTGGTCGGCGTCGGCTTGCTGACGCTGGTGCTGGCTTTCTTCATCGCAACGTGGACGGTGGGGCGGTCCTTCCGGCCCTTAGTGCGCGTGGAGAAGACCGCGGCCGCCATCGCCGCCGGCGACCTGTCCCGCCGTGTGGATATCGAGAACCCGGCCACGGAGGTGGGCCGGCTGAGCGCTTCACTGAACGCGATGCTCGCGCACATCGAGACTTCGTTTGCCGCACGGGCCGCTTCGGAGGGCCGGATGCGGCGTTTCGCCGCCGACGCCTCGCACGAGCTGCGCACTCCCCTGGTCACCATCCGGGGCTTTTCGGAGCTGTACCGCCACGGCGCCCTGGCCACCCCCGAGGACGTCGGCACTGCGATGGGCAGGATCGAAAGCGAAGCCAAGCGCATGGGGTCCATGGTCGAAGACCTCCTGATGCTTGCCCGCCTGGACGAACAGCGGCCGCTGCAGCTCAACCCGGTGGACCTGCGCCTGCTGGCCAACGACGCCGTACTGGACTCCCTGGCGAATTCTCCCGGCCGGGCATTCTCGCTCACCGGGATCGACGGCGGCCCGGCCGCTGCGGCTCCGGTGCTCGGCGATGAGGCGAAGCTCCGCCAGGTGCTGGGGAACCTCGTGGGCAACGCCCTGCGCTATACACCCGAAGGCAGCCCCGTGGAGATCGGCGTAGGTGTAAGGAGCACCGAGGCCGGCGAGATCTCCGTCCTGGAAGTGCGGGACCACGGCGCGGGTGTTCCTGTGGAGGAACGGTCGCGGATCTTCGAACGGTTCTACCGCGCGGATACGTCCCGGACCCGGGAGACCGGCGGGAGCGGACTGGGCCTGGCAATTGTTTCGGCGATCATCACCTCGCACGGTGGGACCGTGCGGGTGGAAGACACCGACGGCGGCGGGGCCACTTTGGTGGTCAGCCTCCCCAGGCGCGACGGACTGTCCGGGCAGGGACACCCTGCGCAAAGGCACTCCGGGCAGGGGCACTCAGGGCAGGGGAAGGACGCGGCTGACACGGCAAGCGGGGTTGCTTCCTAGGCCGACGGTCCCGGGCCGGCAGGGTTTCAGGAGTTGTCCACATAGCGTCCTCCCGCTCTGGAGGGCCATGCCAGCCGGGCCTAGGCTCGATGGCGTGGACCACAGCCAGCCGCACAAGCGGACCCGCCAGAGTCGAAAGGCAACGCCATGAGTGTCATTTCCGTCGATACCGAATTGATGCAGTTGAAATCAACCACCGTCAAGGCGACGGTGGAACGAATAAGCGCAGACGTCCAGGCGATGAAGCGGGGGCTCGATGAGCTCCAGGCCACGTGGAAGGGCTCGGCCGCCGCCAATTTCCAAAGCCTCATTGCCGAATGGACGCTGACGCAGAACAAGGTGGAAGCCTCCCTCGCTTCCATCAACCTCGCCCTGTCCGCGGCGGCTGCCAGCTACCTCGAGACCGAGCAGGGGAACACCCAGCGTTTCAGCTACTGACAGTGGCACACTGGCCCTGAACCCGCCGCACAAGCACTGCGGGGCCCGGCCATCCCCCAGGCGGGCCCCGCAGTTCCCCTTAGCTCTCGGGCGTCCCTTGGTGGAACCGGAGCCGCCACTGGCCGCGATCGAGCAGCCAGAGCGAGCTCCGCAGGGACGCACCGGCACGGGACCGGCTGCGGTAATTGAGCAGCATGGAGTTTTCGCTGAGCCGGTCGGCGCTCAGGAGTTCCACCTCGATGGCCTCCCCGGGATCCTCCTCGAGGGCCATGAGCATCGCGTCCCTCGTCCAGTAACGGCCGGAGCTGCCGATCTCCGCAAAATCCGGGTGCAGGAGGACGCCCGTCCTGCCGATGTCCGCACGGACGTCGGGCCGCAGCAGTTCCCGTTCCAGGCCAAGAACCACGTCCTCTGCCGGAACTTCGCCGGAGGGCGCGATTTCGTCGTCGAGTTCGCTGAAGAGATCCGCTTGGCCGAAGATGCCGGACTCATCGAAGAGGGCGGGCTCCGCCTGCAGCTGCGCGGCAGCACCGGAGGGGGCAGCTGTGGCAGCGCCGCCGGCCTGCACCGGCTGCAAGGCGCCGGGGAACCCTGGACCGACGGGGGCTGCGCTTCCTTGCTGGTAGGCCAGGGCTACGGCACGGGCGCGTTCGTCGGCGGCCTCGTTGAGGTCATGGCCTGCATGCCCCTTGACCCATTCAAAGGTGTACTTGCGGCCTGCGATGGCCTGGTCGATCTCCTTCAGCAGGTCAACGTTGAGCACCGGCTTGCCGTCGGCCTTGCGCCAGCCCTTGCGCTTCCAGCCGGCCATCCACTTGGTGATGCAGTTGATGACGTACTGGCTGTCGCACAGGATCCGGAGGTCTTCCTGGGGCAGGTGGGCGGTGGACTTGAAGAGGTCCAGCACCGCCATCAGTTCACCTTGGTTGTTGGTTCCGTGCGGCCAGCCCCCTGCCTGCCAACAGGAGTCGTCAACGTACCAGGCCCAGCCGGCAGGCCCGGGATTGCCGAGGGCGGAGCCGTCGGCGGCAGCAATAATCGTCATGCCTTCAATCCTGCCAGACGGGACTGACAGCGGCGTCCGGCGAAAGAGGGCTGGAAGGAAGGAGGGCCGGGGAAACGCCGACGGCGGCCCCCACCGAAGTGGGAGCCGCCGTCGGGCGTTGACGCTAGGCGCAGGGCTGGGCCACGCGCCCGAGGGCCCCGCTGTTCGCGCTCTGCGCGCTGAACAGCGGAAGGGAGCTTAGAAGCCGCCCATGCCGCCCATCTCGTCGGCGCCGGGGCCGGCCGGAGCAGACTTCTCCGGCTTGTCGGCAACGACGGCCTCGGTGGTCAGGAAGAGACCGGCGATGGAGGCAGCGTTCTGCAGGGCAGAGCGGGTGACCTTGACCGGGTCGTTGACGCCGGCAGCCAGCAGGTCTTCGTACACGCCGGTGGCGGCGTTCAGGCCGTGGCCGGAAGGCAGGCCGCGGACCTTGTCCACCACAACGCCTGGCTCGAGCCCTGCGTTGTAGGCGATCTGCTTCAGCGGAGCGTCGATGGCAACCTTGACGATGTTGGCGCCGGTTGCTTCGTCGCCTTCGAGCTGCAGGTTGGCGAATGCCTTGGCACCGGCCTGGATCAGGGCAACGCCACCACCGGCGACGATGCCTTCCTCGACGGCAGCCTTCGCGTTGCGTACGGCGTCCTCGATGCGGTGCTTGCGTTCCTTGAGCTCGACCTCGGTTGCGGCACCGGCCTTGATGACTGCAACACCGCCGGCCAGCTTGGCCAGGCGTTCCTGCAGCTTCTCGCGGTCGTAGTCGGAGTCGGAGTTCTCGATCTCGGCGCGGATCTGGGCCACGCGGCCGGCGATCTGCTCGGCGTCGCCGGCACCTTCGACGATGGTGGTCTCGTCCTTGGTGACGACAACCTTGCGGGCCTGGCCCAGCAGTTCGAGGGTGGCGTTCTCCAGGGAGAGGCCGACCTCGGAGGAGATGACCTGGCCGCCGGTGAGGATGGCGATGTCAGCCAGCTGGGCCTTGCGGCGGTCACCGAAGCCCGGAGCCTTGACGGCGACGGACTTGAAGGTGCCACGGATCTTGTTGACGATCAGGGTGGCCAGGGCCTCGCCCTCGATGTCTTCGGCGATGATCAGCAGCGGCTTGTTGGACTGCATGACCTTCTCCAGGACCGTGACGAGTTCCTTCACGTTGGAGATCTTGGAGTTGACGATCAGGATGTACGGGTCTTCGAGGACCGTTTCCTGGCGCTCTGCGTCGGTGACGAAGTAAGCGGAGATGTAGCCCTTGTCGAAGCGCATGCCTTCGGTGAGCTCGAGCTCGAGGCCGAAGGTGTTGGACTCCTCGACGGTGATGACACCTTCCTTGCCGACCTTGTCCAGGGCTTCGGCGATGAGGCTGCCGATTTCGGTGTCGCCGGCGGAGATGGACGCGGTGGCGGCGATCTCTTCCTTGGTCTCGATTTCCTTGGCGGAGTTCAGCAGCTCGGCGATGACGGCGTCAACGGCCTTCTCGATGCCGCGCTTGAGGGACAGCGGGTCGGCGCCGGCAGCAACGTTGCGCAGGCCTTCCTTGACCAGAGCCTGGGCCAGCACGGTAGCCGTGGTGGTGCCGTCGCCAGCGACGTCATCCGTCTTCTTGGCAACTTCCTTGACGAGCTCGGCGCCGATCTTCTCGTACGGATCGTCGAGTTCGATCTCCTTGGCGATGGAAACGCCATCGTTGGTGATCGTGGGGGCGCCCCACTTCTTTTCCAGGACGACGTTGCGGCCACGCGGGCCGAGGGTGACCTTGACGGCGTCGGCGAGGGTGTTCAGACCCCGCTCGAGACCGCGACGTGCCTCTTCATCAAATGCAATGATCTTGGCCATAACGGCGGTAGTCCTTTCGGGACAGTCGTTAAGAAGGAGCCTTGCAGCGGTGCCCGCGACGGACGGCCAGTTCCTTGCGGCCTCTGTATGCCGCGCAGTCAGGACCTCACCTCGGCAAGGTTTTCTTGATCCCTGGCGACTGCGGCTCCACCGACGGCCGGAGCCGGCGAAGGATTAGCAGTCTGTGCCAGTGAGTGCTAAGTCAATAATTAGCACTCACCCGGGGAGAGTGCAAGCAGAAGGCGGGACGAACGGGGGCCAGCGGGACCGTGTTCGCCAACGGTGATCATCCAGGGCTCAGGAAACGGCGGAGCGTGTGGCCGTTTCCTTGGCGGCCATTTTTGCCGTGTTGTCCGGGCCGTAGCTGAAAACCATGTAGTTCGCCGAGGTGATGTCGCCGTTGGCGTCAAAGCCGATGGGGCCCGATTCGCCCTCGTAATCCGGCGTCTTGCCTGCCTTCAGGACATCCAGGCACTCCCGGTAGCTGCTGCAGGCGGTCCGCTCCGCCGCAGGGGCGCCCGGCGGCCGGACCCCGCCGGAAACCGTGGTGAGCGACGCGGTGATGGACGCTCCGGCGTCGTCCTCTGCAGCTGCGGCGGCAATGCCCGCGAGGTTCACGGCGTCGAACGTCTCGGCGGCGAAGGTCATGTCCTTCAGCTCCGGGTCTATCCCCACCAGCTCGTTCTGGAAATCCGTCCCCGGAAAGGCGCCCGGCAGGACGCCGCGGGCGCCGTCCAGGCCGCCGGCACCGAGCTCGAGGCCGTACTGGCGGATGGCGCCGTCGCTGAGGAGCAGTTTCTTTCCGGAGATTCCCGCGTTGAGCAGTTCCGCAAGGGCGGCCTGCGCGCCGCGCCGGGCAACCACGACGACGGCGTCCGGCGCCTCGTCCTTGAGCGTCGCCACGGCGGATCCGGCCTTGCCCTCGGCGAAGCCTGCCGCCGGCAGTGCCTCCATGCCAAGCCTCCGGGCGGCGTCCGACACCGCCTCGGAGACCTGGCTGCCGTAGTCGCTGTTTTCGTGCAGCACCGCAAGGCGCTTCGCGCCGCCGTCATGGGCGAGCTTCGCCAACACGCTCCCCTGCGCGGAATCGGCCGCCGCCGTGCGGAAGTAGTACCCGCCGCTCTTGTAGCCGCTCAGCGCCGCGGCTGTGTTGGCCGGCGACATCACCGGTACTTTGGCGCGTGAGAGCACGTCGATCGCCGCGGGGGCGTGGCTGGAATCGCTGGGTCCGATCACGACGTCGGCACCGGCATCGAGCAGGGAGCGCGCCTGGGCCCCGGCGTCACGGCCGAACTCCGCAGAGTCCCCTGTGGCATCTTTCGGGAGCAGTTCCACGGGCCGGCCCTTATGCCCGCCTACGCCGTTGATTTGCTCGATGGCAAGTTTCGCTGCCGCAAGCTCTGACTCATTCAGGAAGGCCGAGTCGCCATTGTTGTCCAGGATCAGGCCGATCCTTAGCGTCCCGTCGCCGCTGGCCTCGACGGAGTCCAGCCGGGCGTTGCCGCTCGGCCCGGCGCAGGCGGAGGCGCCAAGGGCAAGGCCCGAAACAAGTGCCACAGCCCAAAGACGACGGTTGGGCCTTGGACGCCGGCCGAGCACTGCTTGCACTAGATCAACCGGACGCTCTCTGCTTGCGGCCCTTTCTGGCCTTCGCCGAGCTCGAATTCCACGCGCTGGCCTTCTTCGAGAGCGCGGAAGCCGTCCATCTGGATGGCGGACCAGTGCACAAAGACGTCGTCCCCGGTTTCATCGACGGTGATGAAGCCGTACCCCTTTTCGGCGTTGAACCATTTGACGGTTCCCAAAGCCATGTTCCCCACACTTTCAGTTGCGAGCCGCCTCCGGGATCTCCGGATCGGCTTCAACCTACTGTAACCAAGGTCACGGCCGCGGGGAGGTGCCAAGGCGGTGTCGGGAAGCAATGTTATTCAGGCGTAACCGGCAGCGCTGCTCCCGCCGGCCGACGCCGCCAGGAGCCCGCAGGGCAGGGGCCGTTAGTTGTACCCGGGTCCGAGGATGACGACGACCGGCACCTGGTACTGGGCGGTGTCGAGGAGTTCGGTGATGCCCAGGAGTTTGCCGAGGGCTTCGGCATTGCCCTTCTGTTCCGGGCCGTTGTAGAAGATCGCAGAACTCTGCTGCGGGACGCCCTGCCAGTTGCCGACGTCGGACAGCACCCATCCGTCGTTCCGCACCGTGGTGGATACCCGGCTGGCAAGGCCGCTGATCCCGGCTCCGTTGTAGACCGCCACCGGCGTGGTCTTGTCGACGGCGGCCGAACTCGGCGTCGGGGTCACAGAGGGCGTCGGGGTCGGGCTCGGGCTGGTGCTGGGAGCGCTGCTCCCGGAGGGCGACGCCGAGGGGCTCTGCTGCGAAGCGGTCGGCTGGCCCTGCGAGGCCGAAGGCGCTGGCTTGGGCAGCATCAGGAAAGCTGCCAGGCCGACCACCAGGGCCACGGCTCCGAGGACCAGGACCGGCCACAGCGCCGGGCGGGACGCCGGCGTGACGACGCGGTGGACACCCTGGCGCGAAGAGTTCTGCGGCACACGGTCGAATTCATCGCGGGCGAATTTGGTCATGATGAAGCGGTGTCCTTGCTGCTTGCTGCTGGAATCAGCCCTGCACCCAAGCGACGGGGCTCAGGCGTCAGATCCGAGGCGGCGGGCCGTGCGGGCGCGCTGCCGTGACGTACGTAGTCTACGCAATCTCTTCACGAGCATGGGGTCGTGCGCCAGTGCATCCTCTGAGTCGATGAGGGCGTTGAGGAGCTGGTAGTAGTGGGTCGCCGAAAGGTCGAACAGTTCGCGGATGGCCTGTTCCTTGGCGCCGGCGTACTTCCACCACTGGCGTTCCAGGGCCAGCATCTGCTGTTCCCGTGCCCCGAGCGGGGAGTCGCTGCGGACTCCGGCGGTGAGATCGTCCAGTGCCCACCCACCGGTTCCGGGCGCCATGGGTTCCTGCGCGGGCTCTGCCACGACACACTCCTTCAACACTCACCGACACCGACGCTTGCCAACACAATCCTTCCCCATGGTAACGGGCAAATAACAGCCGTGTCATTTGCCGGGCCGTTTCATCGCGGGGCCGTGCACGGGAAGAATGGTGTCGTGGGAAGCGATGAAACGCTGTTTGAACTCGACGCCGGAAACAGCTCCGCGGATTTCGAGGAGCTCTGCGGCCTGCCGCTGCCCGGTCTCGTGGCGCCGGATTGGGCGGAAGCGCTAGCAGGGGTGGAACCCGAACTCCGCGCCGTGCTGGGCTTCGTCGCGTCCGAATCGGCCCGCGGCGCCGAGGTCCTCCCCGCCGCTGCGAATCTCCTCCGCGCCTTCCGCCAGCCCCTTGCCGAGGTGAAGGTACTGATCCTTGGCCAGGACCCGTACCCCACGCCGGGCCATCCCATCGGACTCTCCTTCGCGGTATCGGGGACCACCCGGCCCATCCCCCGGAGCCTGGCGAACATCTACCGCGAAATGGAATCCGACCTGGGCCTGCCGCCGCGGACCCACGGCGACCTCAGCGCCTGGAGCAAAGAAGGTGTCCTGCTGCTGAACAGGGTCCTGAGCGTCAGCGCAGGAAATGCCGGATCGCACCGGGGCAAGGGCTGGGAGGCCATTACGACGGCGGCCGTCACCGCCGTCGCAGGGCGCCGCACCGAGGACGGGAAACGAAGGCCGCTGGTCGCCATCCTCTGGGGGAAGGACGCCGCGGCGGTGCAGCCGCTCCTGGACGGGACACCATTGATCTCTTCCGCACACCCCAGCCCCTTGTCCGCATCCCGCGGCTTTTTCGGGTCGCGGCCCTTCAGCCGGGCCAACGAACTGCTTATCGAACAGGGAGCGACGCCGGTCAACTGGGAGCTGCCGGCGCGCCCCTAACGCCGCGTAGTTCCCTTCCCAACGCTCGCAAGCTCGCGTCGGGACCCTCGGGAAAACGCTTAGGCTTAGCTTGTGACTTCCCTCCCGGCCACCTCCTCCGCAAACCGTACGAGCCGCCCGCAGGTCAATCTGACCGTGCTGCGCACCGAACAGCTTTCGCCGCACATGGTGCGCGTCGTTGCCGGCGGCCCCGGATTCGCGGACTACGCGAACAACGACTTCGTGGACCGCTACGTCAAGATCGTCTTCCCGCAGCCGGGCGTGGCCTACGAAGAACCGCTTGACCTCTGGAAGATCCGGGAAACCATGCCCCGGGAACTCTGGCCGCACACCCGCACCTACACCGTACGCTGGGTGGACATGGCGGCACGGGAACTGGCCATCGATTTCGTGGTCCACGGCGATGAGGGCCTGGCCGGCCCCTGGGCACTGCAGGCCAAGGCGGGCGACAGCCTGGTCTTCACCGGCCCCGGCGGCGCGTACAATCCGGATCCGGCGGCCGACTGGCACCTCTTCGCCGGCGATGACGCCGCCCTGCCGGCCATTGCCGCCTCGATCGAAGCCCTTCCCGCCGACGCCAAGGGCCTGGCGTTCCTCGAGGTGGACAGCGAAAGCGACGTGCTGGACATCAAGGCGCCGGCCGGCGTCGAACTGATCTGGATTTTCCGCGAGGGCGTGCCCGCCGGCTCCGGCACGGTCCTGCTGGACGCGGTGCGCAATGCCGCCTGGCTACCGGGGCGTGTCCACGTGTTCGCCCACGGGGAGCGCGGCTACATGAAGGGCCTGCGCGACATATTCTTTCGTGAGCATGGATTGGAACGCGGCCAGGTGTCGCTCTCCGGCTACTGGGCGCAGGGCCGTGTAGAGGACCAGTTCCAGGCCGAGAAGAAGCTTCCCGTAGGCCAGATCCTCTAGCGGGGGTATCAGCGGCGACGGCGGATCCGGCGCCGCTCGTTGCTGGCCAGGTTCTTGGTCAACGGCCGTGCAAGGTTGTCACCCAGGACGATTCCCGCGGCGGTGGCCATGACGATTGCCCCGGCATTGAGCATGCCCCCGAAACCGGCAAGGATGTCCGCCTCCTCGATGGTCAAAACATACATGGAACGGAATATTGTCAGGCCCGGCAGGAGGATCAGCGCCGCCGGAACGGCGACCACCAGCTGCGGCGCACCGAGCCTGAGGGCCACGATACGGGCCAGCAGGCCGATCACCACGGCGGACAGGGCCGGAGACAAGCGGCTTCCCAGCCCCAGGGTCGAGGCTCCCCACAGCACGAAGAACCCCACCAGGCCGACTGCCGCCGTTGGGAACAGCAACCTGAGCTGGGTCTGCTCCGTAACGCCGATCGCGAGGACCGCGACGCCGATCAGGAGTGCCTGCGCCCACAAGGGATAGGCGTCCGGGAAGGTCTGGGTGACGTCGATCGCCTGGCTGCCGAGGCGGTCCCCCAGGACGAGGGCGATGGCGATACCGGCCACGATCGCGCCGAACGTCAGAGTAGTGGACAGGAAACGCCCGGCCGCCGTGACCGGGAAGCCGTTGATCGCGTCCTGCACCGAGGACACCAGCCGCCCCGTGGGAAGGAGCAGCAGGATGCCGCCCGCCACGACGATCGAAGGCGCGATGTCCGCGCCAGCCAAGCGCAGCATCACGGCGATGAAGGTCACCAGGAAGGCACAGGCCGCCGTCACGTAGAAGTCGGGCGTCCGCCAGCGGCCGAGCTGCCGGGCGAGGAGGCTGACCAGCAGGTTCGAGACGAAGGCCAGCGCAGAAGCGCCGGGCCCGCCGCCCAGCACGCCGACAAAGGCCGCGGCGAACACGCCGAAGGCCACGGTGACCATCCAGCGCGGGAAGGGCTTGCTCCTGCGGATGATGTCGTTCAGGCGACGGACGGCCTCGTCCCTGCCGACGCCGCCGGCCACGATGTCGGTGACCAGCTGGTGCACCTGCGCCAGTCCGGCATAGTTGTTCGTCCAGGAGCGCACCACCCGCAGCAAGGTCACCGGGGTCTGGTCCTTGGGCGAGTAGTTGATGCCCACCGACTGGTTGGTGATGTCCACCTCGATGTACTTCAGGCCCAGCGACGCGGTCACCGCGATGATGCTGGTTTCCACTTCCAGGGCGCCGGCTCCGTAGCGGAACATCGTCTCGGCGAGGTGCAGCGCGAAGTCGACGGTCTTCCGGGCGGAAGCGTCCACCCCGCCCACCTGGATGGTCGGGTTCGCGTACGGGCTGCCGGCGAGCCGGTCCACGATGGTCAGCGGAGCCGTGGGCGGGTTTTCGCCCTGCACGAGGCGCCGGAGCATCCGCCTGGCGCTGAGGTTCTGCTGCACCTGGGAGGGGCGGATCGGCTGCGTCTTGGGCAGCCCGTCCGTCGGTGGCCGGTTGCTTGCATCCGACTGGTGTTCGGGGCGGTCGGTCAAGCGGGTCTTCCTCCAGGTCCGGCGGCTGTCAAAGGCCATGCAGCAGGTGCTGCTGCGAGTCTAGTAGAACTGCTGCCCGGTGCGGCGCGTGTAGAGCTGGCGGGCGATCCGCTCCCCTGCCACGGTCCAGAGCTTGTACTTCAGAGGGCTGAGCACCTGGTCGTAGCAGCCCACGAAGTCCGTGACGGTCTTGCTGAAGCTGGTCTTGAACAGGCCCAGGCCGTGGAAGGGGTGGGAGCTGTCCTTGACCTTGTCCGCGGGCGGAGTGCCGCAGAAGTCGTACTCGGTGCAGCCCAGTTCCTTGACCTGGTTGATGGCGGTCCACTGGACCAGGTGCGAGTCGCCGTACTGGCTGCGCTTCTGCAGGGAGCCGCCGTCCTTGTAGGTGCCCTTGCGGCCGTAGTTGATCACGAAGGCGCCCACGGAGGGGACACCGTTTTCGTAGACGAAAAGCAGCCGGCCCTGGTCGCGCTTAATGAAGTTGGTCCAGAAGCGGTTGTAGTAGTCGAACTCGCGGACCCGCACCTGGGATTTGGCTTCCACCGTGTTGGTCATGAGCCCGTACATGGCGCGGAAGTTCTCCTCCGTGGGGTCCATGTTGAGCACCTCCACGCCTTCCCGGATGGCCCGGCGCACGGCGTTCCGGCCGCGGGAATGGAGGGTGCGCAGCAGCGGCTGCTCATCCGGCGAGATGTCCAGGAGCGCCGTGGAGTCGTTCGGCTGCAGGTTGGGGGTCTTCACCAGTCCGGTGGCGTCGATGGCCGCGCGGGTCTCCTCCGAGAGCACGATGTCCGGTTCGATCTTGATCGCGAACACGCCGGCCTTGCTGCGCTTCACGAACTCCGCGTTGGCGCGGACGATGCCCGCGATATCCGCCACCTCGGCGACGTCCGGGCCCTTGATGAGGTACCAGAGCTTGCCCAGCACCGGAAAGGACTTCTCCAGGACCAAGTTGTAGCTGTTGTAGTCCGGGCCTTCGTAGACCAGGTGGAGGGGCTTCCAGCCGTAGTGCTGCTTCACCTCTGCGAAGGCTTCGGACTGGAGGAGGTTTCCGCCGTTCGGGTTGGCTGTCACCAAGGCGTCCCAGTTGGCGATTTCCTCGGCGGTGGCAAAGCGGGCGGTGAATTCTCGCAAGGGGGCCGTGTCCAATCAGTCGCGTATATGGGCTGGGCGTACGAGAGGCAGCCGCAGCCGAGGGCGGCGCTGGCACGCAGCCTCCAGTCTATCGGCTCCGTTTCCTACAGCCTGATCTGGGCGGCACTCTCCAGGAATACGGCTTTCGGTTTCTCCCCCAGGGCGCGCTGCCCGCGGGCGAGGCGGTCGGCGTCGACGAGCCCGTCAAGGGCCAGTCCGGTGAGATCCGCGATGTCCCGGATGGGCACCTGGAAGGTGCGGAAAGGGCCGAGCGGCGGCGGCTCGTCCTCCAGCAGCCGCTTACGGGTGGCTTTCTCCAGCTCAACCTTGTCCAGCAGGGAGGTCTGGTCCACCACGAAGCCCACGGCGCCGAGTTCGGCCTCGTTGGTCCAGGCGGCGATCTTCCAGAACTTCCGGGGCACGTTCACTCCGCGGTACGGCGGATCGTCGTCCCGGAAGACCGGTCCCGTGAAGACGCTCAGCTTGGCGTCGAAGGTGTCCGCGTGGCCGAGTACGTGATCCTCCAGGCCCACCCAGAGCTCCTTACCCTGGTTGAAATCGTCGATTTGGGGTGCGGCGTTAGTGAAGACGAAGGTGTCCTGGTTGGCGAGCTTGGCCGTGGCCGGGTCCCCCCACACCGGGTCCAGGCGGCGCACGAGGTGCCCGCGGTCGAAAGCATTGTTCTTGTAGACGTCCGGCCCGGCCTGCTGTTCCTTCGGCACCCTGGAATCGAAATGCCAGGTGCCTTCGCGGGCCAGGGCGTCCAGCTCCCTGCCGTTGATGTTGACCCCGACAATGGCCGCAAGTTTCCGGTCCGGGCGGAACCTCACCGAGAAGTGTGTGTAGTCCAGAAGAATCGTCGTCACCGACGGACTGGGCAGCTCAAGGCCGGCCCTCAGGAACCCGCTGTCGTATCCCCCGCTCATGGGAAAAGCATGGCACCGGGGTCAGACAATAAACAGGGGCGCGGCTGTGGACCGCCTCAGCACTCCACCACGTTGACGGCCAAGCCGCCCATCGCGGTTTCCTTGTACTTGGAGCTCATGTCCTTGCCGGTTTCGCGCATGGTGACGATGACCTCGTCCAGCGATACCCGGTGCGAGCCGTCGCCCCACAGTGCCATCTTGGCGGCGTTGATGGCCTTCGCCGCGGCAATCGCATTGCGTTCGATGCAGGGGATCTGCACCAGGCCGCCGATGGGGTCGCAGGTAAGGCCCAGGTTGTGCTCCATGGCGATTTCGGCGGCGTTCTCCACCTGCGCCGGCGTCCCGCCCATGACCTCCGCCAGGCCGGCCGCGGCCATGGACGACGCCGAACCGACCTCGCCCTGGCAGCCCACCTCGGCGCCGGAAATGGAGGCCTGCTCCTTGTAGAGCACGCCCACGGCACCGGCCGTCAACAGGAACTTCACGACCACGTTGTCGCGGTCCTCCTGGCTTGCCTTGTCCATGCCCGGGGCGAAGTGCAGGGCGTAGTAGAGCACGGCCGGGATGATGCCGGCCGCACCGTTGGTGGGCGCCGTGACGACACGGCCTCCGGAGGCGTTCTCTTCGTTGACGGCCAGGGCGATCAGGTTGACCCACTCCTGCCAGTACTTGGGGTCGTTGTCCTTGTCCTCCTTCAGGAGGCGCTCGTGCCAGTCAGGGGCCCGACGGCGGACCTTCAGTCCGCCAGGCAGCACGCCTTCGCGCTTGATCGACTTTTCGACGCAGCCTTCCATGACGGACCAGATGTGCAGCAGGCCCTCGCGGATTTCCTCCTCGGAGCGGGAGGCGAGCTCGTTGACCAGCATGATGTCGGAGATGCTCAGGCCCTTCGAAGCACAGCGGCCCAGCAGTTCGGCGGCGGTGCGGAACGGCAGCGGGAGTTCCTTCTTGGACTCGTCCAGTTCCTTCTGCGCGGCGTCCTCTTCGCCCTCGCGCACAATGAAGCCGCCGCCCACGGAGAAGAAGGTGGCCGTGTGCAGCACTTCGCCGTCGGCGTCGCTGACCGTGAAGGTCATGCCGTTGGTGTGGCGAGGCAGCACGGTGAGGGGGCGCAGCACCATGTCGGACACACCATACGGCAGCGGAACACCGCCGTCGGGGTCCTGGGAGCCCGCCAGGCGCAGGGTGCCGGTGTCCGAGATCGCGGCGAGGCGTTCCTCGACTTCCTCCGGCAGGATCACCTCGGGGTGGTAGCCCTCCAGGCCCAGCAGGATCGCGGTCATGGTCCCGTGGCCGTGGCCGGTGGCGGCGAGCGAACCGTACAGGTCCACGCGCAGGGAGGCGACCCGGGCGAGGATGCCGCTTTCCTTCAGTTCCCCCGCGAACACCGCGGCAGCCCGCATCGGGCCCACGGTGTGTGAACTCGAAGGACCAAGCCCAACGGTAAAGAGATCAAAGACGCCAACAGCCATGCCGGTTCCTATCTAATTAATAATTCTAAGCAGACCGGATCCTGGTGGATCCGGGCCCCGGCAGGCAGGCCTGTCCGGAACCCCTTTGGGGCCGGCATCCGGCAGCAGGCGTCCCCACCGTCCCCCTGACCTCGCAAGCTCGGTCAGGGAACCCGGACGGTGTGGGCCCAAATCGCCCGCAGAGGATGCCGGCCCCAAAGGACCAAACGGAAGCTGTCAGCCCAGGTTGGCGACAGCCGGGTAAAGCGGGTGCGCTTCGGCCAGGGCCTCCACGCGGTGGCGCAGTCCGGAAAGGTCGGCACCGGCGTCGGCGATCAACGCCTCGGCGATGATGTCGGCGACTTCACGGAAGGCAGCTTCACCGAAACCGCGGGTGGCCAGGGCCGGGGTGCCGATGCGCAGGCCGGAGGTGACCATCGGCGGGCGCGGGTCGAACGGCACGGCGTTGCGGTTGACCGTGATGTCGATCGTGGCAAGCCGGTCCTCGGCCTGCTGGCCGTCCAGTTCGCAGTCGCGCAGGTCCACCAGCACCAAGTGCACGTCGGTGCCACCGGAAACCACGGAGATGCCCTTGGCCGCGACGTCCGGCTGGACCAGGCGCTCGGCCAGGATCCGGGAACCGGCCAGCACGCGGGCCTGGCGCTCCTTGAACTCTTCCGACGCGGCGATCTTGAAGGCCACAGCCTTGCCTGCGATCACGTGCTCCAGCGGGCCGCCCTGCTGTCCCGGGAAAACGGCGCTGTTGATCTTCTTGGCGATCTCGGCGTCGTTGGTCAGGATGATGCCGCCGCGCGGACCGGCGAGGGTCTTGTGCGTGGTGGAGGTGGTGACGTGGGCGTGCGGCACCGGGCTGGGGTGCAGCCCGGCGGCGACGAGGCCGGCGAAGTGCGCCATGTCCACCATCAGGTAGGCACCCACGAGGTCCGCGATGCGGCGGAACTCGGCGAAGTCCAGCTGGCGGGAGTAGGCCGACCAGCCGGCGACGATCAGGGCCGGCTTGTGCTCCAGGGCCAGGGCTTCGACCTCGGCCATGTCCACGGTGTGGCTGTCTTCGCGCACGCCGTAGGGCACCACGTTGTACAGCTTGCCGGAGAAGTTGATGCGCATGCCGTGGGTCAGGTGGCCGCCGTGGGCGAGGTTCAGGCCCATGATGGTGTCGCCCGGCTTGATCAAGGCGTGCATGACCGAAGCGTTCGCCTGGGCACCGGAGTGCGGCTGCACGTTCGCGTACTCGGCGCCGAAGAGGGCCTTGACACGGTCGATGGCCAGCTGCTCGATGACGTCCACGTGCTCGCAGCCGCCGTAGTAGCGCTTGCCGGGGTAGCCTTCGGCGTACTTGTTGGTCAGCACGGAGCCCTGCGCCTGCATGACGGCCACAGCGGTGTGGTTCTCCGAAGCGATCATTTCCAGGCCGCCGCGCTGGCGGCCCAGTTCGTCGTCGATCTTCGCGGCGATTTCCGGGTCCAGCTCGGACAGCACGGCGTCGAGGGACGGGGAAACGACCTGCTCGAAAGCGGTGGTTCCTGCTGCGGCGCTCACAGTTCGCCTCCGTTCTTGGCAGCGTATTCCTCTGCGGAGAGCAGCGGGCCGTCGGTAACGGCCGCCACCTTGAAGAGCCAGCCGGCACCGTAGGGGTCGCTGTTGATCACGGCAGGGTCGTCGACAGCGCTCGTGTTCAGTTCCGTGACCTCACCCGTCACCGGGGAGTACAGGTCGGACACGGACTTGGTGGACTCGACCTCGCCGCAGGTTTCGCCGGCGGTCACGGTGGAGCCGACCTCGGGCAGGTCGACGTAGACGATGTCGCCGAGGGCGTCAGTGGCCACGGCGGAGATTCCTACGGAGACAAGGTTTCCGTCTTCGCGGGCAACCCATTCGTGTTCCTCCGAGTACTGGAGTCCAGCTGCAACTTTTGCCATGTTTTTTCCTTTACGTTCGTTGTCTGAAAGCTGTCTGAAAAATCGATGGGTGGGGGCGCCGGCCGGATCGTCCGTCCGGCGCCCAACCTTACTTGGCGCGCTTGTAGAACGGCAGCGCGATGACCTCGAAGGGCTCGGCCTTGCCGCGCAGGTCCGCTTCCACGGCGGTGCCGATTTCGGAGTGCTCGACGTCGACATACGCCATCGCTACCGGGTAGCCAAGGGTGGGGGACGGCTGGCCGGAGGTCACTTCACCGATCACGGCACCGTCCTTCAGGACCGGGTAGTGGCCGCGGGCGGCGCGCCGGCCCAGGCCTTTCAGTCCCACCAGGCGTCGGCCCGAGGTGGTCCCGGCGCCGCCGGCCTTGAGTGCCGCGAGGGCCTCCTTGCCGACGAAGTTGCCTTCCTTGGACAGTGCCACCACGGGGCCGAGGCCGGCGGCGAAGGGGTTGCCTTCGAGGGAGAGTTCGTTGCCGTAGAGCGGCATGCCGGCCTCCAGGCGCAGCGAGTCGCGGCAGGCCAGGCCGCACGGGATGAGGCCCAGACCTGCGCCGGCTTCGCTGATCGAGGCCCACAGTGTCGCGGCGCCCTCGTTGGGCAGGAACAGCTCGAAGCCGTCCTCGCCGGTGTAGCCGGTGCGGGCCAGGATGACGTCGTGGCCGGCAACAGTGGCCTCGTTGAACGCGTAGTACTTCAGGCCGGTGACCAGTTCGTGCTGGGCGTCGTCCGTGAGCTTGAGCAGGATTGCCTCGGCGTTCGGGCCCTGCACGGCGATGAGGGACATGGCGTCGGAGACGTTCTCCACCACGACGTCGAAGCCCTCGGCGCGCTTGGCCAGCTCGGCGGCGACGGTGGGTGCGTTGCCCGCGTTCGGGACCACGAGGTATTTCTCCGGACCGAAACGGTAGGCGAGAAGGTCGTCGATGATCCCGCCGTCGGCGTTGCAGATCAGCGAGTACTTCGCCTTGCCGTCCGCGACGGCGGACAGCTTGCCCACCAGCGCGTAGTCCAGGAACGCCCCGGCCTCCGGGCCGGTGACCCAGACCTCGCCCATGTGAGAGAGGTCGAACAGGCCTGCGGACTGACGGACGGCGTGGTGCTCAGCCAGTTCGGACGAGTACTTCAGCGGCATCTGCCAGCCGCCGAAGTCCGTGAAGGAAGCCCCGAGTGCCTCATGCGTGCCGTAAAGGGCAGTGTGCTTGCTCATGTGAATGTCCTTTGCGGTTCCGGCTTAGTTTTCGAACTCAGAGATCGGCGGGCAGGAGCAGACCAGGTTGCGGTCCCCTGCTGCGCCGTCGATGCGTCCGACCGGCGGGAAGTACTTGTCCTGCTTGAGCGACTTGACCGGGAACACGGCCTGCTCGCGCGGGTATTCGCGCTTCCAGTCGGAAGACACGACGGCGGCCGCGGTGTGCGGTGCGTTGCGCAGCGGGGATTCCTCCACCGCGAAGTCGCCGGCGGCAACCTGCTCGATCTCGGAGCGGATGGTGATCATGGCCTCGATGAAGCGGTCGATCTCGCCCAGGTCCTCGGACTCGGTGGGTTCAACCATCAGGGTGCCGGCCACCGGGAAGGCCAGGGTGGGTGCGTGGAAGCCGAAGTCGATAAGGCGCTTGGCCACGTCCTCGGCGGTGACGCCGGTGCGGGCGGTGAGCTCGCGCAGGTCCAGGATGCACTCGTGGGCCACGAGTCCGCCTTCGCCCGTGTAGAGCACCGGGAAGTACTCGTTGAGGCGGGCAGCCACGTAGTTGGCGGCCAGCAGCGCGGACTTGGTGGCTTCGGTGAGGCCTTCGCCGCCCATGAGCTTCACGTAGGCCCAGGAAATCGGCAGCACGCCGGCGGAACCGTAGCGCGAGGCCGAGATCGCCACGCCGTGGCCTTCCTCGTGCGCGGCCTTGGTGGCATCGCCGGGCATGAACGGTGCCAGGTGCGCCTTGGCTGCGACCGGGCCGACACCCGGGCCGCCGCCGCCGTGCGGGATGCAGAAGGTCTTGTGCAGGTTCAGGTGCGACACGTCGCCGCCGAACTTGCCGGGCTGGGCCAGGCCCACCAGGGCGTTGAGGTTGGCGCCGTCGACGTAGACCTGGCCGCCTGCCGCGTGTACGGCGTCGCAGACTTCGCGGACGTCGCCGTCGTACACGCCGTGCGTGGACGGGTAGGTGATCATGATGCAGGACAGCACGTCCTTGTTGGCATCGATCTTGGCCTGCAGGTCATCGTGGTCGATGAGGCCTTCGGCGGTGGTGGCGACCACCACGACCTTCATGCCGGCCAGGACGGCGGACGCGGCGTTGGTGCCGTGGGCCGAGGCCGGGATGAGGCAGACGTTGCGCTGCTCGTCGCCGCGGGAGAGGTGGTAACCGCGGATGGCCAGCAGGCCGGCGAGCTCGCCCTGGGAGCCGGCGTTGGGCTGGATGGAGACCTGGTCGTAGCCGGTGATGGTGGACAGGTCCGCCTCCAGGCCCTCGATCAGTTCACGCCAGCCGGCGGTCTGGGATTCCGGGGCGAAGGGGTGGATCGAAGCGAACTCCGGCCAGGAGATGGCTTCCATCTCGGCGGTGGCGTTGAGCTTCATGGTGCAGGAGCCCAGCGGGATCATGGTGCGGTCAAGCGCCAGGTCCCGGTCGGAGAGCTTGCGGATGTAGCGCAGCAGCTGGGTTTCGGAGCGGTGGGTGTTGAACACCGGGTGCTGCAGGTAGTCGGAGCTGCGCACGACGGCGGCGGGCAGCTCGAGCCCGGAAGCCTCACCCAGGGGGCCGGCGCCGAAGGCGACGGCGACGGCGGACAGGACTTCCGGCGTCGTGGTTTCATCCACGGACACACCCACGGTGTCGGCGTCGATGCGGCGCAGGTTGATGCCGCGGGCCTCGGCGGCGGCGATGACCTGCTCGGCCTTGCCCGGAACCTTGACGGTGATGGTGTCGAAGAAGGACTCGCTGGCCAGTTCGCGTCCGGCGGCCTGCAGGGTAGCGGCAAGCACCCGGGCGTTACCGTGCACCGTTTCAGCGATGGCCTTCAGGCCGTCGGGGCCGTGGTAGACGGCATACATCGAGGCGGTGATGGCCAGCAGCGCCTGCGCGGTGCAGATGTTGGAGGTGGCCTTCTCGCGGCGGATGTGCTGTTCGCGGGTCTGCAGGGCCAGGCGGTAGGCCGGGACGCCTGCGCTGTCCTTGGAGACACCAACGATGCGGCCCGGGAGCTGGCGCTCGAGGCCCTTGTGCACGGCCATGTAAGCGGCGTGCGGGCCGCCGAAGAACAGCGGGACGCCGAAGCGCTGGGCGGTGCCGACGGCGATGTCCGCACCCTGCTCGCCCGGAGGGGTGATGAGGGTCAGCGCCAGCAGGTCGGCGGCGACGGTGACGAGGGCGCCGCGCTCCTTGGCGGCGGCGATGACGGCGGTCTGGTCCCAGACCCGGCCGGACACGCCGGGCTGCTGCAGCACGATGCCGTTGATGTCGCCATCGGGCAGGCCCTGGGAGAGGTCGGCGACCTCAACCTCGAAGCCGAGCGCCTCGGCGCGGCCCTGCACGATCGCGATGGTCTGCGGCAGGACGTCCGCATCCACGACGGTCTTGCCGGCGGCGGCGGCCTTGTTCTTGTTGGCGCGGCGCATGAGCAGCACGGCCTCGGCGACGGCGGTGGCTTCGTCAAGCAGGGAGGCGTTGGCGATGGGCAGGCCGGTGAGGTCCTCCACCATGGTCTGGAAGTTCAGCAGGGCTTCGAGGCGGCCCTGCGAGATTTCCGGCTGGTACGGGGTGTAGGCGGTGTACCAGGCCGGGGCCTCGAGGATGTTGCGGCGGATCACCGGAGGGGTCACGGTGTCGTAGTAGCCCTGGCCGATCATCTGGACGGCGGTCTTGTTCTTGGCGGCGAGCCTGCGCAGCTCGGCCAGCACCTCGACCTCGCTGAGGGCCTTGCCGAGGGTGAGCGGGGATTCCTGGCGGATGTCATTGGGAACCGCGGTGTCCACGAGCGAGTCCACAGTGTCATAGCCGACGGTCTTGAGCATGTGGTCGATATCGGCCTGGCGGCGGGAGCCGATATGCCGGTCCACGAAGGTGGTTGATGCTGAACTAACAGTCACGAAAGGAACTCCATTGACGAAGAGGGCGCTGGGTACGCCACAGTGGTTGGGTTCCTCCCCGCTCTGTCTTGGACCTGAGAGATTCCGCAGACGAGTCTGCTTGCACCGTCGGTGAGCCCGTTGCCCCGCGCCTTGAACTCGTCATGGTCACATGGACAGCGTGCTGCTTTCCAGAGTTGCCTTGGTGCGGCGGTACATGGGCCTGAGAGATTCCTGGGGAGGATTTGCTCCTACGGCGCCTGCATCACTTGTCTGCAGGACTCTCCCGCCGCAGATCAGAGGCGTATTCATTTGTGGTCGTTGCTGCTCGCGGCAAGCCGTGATGGTTGCCACAAGGCTCAATTGTCCTATGGAGCGGAGCTGTTCGCAAATGTATCCCCCGACGCCTTGCCGCGGCGGCCGGTACCGCTCCCTCAGCCCCTGCGGAGGAGCTCGACGGCGGCAAGGAGGGCCTCGACGTCGGCCTGCCGGTGGGCTGCACCTCCCCCGTGGCTGCCTTCAAGCATTGCGTTGAAGTACAGCCCGTCGCCCATGTACCGGACGGCCTTGGCCAGGTCCGGACCAATCTCTTCGGCGAGCACGTCCAGCCATTGCTGCTGGATTCCCGCGAAGCGCCGGCGGGTCTCTTCGTGGGCCACTTCGGCCAGCCGCGTCGCAGCCACGAACACGCGGTCCATGGGGGTGTCGTCCCAGAGCGAAGACTTGATGAAGTAGACCGCTGCCCCTTCAGGAGCAGACTTCATGGCGTCGATGTCCGCTTCGGCCAGCCGGTCGAGCCGCTCAAGCAGGGCGGCGATCATCGCTTCCTTGTTGGGGAAGTGGTAGAGCAGCCCACCCTTGGATACACCGGCACGCTTGGCCACGGCGTCCAGGGTGGCGGCCCGCTCCCCCACGTCGATGAGGACGGCTTCGAAGGCATCCAGGACGGCGTCCCGGGCTACAGGTTTACGCGGCATGGTCACCATCATCCCCCACAACCCTTGATCGGACGCCCGGTTCTTGCTCCACTGGCACCATGAGCACCGAACAGCTGATCATCGTCGGGTCCGGCCCCGCCGGCTACACCGCCGCCATCTACGCGGCCCGGGCCGGACTGGAACCACTGGTCGTCGCCGGCTCCGTGACCGCCGGCGGCGCCCTCATGAACACCACCGAGGTGGAGAATTTCCCGGGGTTCCCGCGCGGCATCCAGGGCCCCGAGCTCATGGACGGGCTCCAGGAACAGGCCGAGAGGTTCGGCGCCAAAATAGTGTTCGACGACGCCGTGTCCCTGGAGCTGAATGGCCACCTCAAGCGCGTGGCAACCGGAGCCGGGGAGACTTACGAGGCGCCCGCCGTCATCCTCGCCACGGGCTCGGCGTACAAGGAACTCGGGCTGCCCGAAGAGAAGAGCCTCAGCGGCCACGGTGTCTCCTGGTGCGCCACCTGCGACGGTTTCTTCTTCCGGGAACAGGACATCATCGTTGTGGGCGGCGGCGACTCCGCCATGGAGGAGGCCACCTTCCTGACGCGCTTCGCGAAGTCCGTGACCGTCGTCGTGCGGCGCGATGAGCTGCGCGCCTCCCGGATCATGGCCCAGCGAGCCAAGGACAATCCCAAGATCAGCTTCGCCTGGAACTCCGCCGTCGCCGCCATCCACGGCAACGCGAAGGTCACCGGTGTCACTTTGAGCGACACCCGCACGGGCCGGAAGCGGGAACAGGCAGCCACCGGAATCTTCGTGGCGATCGGCCACGTGCCGCGGACGGAACTACTCACCGGCCAAGTGGACCTGGACGCCGAGGGCTACATCAAGGTGGCCTCGCCCACCACGGTCACGAACCTCCGGGGCGTCTTTGCCTGCGGCGACGCCGTGGACCACCGCTACCGGCAGGCCATCACCGCCGCGGGCAGCGGCTGCGCTGCGGCCCTGGACGCCGAACGCTACCTCGCGGCACTCGAGGACGCGGACAGCATCGCCACGGCACTGGTGGAGGAGCCCACGCATTCCTGAGCGCACCCGTTCCTGGGCATTCCCGACTGACCGACAGTTGTGGTCGTTTTGGAGCCTCAAAACGACAACAACTGCGAGCCAGTTGGGCCGGGCCCGTCATTACGTCACGACAACTTTGCGTAATGCGCGGCGCTTCAGGCATGCTGGATGGGTTCAAAGGTTTGGCTACCCTAATTTTCCGGCAGCCTTCCTTGGCTCCGCAGCCCCACGGCTCCTGTTCGCAGAAAGTAGCATCCATGATCCGCAAGAACGCGCTGGCCGGCATTGCCCTTGCCGCCGCCGCTGCCCTCAGCCTGGCCGCCTGCGGCGGCTCCACTCCGTCCGCAGAGAGCAGCAGCCCGGCCGGTCCTACCGACATCACGGTCTACAACGCACAGCACGAGAGCCTGACCAAGGAATGGGTCGACGAGTTCACCAAGGAGACCGGCATCACGGTCACCCTGCGTCAGGGCTCGGACACCGAAATGTCCAACCAGATCATCCAGGAAGGCGCAGCCTCTCCCGCTGACGTCTTCCTGACGGAGAACTCCCCGGCCATGGCGCAGGTCGAGAACGCCGGGCTCTTCGCCGACGTCGACAAAGCCACCCTCGCCCAGGTTCCCGCCGGTTTCCGTCCTTCCACGGGCAAGTGGACCGGCATCGCCGCCCGCTCCACCGTACTGGTCTATGACAAGAACAAGATCAGCGAGGACAAGCTGCCCAAGTCGATGCTGGACCTGGCCAAGCCGGAGTGGAAGGGCAAGTGGTCCGCGTCTCCGTCAGGCGCCGACTTCCAGGCGATCGTCTCCGCCCTGCTCGAGCTCAAGGGCGAAGCCGCCACCAAGGAATGGCTCAAGGGCATGAAGGAAAACGCCAAGGAATACAAGGGCAACAAGACCGCCATGAAGGCCGTCAACTCCGGCGAAGTGGATGCCGCCCTGATCTACCACTATTACTACTACGGCGACCAGGCCAAGACTGGCGACGACTCCAAGAACGTCACCCCGTACTACTTCCGCAACCAGGACCCGGGCGCATTCCTCTCCATCTCCGGCGGTGGCGTGCTGAAGTCCTCGAAGAACGCCGCGAAGGCGCAGGCGTTCCTGAAATTCATCACCGGCAAGAAGGGCCAGGAGATCCTCCGCGACGGCACCTCATTCGAGTACGCCATCGCATCCGGGGTCGCCGCCAACGCAAAGCTCGTCCCGGTCAAGGAACTCGAGGCTCCCACCGTTGATCCGGCCAAGCTCAACTCCAAGAAGGTCACCGACATGATGACCGAGGCAGGACTCCTGTAATTCCGTGAGTATCGTTCCACCGGCTTCCGTCTCCCAACGGAGCACGACGGCGGGCAAGGGCAAGCGCCCTCGCCCGCCTTTCGGCGTTCCAGCACTTTCCGTCACTGCGGTCCTGATCGCTCTTTTCTCGCTCCTGCCGCTGGGCTACGTGGCCTACATGACGGCAGCCACCGGCTGGGACACCGCCGTCGGGCTCATCTTCCGGCCGCGTGTCGGTGAACTGCTGGGGAACACGGTCCTGCTTATCCTCCTCACGGTTCCACTGTGCCTCGTGCTGGGCGTCGGCGGCGCCTGGCTCGTGGAGCGGACCGCGCTGCGCGGGCACCGCGTGTGGGCTGTTGCCCTGGCCGCGCCACTGGCCATCCCGGCCTTCGTCAACAGCTATGCCTGGGTCTCCGTGGTGCCGTCCCTGGAAGGCATCTGGTCCGGTGTCCTGATCGCAACCCTGTCCTATTTCCCGCTGGTCTACATTCCGGCGGCCGCGATGCTGGGGCGCCTGGACCCGGCGATCGAGCAGTCCGCGGCCTCCTTGGGACTCGGGCCATGGGCCGTGTTCTTCCGGGTCGTGCTGCCGCAGCTGAGGATCGCCATGACCGGCGGGGGGCTGCTGGTTGCCCTCCACCTGCTGGCCGAATACGGCGCGTTCGCGATGATCCGCTTCGACACCTTCACCACGGCGATCATGACCCAGTTCCAATCGACCTTCAACGGCACCGCCGGGAACATGCTGGCGAGCGTGCTGGTGCTGTTCTGCCTGGGCCTGCTGCTCGTGGAAGTGCGCAGCCGCGGCACGGCCCGCTATGCCCGCATCGGTTCCGGTGCCCAGGCCAAGGCGCTCCGCGCACGGCTCGGCGGTTTCCAGCTGCCTGCGCAGTTGGTGCTGCTGGCCCTCAGCGTGCTCGCCTTCGGCCTGCCGTTCTGGCTGGTGCTGCGCTGGGTCATGCTTGGCGGAAGCTCGATCTGGGATTCCGCCGAGTTCGTCCCCGCCCTGCTGCAGACCCTCGGCTATGGACTGGCCGGCGCCCTGGTGACCACCGTGGTGGCGTTCCCCTTGGCGTACCTCGCGGTCCGGAACCCCGGATGGTTCAGCAAGGCCCTTGAGCTCTCCAACTACATCACCAGTTCACTGCCTGGAATCGTGGTGGGCCTGGCGTTCGTGACCATCAGCATCCGGTTGGTGCCCGGCGTCTACCAGACCGCCGGGCTCCTCATTGCGGCCTACGTGCTCCTCTTCCTTCCCCGTTCCCTCGTGAACCTGCGCTCGGGGCTGGCCCAAGCGCCGAAAGAACTCGACGAAGCCGCCCGTTCGCTCGGAAAATCCCCATGGGTGGCGTTCCTGAAGGTCACTTTGCGCCTGAGCGCACCGGCCGCCGCCGGCGGCGCAGCACTGGTGTTCCTCGCGATCGTGAACGAACTGACGGCAACCCTGCTCCTGTCCCCGAATGGCACCAGTACGCTCGCCACCGAATTCTGGAGCAAGAGCAGCGAGATCGACTATTCCGGCGCCGCCCCTTATGCGCTGCTGATGATCCTGCTGTCCGCACCGATGACCTACCTGCTTTTCCAACAGTCCAAGAAAGTGGCCGGACAGTGACCGAACAATCCCCCTCCAGTCTTCCCGCACCCCGCATCGCCCCGGCCATCGCCTCGACCACGGATCCGCACTTGGACATCACGGACGTCACCAAGAACTTCGGCGCCCAGGCAGTGCTGAAGGGCGTCAACCTCTCGGTCGCCAAGGGCGGAACCACCGCGATCGTCGGCCCCTCGGGATCGGGCAAGACCACCCTGCTGCGCCTGATCGCCGGCTTCGAGCACCCGGACACGGGCACGATCTGCCTCAATGGCCGGCAGGTGGCCGGCAACGGCGCCTGGCAGCCGGCCCACAAGCGGCACGTGGGCTATGTCGCACAGGACGGCGCGCTCTTCCCGCACCTCACCGTGGGGCAGAACATCGCCTTCGGCCTTGACCACTCAGCGCTCGACGGCGGCCGCCACGCCGTGCGCGGACGCGTCGCCGAACTGCTCGAAATGGTTTCCCTCGATCCCGCCATGGCGAAACGCCGCCCACACCAGCTGTCCGGCGGCCAACAGCAGCGCATCGCCCTCGCCCGGGCCCTGGCGCGCAAGCCTGAGCTGATGCTGCTGGACGAGCCGTTCTCGGCGCTGGATGCCGGCCTCCGGGTCGCCACCCGCCGGGCCGTGGCCAACGTCCTGAGCGAAGCGGGGGTCACGACCATCCTGGTCACCCACGACCAGGCCGAGGCGTTGTCCTTCGCCGACCAGGTGGCGATCATGCGCGGCGGAAAGCTGGCCCAGATCGGCAACCCCTTCGTGGTCTACACCCGGCCGGCAGACCGTGCCACTGCGGAGTTCCTCGGCGATGCCGTCATCCTGGACGCATGGATGGAAGGCTCGCTGGCAACCTGTTCGCTGGGCGGCATTCCGGTGCGCCGCCCGCCGGCGCAGGGTGCCGTGCAGCTGATGCTCCGGCCCGAACAGATCCGGATCGCCCCCGACGGCCCGATCCGCGGCGTGGTGGTGGACACGGACTACTTCGGCCCGGAAACCACCGTCCGGATCCGACTGGCTCCCCTGCCCGGAGCCGGTTCCGACCACCGCTTCCCGGGCGGCGGCGAAGTCATCACCATCCGGCACTGGAACGCCTCCATCACCAAGCCGGGCACGGAACTCTGCCTGCGCGTGGTGGGCGAAGGCGTGGCCTTCCCCGCGGAAAAATAGGCGCCGCGCCGCGCCGGAAGCCCAGACCGAGGACGCACCACGACCCGCCGCGGAACCAAACAAACAAAACAAAAACGTGATCCAGCTTGCATTGGGACCCGCCTGCATCCATACTAAATGAACGCTATTCATTTAGTGATACTTGTCTCAATGGCCACGCGGCAATCTTCATCCTCCCCGACCGCGCCCGGCCAGCTAGAAAGGGCCCCCATGAGCCAGACAATCAATCGCGACGGCAACGCCGCCGGCTCCGCGCATAAGATCAGCGGCAAGGGACTGAAGACCGGGCAGCTCGGCCTGCTCGCCGTCGTCGTCCTCGGTATTTCCTCGGTTGCCCCGGCGTACAGCCTGACCAGCTCGCTCGGCCCGGCCGCAGACGCGGTTGGCCTTCAGCTGCCCGCCATCTTCATCCTTGCATTCATTCCCATGATCCTGATGGCGTTCGCCTACCGGGAACTCAACGCCGATTCGCCAGACAGCGGCACCACCTTCACCTGGGCAACCAAGGCCTTCGGGCCGTGGGTCGGCTGGATGGGCGGATGGGGCCTGCTGGCCGCCAACATCATCGTCCTGTCCAACCTGGCCGGCGTGGCGGTGGACTTCTTCTATCTCTTCCTCGCCCAGGTGTTCGGCAATCCGGAACTGGCAGAGCTGACCTCCAACACGCCGCTGAACATCGCAACCTGCCTGGCATTCGTGGCACTGGCAGTGTGGGTCAGCTATCGCGGCCTGCAGGCCACCAAGCTGGTGCAGTACAGCATGGTCGGCTTCCAGATCGTCGTCCTGGGCGTCTTCATTGTCATGGCCATCACCCACGCCGCATCCGGTGACACCCCCACGGCGATCGGCTTCAACTGGGACTGGTTCAACCCGGCCAAGATCGGCAGCTTCGAACAGTTCGCCGCAGGAATGTCCCTGGCCGTCTTCGTCTACTGGGGCTGGGACGTCTGCCTTACCCTGAACGAAGAGACCAAGGGCGGAAAGGGTACGGCTGGCAAGGCCGGAACCACCACCGCGGTGGCGGTCCTTGGCCTCTACATCGCCGTGATCGTGGCAACCATGATGGTTGCCGGCGTCGGAAGCGACGGCATCGGCCTGAACAACCCGGACAACCAGTCAAACATCTTCGCGGCTCTGGCCTCACCCGTGATGGGCCCACTGGCCATCCTGATGTCCCTGGCCGTCCTTTCCGGCACCGCTTCCTCGCTGCAGTCCACCATGGCGTCCCCGGCGCGTAGCCTGCTCGCCATGAGCCACTACGGCGCCCTGCCGAAGAACCTTTCGACGGTAAGCAAGCGCTTCGGCACGCCCGGCTATGCGACCATTGCCGCCGGCGTGATCTCCGGCGGCTTCTACGCGGTGATGAAGGTGGTCAGCGAAAACGTCCTGAACGACACCATCATGGCCCTGGGCCTCATGATCTGCTTCTACTACTCCCTCACCGCCTTTGCCTGCACCTGGTACTTCCGCAAGAGCCTGTTCTCCAGCGTGCGCAACTTCTTCATGCGCCTGCTCTTCCCCATGGTGGGCGGCCTGGTGCTGACGCTGGTGTTCTTCCAGACCGCCGTGGACAGCTGGGCGCCGGAGTTCGGCAGCGGCTCGGAAATCGGCGGCGTGGGATTGGTGTTCATCCTGGGCGTCGGCATCCTTGCCCTGGGCGTCGTCGCCATGCTCGTCATGGCCCGCCTGCGCCCCGGCTTCTTCAAGGGAGAGACCATCCGCAAGGACACTCCCGCGCTGGTGGTTCCCGAATAGCTTTCGACGTCTGAGCGGAGCGTCGGAACGAGCCGCGCTGCCTGAAGCGCCGGCTCACAACGAAGCCCTGGTCCGGATTTCCGGGCCAGGGCTTCGTTGTGTCAGCCGCCGGGCTTTCGTCGGTCAGGTCCGCCGACGATCAGTTCCGTCGGCGATCAGGTCCGTGACTCACCAGAAGTGGGCAACGTCCACCACCAGGCGCGAACCCGTTCCCGGACCGGCCAAGGTGAAGACCCGGAACGGCAGGCGTGCCCGCACACCGAGGCCGAGTGTCGTATAGCCTTCAAAGCTCCCCGCCCAGGCCACCTGCCGGAAGGTCTGGTACCCGGAGACGTTGCTCAGTTCCTTCTTGTTGGCAGGGTTGTAGGTGGCCTGGCCACTGCTGTTGTACGCGGGGGCGTTGACGGTGACCTGGATGAAGGCACCGCCGCGCAGCGGCACTGGAAGGCCGGAGCCGTCCTGGACCACCTGCGACACGTATTTGACGGTGTAGCCAGCTACTTTGCCATTGAGGTCGATCACAAGGCGGTCGTAGCAAGGCTGCTGACCTGTTCTGACATTTGTTACTTGTGCACCGGACATCGCGGCGTTGGTCTTGGCCAACGACCCCCAGACGATGCCGCAGTATGAGGCCGCCGAAGCGGGCCCCGGAGCGATGAGACCAAGACCGGTAGCCATGACCAGGGCCACCAGCCAGGTTTGAAGCTTTTTCATTGTGGGCCACCTCCCTTGAGTGATTGATACCTCAAGGGTAGGAGCGTTTTGGCCCGTAATGGCGGCTCGTATCCGCTTCGGCGCACAACCGTTAAACGGCCCGCAGACGGGTCACGGAGCGTCACCCTGGGGGCTTAATTCGCCCCTTTTTCGAGGCTCCTGTGGGGCATTCGCAGCCCGGTTCGTTATGCGGGATAACGACGCCGGCCGGCCCGCTCTGCGGGTCGGCGCTTGTACCTCCTTCCAGGTCCTGTCATACGGCTTTGGTCCGGTGGGGCGGACCCCCGCCCAGCCACGGGGGTCCGCCGTCAGCGAGTTGCCGGAAGGCTACCGGGCCGCCCTTGCGATGCCTGCGAACGGCTTCGCCCGCTTGGTCAGGACGATCAGCACAAATCCGAGCAGCAGGCTCAACATGAGTGCCCAAAGGTTCGCTCCAAGGGGCTGGGCAAACGAAGCGGCACCCGCAGCGATCGCGGTGCACATGCCAAGGGGAGCCGCCCAGCCCACGCCCGGAGCCACCGCGAGGGTGCCCGATCCCGAGCCTTTGGTGGCCCCGGAACCGCTTGTTCCGGCGTCGACTACAACGTCAATCCCCTGAGCAGCTCCGCTGCCGGATCCCGGCTTTCCCCCGGTACCGTCAGAGGTCCCACCATCACTACGCCCTGTGCTGAGACCGCCCAGCAAGCCGTTGAGGAATCGAACCACGGTTGGAACAGCCCCGTTCGCGCTGTCAGTGCCATTTCGAACATTGCCTCCACCGTTCTGTTGTCCGCCGGAGTTGGCGGTGCCGAAGATTCCGGCGGTGCCGAGGACACCGGTTCCGGTGCCGCCGAAGTTGCCAAGGTTGTCGAGGTTCCCGAGGTTCCCGAGGACACCCGTACCCAGGATTCCTGTGTTCCCGAGGACGGCCGAATTGCCAAGGAGGCTTGTTCCGGTGCCGCCGAAGTTGCCAAGCGTTCCCGCCAGCGTTCTGGTGTTAATTGCAGGTACTCGCGGCGTGCCAGCGGTGGGAGCTGCAACGGTGCCAAGCGACACCGTCACGTCAGCAGGCCCGGCCTGCGTCCCCGCGGTACCTGCACTGCCTGCCTTCGTTCCGGCCGTCCCGGCACCAAAGGTGCCAAGCGACACCGTCACGTCAGCAGGCCCCGCCTGCGTCCCCGCGGTACCTGCACTGCCTGCCTTCGTTCCGGCCGTCCCGGCACCCAAGGTGCCAAGCGACACCGTCACGTCAGCAGGCCCGGCCTGCGTCCCCGCGGTACCTGCACTGCCTGCCTTCGTTCCGGCCGTCCCGGCACCCAAGGTGCCAAGCGACACCGTCACGTCAGCAGGCCCGGCCTGCGTCCCCGCGGTACCTGCACTGCCTGCCGTCGTTCCGGCCGTCCCGGCACCCAAGGTGCCAAGCGACACCGTCACGTCAGCAGGCCCGGCCTGCGTCCCCGCGGTACCTGCACTGCCTGCCTTCGTTCCGGCCGTCCCGGCACCCAAGGTGCCAAGCGACACCGTCACATCAGCAGGCCCCGCCTGCGTCCCCGACGGGGTTACGGACCGCGTCGCGGTAGGCGCTGCCAGGCCATCAAGCGAAACCACCGCAGTGGTTGGCCGGTTCGCCGACGACGATGGGGATCCCGTTCCAAGCGTTCCCAGCTGGAGGCTCACAACGCCGTTGGAGTGTTGTTCCGGAGCAGCTGTGCCAACGGATACGAGGAAGTTGTTCGTTCCCTCTTGGCTGGCAGTAGTGTCCGCAGCGGAAGCCGCGGCGGCTCCGACGAGCATGACCCCGCCTGCAAGCAGGGCTCCATAAAGGCTCCTGCGCATGAAGTTTTGCATGTCGATCTTCTCCTGAAATGAGCTTGAATGATCGTCCGCCTTGCTCAGGCAGACATGATTGATGCGGTCACAGGACCGCAGGGCATCATTCAGTCAGGAGAAAAACCGGGATTGCGGTTGAGCGCTTGTGGATCAGGTCCGCTGGAGCGGGCCTTGAGTTCGCTGGCCGGGCTAAACGGGACTTTGAAGATATCGGTAGTCCCGGCGACCGGTACCTGCTGGTTCGACAGGCCCCCGGAGTTTGCGCTGCCCGCTGCCCCAACTGGCGGCGTTGCCGGCGGGGATGGATCTTCAGGATGGCCCGCCGGATTCCGCGGCGCCATTCCGGACGTGTTGCCGGCAGGTTCAGGCAAGGTGCCGGAGAACCCGGCTCCGAAGAGCCGGGCTCCGGAAGACTGTTCGTCTGGGTGCTGCTCCGAACCGAGCGCGGAGTGACCGAAGGCCGACTTCGCTGCCGGTGCAAGGTCACGCGCAGCCTCGGGGACCGGTTCAACCGTGGGGCTGCCACCAGCCGCGACTGCCGGCAAAGCGGGTGCTGCCACGATATCCGGCAGCTCGCCGCCAACGCTGGCAGGCAGGGACGCCGCCCGCGTGAGTACCGGCTTCACCGCCGCGGTGCTGTCATGGATGACGGAATCCACGACGGCGGCGGCCGGCTTGGAGATTGCCTGCACCCCTGAGGGGGCCGCCGACGTCACGGTGGAGGTCACGTTCCGGGCGGCGGTTTCGACTGATGTCAGCGAACCATCCGCCAAAGCGGCCACAGGTGCCAGAGACTGCTCCGCCAAGCCTGTCGCGGTCGAGGCCCTTTTAGCGATGGCGACCGCGGGCTCGGCCCCCTTGGGCACGGCTTGATTGGTTACGGTTCGATCGAGCGCGGTTCGATCGAACGCGGCGCTGCTGGGAGATTCCGCGGCGGAGGGGTCATTCACCTGCACGATCCGGGTCGCATCGGAAAGCGAGGAAAGGTCCGACGCGAAACTTGTAGCGGCGCTGGCAAAGACCCAAGCGACAGCCAGGAAAAGGGACCCGAGGAGGACCCGCAGGCCGCGCTGGAGGAAGGTCACGGGCACGACGTTCTGCCACATGGCGTTCACCCCCAGCGGGAAACCTCGAACGATCGTGTTTTGACAGTAGGACCCTGCTGCGGGTAATTCAAGACCTAACCGCTAATGGGTTCAGCCCGCAAAAAAGCCCGCCTGGCCGACGGGCCGGCAGGCGGGCTTTCTCAGTTTTGCGGGAGCTTAGCCTTCGCAGTCGTAGCAGTACTTGAGGCCGTTCTTCTCCAGCGCGATCTGCGAGCGGTGGCGGACCAGGAAGCAGGACGAACACGTGAATTCATCGGACTGCTCCGGGACAACCACGACGGTCAGTTCTTCGCCGGAAAGATCGGCGCCCGGAAGGTCGATGCCCTCAGCTGTGTCGTTTTCGTCAACATCGATGACAGCAGTCTGGGCACCGGCGCCGCGGGACGCCTGAAGGGCCTCGAGCGATTCGGCGGGAGACTCTTCTTCGGTCTTGCGTGGGGCGTCGTAATCGGTAGCCATTAGTGTGGTTCGCTTTCGTTGCTGCACAGTGCCATTCCGGCACCTCAGTGAAGGAGTTTAGGGCATAGTACACGGCTTCAACGAATAGTGTGTCCAAGAAAACATTTTCGGCTTCCCGGCGCCGGTTCCGGCCGGGAATCCTGCCTTTTTTAGCCCAGGTGGGTTAAAAGTGGAAGCTTCCACGGGCGCACCCGCGGAAGCTTCCTTTTCTCTCTCAGTCGTGTCCGCCTAGCTGGAGGGACCGCCCGGGCCGTACATAACCGAGTAGTGCGACAGATCCTTGCCGGAGGTGTGCCAGATGGTCACGCTGGTGACTCCGGGATCGTAGTACGTGATTTCCGCGCCGAGGCCCTGGTTCGCAGAACCGGCCTTGACGCAGGTGGCCGTGATAACCATGCCGGCGGGCGCCGTCAAGGTGATCGAGGTGACGCTTCCGGAAACGTCGATCCGGCCTGAGTCCCATTCCGGACAGAGTTGTCCGGTGGCAGGAGCTGCGCTGGCGGGCATGGCCCCGCCGAGGAAAACCATGCCCGCAACAGCAGCCGCGGCCAGTATTCGCTTCATTCTTTACTCCTCAATGAGCATTGGAAATTCCGGTCCCGGGGTCCCTGTAGCCCCCAGGCCCTCTGCGTTCTGGCCGGCCCTTTCAATAGATGAAATCCGCGCACTCGGATCGTTGGCACATGACGCGCCCCAACTGTGCACCATCTCCACCGTCCAGCTTCGTGACAGATGGCATCCCGCTGAATGCCTGCACGCTCCGTGCGTGCTGCTAGAAACAATAGGGACGCGTGGGAATAAGCACCCGAGTAGTTTGTACTCGTTTTTTGGAGCCGTTCCGCGGCGTTTTCGTCCCCGATTACTTATTCCTTTGCCTCCCCCACCCGGGCACCATGGGAGACATGGAACGCAAGGAGCTCCGGGCGCCGCGCTACATACCGTGGTTGCTTGGCCCCGTGGCCACGGGGTTGGGCCTGCTGGCCCATCTGCTTTCCGGCGGGGCACTCCCCTGGCCGCCGGTGCTCCTTGCCCTGGCGGCGCTGCTCAGCATGTGTGCCTCGCTGGTGTCCCGGCTGCGGCTGCCGGCGTGGGCTTTACTCCTTCTCTGCGGGTTGGCGCAACAGGTACTCCATCCAGCCTTTGTGCTCTTCTCCGGCGTGCCTGCAGGCCCGCAGAGTCCGCCGCATGCGCACGTGTTGCTCCTACCTCCGCTTCCGGGGACGGCCGCCGAGCCTGCCGGGCACCTGCAGGAGCTGATGCTTGTCACGCATGTCGCAGCGGCGCTGCTGACCGCGCTGGTCATGGCCGGGGCCAGCGGCCGCTTTCCCCGACGACCGGCCCGGGACGACGGCCGGGCGGCCCCGGACGACGGCGGCGTCAGGGAATCTGCACCGGATCCCCGTCACTGAGGATGAACCGCAGCGAGCGCCCGTCCGCCAGCACGCCGATATCTGCGAGCGGATCCCCCTCCACCGCGATCAGATCCGCATAGCCGCCTTCGGCCACGACCCCTGCGCGGCCGCTCTCCCCCACGATGTCCGCGCCGACGAGCGTCGCCGAACGGAGCACCTCCAAAGGCGTCTGGACCTGGGCGCGAAGGCGGAACTCTTCGAGCTGGTGGGCCAGCCCGGCACCGTGCAGGTCCGTCCCGTAACCGATGCGGACGCCCGCGGCCGAGGCCTTGGCCAGCGATTCGATACCGCGGTCAAAGATCTCCTCCACCGCCGCCTTCTTGTCCGGGTCCAGCCCGTGGCCACTGGCCCCCGAAAGGATCGCCCAGTACGTGGCCAGGGTCGGCACGTAGAAGGCATCCTTGGCGAGGAACAGCTCGATGCATTCGCCATCCAGGAGGTTGCCGTGCTCGATCGTGCGGACGCCCAGCCGCAGGGCCCGGGAGACGGCTTCCGCTGTATAGACATGCGCGGCGATGTAGCGGTGCGCCAGCCGGGCCTCGTCGACGGCGGCAATCACCTCCGCGTCGGAGAAGCCCAATGCCTCAAGCCGCATCTTTGAGACCACTCCGCCCGAGAGAGTGAGCTTGGCGTGGTCCGCGCCGTCGCGGAACTCGGCGCGCAAGGCCCGGCGGAGTTCCACCTCGCCGTCGCAGACCTTCGTGAGGACGTGCCCGCCGGTGGGTGCGAAGATCGGCCCGCCGGCCTTGAGCCTGGGCCCGGTCACGAGCCGCTCCCCGACGGCGCGGGACAGCCCGGTGTCTGCCCCGCCCATGTCGCGGACCAGGGTGAATCCGCGCAGGAGCATCTCGTGCATCACCCTGGCGGTGCGGGCCGCATGGTACGACGGCGTCCAGGACAGGATTTCGTTGAAGTCGCCGGAGGCCTGGGTGACGTGGGCGTGTGCGTCGATCAGGCCGGGCAGTACCGTCAGTCCGCTGAGGTCGATTTCGACGGCGTCCGCAATGGTACGGCTGGACTCCGAGATTTCGGCGATCACACCTTGCCGGGCCACAATGGTCCGCGACGGCCCCAGTTCCCCGCAATCAACGTCGAGGATCCGGGCGTTGCGGAGGACGACGGCCTGGGTGCGGGTCTGCCCGGGGTCTGTCCTAACGGGCATGGTTATTGCTTTCCGCTGCCCGCACCGAGGGGCTGGTGGGATCGATCGGGCCGTCCGCGTCCGCCGTCGCCGTTTCCGCCAGGCCGGAGGCACGCTGGTCGATTTCCTCGAGGGAACGGCCGCTGGTCGAAACGCCGAAGACAAGAACCACCAAAGCCGCGCCTCCCAGGACCGCCATGACCATGGTGAAAACGCCGCCGAAGCCCAGCACCGGGTAGGCGGCGCCGATCAGGATCGGGGCGGTGATGCCGCCGATCCGGCCGAAGGCGGAGGCGCTGCCCATGCCGGTAGCCCGCAGCCTGGTTCCGTAAACCTCAGGGGTGTAGGCGTAGAGGCCGGCGTAGCAGCCGTTCATGAAGAAGGAGAGGAGGGAACCGAAAGCGAGGACCATGCCCTCGGCAGGCGCCTGGGACAGCAGGAACGCCGCACCCGCGCCGCCCGTCAGATAGATCGCAATGGTCACGCGGCGGCTGAGTCGTTCGTTCAGGAACGCCGCACTGTAATAGCCCGGGATCTGCGCGACGGTAATGATCAGGGAGTACGTGAAGCTGCCGGTGATTGTCATCCCCTTGGCCACAAGCAGGGAAGGAATCCAGACGAAGAAGCCGTAGAAGGAGAAGGTCACCGAGATCCAGAGGAGCCAGATCACCGCGGTGCGCCGGGCGTTGCCGTGCCGCCACAGGTCCACCTGCTGGAACAGCGGCGGAGCCTTCGGCGTCTCTGCCTTGACGGCGACGACGGCGGAGCTTCCGGTGCGGACGAGGCGGCCTTCTTCGAGGCCTTGGACGATCAGTTCGGCTTCTGCGACGCGGCCCCTGGTGAGGAGCCAGCGCGGGGACTCGGGGAGCACGCGCCGCCACCAGAGGAGCATGACGATGGGGGCCGCCGTGACGAGCTGGCCGATCCGCCAGCCCTCGGGAAAACCGGCGACGACGGTGGTGCCGATCAGCGCCGCGCTGACGTAGCCGAGCGCGAAGAAGCCGGCCACCGCGCCGACGAAGAAGCCGCGGCGCTTCTTGGGGATGAACTCTGCGATGAACGTGGGAATGATGGCGGCCTCGGCTCCGATGCCGATGCCCGCGATCACGCGCATGATGAAGAAGAATTCCCAGCCCTGGGAGAACGCGGCCACGACGGTCGCGGTGGCGTAGAGGGCCAGGGCGTACATCATGACCTTGCGGCGGCCGATCCGGTCGCCCAGGGCGCCGGCCCCGATCGCCCCGATGAAGATACCGATCAGCAGGGAACTGCCGATGAGTCCGGCCTGGGCGCCGTCCAGGTGCCAGAGCGGTTTGATGATCGGCATGATGTAGGAGACGAGCGAGCCGTCCATGCCGTCGAAGAGCAGTCCAAGGCCTCCGATGAACGCCAGTTGGATGTGGGGTTTGCCTACCCGCATGCCGTCCATGCGTTCAAGGAGTGACCGCGTCGTTGCCATCACGTTGCCTTTCTGTTGGGGAGAACGGGAATCCTGTTGGGTGGTGACCAGAGCGTCCATTCATCGCTCTTGGCATACAGGATTCCATTTTTTGTGTGCAATGTCACTAGTGAAAGGTGACATTTCACACTTGTGGCATACCAAATGCAGGACACGCCTCAGGCGGAAAGGTCGACCTTCAGTCCCAGGCCACGCTCCACCGCGGCGTCGAAGAGAAGCCGCCCGATGGCCAGGTCCTGCAGCCCCATGCCGACGGAGTTGAAGAGGGTCACCTGCTCGCGGCTTTGCCGGCCAGCGACCGAGCCGGCGATCACCTGGCCTAGTTCGCCGGCCACATCCTCGACTCGCAAGGCCCCTTCCTCGACCGCGAGGAGCAGGTCGCCGGACTTGGCAAGCGCGGTCTCCAGGCTGTCCACGACGACCCGCGAGCGCGACATCGCCTCGGCATCGAGCTCGCGGTGATCGGGGCGGGGACGGGCGCCGACCGCATTGACGTGCAGGCCTTCGCCGAACAAACGGCCGAAGACGATTGGGGACACCGAGGGCGTCAGGGTGCAGACGACATCGCTGGCATCCATGAGCTCAGGCAAGCCTTCTGCGCGGACAACCTCGAGGCCGTGGTGCTCCACCGCCTGTCGGAAGGAATCCACGGTCGCAGCCGTGCGGGACCACACCACCACGGTGTCAATCGGGAGGACCGCCCGCATCGCCTCGACATGGGCCACAGCCAACGCCCCTGCGCCGACCAAGCCCAGGACCCGGCTGTCGGGCCGGGCGAGGTGGCGGGAGGCCACGGCAGTCATGGCGGCGGTCCGGATCCGGGTGGGAACCCGCCCGTCGAGCAAGGCAAGGGTTTCGCCCGTTGACCGGTCAGCGAGCACGATCGACGAGCGCTGGGTCGGCAATCCCGCCAGGGCATTGTCCGGAATGTCGCTGAGCAGCTTCGATGCGACCAGGCCGCGCGGCGCCGAGGCTGCGGCCATGACGAGATAGCGGGAATCGGCGTCGGGAAGTCTCATGGACAGCGGGGCGGGCTGGGTGGCCGTACCGTGCGCCTGGTCTACCAAACTGCTTTCCAGCGCGCGGATCGTCGCGTCCATATCAACCGCTGCGGCAAGCTCTGAAGCGGTGAGGATCAGGGTCAAGGGGTCTCCTTCCAAAGTGTTGTCAGGATCACCATAGATCACTTTTGGCATACCAAATAGAGGAATCAAGGGAGGACCGTCCGCGACTGCCTTTGTGGGCGGTGGCGCTCATGGTCACTGGTTACATCAGCTATTTCGGCATCAGCTTCGCCAACCTCAATAGGATCGCCCTGGCCACGAGCGGCGTGGATGCACCGCCGCCCTGGATGCATCGCCCGCGGGGACGTGGGGCGAGCCGTTCTACCTTCTGTTCGCGATCGGCAATCTTGGCGGCACGCTGCTGCTCGGCCTCGCGGTGATCCTGGCCGGCCGCGCCGCCGGGGTGCCGTGGTGGGCGGGCGCGCTCGAGATCGTCGGGCTCACGTTCGTGGCCGGGGCGGTGAGGCGGTCGACGAACGCGGACTGGGTGGCGCGGGGCTGACCCCTGACGCCCGGAACGAAAACCCGTGGGTCAGAGGCACAATCGGAGCCCCCTGCCGGATTCGAACCGGCGACCCCCTGTTTACAAGACAGGTGCTCTGGCCAACTGAGCTAAGGAGGCGTGCCCCGGGAAGACCCGGGGCGTTGCGCAGAAACTGCGCTCAACAAGGGTAGCTCATTCCAGGGCCCACCCTCCAAAAACGCAAAGGCGGGCCGCGCGCTGAATCCAACAGCACACGGCCCGCTTACAGGTGGAAGAAGCTACTTCTTCGCGGCGATGACCTTGTTCAGCTCGCCGACGAAGTCGGGAGTCGTCTTGCCGTCCCACTGCTTGCCGTCGATGAAGACGGTGGGCGTGCCGGTGACGCCGACGTTCAGCGTCTCCTGGGTAATGACCTTCACGTAGGGACGGTAGGTCTTGTTCTCCACGCAGGAGTCGATGCTCGCGGAGCCCACTTCGGTGGCCATCTTCTTGAGCTCGTCGTCGGAGATGCCGGCACTGCCTTCAGCAGGCTGGCGTTCGAACAGCAGGTTGAAGAAGGCTGCGTACTTGTCCGGCGAAACGTTGGCCACGCAGGCCGCTGCGTTGGCGGCACGGGAGGAGTAGTTGGTGGTGGACTGGCGGTCCAGGAAGCCCAGGGGGCGGTATTCCAGGGTGATCTTCCCTTCGTCCCGCAGCTTGGTCAGGGTCTCGCCGTAAGCGGTTTCGAACTGTTTGCAGATCGGGCAGATGAAGTCGATGTACGCCACGACCTTGACGGGCTTTCCAGCTTCCGCTTCGGCGCCGGGAGCCACGACGGTGGCGGGCTTGGTGGCCGGTGCAGACGGCAACGAGGCGAGGTCAACGCTAGCGGCCTCGGACTTGGCCACTTCGGTGCCCTTCAGCAGCGTCACGCCGCCGTGCACATTGCCGTTGGCCGGCGTCGGGCCCTTATCCGCGATCGGGGCGTTGCTCTGGATGCCCTGCATGACGGTCAAAGCGATGATGCCGATGATCACCACCACGGCAACCACGATGCCCCAGCCAATGAGCAGCTTGTTCCGTTTGTCCTTCTTCAGCTGCGCTTCGCGGATCTCGCGGGCCCTTTCCCGGGCCTGGGCGGTGCGCTCTGCCTTGGACAGGCGCGGTTCGTTTGCGGGGCTCATCAGTTCCTCGTTGATCGTCGGCTTTGGTACTGGGGTATGGCACTGGGGCCAGTTTACGGGTGAAACCGCACAGTCGGCCGAGGGCGCCAACCCCGTCCAATGAACGAGCGGATGTGGGTGATGATTCCCGCCGGTAGGGTGGGATGTGAGTCACAAGCAATCCCAGGGAGCAGTAATGCAGGAACCGGCAAGCGAAAAACTCATGGCCAAGGCGAGGAAAAGACCCTCGCCGGCGCCGGCCAAATACGACTTCATGGTGGTCTCCAACCGGCTGCCCGTGGACCGCTGTTCCGCTGAGGACACGGCCAATAACGGCGAAGGCTGGCGACGCTCCCCCGGCGGCCTGGTGACGGCGCTGGCCCCCTTCATGGCAAAGAGCGACGGCGCGTGGGTCGGCTGGCACGGCGCCCCGGACGAACCGTTGGAGCCGTTCAGCCACGACGACATGGACCTGGTCCCCGTGCAGCTCAGCGCGGACGATGTTGAGCTGTATTACGAAGGCTTTTCCAACGCCACCTTGTGGCCGCTCTACCACGACGTCATCGCCCGTCCGGAGTTCCACCGGACCTGGTGGGACGCCTACCGCCGCGTGAACCAAAGGTTCGCCGACGCCGTCGTGCAATCCGCCGACAAGAACGCCACCATCTGGGTGCAGGATTACCAGCTGCAGCTGGTCCCCCAGATGCTGCGCCGGGCACGGCCGGACCTGAAAATCGGCTTCTTCAACCACATTCCGTTCCCGCCACCGGAAATCTTTGCCCAGCTGCCCTGGCGGCAGGCGATCATCGAAGGCCTGCTCGGCTCGGACCTGGTGGGCTTCCAGCGCCCGAGCGATGCCGCGAACTTCATGCGTTCGGCCCGCCGCTTCCTCGGCGCGAGCGTCAAGCAGCAGCAGGTGCATGTCAGGGATTCGACCGGCAAGGTCACGCACATTGCCCGCGCCCAGCCCTTCCCGATTTCCATCGCGGTGGAGCAGATCAGCGAGCTCGCCGAGCGGCCGGACATCATCGAACGTGCCCGGCAGATCCGCCAGGACCTCGGCAATCCGCGGACGATCCTTCTGGGTGTGGACCGATTGGACTACACCAAGGGCATCCGCCACCGGCTCAAGGCCTTTGAGGAGCTCCTTCAGGAAGGCCGGCTGGCAGTCCAGGACGCCACCCTCATCCAGGTGGCCAGCCCCAGCCGGGAGCGCGTGGAACAGTACCGGATCCTCCGCGAGGAGATCGAAGGCACGGTGGGCCACATCAACGGCAGCTACGACACCATGCAGAACACGGCGGTGCGCTACCTGCACCACAGTTACCCGGTGGAGGAAATGGTCGCCCTCTACCTCGCCGCGGACGTCATGCTGGTCACGGCGCTGCGGGACGGCATGAACCTCGTGGCCAAGGAATACGTCGCCGCCCGGACCAAGCACACGGGCGCGCTGGTGCTGAGCGAATTCACGGGCGCGGCGGACCAGCTCAAACAGGCCCTGCTGGTGAATCCGCACGACATCGACGGACTCAAGAACACCATCATGCGAGCCGTCGAACTGCCGGCCAACGAGTCCCGGCGCCGGATGCGCGCCATGCGCAAGCAGATCCTGGATCACGACGTCGACCACTGGTCCTCCGAATTCCTGGCCGCCTTGGCTGAAACGGTGGTGCGCGATGACAGCTGAGAACAAACCGCCCCTGAGCCTCTCCCCCGGGCTCCTCGATGCCGTGCGCACCATCGCGGAAACCGAGCAGCTGCTGGTGGCCATGGATTTCGACGGGACCATCTCGCCGATCGTCGACCATGCCGGCGACGCGCGCCCCCTTCCGCGTTCGGCTGCCGCTTTCGCCGAACTCGCCGCCCTGCCGCGCACGACGACGGCGCTCATCTCCGGGCGCGCCCTGTCCAGCCTGCGTGCGGTCGCCGCCCCTCCTGCCGCCACCCTGCTGATCGGCAGCCACGGCGCGGAGGCCTGGCTGGGACCCGGCTCCGCCGAACTGCGGCTGGACCCGGACCAGGAGGCCCTGCTGGCGGAGGTCCGGGGGATCCTCGCCGAAATAGTGGCCATCGCTCCCGGGACGCTCCTCGAAGACAAACCGGCCGGCGTCGTGCTCCATACCCGGACGGCGGACGACGACGTGGCCGAAGACGCGGTCGAGGCGGCCCGCACCGCGCTGCAGGACATGCACGGCGTGTACCTGAAGGACGGCAAGCGGGTCCTGGAGACCTCGGTGGTGCACACCTCCAAGGGCGAGGCGCTGGCTTTCCTGCGCCAGGCCACCGGGGCAACGGCTGTGCTGTTTGCCGGGGACGACGTCACCGACGAGGACGCACTGGCCAGGCTCCACCCCGGGGATGTCGGGGTCAAGGTGGGGCTGGACTTCACCCAGGCGGAATTCCGGGTCGAGGCGCCGGTCCACGTGGCCGAACTCCTTGAAGCCTTGCTCCGGGAGCGCCGGGAGAACGTCACCCCGGAATAGCCGGAAAATGTGACGGGCGTAACATTTGCTTCGTAAAAAACGATTTCTGGCATACTCTCTTGTGTGACGCGGCGCACAGACACCGTGCGGCGTCGCATGAGCTCCCCGCCCCGACCGCTTTCCAAGCGCGAGCCGGCGGGGAGTCCAACTGAATAAACATGAACCATTCACAACGGATCGTCCGGCACGTACCTGCCGGTGAAGGGATTGATAACTGTGGCTACAGTTACTTTTGATAACGCTACGCGTCTGTACCCGGGCACAGATAAGCCCGCCGTCGATAAGCTGAACATCGACATCGCCGATGGCGAATTCCTGGTCCTCGTTGGACCCTCCGGTTGCGGTAAGTCCACCTCCCTGCGCATGCTCGCAGGCCTTGAGGACGTGAACTCCGGCCGTATCCTGATTGGCGACCGCGACGTCACCGACGTTCCGCCGAAGGACCGCGACATCGCCATGGTCTTCCAGAACTACGCCCTGTACCCGCACATGACCGTTGCGGACAACATGGGCTTCGCGCTGAAGATCGCCGGAGTTTCCAAGGAAGAGCGCGCAGAGCGCGTCCGCGAAGCCGCCAAGCTCCTTGACCTTGAGCAGTACCTGGACCGCAAGCCGAAGGCCCTCTCCGGTGGTCAGCGCCAGCGCGTTGCCATGGGCCGTGCAATCGTCCGTAACCCGCAGGTCTTCCTCATGGACGAGCCGCTGTCCAACCTGGACGCCAAGCTCCGTGTCCAGACCCGCACCCAGATCGCGTCCCTGACCCGCCGCCTCGGCGTCACCACGGTCTACGTGACCCACGACCAGGTCGAGGCCATGACCATGGGCGACCGCGTCGCAGTGCTCAAGGACGGCCTGCTGCAGCAGGTTGACACCCCGCGCAACCTCTACGACCGCCCGCAGAACGTCTTCGTTGCCGGCTTCATCGGCTCCCCCGCCATGAACCTGCTGGAACTGCCCGTTGTCGACGGCGGCGTCCAGTTCGGCGGCACCGTCTACCCGGTTCCGGCAGACGTCCTGGAAGAGGCCCACGGCCGCACCGTGACCCTCGGCACCCGTCCGGAAGACCTCGAGACCGCCGGCGCCGGTGAAGGCCTGCAGGTTGAGGTCGACGTCGTCGAAGAGCTCGGCGCCGACGCCTACGTCTACGGCCACACCACGCTGGACGGCAAGGACCACGACATCGTGGCCCGCGTCGACGGCCGCCGCCCCCCGATGAAGGGTGAGTCCATCTGGGTCCGCCCGCAGTCGGGCCACGTGCACCTGTTCGACACCAAGACGGGCCTGCGCCTGGGCGACTAATCCCCACCGCATAACCGCATAACCGACGGCGGCTCCTCCACACGGATGGGCCGCCGTCGGCGTTAACCGCACATTTCATACGGAAGAATTGACACCATGACCGAGCAAAGCGGAGCCCAGTGGCATGACGAACCGACCGACTACGGGCAGATCGGCAAGCTGCCCCGCACCGAGGCCGCCAGCGCAAAGGACACCGCTCCCCCGGCGAGCGTGATCGGCTCGCTCAACATCACCGCAGCCGCCGCGGATCCCGAACTGCTGGATCTTCCCTGGCATATCGCGCTGGAGGACTGGCCGGCGGAAAACCTCGCCGCCCTGCCGCGCGGCATCTCCCGGCACATCGTGCGTTTCGCCCACCTGGGCGGCTCGGTCATCGCCATCAAGGAAACCTCCGAGCACGTGGCCCGCCACGAGTACCACATGCTCCGCAAACTCGCCCGGCTGGACGTCCCCTGCGTTGAACCGGTCGCCGTGATCACCGGCCGCACCACGCCCGACGGCAAGCCGCTGAACCCGGTGCTCGTCACCCGGCACCTGAAGTTCTCCATGCCGTACCGCGCCCTGTTCTCGCAGATGCTCCGCAAGGACACCCTGACCCGCCTGATCGACGCCCAGGCCCTCCTGCTGGTGCGCCTGCACCTGATCGGCTTCTACTGGGGCGACGTTTCGCTTTCCAACACCCTGTTCCGCCGCGACGCGGGCGCCTTCGCCGCTTACCTCGTGGATGCCGAGACCGGCGAACTGTACCCGGACCTGTCCACCGGGCAGCGCGAGTACGATCTGGAGATCGCCCGCGTGAACATCGCCGGTGAGCTGATGGACCTGCTGGACGGCGGACTCATCGAGGACAAAGTGGACCCCGTGGCCACCTCGGAACTCATCATGGATTCCTACCGCAGGCTCTGGGCCGAGCTCACCGGGAAGGAATCCTTCGAGCTTGGGGAACGCTGGCGCGTCGGGGCCCGTATCCGGCGCCTTAACGAACTCGGCTTCGACGTCGAGGAGTACGCCATCAAGACCACCGCGGACGGTTCGACCATCCAGTTGCAGCCCAAAGTGGTCGACGCCGGCCACCACCAAAGGCGGCTGCTGCGCCTCACCGGGCTGGATGCCCAGGAAAACCAGGCCCGCCGCCTGCTCAACGACATGGACTCCTTCCGCGCGGACAACAATCCGGACATGGACGAGGAATACAGCGCCCACATGTGGGTGAGCCAGATCTTCGAGCCGATTGTGCGCTCCATCCCGCGCGAACTGGCGGGCAAGCTGGAACCGGCGGAGGTGGTCCACGAAGTCCTCGAACACCGCTGGTACATGAGCCAGAAGCAGGACCGCCACATCCCGTTGGCCGAAACCGTGCAGTCCTATCTGGACACTGTGCTGCGCCACCGGCGGGACGAGGCGGCGATCATGCTCAACCCCGATACCGAGCTGCTGAAGATTTTGGAAGTCGAAACCGAAGAGTCGCGGTACAGCGACCTTGACGACTATCCGGACGCAGACGACTGATGATGACGACGGCCGGGTTGCTGCCTGCGGGAAGCAACCCGGCCGTCGGGGTTAAGGGGTTCCAAGGTTAAGGGGTTCCAAGGTTAAGGGGTTCTAGGGTTCCAGCGTTCCCGCGAGCCCCCTGAGCACGGGTTCGCGGCCCAGTTCGATGTGGGTGTACGCCAAGGAGTAGGCAAGATCGGCGTGGCCGCCGAGGATCGCCTTGCACAGTTCCACGTGCTCGTCGCGCTGGAGTTCGCTGCTGCGGTTGTGCGCCAGGCCGAAGATCCAGCGCATCCTTCCGAACAGCGGCTTAACCGATTCGATCAGCAGGCGGTTAGCGGAAAGCCGCACGATCTCCGCGTGGAACGCGGCACTCAGCCGTACGACGTCGTCGGTCCGGCCGTCGTCGATTGCCTGCCGCCCGGCGTCGAGCAGTTCCTGCAGGCTCTCACCCGGTGCGCCCTGCGCGACCTGAACGGCAGCCATCCTCGCGGCGAAGGTTTCCAGGCACAGCCGAACGTCGAACAGGTCGTTGACGTCGCTGAGGCTCAGCCGGCGTACCACCGCGCCGCGGCGGGGGAAGGTCTCCACGAAGCCGTCCTGCTCCAGCCGCTGGATGGCCTCGCGAACCGGGATCCGTGAGACGTTGTAGAGCTCGGACAGCTCACGCTCGCGCAGCCGGGTTCCTTGCGCGTACTCGCCGGCGACGATCCCTTCAAGGACCAGCTGGTAAACCTGTTCCGCACGGGCTTCGTCGTCCCTTGCGTTCAGCGTTCCCGTAACCGGCGTCGACATCGGCATGGCCCCTTTCCAGCTCACAGCCCCGGCGCGGACTGCCGGAGCATGGCGGGTCATACCGCCCATCTTTTCACCCGAGCATACACGGGCCGAAACGGCTGATCCGCAGTACCGCGGGGCCGTCCGGCGCCATTACGAGCACGTATCCACACTGTGTTTCCTTCCTTGTGCCGCCGCGGCATCCTCGGGCAATTGCCTGGTCCCACGCAACGCGGTGTTTGGTATTCCAGACAATGGCCATTTTGTGATTTACATCGCACTCGAACTATCCTAGCCTGAGTTTGGTATACAAAACGTTCCGGAGCGCGCTCCTCGAACCACGAAACGAGCTTTTCCGTTGACTCAGCTTCAGTCCCCAGCCGAGCCTGGCACCGCGAACGCGGCCACAGCCGAGGCCCGCCCCGCCGAGGCCCGTTCACTGCTGGCCACCGCCTGGCTGAGGATCCGCCGCAGCAAGATTGCCCTCCTCAGCCTGTGCGTAGTGGTGGCCATCATGCTGTTCGCGGTCCTCGCGCCGGTCCTCAGCGCCATGTCCGGCAATGATCCCTTCACCTCCAACACCAGCCCTGAGGTCCTGGACGACTTCGAAACCCCGGGCCTCCCGCTTCCGGGCTACATGTACCCCTCCGCCAGCCACTGGCTTGGCGTGGAACCGGGCCTTGGCCGCGACCTGTTCGCCCGGCTGGCCTTCGGCGGCCAGGTCTCCCTGACCATCGCACTGCTGTCCACGGCAGTTTCCGTTGTCCTGGGCACCGTCCTGGGCGCGGCGGCCGGCTACTTCGGCGGCAAGACCGACGCGATCATCAGCCGCATCATGGACCTGTTCCTCGCCTTTCCGCACCTGCTCCTGGTCCTGTCCCTGACGCCGATCCTGCAGTCACGGCTGCGGGATACTCCGCTGGGCCAGGGCAGCTTCCTGCCCATGGCCTCGCTGGTGATCATCCTGGGCTTCTTCGGGTGGGCGTACCTGGCCCGGATCGTGCGCGGCCAGGTGCTCAGCCTGCGCGAGCGCGAGTTCGTCGAGGCGGCCCGGTCTTTCGGATCCTCGCACCTGAGCATCCTGTTCCGCCAGATCATCCCCAACGTGATGGGCGTGGTGCTGGTCTACGCCACCATGCTCATTCCCACCAACATCTCCGCCGAGGCGGCGCTGTCCTTCCTGGGCGTCGGCGTCAAGGACCCCACACCGTCGTGGGGCCAGATGCTCAACGCGGCCCAGGCCGGCAACTGGTACCTGAGCGATCCGTGGTTCCTGGCCGTTCCCGGCGTCATGCTCATCGTCACTGTCCTGACCTTCAACCTTCTGGGCGACGCCGTGCGCGATGCCCTGGACCCCAAGGCCTCCCGCCACTAATCCGTTCCAAGTCCGTTCCAAGTCCGTTCCACCCAACACTCCGTTCCATCCACCCGACTCCGTCAAACCCACTCAACGAGGAGAACCATGAAGAACCGCAGCAGGGCGCTTGCCCTTGCCGTGCTGATCGCCACCGCCGCCTCAGGCTGCGCGGCGGGCCAGAGCCAGCCGGGCAACAACGCTTCGGCAGGCCCGGTTACCGAGTCCGCGCCGCAGATCGTGAAGTCCGGCTTCACCACCAAAGGCGGCAACGTCAACGTCCTGATGTCTTCGGACTTCCAGACCCTGGATCCCGGAAACAGCAACTACGTCCAGACGGCCAACGTCGGCCAGCTGTACTACCGCACACTGACCATGGCGAAGGAAACCGCGGGCCAGCCGCCCACCGTGGTTCCCGACCTCGCCACGGACACAGGCAAGGTCTCCAAGGACGGCCTGAGCTGGACCTACACGCTCAAGGAAGGGATCAAATTCGAGGACGGCAGCCCGATCACCTCTGCCGACATCAAGTACGGCGTCGAGCGGACCTTCGCGCAGGACGTTTACACCCAGGCCCCGCAGGAGCTTAACGCAGCGCTCGACGACGGCGGATACAAGGGCCCATACAAGGATCCTTCCGCCGTGCTCAAGGCAGTGGAAACCCCCGATGCGCGCACCGTCATCTTCCACCTGAAGAAGCCGTTCGCAGAGTTCCCGGCACTTGCCTCGCGTTCAAACACGGCGCCCGTCCCGAAGGGCAAGGACACCAAGCTGGACTACACCAACCACCCGGTGTCCTCCGGCCCCTACATGGTGGAGTCCTACAGCCGCGGCAAGTCGCTCAAGCTGGTCCGCAACCCGCACTGGGACCCGGCCACCGATACCAATCGCACCGCCCTCCCGGACACCTTCAGCTTCTCGCTCTCCACGTCCCAGAGCACCATCAGCCAGCAGCTGCTCGCCAACTCGGACCCCAACGCCATCACCCTTGACTCCAACGGCGCAATGCAGACCTCGGACTCGGCCAAGCTGACCGACCCGCAGGTGAAGGACCGCGTGGCCTCCGGCCTGCTCGGCTGCAACGACGTGCTGAGCCTGAACACCGAAAAGCTCAAGGACCCGGACGTCCGCAAGGCAATCGCCCTCGCCCTGGACCGCCAGTCCATCCTGGTCCAGTACGGCGGACGCCGCTTCGGCGAGCTTGAGCAGAGCCCGCTGAACTCGAAGATGGTCGGCTACGCGGACCCGGGCCTGGAGATCGACCCCGCGGGCAAGCCCAAGCTGGAAGAAGCCAAGAAGCTCCTCGAAGGCAAGGACTACCCGAAGACCCTCACTTACGGCTACGCCAACAACCGCGACTCCTACAAGAACACCGGCACCGTGGTCCAGCAGAACCTCAAGGCCCTGGGCATCGACGTGCAGCTCGTGCCGATCCCGGCCCCGAACTACTACTCCGTGCTCGCCAGCGAACAGCTGCCGGACATGGGCCGTTCCGGCTGGTGCGGCGGCGCCGACCCGTCCTCGGTCCGTACCTCGGCAGACCCGATCCTGGGCCCGAACAACGACGGCACCAGCTACGGCTTCTCCAACACCTCCCGCTACTTCGACCCGGAGGTTTCCAAAGCCATGTACCAGCTGCGCAACACGGCCGGCACCTCCGAAGAACTGGGCAAGAAGTGGGCCGAAGAGTTCAACAAGGCCCTGAAGCGCTACCCGATCATCCCGCTCATCCGCAGCCACACCAACAGCGTGGTGGGCTCCAACATCCGCAACGCCCAGGTGGGTTACTTCTTCGGCGGCATCGACCTCTCGATCGTCGGCGTCGAACACTAACCGCCTCATCGCAAAGGAGACGCGGGCCGCCCGGCAGACCCCGGGCGGCCCGCAACCAGCACCATGATCCGTTTCATCCTTCGCCGGACAGGCTCCCTGTTCCTGCTTCTCGTCGCCGTCAGCTTCATCACCTTCACGCTTTTCCAGTTCGGCCCCGCGGATCCGGCGTCCGCGGCCTGCGGCCAGGAATGCACCCCCGAGCGCGTGCAGGAAGCCCGTGTGGCCCTCGGCATGGACCAGCCCTTCCTGGTCCAGTACGTGGAGTACATGCGCGGACTGTTCTCGTCCCGCATGATCGGCGCCCCCGGCGCAGAGTCCCTCTGCCAGTGGCCGTGCCTTGGCAAGTCGTTCCAGACCAACGAAAACGTCTCGGACATCATCGCCCGTTCGCTTCCCTACACCTTCTCCATGGCCATCGGCGCCCTGGTCCTCTGGACCCTCTCCGGCGTCGGGCTCGGCCTCCTGGCCGCCCTGCGCAAGGGCTCCCCGACAGACAAATTCATCGTCGGCGCCGCCTCGGTGGGCGTTTCGCTGCCCATTCCCGTCACCGGCCTGTTCCTGCTGCTGGTGTTCGTCAACCAGTTCCACCTGCTGCCGTTCACCACCAACGAGATCAACAGCCCCTTCGGTGCGCAGGGGCCGTGGGCCTGGCTCCTGAATTACCTCCTGCCGTGGATCGCCCTCGCCGTGCTGTTCAGCGCCTCCTACATCCGGGTGACCCGCACCAACATGATCGAGACCTTCGGCGAGGACTTCATCCGGACCGCCCGCGCCAAGGGCCTGGCGCCGCGCACCGTCACCTTCAAGCACGGCGTGCGCGCCGGCATCACCCCCGTGGTGACCATGCTGGGCATGGACATCGGCCTGCTCCTTGGCGGCGCCGTACTGACCGAACAGATCTTCTCGGTTCCCGGCCTCGGCTTCACTGCCGTCCGCGCGGCCATCTCCGGCGACCTGCCCGTCACCATGGCCATCACCATGCTGGCCGCCTTCTTCGTGATCGTCGCGAACGTCGTCGTCGACCTCGCCTACGCAGCCATTGACCCCCGAGTGAGACTCCAATGACCCAGCCCAGCCAGACTTCCACGCCAAGCCCCCTGGCCTCCGGCAGCACCAAGACCGGTGCTTTCCTGGAAGTCCGGAACCTGTCCGTGAAATTCCCCACCGACGACGGCGTCGTTTCCGCGGTGAACGGCATGGACTTCACACTCGAACGCGGCCAGACCCTCGGCATCGTGGGCGAATCCGGTTCCGGCAAGTCCGTCACCAGCCAGGCGCTCATGGGCCTGCTCAAGGGCACCTCCGCCCAGGTCACCGGGGAGGCGCTCTTCCAGGGCAAGGACCTGGTGACGCTGCCCGAAGCCGGCATGCGCCAGCTCCGCGGGCGCAACATCGGCATGATCTTCCAGGATCCGCTCTCGGCGCTGCACCCCTTCTACACCGTGGGCCACCAGATCGCCGAGGCGTACCTGGTGCACAACAAGGCGAGCAAGAAGCAGGCCCGGGCCGCCGCCGTCGACATGCTGGGCAGGGTGGGAATCCCCAGCCCGGACATGCGCTTCGACGAGTACCCGCACCACTTCTCCGGCGGCATGCGGCAGCGTGCCATGATCGCCATGGCCCTGATCTGCGAGCCGGAACTGCTGATCGCCGACGAGCCCACCACGGCACTTGACGTCACGGTTCAGGCCCAGATCCTGGACCTCATGTCCGAGCTCCAGCAGGAAACGAACTCGGCGCTGATCCTCATCACCCACGACCTCGGGGTTGTAGCAGAGGTGTGCGACGACGTGCTGGTCATGTACGGCGGGCAGTGCGTCGAGTCCGGACCGGTGGACGAGATCTTCTACGACACCCGGCACCCATACACGCTCGGCCTGCTCAAGTCCATGCCCACGCTGACCACGAAGTCCGGCCGGCTGAACCCGATCCCCGGCCAGCCGCCGTCGCTCCTTGCCCCGCCGCAGGGCTGCATCTTCAGCGCGCGCTGCGAGTACGCGGCCCTCGCCGGCCACGGCGTCTGCGAATCGCAGCGGCCGCAGTTCACCAGCGAGGACGGGCACGGCACACGCTGCCACCTGGGCCTCCCGCAGATCCTCAGCATCCGGAATCCCCGATAGGACCACCATGGAACAGCACGCAATTCTCCAGGTGGAGAACCTCCAGAAACACTTCCCCATCAAGACCGGGCTGTTCGCCCCGGGCGGGAAGCGCACCGTCAAAGCCGTCGACGGCGTCTCGTTCAGCCTCGAACGCGGCAAGACTTTGGGGCTCGTGGGTGAGTCGGGCTGCGGCAAGTCGACCACGGGCCGCATGATCGCCCGGCTGATGGACCCCACCGGCGGGCGGATCGTCGTCGACGGCGTGGACATCAGCGAACTGCGCGGCCGGGACCTCTACCATTTCCGGCGCAAGGTGCAGATGATCTTCCAGGATCCCTTCGCATCCTTGAACCCAAGGCAGAGCATCGGAACGGCCATCGCGGCACCCATGGTGGCGCAGAAGGTCACCCCTCCGGGCGGCCTGAAAAACCGGGTCAAGGAACTCCTCGAGCAGGTGGGCCTCAAGGCCGAGCACTACAACCGCTTCCCGCACGAGTTCTCGGGCGGCCAACGCCAGCGCGTGGGCATCGCGCGGGCCATCTCCTTGAATCCGTCCGTGATCGTCTGCGACGAACCGGTGTCCGCGCTGGACGTCTCGGTGCAGGCCCAGGTGGTCAACCTGTTGCAGGAGATCCAGCAGGACACGGGGGTTTCCTACATCTTCATCGCGCACGACCTCTCGGTGGTCCGGCACATTTCGGACCAGGTTGCGGTGATGTACCTGGGCAAGATGGTGGAGCAGGGTTCCCGCGACGAACTGTTCGCCAATCCGCGCCACCCTTACACGCAGGCACTGCTTTCCGCCGTCCCCCTGCCGGACCCGCGGCAGGCCCGCGCCCAGGAGAAGATCCGGCTCCGCGGCGATCTGCCCTCCCCGGCGAATCCGCCCAGCGGCTGTGTCTTCCGCACCCGCTGCCCGTTGTTCAGCACCCTCGGCGAGGAACAGCGGCAGCTTTGCATCGGCGACGTCCCGGCCCCCGCCGTCGCCGGCTCGCCGGCCTGCCACCACACCACTCTGGCGAGCCCGCTGGCCGCCGGTGTGCAATAGACCCATCAACAAAGGAGCATCATTGTGAAAACCTTGATCCGCGCCGCCCGGCCCTGGGGACAGGCCCTGAGCGACGTGAGTATCGTTGCGGACAAAACAGGCGGCAAGATCACCGCCGTCGAGCCGCATGACCCGGCCCGCCCGGCCGGGGACGCCACCGTCGTCGAGGGCCGCGGGCGCCTGCTGGTCCCCTCGTTCTCCGATGTGCACGTGCATTTGGACTCCACCCGGATCGGCCTGCCGTTCCGCGAGCACACAGGCGCCCCCGGAGTCTGGGCCATGATGATGAACGACCGCCTGAACTGGCGCAATGCCGAGGTTCCGCTGAACGAGCGTGTGCGGGACACCCTGGGCCGCATGATCGCCCGCGGCACCACCCGCGTCCGGTCCTACGCCCAGGTGGATGTGGATTGCAAACTGGAACGCTTCGAGGCCGTCCTGGCCGCCAAGGAGCACTTCAAGGGCCAGGCCGACGTCGAAATCATCGCCTTCCCGCAGGCCGGCCTGCTCCGCGAAGAGGGCACGCCCGAACTGCTCGAGGAGTCCCTGAAGGCCGGTGCCACCGTGATGGGCGGCATCGATCCCTGCACCCTGGACCGCGACCCTGTGAAGCACCTGGACATCGTGTTCGGCCTCGCCGAAAAGTACCAGGTCCCGATCGATATCCACCTGCACGAACCCGGCGAGCTGGGCGTCTTCAGCACCGACCTCATCCTGGAACGCACCCGCGCCCTCGGCATGCAGGGCAAGGTCACCATTTCCCACGCTTACCAGCTGGGCAGCATCAACGAAGCCACCACCCGCCGGCTCATCGACGAGTTCGCCGAGCTCGACGTGTCCCTGGCCTCCGTTGCCCCAGGCTCGGCCGGCGCCGCGGGCCAGCTGCCCATCCCCCTGCTCTCCGAGGCCGGCGTCCGCCTGGGCCTCGGCCAGGACGGCCAGCGCGACTACTGGTCCCCGTACGGCAACACGGACATGCTGGACCGCACCTGGCAGCTCGCTTTCACGCACGGCTTCCGCAAGGACGAACTGATCGAGCACTGCCTCGCGATCGCCAGCATCGGCGGCGCGAGCATCCTGGACCCGAACGCCACCCGCCTGAAGGGCACGGCCCACCGCCCCGGCGTCGACGTCGGAGACCCGGCGGAGCTGCTCCTGGTCGACGGCGAGACGGTCGCCTCAGCCGTGATGGACCGCGGCAAGGACCGCACGGTCCTCCACCGCGGCCAGGTAGTGGCGGACCAGCTCGAGCTCGTCTAACCCCTCCCTCACAGCGCGAACGTACACTTGAGGCCCTGGATCCGGCGGATTCAGGGCCTCAACTGTACGTTCGCGCTGCTTGTTAGCTCCCGACGGCGGACGGTTCCTTTTCGCGGTCAACGGCCTCACCGGCGTCGACCACTGGTCCGTTGACGGCGAGGAATCCGGCCGCAGCCACCAGCAGCGCCACGACGGCGAGCATCACGAAGCTCGGCGCCCAGGCCCGGCTCCATTCGTGCAGCAACCCGGCGGCCAGCGGACCCAGCGAGGCCACCGCGAAGCCCAGGCCCTGGCTCATGGCGGACAGCCGGCCGGCGGTGCGCGGACCGGAGGAACGGATGACGATCAGCGCCATGCCGAGGCCGAAGGGCGCGCTCTGCACGAAGCCCAGGACGCCGACCAAGGGGAACTGGAGCCCGGCGGGAGCTGCCAGGACACCGAGCAAGGCGGCGGCGATCAGGATGCCCAGGCCCGGTGCCATGAGCCTGAGCACCGCGGGCTTTCCGGCAAGCACGGGGACCAGGAGCCCGGCGGGCAGGCCTGCGAAGCTGAACCAGGCCAGGAGCGAGGCAGCCTCGCCCGGGCCCAGGCCCTTGGATTCCAGGAACACGGCAAGCCACGAGGTGACGGCGAAGTACAGCAGTGCCTGCAGGCCGAAGAACGCAGCAACAGCCCACGCGGTGCGCTGCTTCCGCAGGGGGATCCTCGCCGCAGCTAGACCACCGGTTTCCGGGCCTCCGGCAGAACCGGACCGGGTCGGACCTTGCCGGACGGCTGAACCCACCATCAGTGCACCAACCACCGCTGGCACAGCCCAGATCGCCAAGGCCCCGGCGAGGCTGCCGCCAAGCGCCGCCTGCAGGGGCTGGACCAGTCCTGCCCCAAGCGCGGCACCCAGGCCGAAGCCCATGGTGCACAACCCGGTCCACCAGCCGGTGCCGTGGTATTCCTTGACGATCTGCGGCAGCAGCACGCTGGCCGCCATGATTGCCGCCCCCGCGAGGAAGGTGCCGGGGAAGATGAATCCGGGAACCAGGGCACGGGCAGCAAGGGCGGCGGCGAGCACCAGGAGGGCAACCCCGACGGCCCATCCGGTTCCGAGCCACTTCGCCAGCCACGGGCCAAGCGGGGCGGATATCCCGAATGCGAGCACGGGCAGCGCCCCCAGGACCGGAAGGAGATGCGAGTCCACTCCGTATCCGTGTGCGAGCTTGCCCATGACGGCGGCCATGGTGGTGATGGCGGGCCTCAGGTTGATGGACACCAGGAGCAGGGCTGCCATGACAGCCGCGGCGGACCACGCCACGGCCCGCTTGCGGACTGGCTGCCGTCGTGTGCTCATCGTTCCCCCTAATCTTACTTGGTATACCAAATAAGATTAGGGGGCGAATCTAGCAAAGTAAATGACAGTCCAAGGCGTGATCAGATATGACTTCTCATGGGAGTTGGGATACCAGAGTGTCAGATCGCTTTCCCCGGATTCATGATGCCCGCCGGGTCAAAGATCCCCTTGATCTGCCGTTGGAGTTCACGGACGGGCGCGGGCAGTTCCAGGCCCAGCCAGCGCAGCTTGTACTGGCCCACGCCGTGCTCGCCCGTGATCGTGCCGCCCAGGCGCAGGCCCACGTCGATGGACTCGTCCAGTGCTTCGTTGAGCCGGCGCACGGTACCGGCGTCGGTCAGTTCGTCCACGCGGTCCGCCCAGAACGTGGGGTGCAGGTTCCCGTCGCCGGCATGCGCCACCACTTTCAAACGCACGTCATGGCGGGCGGCCATGTCCTCCAACGCGGCGACGAAGTCCACCAGCTTCGAGCGGGGCACGGCGATGTCCTCGCCCACCCGGAATTCGTCGTCCACCTCGGTGCCGCGGCTGCTGCGCCGCATGTCCACGAGGCGTTCGGCTTCCTCGCTGGCTTCGGTGGTCACCACCGCTCCCCCGGCGGCGAGGACCTCCCGGACCACCTCCGCTTCGGCGGCCGCGCCGAAACCGTCGGTCTGGACCAGTAGCAGGGATTTTCCCCGTGCCAGCAGCCGTGTGCCGTTAAGCTCGTCCAACTGCTCCAGGCTGCCATAATCCAGGAGTTCCATGATGGCCGGCTGCACGCGCGCTTTCCCGACCGCCAGCACTCCGGCGGCCGCGCCGCGGAAGTCGGGGTAGAAAGCCGCGATCGTCTGGATCTCGCGGGACAGGTAGCGCAGCCGCACGGTCACCCCGACCACGATCCCCAGGGTCCCTTCCGAGCCGACCAGCAACGCAGTCAGGTCGTACCCGGCGACGCCTTTGAAGGTCTGGTGCCCGGTGTGCAGGAGCGAACCGTCGGCCAGCACCACGTCAAGGGCCAGCACCGAATCACGGGTCACCCCGTACTTGGCGCAGCGCAGCCCGCCCGCGTTGGTGGCCACATTGCCGCCGATCGTGGAGATCCGGTAGCTCGCCGGGTCCGGCGCGTACATCAGCCCGTGTTCCGCGGCAGCCTCGTTGAGGTCGGCGTTAATGACACCGGGTTCGACGACGGCGGTCTCGTCTTCGGGGTTCAGCTCAAGGATGCGGTTCATCCGTTCGAGGCTGAGCACGATGCAGCCTTTGACGGCGTGCGCCCCGCCGGATACCCCGGTCCCGGCGCCGCGGGGGACGATCGGCACCCCGTATTTGGTGCAGGTGCGCGCGACATGCTGCACGTCCTTCACCGATTCGGCCCACACGACGGCGAGCGGCAACTGCCAGTCCACCACCGGGCCTTGGTCGATCGAGTAGGTGGACAGTGTGCCGCCGTCCGCGGTGATCTGTGCCGCGGCCAGGCCGGCGGCGAGTTCTGCCATGAAGCCGGCCGGCGCCCCAGTGGGGCTGGCCGCTGCGTTGATTTCCTGTGATTTCCCGGCTGCTGCCGTCTGATGTGACAAGGGTGATTCCTCACATGCGCACCGCGGACTTGCCAAGCCGGCAGTCTTCGCAGTGTTTCAGTGCCAACCAGTTTAACCTGCGGGAACCGGCGGGAATCTTCCCGGGAATCTCCCGGGGAATCAACCCAGCAGCCACACCGCCGCCGCCGGACCCGCCGCGCGCAGCCGGGTGCCGCCGTCGCCGGAGGCACTCAGGCCGATCCGCCCGACGGCGAGCGCGGCTCCGGTGTCCGCAGGGGCTCCCGCAGGAAGCAGTCCCGCCTGAAACAGTCCCGCCGGGAGCAGCCCCGCCGGGAAGACGATGTCGGCCTCGTCCCGGGTGGCGACCACCAGCGCGGTGGTTCCCGCCAGTTCCCGCACGAAGGCGAGGGTGCCGCCGTCGGCGTGCAACCAGCGCAGCGAACCGGTGCGGAGGACCGCTTCGCGGCGGAGCGCGCCGAGCGCGGAGTAAAGGCCGCGGAGGTCCTGCACCATCCGCTCCGGTTCGTCCCAGGGCATGGGCGTGCGGGAGTGTTCGCCGTTCATTCCTTCCAGGCCGAACTCGTCCCCGGCGAAAACCGTGGGCATGCCCGGCAAGGTGAAGGACAGCACGGCCGCAACGGCCTGTCCGCCGGGGAGCATTGCGGTGGCGGCCCGGGCGGTGTCGTGGGTGTCGATCGCCACCAGGCTGTGCAGCCGCACGTTCCAGGGGTAGGCCGCGGCGAAGTCGCGGTATTCGGCCACGAACTGTGAGGCCGGGATCCGCGGCGGGCACGGCAGGGGTGAGCCGAAGAAGTTCACCGCGGTCCCGTCCGTCAGCCACGCCCACAGCGGGCGGGTGAAGGACGCGTAGCTCATGGAGCCGTGGTAGGCGTCGCCCTGGAAGTCCGGGGCGGCGTCGTTGGTGGATTCGGCCACGAGCAGCGCATCCTTGCGGGCCTCCAAGGCCGTCTGCCGCACAAGTGAGCCCACCTCCCGGTTCCAGTCGGCGGCGCCCAGCCGGCCGGTCATGTTGCCCACGTCCACCCGCCAGCCGTCCAGCTTGAACGGCTCGGCGAGCCAGTGGGCCACCACGGATTTCGGGCCTTCCACGAATTCGCGGCGCAGCCCGTCCGAGGCCCAGTCGAGCTTGGGCAGGCTCGGCACGCCCCACCAGCTTTCGTAGCCGCCGCCCGTATCGAAGTAGTAGAAGGAACGTTCCGCGGCGCCCGGATCTGCGAGCGCCGTGCGGAACCATTCGTGGGTATCCCCCGTGTGGTTCGTGGTGAGGTCACCGATCACCTTGATGCCGCGCTCATGGCAGGCCTGCACCAGGCGGATGAGTGCTTCGTCGCCGCCCAGCAACGGGTCCACCCGGCGGAAGCTTTCAGCGTCGTAGCGGTGGTTCGACGCCGAGGGGAAGAAAGGGGTGAGGTAAAGGATCTCGACGCCGAGCCCGGCCAAATGGTCCAGCCGCTCCCGCACGCCGTCGAGGTCGCCGCCGAAGAACTGGAGCGCGGTGTCAGGGCCTTGATACTCGACGGCGGCGTCCCAGTCCGCGGGCACGGCCCAGTCCGGCGCGGGGCGGGCATCCGCCGCCGCGGAACGGGCGAAGCGGTCCGGGAAGACCTGGTACATCACGGCCCCGGCGGCCCAGTCCGGGCCGGCTTCGGCCACAGACAGGCGGAAATCCTGGGCGTCAGGGACGTCCTGCGAGTGCACGCCTGCGGCGTTGAGCCACAGCACGCTGCCACCGGTTTCGGTCAGCAGGAAGCGGTAGCGGGCCAGCGGGTTGACGGCCCGGAGCTCGGCCTCCCACCAATCCCAGCCGTCCGCTCCGTGCGGAAGCTCCAGGCGGCGGGCCTCGGTGAAGCGCGCCTCGCCGTCCTCGACCGTCCGCAGCCAGACGCGTTCGACGGCGGCGGGCCGCCCGCCGTCGAGCGTTCCGTCCGTTCCCGCAGAGCTTCCGCCCGCCCACGTCCGGACCCGCACGCGGGTGGTCCCGCCGAGCGGAACCGGGCCGTCCTGCAGGTAGAGCGGGGAGCCGTCGTGGTGGGCTTCGAAACCCAGCATGCTCATCTTTTGACCGAACCTCATCCCTTGACTGAACCGGCGGAAAGGCCGGAGACGATGTAGCGCTGCAGGAACAGGAACAACGCCATGACCGGAAGCGCGGCCAGCACGGCGCCGGCGGCGAACACTCCCCAGTCCTCGGTGCGCTGGTTGGCCACGAAGGAATACAGTCCCACCGCGAGGGTCTGGCTGTTGGGGTCAGTGAGCACCACGCTGGCGATCACGAATTCGCTGCTGATGCCGATGAACGTCAGCAGGCCCACCACCGCAAGGATCGGGGTGACCAGGCGCAGGATGATGCCGAAGAAGATCTGCACGTGGCTGGCGCCGTCCAGCTTGGCCGCTTCGTCCAGGGACCGCGGCACGGTGTTGAAGAAGCCGTACATCAAGTAGGTGTTCACGCCGAGCGCACCGCCCAGGTAGACCATGATCAAGCCGAGCTGGCTGCCCAGGCCCAGCGCAGGGATGATCTCGCCGATGCCGCTGAGCAGCAGGAAGATCGCGACGACGGCAAGCAGCTGCGGGAACATCTGCAGCAGGAGCAGGCTGAGCAGACCGGCGCGGCGGCCGGTGAAGCGCATCCGGGAGAAGGCATAGGCGGCGAGGGCGCCGAGGAACACCGATGCCCCGGAGGTCACGAGGCCGACCACCATGGTGTTGACGAACCAACGGCCGAAGGGGCGCTGTTCGTTGCCGAACAGCTTGGCGAAATTGTCCCCGGAGAACTGGCTGAAGAGGGTGGCCGATCCGGCGAGGGTTCCGGTGGAGTTGAAGGCCGCGGAGAGCACGTACAGCAGCGGGAACACAGCGAAGATGCTCGTGGCCACGCCCACCAGGTGGCGCCAGCCCTTGTCGCGGAACCAGCGCGGGAAGGAACGGCGGGATTCGGTAGCAACAGTGGTGCTCATGTCAGTTCACGTCCTCGAGGGCCTTGGTCTGCTTGAAGCTGATGGCCGAAATCGCGGCCACGATGATGAAGATGACAATCGCCAAGGCGCTGGCCAGCCCGTAGTCCCGGCCTGTGCCTACGCCGAAGGCGCTTTTGTAGACCAGGGTGATCAGGATGTCCGTGGCGCCGATGTCGCGGGTGGTGTCCTCGAAGCGGGGCCCGCCGCTGGTCAGCATGTAGATGACGTTGAAGTTGTTGAAGTTGAAGGCGAAGGAGGAGATCAGCAGCGGCGCCACGGAGACCAGGAGCAGCGGCAGCTTGATGGAGCGGAAGATCCGCCAGGCGCTGGCACCGTCCATGCGGGCCGCTTCGTCCACGTCCTCGGGCAGCGACTGCAGTGCCCCGGTGCACACCAGGAACATGTACGGGAAGCCGAGCCACAGATTGACCACCAGCACGCTGATCTTGGCCAGGAACGGGTCAGTCAGCCAGCCGATGTGCGCGCCGCCCAGGAGGGCATTGTTGATGAAACCGAATTCGGGGTTGAGCAGGCCCGCCCAGACCAGTCCGGACAGGAAGGCCGGGAAGGCGTAGGGCAGGATCATGATGATCCGGTAGATCTTCTTGCCCTTGAGGTCGCTGCGGTTGAAGGTGATGGCCAGGAAGAGCCCTAGGGCGAAGCACAGCAGTACCGACACCACTGCGAAGGTGAACGTCCACAGAGTCACCGAGAGCAGGGGCCCGCGCAGCTCCGGATCGGTGAAGGCGGTGACGAAGTTCTTGAAGCCGACGTCGATCTTCCAGCCCGTGGCGAGTTTCTCGCCGGTGTCGGAGACGAAGTCGCCCTGTCCGGAGTCCCGGTAGATCTTGCCGGAGTCCGTGTCGGTGAGGGTGTCCGCGGCCTTGTCGTAGACCATGTTCGAGCGGAAGACGTAGGCATTGCTGCCATCCTGTGTGCGGAGGGTGCCCGCTCCGGGATCGTCCGAAAGCGGCACCACCAGGCCCAGCACGTCCTTCTGGTGCGCCACGATTTCCTGGAAGGTGAGGGTCCGGTACCCGGCCAGTTCCTTTGCCTTGCCGGTGGAATCCTTGACGGCGCCGGCGGCATCCTCGAGTTTGGATTCCGTGGTGCCGAGCTGCGCCTCACCCTCCGGGTTCGTGACCAGGAGGTAGTAGCTGCCGCCCTTTTCCAGGATCGAGGTGCGGTAGGCCGGGGAATCGGGAACCCGCTTCTGCGAGGAGGTCAGGATCGAGGAGACCGCGTCTTCCTTGCTGCCGTTGTGCCCGTCGCCGTAGTTGGTGAAGGCGATGTAGCCGGAGAACACCACCACGAACACCTGGAACACCAGCAGGAACAGCACGCCGGGAGCCAGGTACTTGGCAGGCAGCCCGCCCGGGCGCAGGTAGATCCAGTTGATGGCGACGGTCACCAACGCCGCGATGGCCAGCACCGCCCAGGACTGGCTAAGGAACAGGGCCGTGAGAACATACACGGCAACGGCATCCACCAGGCCAAGCAGGATGATCTTGGCGAGCGTCCCCTTCCAGGAGTCCGGGCCGCGGCGGCTTGCCGGCAGGACCCGCCGGGGGCGCGGCGGCGCAGGCTGCTGCGTGCCGCCGTCGGGCATCGCCTCAAGGGCGGACTTGGCTGTAGGGGGCATGGAAGATTCCTTCAATGGGAGTGTCTGGCGTGCGACGGCGGAGGTCGCCAAGGCGCCTCCGTCCGGCGGGGGTGCGTCCCCCGCCGGACAGGCGGATGGCTGAGGCTGCGGGCCAAAGGGGCCGCAGTCTTCAGGAGTGGCTGCCTTTCAGGAAGCGCTACGAGGCAATCTTGCCCTTGATGTTGGCGACCATCTTGGCCCACTCGGTGGCGGGATCGCCCTTGCCCTTGATGAGGGCCAGTTCAGTGGCACCCCAGTCGGCCCAGACCGCAGACATTTCCGGGATGGCAGGCATCGGAACGCCTTGGGCGCCGATCTCGCCGAAGGCCTTCACCACCGGGTCGGAGGCGGCCTTGTCGAAGGAGGCCTTCAGGGCTGGCGGCAGGCTTCCGGTGGCGAACATGGCGTCCTGGACGGCTTCGGTGGTGAGGTAGTTGACCACGAATTCGTTGGTGGCCAGGGCGTTGGCGCTCTTGGCGCTGACGAAGAAGCCGTTGACACCGATGAACGGCTGGGCGGGCTTGCTGCCGGTGGTGGGCAGCGGGTCGACGGCGAACTTGATGCCCTTTTTCTTCAAGTCCGGCACGTTCCAGGGGCCGGTGATGAAGTACGGGCTCTCGCCGGCCAGGAACTTTTCCTTGGCGATGTCGCCGGTGATGTTGGAGTTGAGCACCTTCGAGCCGGTGTCGCCCCATTCCTTGAGCTTGGCCGCGAATTCAGCGCCGCCCGGTCCGCCCAGGGCCAGCTGCTTGGGGTCGTATTCGCCGTCGGCGTTGGTCCCGAATACTGGAACGCCCATGGAGGTCTGCAGCGGGTACAGGTGGTACGGGTCGCCCTGTTTGGGATCAAGCCCGGCGAGGAACGCGTACTTTGCCTTGCCCGCAGCCACCGCCGCCTTGCCCTTGCCCAGGACCTCGTCGAAGGTGGTCGAGGCACTGTCCACGATCGCCGTGTTGCGGATCAGGCCGATGTTCTCGATCGCGTACGGTACGCCGTACACGGAGCCGTTGTACGTCATCGCACGGATGGCGGAGTCCTGGAACTGGGACTTTTTGTCGCCGAGTTCCAGCGGCGCGATCACGCCGTTCTGGACGAGCTTGCCCAGCCAGTCGTGCGGCCCGACCACCAGGTCCGGGCCCTTGCCCGTAGGCACCTGGGTGATGAAGTCGTCGCGTACGGCTGCGAAGTCCTTGATCACCAGCTTCACCTCGATGCCGGTGTCCGCCTTGAACTTGGCCGCCACGGCCTTCAGGGCCGGAGCGCGCTGGGCGTCGAGCCACATCGTGATCGTCGTGGCTCCGGCGGCGGCGAGGTCCTTCTTCGGTTCCGTACTTGCGGGGCTGCTCGGAGTCCCGCCACCGCACGCGCTCAGGCCCATCATGGCCGCAAACGCAGCGGCCCCCATGGTGAAGGTCCTGCGGCTAAGGCCAGGCTGCTCAGTGAAACGCACCATCATTGGTGTCCCTTCTGGATGTTTGTGGTGAGGCGCTGGGCGGCCGATGGCCATCGTCGCTGAGTCGCGGAAGTGAACCGCCTCACATACTGGAAACGCTTCCAAACTCTACTCAGAACTTTCGTGCTTGCCAACCGCCACTATCAGGAAAGCCAACCCACGCTGAAAAACCCGCCTTGCAAGCGCTTCCAGAAAATCGTCGTAATCTTTGTGCAAGCGTTTCCGCAAAATGCTTCGGAGCTGTCTAGAATGCACCATGTCTTCCATTTCATTCGCGGCTTCCCCAGCAGCCGCCACCGCCGCGGGGCACCCAGCGCTCGGCCCGCTCACGCACGTTCATGCCGCGGACTCCGACGACTCCTGGTGGCGTTCTGCCGTCATCTACCAGATCTACCCGCGGTCCTTCCGCGACGCGTCCGGCGACGGCGTGGGCGACCTCCCAGGCATCACCGCCGAACTGCACCACATCGCCGAACTGGGCGCGGACGCCATCTGGCTTTCCCCGTTCTACGCCTCCCCGCAGCGCGACGGCGGCTACGACGTCGCCGACTACTGCGCAGTAGACCCCCTCTTCGGCACGCTTGAGGACTTCGAAAACCTAAGCTCGCGGGCACGGGACCTCGGCCTGCGCGTCATCGTGGACCTCGTCCCGAACCACTGTTCCTCCGAGCACAGGCTGTTCCGCGCCGCGCTGGCCGCAGCACCGGGAAGCCCCGAGCGGGAGCACTTCATCTTCCGCGACGGCCGCGGCGAAAACGGCGAACTGCCGCCCAACAACTGGCAGTCCCACTTCGGCGGCACAGCCTGGACCCGCATCACCGAAGCCGACGGCACCCCCGGCCAGTGGTACCTGCACCTCTTCGACTCCAGCCAGCCGGACTTCAACTGGGACAACCCCGCAGTTGCCGCCGAGTTCGAACGCGTCCTGCGCTTCTGGCTGGACCGCGGCGTGGCCGGCTTCCGGGTGGACGTGGCACACGCCCTCGTCAAGGCACCCGGCCTGCCGGACTGGGGAGGAAAGGCCGACGGCGGTTCCTCCGATGGCTTCCCCGGCCACGAAGCGCCGATGTTCGGCCAGCCGGCCTTGCATGTCATCTACAGCCGCTGGCGCGAGGTCCTCGCGGAGTACGGCGATGACCGCATCCTCTGCGCGGAAGCCAACGTCGACCCGATCGAACGCATGGCCGCCTGGGTCGCCCCGGGGCAGCAGCACCAGGCCTTCAACTTCCCGTTCCTCGCCTCGCCGTTCGCGGCAGAGCCGCTCCGTGCGGTGGTGAGCCGTTCGCTGGCGGCGTTTGACGCCGTCGGCGCGCCCACCACCTGGGTGCTTTCCAACCACGACGTCGTCCGGCACGCCAGCCGCCTGGGCATGAGCGACCCCGGACAGGGTCTTGGTGACGGCATCGGCCCGGACCACCCTCAGCCGGACACGGCCCTTGGCCGCCGGCGGGCCCGTGCCGCTAGCCTCTTCATGCTCGCCCTGCCGGGCAGCTCCTACCTCTACCAGGGCGAAGAGCTTGGCCTCCCGGACAACACGGCGATCCCGGCCGATCGGCGCCAGGACCCCACGTTCCACCGCACGGGCGGCGAGCGGGTGGGTCGCGACGGCTGCCGCGTCCCGCTGCCCTGGCGCGCCGGGGAGGCCGCGCACGGTTTCAGCCCCACGGGCATGAGCTGGCTCCCCCAGCCGCGCGACTGGGACGTGCTCGCCCGCGACATTCAGGCCGCAGACCCTGCCTCGCACCTGTCCATCTACCGCCGTGCCCTGGAGCTGCGCCGGGAGTTCGGCCTTGGCACCGGTTCCTTGGCCTGGGCCGAGTCATGGTGCCGTCACGGAGCGCTTGCCTTCGTCAATGGCACTATTCTGGTGATGCTGAACCTCGGCGACGAGTATCTGGAACTGCCGGAGCTCGAAATCCTGCTGAGCAGCCAGCGCAAGGACGGCCGGGTCCTCGCCCCGGGCGAGGCCGCATGGCTCAGCCTCGAACCGCGGGCCTGAGCACGGAGAGCCGATAGAAGGACGGAGACTGCTGTGAGCGTGAGCATCCGTGATGTCGCGCACTCAGCCGGCGTTTCCATGGCCACGGTGTCGCGCGCCCTGAGCGGGCGCGGGAACGTCTCCGAGCGCAGCCGGCAGCGCGTCCTGGACGCCGCCGCCGAACTCGGATTCGTCCCGTCCTACAACGCCGCCAGCCTGGCCTCCGGACGGACCCGGAACATCGGCATCATGCTGCCAACCGTGCAGCGCTGGTTCTTCTCAAGTGTCCTGGAGGGCGCCTCCGGCGCCCTCCTCGAGGCCGGCTACGACCTCACGCTCTACACGACGGGCGAAGGACCCGGGCAGCGCCACAGCGTGCTGAACGATTTCCTCCTCCGCCAACGGCTCGACGGCGTGGTGGCCGTTTCCCTGGAACTCTCGCCGGACGAAGTGGAGCAGCTGCTACGGGTGAAGCGTCCTGTAGTGGGCCTGGGCGGGCCGATCCAGGGCATCGCCACCCTCCATATCGACGACGTCGAAACGGCGCGCCGTGCCACCCAGCACCTGATCAACCTGGGACACCGGGACATTGCGCACCTGAGCGGCTCGCCCGAGTTCGAGCGGGACTTCGCACTGCCGGTCAACAGGCGGGTGGGTTTCGAAACGGCCATGCACGACGCCGGGATCGCCGTCCGGCCGGAATGGCTGGTGCGCACCGACTTCACGGTTGCCGGCTCGCACGCCGTGGCGAAGCGGCTGCTGGCCGCGCCATCCGGGCGGCCGACCGCAGTCTTCGCCGCCTCGGACGAGATGGCGATCGGCGTCATCACCGCAGCGCAGGAGCTGGGCCTGCGCGTGCCGTACGATCTCTCGGTCATCGGCATCGACGGGCACGAGCTCGGCGAGGTCTTCGGACTCACCACCTTTGACCAGGCGCCGCGGCGGCAGGGAGCGGATGCAGTCCATATGCTGTTGCGCCAGCTCGACGGCGATGCCGCCCCCTTGGGCGACATCGTGGAGCCCGAATTCATCGTGCGCCGGAGCACCGCCACACCGCCGCAGCCGCGCTGAGACCCGCCCACGGGAGCCTGTTGGGACGGAGCCTGTTGGGACGGAGCCTGTTAGGGCGGGGCCGTCAGCGGGGGGCGCAGACGGGGCCGTGAATCCGTGCACGGGACAGCTCCCGTTCCATCGAAAGCTCCCGCTTCGCCATGGCGCCCGCATTTGCGCGGTCCTGCGGGAAAGGCCGCGATTCACCGGTGAAGCCGAATCCATGGCGGAGGTAGAAGGCTTTGGCCCGTTCATTGTCTTCATGCACTCCGAGCTCCAGCACTGCCACGCCGAGTTCTGCGCTGGCCACCCTGCAGGCTTCCTCGAGTAGTTCTTCGGCCAGGCCCAGGCCCCGGTAGGCCGGAGCAACGTAGACACTGAGAAGGATCGCCCTGCGCGGTTGCTCCCGCTCCTGCAATTCCTTGGGTACCACGCGCATGAGGCCGCGGACCCGCGGATCCTCCGGGCCGCCATCGGCCAACAGGGTGATGTTTGTGCCACTGGACATCATGGCCGCCCGCTCCTGCCACTGCGTATCCGTCTGGCGCCGGGCGGCCGACAGGGTCTCAAGGTAGGCCAAGGGGCTGTCGGCGAGCATCTCGAGCCGGACTGCCCGCAGCAGTTCCCAATCCTCCCGCCCCAGCCGGCGGATCCTAGCCACTAGCACCGCCCATGAACCGGACATAGCGCTCCAGAACCCCGGGCCAGCCTTCCTCGTACGACGCGCGGGTTCCCGCAGGGTCTTCCGCACCCTCCCAGCCCTCATGGACGAGCCGGACTTCGGTACCGCCGTCGACCGCCCGGAAGGCGACCCGCAATTCGGTGGACCACAAGGCGGTGCTTGCCGGGTACCAGCTTGCATGGAAGGACAGCGGCGGCTGCCAGTCATCGATGGTGCCCCACACGCTGGTCCGACCGTCCTCCGCGGTTTCCAGGATCAAGTTCTCTTCGAACTCCACATGCGAGCCGGCCCCGAAGACGCTGTGCTCCTCCATCGGCCACCACAGGTGCGGGTGGTCGGTGAACCCCATGAAGGCGTGTGCCACCGGCGCGGGAACAATGACGGTGAAGACGAGGGGTTCCAGGTCGAAGGCCTGGCCGCTCGGGCCGGGGCCCGGTTCGGGGTGGCTGAAAAGGCTGTCCATGGGCATCAACTCTACCGGGGCAGGCGGCGCGTGGCAGGTGCCGGGCACTCCGGATGGGCAGTGCTCACCATTGGCACACTCACCCGCCACTGCAAGACTCGCAAACAAGAGCAGAGCCCCACTTGGCGAGCGGAGCCGTTACGGCAAACCGCTGCCGAGGCCTGGTTCGCTGGCTTCGGGATCGCTCGGGTCCGCGCTCACAGTCGGGTCCCCACTGTAAAGGAGAAACATATGTGCAATGAACACTATGGCGCCCGGACGGCGGCTGCTGCCCCGGGCAATCCATTGAACCGCAGGCTCTTCCTCGGCGGCGCTGCGGCGGCTGCCGTGGGAGGGCTCAGCCTGCTGGGCGCCGGCCCCGCGGCCGCGGCGACCTCGCAGAACGGATGGCCTGCCTCCACCAGCCTTCCCCTCAGCACCTTGAGCGTGGGCGCCGTGACCTTCCCCCAGGGCGTGCGGAGCGGAGCACCACACACGATCCTCGGTTACGTTGCACGGCGCTTCAACAGCGAGGTCGAAACCCTCCGCAAGGGCGAGTGCTGGGGTTACAACTTCCGGAAGATCAGCGGGAGCACTTCCTATTCCAACCACGCCAGCGGCACGGCCATCGACGTCAATGCTCCCGAACACTTCCTTGGCGCCTCCGGCACCTTCAGTGCGGCCCAGGTCCATGCGATCCGATCCATCCTTTCGGCCTGCGACGGTGTGGTCCGCTGGGGCGGCGACTACAGCAACCGCAAGGACGAGATGCATTTCGAGTTGGTCAAGGGACCGGGCGATCCCGCTGTCGCGGCGCTGGTCCGCAAGCTTGGCGGAGGCTCTTCAACTCCCCCGCCGGCTACCGCGGCCCCCACCTGGCGGGTGGTCCGCCGCGGGCAGCAGGGCTACTTCGTGACCGCATTGCAGCGGCTGCTCCGCCAGCACGGCCGCCCGCTCACGGTTGACGGTATCTTCGGTTCCGGCACCGAGGCCCAGGTGGTCGCGTTCCAGAAATCCAGGGGCCTGGCAGCCGACGGCGTCGTGGGCGCAAAGACCTGGACTGCCCTGCAGCTCACCCGCAAGGAAGGAAGTAACGGCCACGCGGTCTTCGGGCTCCAGCACTGCGCCAGCACCAAGGGTTTCAGTACCGCGCAGGATGGCGTGTTCGGACCGAAAACCGCGGCCGCCGTTGTTGCCTTCCAGCGTTCCCGGGGGCTGGCCGCTGACGGCGTGGTGGGTCCGCGCACCTGGGCCGCGCTCGTCGCCTGAACCATTCGCCCCTTGCCACGGCCGAACAGGCCCTATCAACACCAAAATTCGGTCAGCCGCCCGGCGAGGGCCCGGCCTTGCTCGTAACCGGCCCGCGCGGCGGGCGGACGCAGGGACAGATCCATGGCGTTGGCGCCGAACATGTGCTCGGAGTCGCTGTCAGGGAAGATCGTTTCGACTTCGCTGCCTCCAGCTCGTAGCTCGTCGAGCTGTGCTGCGAGATGCATTCCCCAGTCCAGCGGCGTCCTGGTTCTGCCGCCGAATGGCGACAGAACCAGGACGCGTGCGTATCCGGCTGCCAGATCGGCATTCTCGTTACGCCGGTAGCCGCCGTCGATGTAATGCCTGTCCCCGATCCTGTAAGGGAAGCCGCTGGCACAGCTGGCGGCGACGGCGTCCGCCAAGTCGACGCCGCTCTGGCGGTCGAACACCACCGGTTCACCGTTCAAGGCGTCGACCGCAGTGATGAGCACCGTCTGTTGCGGCCAGAGCTGGACGGGCAGCCGCGCGGCGACAGTAGCGCGCCACCGCTTTTGCACGGAATCGTCCGACGCCGTTTCCATCCCGAGTGCCGCCGCGCCCATTCTGCGTCGCATGTCGGCCGCGTCCACGGCGGCGGCGATGATACGTGCCGTCCTCTCCAACTGGTCCGCTACGTGCCCGGTGCGGGCGCGCCCATTGTCGGAACCGAGCGGAGCCGTACGTTGCAACGGTGCGGCGGCAAAGATGGCGGTAAGCAATTCAGTCGGGCTCGCACCAGCTATCTGGGCAGCAGCCGTCGATCCGGCCGAGGTGCCAATGACGAGATCGGCCCCGGTCACATCCAGTCCGGCATCGAACAGGCCTGCGATGACGCCGATCAGCCACGCGTTGCCTGTCGAGCCACCCCCACCGAGGACCAGCGCCCGCTGGCCTGCGGCGCGCACCCGTTTTGTGGCGTCGAGCTGCGGCTGTTCCCGCTCGGGGGCTGGGCTGTCGGAAGGTGTCGTCGAGTCCGAAGACGTCGTCGAGGTGGGGTGCGGAGTTGAAGAAGGTGTTGTGTTCATGGGAGTCGCCTCTCGAGGATTGCCTGGATGGCGCTCCCGACGGCGGCTACTTCAGTCGCGCGATCGTGGACTGCAAGGGAGCACCCATTACGGATACTGCGTTCATGGGTCTCACCTCCTGCCAAAGGATCACGATCACCCGAATGATTGCACACTAGTATTGCGGCATGCAATCGGCGTCACGCCGGCCGCTGTGCCCTGTCGAAGGCCCCCTCCTCCGTGCAGGGCCGTGAACGGCTCCGTTGAGGCCTTCGGGCACCATGTTGGCGCATGCGCGTTAAACAGCTCAGGCCCTGACCGTCGTGGTCAGGGCCTGAACTTCTAAAGTATGTCCGGCGGTGTCCTACTCTCCCACACCCTCCCGGGTGCAGTACCATCGGCGCTGTGGGTCTTAGCTTCCGGGTTCGGAATGGGACCGGGCGTTTCCCCCACGCTATGACCGCCGTAACCTTGTTACCCGTCCCCGCGTGTGTGCGGGGTGGGAAGACTGTTGGTTACCAGGTGTTGCTGGTTGTATTCGGTTGTCCGGTGGTGTGCCGGTTTGGTTCCTGGGTTGTTGTCCGGGAACCACATAGTGGACGCGTAGCTTTTGATGTTTTTGTGTGGTGTAAGTTGTCGGCCTATTAGTACCGGTCGGCTTCGACAGTCGTTGGTCCTGTCTTCCACGTCCGGCCTATCAACCCAGTGGTCTGGCTGGGGGCCTCTCACACACGAGGTGCATGGAAATCTCATCTTGAAGCGAGCTTCCCGCTTAGATGCTTTCAGCGGTTATCCCATCCGAACGTAGCTAATCAGCGGTGCACTTGGCAGTACAACTGACACACCAGAGGTTCGTCCGTCCCGGTCCTCTCGTACTAAGGACAGCCCTTCTCAAATTTCCTGCGCGCGCAGCGGATAGGGACCGAACTGTCTCACGACGTTCTAAACCCAGCTCGCGTACCGCTTTAATGGGCGAACAGCCCAACCCTTGGGACCTACTCCAGCCCCAGGATGCGACGAGCCGACATCGAGGTGCCAAACCATGCCGTCGATATGGACTCTTGGGCAAGATCAGCCTGTTATCCCCGAGGTACCTTTTATCCGTTGAGCGACGGCCATTCCACAATGTACCGCCGGATCACTAGTCCCGACTTTCGTCCCTGCTTGAGATGTCTCTCTCACAGTCAAGCTCCCTTGTGCACTTACACTCGACACCTGATTGCCAACCAGGCTGAGGGAACCTTTGGGCGCCTCCGTTACTTTTTAGGAGGCAACCGCCCCAGTTAAACTACCCATCAGGCACTGTCCCTGACCCGGATCACGGGCCGAAGTTAGATGTCCAAAGTGACCAGAGTGGTATTTCAACGATGACTCCACCCGAACTGGCGTCCGGGCTTCACAGTCTCCCACCTATCCTACACAAGCCACTCCGAACACCAATACCAAACTATAGTAAAGGTCTCGGGGTCTTTCCGTCCTGCTGCGCGTAACGAGCATCTTTACTCGTACTGCAATTTCGCCGAGTTTATGGTTGAGACAGCGGGGAAGTCGTTACTCCATTCGTGCAGGTCGGAACTTACCCGACAAGGAATTTCGCTACCTTAGGATGGTTATAGTTACCACCGCCGTTTACTGGGGCTTGAATTCTCAGCTTCGCTCCGAAGAGCTAACCGGTCCTCTTAACCTTCCAGCACCGGGCAGGAGTCAGTCCGTATACATCGTCTTGCGACTTCGCACGGACCTGTGTTTTTAGTAAACAGTCGCTTCCCCCTGGTCTCTGCGGCCCTTGCCCGCTCCACCCAGCAAGTGGGTCTCACGGTCCGGGCCCCCCTTCTCCCGAAGTTACGGGGGCATTTTGCCGAGTTCCTTAACCATAATTCTCTCGATCGCCTTGGTATTCTCTACCTGATCACCTGTGTCGGTTTGGGGTACGGGCAGCTGGAACCTCGCGCCGATGCTTTTCTAGGCAGCATAGGATCACCGGATCCCCCCATGCGGGGGTCCCATCAGATCTCAGCCTGCATGTTCCACGGATTTGCCTATGGAACGGCCTACGTCCTTAGACCGGGGCAACCATCGCCCGGCCCGGCTACCTTCCTGCGTCACACCTGTTAATACGCTTACCTCCCGGGATCAGGTCCCGCGCTCCACCAAAACCCACACACCCAAAGGGTGATAGGGCAGGTTTCGGGCGGTTAGTATCCCCCGCTTGGTATGGGCGGTTCTTCGCCGGTACGGGAATATCAACCCGTTGTCCATCGACTACGCCTGTCGGCCTCGCCTTAGGTCCCGACTTACCCAGGGCAGATTAGCTTGACCCTGGAACCCTTGATCATTCGGCGGACGGGTTTCTCACCCGTCTTTCGCTACTCATGCCTGCATTCTCACTCGTGTAGGCTCCACCACTGGTTCACACCGCAGCTTCACCGCCCACACGACGCTCCCCTACCCATCCACACCCCTGAACCACGAAGGCTAGGAACATGTGTGAATGCCACAACTTCGGCGGTGTACTTGAGCCCCGCTACATTGTCGGCGCGGAATCACTTGACCAGTGAGCTATTACGCACTCTTTCAAGGGTGGCTGCTTCTAAGCCAACCTCCTGGTTGTCTAAGCAACTCCACATCCTTTCCCACTTAGCACACGCTTAGGGGCCTTAGTTGGTGGTCTGGGCTGTTTCCCTCTCGACTATGAAGCTTATCCCCCACAGTCTCACTGCTGCGCTCTCACTTACCGGCATTCGGAGTTTGGCTGACGTCAGTAACCTTGTAGGGCCCATCGGCCATCCAGTAGCTCTACCTCCGGCAAGAAACACGCAACGCTGCACCTAAATGCATTTCGGGGAGAACCAGCTATCACGGAGTTTGATTGGCCTTTCACCCCTACCCACAGCTCATCCCCTCCATTTTCAACTGAAGTGGGTTCGGTCCTCCACGACGTCTTACCGTCGCTTCAACCTGGCCATGGGTAGATCACTCCGCTTCGGGTCTAGATCACGCCACTACACTCGCCCTGTTCAGACTCGCTTTCGCTACGGCTACCCCACACGGGTTAACCTCGCGACGTAACACTAACTCGCAGGCTCATTCTTCAAAAGGCACGCCATCACAACAACAAGGCTGCTCTGACGGATTGTAAGCACACGGTTTCAGGTACTGTTTCACTCCCCTCCCGGGGTACTTTTCACCTTTCCCTCACGGTACTGGTCCGCTATCGGTCATCAGGAAGTATTTAGGCTTATCAGGTGGTCCTGACAGATTCACACGGGATTTCTCGGGCCCCGTGCTACTTGGGAACACTCACCAGGGCGGCACAACACATTACGGCTACGGGACTCACACCCTCTCCGGCCGGCCTTTCAAAACCGTTCGCCTATGCACGCACACACACCCCGCCGGTCCGGCAGAACCAGCACGCAACTGCCCCACAACCCCGCCCACGCAACGCCCGCCGGCTATCACACATGGGTCGGTTTAGCCTGATCCGCGTTCGCTCGCCACTACTAACGGAATCACTGTTGTTTTCTCTTCCTGCGGGTACTGAGATGTTTCACTTCCCCGCGTTCCCCCCACGCACCCTATATATTCAGGTACGGGTCACACAATCACCGAAAACGGCGTTGTGCGGGGTTTCCCCATTCGGACATCCTGGGATCACCGCTCGGTTATCAACTCCCCCAGGCTTATCGCAGATTCCTACGTCCTTCATCGGCTCCTGATGCCAAGGCATCCACCGTGTGCCCTTAAAAACTTGACCACACAGATCAAAAAACTTCTAAACAAAATTGCTTACAAGATGCTCGCGTCCACTATGTAGTTCTCAAACAACAACCCCAACCCCCACACCCCACACACACAAACCATGCGCATGATCGGCAAGGACAGGAAAACCAGAAACCCCAGAACACCCCCACAAAAAGGGGCGCCCCTGACGGGCCCGGCAACTCATCGTTGCAGGTCCTGTTGCCTCAGGACCCAACAGTGCACCAAACACAACCCACGACAGTCCGCACCCCGCAGCGTTCCCAACACCCACACCCCAAAAGGGCACAGACACCGTACTAACCACAGGACACAACCACCAAGGCCATGCCAAAACCAGTTTGATTCGTTGATATTCCACCCATGAGCACCCACCGCAGAACAGACGCCTGCGCAATGGGCTGTACTCCTGACCCCCGGACGGCGACCATGCAGCCACCACCACAAAAGGGCAGTTGCTCCTTAGAAAGGAGGTGATCCAGCCGCACCTTCCGGTACGGCTACCTTGTTACGACTTAGTCCCAATCGCCGGTCCCACCTTCGACGGCTCCCTCCCACAAGGGGTTAGGCCACCGGCTTCGGGTGTTACCAACTTTCGTGACTTGACGGGCGGTGTGTACAAGGCCCGGGAACGTATTCACCGCAGCGTTGCTGATCTGCGATTACTAGCGACTCCGACTTCATGGGGTCGAGTTGCAGACCCCAATCCGAACTGAGACCGGCTTTTTGGGATTAGCTCCACCTCACAGTATCGCAACCCATTGTACCGGCCATTGTAGCATGCGTGAAGCCCAAGACATAAGGGGCATGATGATTTGACGTCGTCCCCACCTTCCTCCGAGTTGACCCCGGCAGTCTCCCATGAGTCCCCGGCATAACCCGCTGGCAACATGGAACGAGGGTTGCGCTCGTTGCGGGACTTAACCCAACATCTCACGACACGAGCTGACGACAACCATGCACCACCTGTGAACCAGCCCCGAAGGGAAGCCCTGTTTCCAGGGCGGTCCGGTCCATGTCAAGCCTTGGTAAGGTTCTTCGCGTTGCATCGAATTAATCCGCATGCTCCGCCGCTTGTGCGGGCCCCCGTCAATTCCTTTGAGTTTTAGCCTTGCGGCCGTACTCCCCAGGCGGGGCACTTAATGCGTTAGCTACGGCGCGGAAAACGTGGAATGTCCCCCACACCTAGTGCCCAACGTTTACGGCATGGACTACCAGGGTATCTAATCCTGTTCGCTCCCCATGCTTTCGCTCCTCAGCGTCAGTTAATGCCCAGAGACCTGCCTTCGCCATCGGTGTTCCTCCTGATATCTGCGCATTTCACCGCTACACCAGGAATTCCAGTCTCCCCTACATCACTCTAGTCTGCCCGTACCCACTGCAGAACCGGAGTTGAGCCCCGGTCTTTCACAGCAGACGCGACAAACCGCCTACGAGCTCTTTACGCCCAATAATTCCGGATAACGCTTGCGCCCTACGTATTACCGCGGCTGCTGGCACGTAGTTAGCCGGCGCTTCTTCTGCAGGTACCGTCACTTTCGCTTCTTCCCTACTGAAAGAGGTTTACAACCCGAAGGCCGTCATCCCTCACGCGGCGTCGCTGCATCAGGCTTGCGCCCATTGTGCAATATTCCCCACTGCTGCCTCCCGTAGGAGTCTGGGCCGTGTCTCAGTCCCAGTGTGGCCGGTCACCCTCTCAGGCCGGCTACCCGTCATCGCCTTGGTAGGCCATTACCCCACCAACAAGCTGATAGGCCGCGAGTCCATCCAAAACCACAAAAAGCTTTCCACCCCCCACCATGCGGTGAAAGGTCATATCCGGTATTAGACCCAGTTTCCCAGGCTTATCCCAGAGTCAAGGGCAGGTTACTCACGTGTTACTCACCCGTTCGCCACTAATCCCCGGTGCAAGCACCGGATCATCGTTCGACTTGCATGTGTTAAGCACGCCGCCAGCGTTCATCCTGAGCCAGGATCAAACTCTCCGTTGAAGTAAAACAAAAACAGACACAACACACCCAGGCCGGAAAAAGACCCGGACACGCTGCACAAAATTTGAAACCAGCTAAAAACCAGACCATCCACAGGGGCGGACAGCCCGGCAAATAACCAATTCATAAAAAATCGGTATCAACAAACTTGGCACACTATTGAGTTCTCAAACAACAGACACACCCGGCACCACCCAAACCAAACATTCAGGATCGCTCCGGAGCAACTTTTCAAACTTACCCGCTGACACTCATTCGGTCAAATCGGCGTTCCAGACTCGATGTTTCCGAGGAAAGCAAGTCATGCCCGCTGATCGCTCCTGTGGAGCAGCGCGGGTACTAACTATACCACCAGTCCCCGGGAGGCGCAAAAGGAGGGCCCGGAGGCCCTCCTCTTGCAAGTGAACACGCCGTACGCTGCCGCGGATTCCCTAGTGCGAAGCCCCGATTTGGGGCCTCCGGACGCCGCTTAGGCGAGCGCGAACCAGGAAGCTCCCAGCGGCGGCAAAGTGACCGTAAGGGCAGCCGGCTGCCCCTCGGCCCCGGGTACCGAGGCCAGCAGTTCGCCGTCATTGATGACACCCGAACCACCGAACTCCTCAGCGTCGGTGTTAAGCACTTCCTGCCAGGCGCCTTCGAAAGGAACCCCCAGCACGTATCCGTCGTGCGGCCCGCCGGAGAAGTTCACGGCACAGACCAGCGGCTTGCCGTCCTGATCCCAGCGGATGAACGTCAGCACGTTCCGGTCGGCGTCGCCGCCGTTGATCCATTGGAAGCCGCCGCTTTCGCTGTCGCGGGAGTAGAGCGCTGGAGTCCGGGTGTACAAGGCGTTCAGTTTCTTGGTGAGCAACTGCAGTCCGCGGTGGGACGGAATGTCGGCCAGGAACCAGTCGAGCCCGTGCTGCTCTGACCATTCCGCCTCCTGGCCGAATTCAGTGCCCATGAAGATCAGCTGTTTGCCGGGGTGCGCCCACTGGTACGCAAGGAAGGCGCGCAGGTTTGCAAGCTGCTGCCAGCGGTCACCGGGCATCTTCCGCAGCATCGACCCCTTGCCGTGGACCACTTCGTCATGGCTGATGGGCAGCAGGAAGTTCTCGGTGAAGGCGTACACCAAGGAGAACGTGACCGTGCCATGGTGCCAACGCCGATTCACCGGATCCTCGGACACGTACTTGAGGGAGTCGTGCATCCAGCCCATGTTCCACTTGAGTCCGAAGCCCAGGCCGCCGGAACTGGTGGGGGCGGTGACTCCCGGGAAAGCCGTTGATTCCTCGGCGATGGTCACCGCACCGGGGTGGGTCTTGTACACCGTGGCGTTGACCTCCTGGAGGAAGGAGATGGCTTCCAGGTTCTCCCTGCCGCCGTGGACGTTCGGGAACCACTGCCCTTCCTCGCGGGAGTAGTCGCGGTAGAGCATGGAGGCTACGGCATCAACGCGCAGGCCGTCGATGTGGAATTCCTCGAGCCAGTAGAGGGCGTTGGCAACCAGGAAGTTTCGGACTTCACGGCGGCCGAAATCGAAGATCAGGGTTCCCCAGTCCGGGTGCTCGCCCAGACGCGGATCTGAGTGCTCGTACAGGGCTTCGCCATCAAAGCGGGCCAGGGCCCATTCGTCCTTGGGGAAGTGCGCCGGGACCCAGTCGAGGATCACGCCGATGCCTGCCTGGTGAAGGGAGTCGACCAGGAACCGGAACTCATCGGGGTGTCCGAACCGGGAGGTCGGCGCGTAGTACGAGGTGACCTGGTAACCCCAGGACCCGCCGAAGGGGTGCTCCGCCACGGGCATGAACTCGACGTGGGTGAAGCCCAGCCACTTCACGTACTCCACTAGTTCCTTGGCGAGTTCCTTGTAGCCAAGTCCGAGGCGCCAGGAGCCAAGGTGCACTTCGTAGACGCTCATCGGCGAGTTATGCGGATCCTTGTTGGCCCGCTCGACCATCCAGGCCTCGTCCTTGAAGCTGTACCGCGACTCCACTACCCGGGATGCGGTGAGCGGCGGGACCTCGGTACCGAAGGCAAGGGGGTCGGCCCTTTCCACCCAGTGGCCGGACTTGGTGAGGATCTCGAATTTGTAGCACGCCCCTGCTACAACGCCGGGGACGAAGACTTCCCAGACTCCCGAGGAGCCCAAGGAACGCATCGCGTGTTCGCGTCCGTCCCAGGAGTTGAAATCTCCCTTGACTCGCACTGCCTGCGCATTCGGCGCCCAGACGGAGAATCCGACGCCGTCCACGTCGCCCAGCGAGGAACGGTAGCGCTGCACATGGGCACCCAGGGCATCCCATAGGCGTTCGTGCCGGCCCTCGCCGATAAGGTGCAGGTCCACTTCGCCGAGGGTCGGGAGGTAATGGTAGGGATCGTCGACGGTCACCGGGGCGCCGCCGTCGTACACGACTTCAAGGCGGTAATCCGGCACATGGCCGTGCTGCACGGGCTCCAGGACGGCGACCCACACACCGTCGGCCTCGTGGCTCATTTCGGTCCTGCCGGCTTCGGTGACAACCGTGACCGACCCCGCCAGGTGCTTGACCGTGCGGATGGTGACATGGCCGTGGTCGTCAAGGTGGGCTCCCAGAACGGAGTGCGGCGCGTGGTGCGCTCCGGCGGCCACGCGGGCCAGGGTGTTGCCATCGACGGGGAGCGGAACCCGTGGCCGTTCGGTGCGTGCAGAGCCTGTCATTTCTTCACCTTCCAATGTCGCCGCGGCGTGCGTGCCGGGGCTGGTACTGCCGAGGATTTGCCGCGAAGCGTTGACCGGGATGGGCAACCAGTCGGGCCTGTTGCGCAACTCGTAAACCACCTCGTACAAGGCCTTGTCCAGCCACAATGCCACAAACAGCGGTGAACCGCGGTCAATGGTTCCGGGCGTGACTTCGCTGTACCCGGACAGGAATGCTTCGGCGCAATCGCTGGCCCAGGAAGCAGGTACGGAAGTTCCGGGATTTTCGCGGACGGCGGCCCCGGCGGCGTAGTCGAAGGAGCGCAGCATGCCCACTACATCACGCAGCGGGACATCCGGAAGGGTACGTTCTTCAATGGGCCGCAGCGGCTCTCCCTCGAAGTCAAGGATCACCCAGCGTCCGGGCTCGCCGGCAGCATGCGGGGCCAGGAGGATCTGGCCCAGGTGCAGGTCGCCGTGGATGCGCTGCAGAGTGCCCGCCTTCTGGCCGGCAAGCCGGGAGAGCAGGGACTCGAGTCGCCCCCCATAAGGCCCGACGGCGGCGCCCGCTTCCGCCCAGGAGTGCCGGATGCGGCTGGCGACTGCCGGAGCGACGACGTGGCCGGGCTCCGCTTCGAGCTCGCTGCCGAAAGCCTCCGAGAGCCGGGAGTGGACAGCCGCCGTGGCCCGTCCGAGTTCCCGGGCTTGCTTCGTAAAGTCACGGCCTTCGGAGGCAGCCTCGACCGCAAGCCGCCAGGCGTCCTGGCCGTCCTTCACGAATTCGTGGGCGACCGCGAGTTCCGCGGAAAGGTGCGCCGTTCCCGTGTCCGTACCGGATGGCCAGCTTCCCGTGATCCAGCCCAGGGTGGCCGGAACCTCGCTGCTGCCGGCCTTCGTCAGCGCCACGCCGACTTCGATTTCCGGGTTGGAACCGGTGGACACCACCCGGTAGATCTTCACGATGCTTGCCGAAGCGCCGTCGTCCACAATCACCGAGGTGTTGGACTGCTCTCCCCCGAGGACCCGTACCTTGGCAGGAAACGAAGGCAGGCCCTGGCCGCCGGGCAAACGGTGGCCGCGGGCGGCCGTTTCGCCTGGCCCGGAAGTGCCGCTCTCCCCGATCAGCGCCAACCAGCTCTCAATGAATTCCGGGTCATAGGCGGCGTCGTAGACCCAGCGGGTTCCGCCGTCGTCGTCTTGGACGGATCCCAGAAGGGCCTTTTCGAGTTCCGGCACCGCTTCCGGGTGGAAACTCAGGGGCAGCTGGATGACATCGCTCTGGCGCGCGCCGCCGGCACCGGTGTAGGCGACGGACAGCAGGGTTATCTCGAAGGCGGCATCGCTGCCGGGAGCAGGCAGCGGGAACGAGGTGGTTTCGTCCATCGCGAATCCGCCGCTCTTCACGGGAAACCAGCGCTGCCGGGGCAGCCACTCGCGCAACAGACCGTCAAGGAGCTGCTTCGGCGCAGGGAAGTACATGTCAGCCTTCGATCGAGAGCACGGGGATGGCCTGGGTGTACGGGGCGGACCCCGTGGACCCGGGCGACCGGACCCGGAGCCAGAAGAAGTCGTGGCTGCCGAGCGTCAGGGTGAGCGTGCCGTCGGTTCCGATCGCGGGGAAGGGCTGTCCGCCGAAAACGTCCCGCAGGCCCCGCCCGGCGTACTCCGGGATGTCCAGGGTGGCCGACACCGGGTGCTGGGAGAGGTTGAAGACGCAGAGGATGGACTCCGGGTCTTCCCCCTCCACGTTCTCCTCGGGAAGTTCGCGCAGGTACGCCAGGACCACCTCGTGGTCCGCCGGGACGTGCCGGTACCCACCGAGCCCAAAGGCCGGGTGATTCTTCCTGACACTGAGGATCTGCCGGGTCCACCGCAGGAGGGAACCTGAGTGGGCGGCCTCGGCCTCCACGTTCGCCATCGAGAAGTTGTACACCAGGGACTGGATTACGGGCAGGTATAGCTTGCCGGGATCGGCGTTGGAAAAGCCGGCGTTCCGGTCCGGGTTCCACTGCATTGGCGTGCGTACGGCATCGCGGTCGTCAAGCCAGATGTTGTCCCCCATGCCGATTTCGTCGCCGTAATAGAGGAACGGCGAGCCCGGCAGCGAGAGCAAGAGGGCGTTGATGAGTTCGATTTCGGCGCGCGAGTTGTCCAGCAGCGAAGCGAGCCGGCGCCGGATCCCGATGTTGGCCCGCATCCGGGGGTCAGGCGCATACCAGCCGTACATTGCGGCGCGTTCGTCCGCGGTGACCATTTCCAGGGTCAGTTCATCGTGGTTGCGCAGGAATGTGCCCCACTGCGCACCGGCGGGAATCTCGGGAGTGTCCCGCAGGGTCTCGATAATGGGTGCGGCCTTTTGGTCCCGGAGGGCGTAATACAAGCGCGGCATGATCGGAAAATGGAAAGCCATATGGCATTCCGGCTCTTCCTCCGTGCCGAAGTAGTCCACGACGTCGTTGGGCAGCTGGTTTGCCTCCGCAATGATGACCCGCCCGGGGTAGTTCTCGTCCACCATCTTCCGCAGGTCCCGCAGGAACTGATGTGTTGCGGGAAGGTTTTCGCAGTTGGTCCCTTCTTCTTCGAAAAGGTAGGGAATCGCGTCCGCACGGAATCCGTCGATGCCCTGGTCGAGCCAGAAACGGACCACGTCGTAAAGTGCCTCGATAACTTTGGGGTTTTCGAAATTCAGGTCCGGTTGGTGCGAGAAGAAACGGTGCCAGAAAAACTGCCGCCGGATGGGATCGAAAGTCCAGTTCGATTCCTCCGTGTCGACGAAGATAATGCGGGCGTCCTGGTATTTCTCGTCCGTATCGCTCCAGACGTAGAAATCCCCGAAAGGCCCGTCCGGGTCTTTCCGGGACTCCTGGAACCAGGGGTGCTGGTCCGAGGTGTGGTTCAGCGGCAGGTCGATGATGACCCGCACGCCCCGGGCGTGGGACTCCGCCACGAGCCGCTTGAAATCGCTGATGGTGCCGAATTCGTCCAAGACCGAGGTGTAATCGGCGATGTCGTAGCCGCCGTCCCGCAAGGGCGAGTGGAAGAACGGGGGAAGCCACAGGCAATCGACGCCCAGCCACTGGAGGTAGTCGAGCTTGTCGATCAGCCCGTGGAAGTCCCCGGACCCGTCGCCGTTGGCATCCGCGAAGGCTCTGACCAGTACCTCATAGAAGACCGCCTTGCGGTACCAATGCGGGTCGTGTTGCAGGCCCGGTGCATTGAGTTCGAAAGTGTTCTTCGGCGTGAAATACGGATTGGAAGCTTGCGGACTAAAGCTCAATTGGCTACCTCCGGATGCTCAGGATGTGTGCCGGTTCCAGGTGTGCATCGAGCCGGACGTAGTTGTATTCGCCCCATTCCCAGCTTTCCCCGCTGATGAGGTCGTCCACCCAGAAGCGGCCGTTGGCCGTGACGTCCTCCGGGTCCAGCTCGAGCGCCGCCAAGTCCAGGGTGACGGTGCTTTCCCTGGCGCTGTGCGGATCGACATTGACCACGATGATCAAGGTGTCCTTGCTGCCGTCCGGCAGCGTCTTGTGCTTTGAGAACACCACTGTGGCGTCGTCGGTGCTGCGGTGCAGGGTGAGGTTCTGCAGGTCGCCGAGGGCCGGGTGGGTCCTGCGGATTTCGTTGAGCCGGGTGATGTACGGCGCCAAGGTATGGCCCGAGGCGGCAGCGGCGTCCCAGTCCCTGTTCTTGAATTCGTACTTTTCGTTGTCGATGTACTCCTCGGCGCCCGGGCGGGCGACATGTTCGTACAGTTCGTACCCCGCGTACACACCCCACAGCGGGCTGGCCGTCGCGGCAAGGACCGCACGGATCCGGAACGCCGCCGGCCCGCCGTACTGCAGGTACTCGGTGAGGATGTCCGGGGTGTTCACGAAGAAGTTGGGCCGGAAGTACGCCGGTGAAACGTGGCTGACCTCGTGGAAGTACTCCTCGAGTTCGGGCTTCGTGTTCCGCCAGGTGAAGTAGGTGTAGGACTGCTGGAACCCTGCGCGGCCCAGAGCGTGCATCATCGCCGGGCGGGTGAAGGCCTCGGCGAGGAAGACGACGTCGGGATGCTTCTTGTTGACCTTCGCGATCAGCCACTCCCAGAACCACACCGGCTTGGTGTGCGGGTTGTCCACACGGAAGATCTTCACGCCGTGGCTGACCCAGAGCAGCACGATCCGCAGGATTTCCTTCGACAGGCCCTCGGGGTCGTTGTCGAAGTTCAGCGGGTAGATGTCCTGGTACTTCTTGGGTGGATTTTCCGCATAGGCGATGCTGCCGTCCACACGGGTGGTGAACCATTCGGGGTGCGCCTCCACCCAGGGGTGGTCCGGTGCTGCCTGCAGGGCGAGGTCCAGAGCAACCTCGAGCCCGAGCTCGTTCGCCCGTGCCACGAAGGCGTCGAAGTCCTCGAAAGTGCCAAGTTCGGGGTGGATGGCGTCATGTCCGCCGGCCGCGGAACCAATGGCCCACGGTGACCCGGGATCCTGCGGCCCCGGGGTGAGGGTGTTGTTGCGGCCCTTGCGGTGCTGGAAGCCGATCGGATGGATGGGCGGCAGATAGATGACGTCGAAGCCCATGTCGGCGACGGCGTCCAGCCGCTTGGCGGCGGTGCGGAAATTACCCGACGTCCAGGTGTTGTCCGCGGGGTCGTACACCGCTCCTTCGGAGCGCGGGAAGAATTCGTACCAGGCGCCGCGCCCTGCGAGATCGCGCTCGACCAGGAGCGGGTACTTCTCGGACTCGGCCACCAGTTCCCGGATCGGGAGGCGTCCGACGACGGCGGCGACTTCTTCGCTGAATCCGGCGCCGAGGCGTTCCTCGACGGAGCGCGACGTGTCCGCGAGTCCTTCGGAAGCCGCACGAAGGGTGCGCTTGTCGGCGGCGGAGCGGCCGGCGTCGTCGGCTGCTCCGGACAGCAGTGCGGCACCCTCGGCGAGCATGAGCTCAACGTCGATGCCCGCGGGGACCTTCACTTCCGCGTTGTGGTGCCATGTGCCGTAGCGGTCGTGCCAGGCCTCGATCAGGAAGCTCCAATTGCCGGGGGCGCTTGGCGTGATCCGGCCCTCCCAGCGGTCGGTCCCCTTGCCCCGGTCCCCCGGCGGCGGGGCCAGGCGGACGCGCTGGCGCTCCTTGCCTTTGGGGTCCAGCAGCACTGCGGTGACGCCCAGCTGGTCGTGGCCTTCACGGAACACGGTGGCACCGACGACGATGTCTTCCCCCGGCAGCGCCTTCGCAGGGAACCTGCCTTCTTCGACTACGGGTTGGACTGCGGTGATCGGGAACCTCCCGAAACGGAGCCCGGCGGTGATATGTGCCTTTGCTTTCGCCTTGGCGGGGGCCTTGCCAGCTGCATTGGATCGCGGTGTTGCGGTAGTAGTCACAAGCTCGACGTTAGCGAGAAAAATCACGTTTCGCTAAGGTCCGGTACATATTCATTGATGACAGGTGTCATTTACCTAAAAGAAACCTGAAGCTGTTCCTGCGGCCGATTCGGTCGGTTAGTGTGGCGCTCGTGAAGGCAATTCGAAGGTTTACCGTCCGCACCGTCCTCCCCGAACCGATCCGGCCTCTGGCCCGTTTGGCGACCAATCTCCGCTGGTCCTGGCACCTCCCCACCCGGGAGCTTTTTGCCAGCCTGGATCCGGAACTGTGGGAAGAAAGCAAACATGATCCCGTCACTTTGCTGGGGTCGATCAGCCGTGAGCAGCTAGACCGCCTGGCTGCGGACGGCGGGCTGGTCGAGCGGGTGCGTAACGCCGTGGCGGACCTGGAGCGGTACCTCAGCGAACCCCGCTGGTACCAAAGCCTGGGCGAGGATGCACCCGCCTGCATCGCCTACTTCTCCCCGGAATTCGGAATCACCGAGGTCCTGCCGCAGTATTCCGGTGGCCTCGGCATCCTGGCCGGCGACCACCTGAAGGCGGCATCTGACCTCGGCGTCCCGCTGATCGGCGTCGGACTCCTTTACCAGGCCGGCTACTTCAAGCAGTCCCTTTCCAGGGACGCCTGGCAGCAGGAGACTTACCCGGTGCTGGACCCGGACGGCCTTCCCCTGACCCTGTTGCGCGAACCCTCCCAGGACGGCAGCGGCAGACCGGTGATCATCACTTTGCCGCTCCCCAACGGGCGCAAGCTGAACGCGCAGGTCTGGCGGGCCGACGTCGGCCGTGTTCCCTTGCTGCTGCTGGACTCGAACGTCTCCGGTAACGACGACGCCGCGCGCGGCATTACCGACCGGCTGTACGGCGGCGGTGGCGACCACCGGCTGCAGCAGGAACTGCTGCTCGGCATGGGCGGCGTGAAGGCGCTGCGCGCCTACCAGCGCCTCACCGGAACCCCTGCCCCGGAGGTCTTCCACACCAATGAAGGCCACGCCGGCTTCCTCGGGATCGAACGCATCCAGGAACTCATGTCCGCTGAAACCCCGCTTAACTGGGCTGAGGCACTCGCGGCCGGCCGGGCGTCCACGGTGTTCACCACCCACACCCCGGTTCCGGCGGGCATCGACCGCTTCGAGGCCGTCCAGATCCGCCACTTCTTCGAAGCCGGCCTGGCACCCGCGGTCCCGATGGACAAGGTCCTGGAACTGGGGCGTGAAAACTACGACGGCGGCAATCCGGCGGTGTTCAACATGGCGGTGATGGGCCTGCGGCTCGCCCAGCGTGCCAACGGCGTGGCCAAGCTCCACGGGGTGGTGTCCCGTGAAATGTTCTCCGGGCTCTGGCCGGGATTCGACCACTCGGAAGTGCCCATCACCTCTGTCACCAACGGCGTGCATGTTCCGTCCTGGGTGGACCCGCGGGTTTCCGAACTGGCCGGAACCCAGTTCGGTGCGGAGGCCGGGCAGCCCGGACACTGGGACCTGGCCTACAACGTCAGCGATGAAGACATCTGGAAGCTCCGCCGCGAACTGCGTGTTTCCCTGGTGGAGGACGTGCGGCGTCGGCTGCGGGCATCGTGGAAGAAGCGCGGCGCCGCCGACGCGGAGCTCGGCTGGACGGACACCGTCCTGGATCCGGACATCCTCACTATCGGTTTCGCGCGCCGTGTGCCCACCTACAAACGGCTTACCCTCATGCTGCGCGATCCCGCCCGGTTGAAGGCGTTGCTGCTGGACAAGAAGCACCCGATCCAGATCGTCATCGCCGGCAAGTCGCACCCCGCCGACGACGCCGGCAAGAAGATGATCCAGGACCTGGTCCGTTTCACCGACGACCCCCAGGTGCGACACCGGATGGTCTTCCTGCCCAACTACGACATCGCCATGGCCCGCACGCTCTTCCCGGGCTGCGACGTCTGGCTGAACAACCCGCTCCGCCCGCTGGAAGCCTGCGGCACCTCGGGGATGAAGGCGGCAATCAACGGTTCCCTCAACCTGTCCGTACTGGACGGCTGGTGGGACGAGATGTACGACGGCGAGAACGGCTGGGCGATCCCCACCGCCAACAACGGTGCCTCGTCCGAAGAGCGGGACGACATCGAAGCAGCGGCCCTGTACGAGCTGCTGGAATCCCAGGTTGCCCCGCGCTTCTATGGCTCCACGGTCTCCGAGCACGCAGGTGCCGCGGGTCCCTCGGAGTCCAGCCCGGAAGCCGTGCCCACGCACTGGGTCTCCATGATCAAGCACACCCTGGCCAAGCTGGGCCCCGCGGTGTCCGCCGAGCGGATGCTGCAGGACTACGTGAACCGGCTCTACTGCCCGGCCGCTGTATCCGGCCGGCGTGCCGCCGCGAGCTCCTTCAAGGAAGCGAAGGACCTTGCCGCATGGATTACCCGGGTCCGGAGCGCCTGGCCGCAACTGGTGGTGGAGCACGTGGACTCGGTCGGTGTTTCGGAAGAGCCCCGGATCGGCGACACCCTGCAGGTGAACGCCTACATCGCGCTCCGCTCCCTGACCCCGGACGACGTCAGCGTCGAAATCGCATACGGCCGCGCCGAGGAAAGCGATGAGCTCGACGACGTGACGGTGGCCGAGTTGACGGGTTTCGAGGAACTCGGCAACGGACGCTACCTGTTCTCCGGCTCCGTGCTGATCAACCGTTCGGGCTCGTTCGGCTACACGGTGCGGGTGCTGCCCAAGAACCCGGCCCTGGCGTCCAAGGCAGAGCTTGGCCTGATCGCCAACGCCTGAACCACCCCGGAAGGGGCGCCGGACCAGATGGTCCGGCGCCCCTTCCGTTTGAGTTCCTTTTGTATTCCTGGGGAATCCTGCGCGGAGATCGCTATTGCTGGAAAACGGCGATGATTGCCAGATCCCTGCCGGAGTACGCCTCGGCGTCCTGCAGGATTTCGCAAACGACGCCGAAGGAGCGGTCGGTGCGGTAGGCGGCCGGGACCTGCCACACCAGGGTGACCGGCGCCTGTCCGTCCTCTGAGAGGACATCCGCGAAGTCGTGGAGGGAATCGTTCAGGGCATCCAGGTTCACGCCGTAGTACTCCGGGAAGTCCAGGACCTGCCCGAAGACCTCCAGGACGGCCTGCTTGCTGGACGCCGGCGGAACCAGGACGGTGCGGCGGCCGGCGTCGGCGATCTGTTCCTGAAGCTCCTCAAGAGTCCAGGTGTCTGCGGAATAGATCTTCATGGCGTCCTAGAACTGACTTTCAGGGGCCGGGTCAGGCACGGTAGATGTTGATGGTGTTGCCCTGGATGATGTCCTTCTCGCCTGCGGCAACCATGGCTCCGCGCCTGCGGTCGTTCAGTTCGGAGGTGGTGAGGCGCAGTTCGAAGCGGGTGGTTCCCCCGCCGGCGGCCGGGCCGAGCTTGGGGAGCACGATCTTGGTGTCGTCCTTGTTGCCGTTCAGCACAATCAGGCCGCTGAAGCTGCCGTCGTCGGAACCGATCAGCAACTGGACCAGGCGCAGGGAGGGATCGTGCCAACGGGCGTCGGTCATCCGCTCGCCCTTTTCATCGAACCAGTCGATTCCGGCGATCTTCTCGGGGAAGTCCTCCGGCTGGGCCGCGAGGAATTCCTTGCGGATCCGGATGACCCGCTTGGTGCTGCGGAGCATCTCATGCGACTCGGGCGTCTGGGTCCAATCGATCCAGGTCAGGTTGTTGTCCTGGCAGTAGGCGTTGTTGTTGCCGTGCTGGGTCCTGCCGAGTTCGTCGCCTGCGGTGATCATGGGCACCCCAAGGGAAACCATCAGGGTGGTCATCAGGTTGCGGCGCGAGCGGGCCCGCTCGGCCACGATCGCTTCGTTTTCAGTGCGGCCCTCGAAGCCGTGATTGTAGCTGCGGTTGTCGCTGTGGCCGTCACGGTTCTGTTCCCCGTTGGCCTCGTTGTGCTTGCGGTCGTAGGACACGAGATCGGCCAGCGTGAAGCCGTCGTGCGCCGTGATGAAGTTCAGCGAGGCCAGGCGGGTCCGGCCCGAGGGGGCGAAGACGCTGGCGGAACCGCTCAGGGCGTCGGCGACAGCACCAATGTTCCCGGTGGGGAGTCCGGCCTCCGCGGCTGCGCGGTCCGAAAGCCAGAAACGCCGGACCTCGTCACGGAAGTGGTCGTTCCAGTCCACCCAGCCCTTGGGAAAGCCGCCGGTCTGCCAGCCGCCCCAGCCGACATCCCACGGCTCGGAGATCAGCTTCACCGAGGACAACACGGGATCCGCCTCGATGCGCTTGAGGAACGGGTGGTTGGCGTCGAATTCGTTGCGGGCGTTGCGGCACAGGGTGACGGCGAGATCAAAGCGGAAGCCGTCGATGTGGAATTCCTCCACCCAGTACCGCAGGGAATCGATGGCCAGGTCCACCACTCGCGGGTTGCTGAAATCCAGGGTATTCCCGCAGCCGGTGGTGTCCAGGTAGCGGCCGTGCGCGTCGTGGCGGTAGTACTGGTCTTCGCCCAAGCCGCGGAAGCTGATGACGTCCCCGTCCGGGCCGGCCTCGGCGGTGTGGTTGTAGACGACGTCGAGGATCACCTCAAGTCCTGCGGCGTGCAGGAGCTTGACCATGCCCTTGAATTCGTCCTGGACCGCGTGCGGGCCGGCTTCCTGGGCGCTGCGCGTGGCGTAGTCCGGGTGCGGCGCGAAGAAAGCGGCCGTGTTGTAGCCCCAGTAGTTGGTCAGGCCAAGATACTGAAGGTGCTGCTCATCCGTGTGGAAATGCACCGGAAGCAGTTGGATTGCGGTGACGCCAAGGGACTGGAAATGCTCGATCATGGCCGGGTGCGCCATGCCGGCGTAGGTGCCACGCAGGTGCTCGGGGATGTCCGGATGCAGCATGCTCTGGCCGCGGACGTGGGTCTCGTAGACTATGGTGTCGCGCCACGGGGTGCGCACCGGCTGGTCGTTGCCCCAGTCGAAGGCTGTGTCCATGTGCACGCTGCTGAGGAACTCGCCGTGCTGGTGGACCGCCCGGCCGTAAGGGTCGAGAAGCAGCTGCGGGGCGTCGTCGGCGTCGAAATCGCCGGTCGGAAGGGAAACCGGGAGGGTTTCAACCCCTTCCTGGGCGGCGCGGAAGCCGTAGCGGGTGCCGGGGGGCATGCCGTCGACAATGCCAAAATGCACTCCGTCTGCCTTGTTCGGAAGGGTACGGACGCGCCACGAACCGCCCGGCTCCTTGAAGGCGAGTTCAACATGCTCGAGCCCGGGGGCCCAGACCGCGACGTTGACCAGGTCCGGAGCGGACAGCTCCGCACCTGAAATCCCAGGCCGCGGGACACTCACACCGAGGGGCGTCGGACACGCGGCGTCTACGGTGGCTGCGGTATCAAAAATCGGCATAACCATCGCCTAAAAGCTTAGCTCTCGGCGAGTAAAGCCGTATGAAATCGCCGTTCTATTGCGGATTCCGCCTGATCCGGCCGCCCCGGCATACTGGACATGTCCGCTCTTTGGAGGTGCACATGCGCATTGCGCTCGCTCAGATCATCACCGGCCGCGACCTCGCGGCCAATCTGGAACAGCTTGAAGACTACGCCCGCCAGGCCAAGGATGGGGGTGCCGGCCTGGTGGTCTTCCCGGAGGCAACGATGCGTGCCTTCGGGAACTCGCTGACCGACATCGCCGAGGATGTCGACGGGCCATGGGCGAGGCGCGTCCGCCGGATCGCCGCCGAACTGGGGATCGTCGTCGTGGCCGGGATGTTCACCCCAGGGCGCGCCGCGGACGGCAGCAGCAACGGCAAGGTCCGGAACACCCTCCTGGCCACCGGGCCTGGCGTTGAGGCCAGCTACGACAAGATCCATCTTTTCGACGCCTTCGGTTTCGCGGAGTCCGACACCGTGGACCCCGGGACCGCCCCGGTGACGTTCGACGCCGGCGGCCTCACCTTCGGGCTGGCCACCTGTTACGACATCCGTTTCCCGGCCCTTTTCACTGCCAACGCAGCACGCGGCGCCTTGGTGAACATCGTGTCCGCCTCCTGGGGTTCCGGTCCGGGCAAGGTCGATCAGTGGCAGCTGCTGGCCCGTGCCCGGGCGGTGGACACCACGACTTTCGTCCTCGCCTGCGGTCAGGGCGACCCGGCCACGCAGGGAGTAGAGCCAAAGGGAGCGGCCCCCACCGGCGTCGGGCATTCGATGGTGGTCTCCCCGTTCGGCGAGGTCCTGGAAAGCCTCGACGGCGCCCCGGGCCTGCTCTTCGCAGACCTGGACCCCGCGGTAGTAGAAGAAGCCCGCAAAAAGCTCCCAGTCCTAGCCAACCGTCGCGATTTCTAAAGAAAAACAGCAACGCTCCCTGCACGAAGGTGAAGGAAGCGTTGCTATAAAGGACGGCGAGCTGAGCACAAGCTGTCGCGAGTCCTTTGCAAAGGAGCGCATCGCAACGCATCGGACGGCGGAGGTCGCCCAGCGACCGTAGTCGTCCCCTTGCGTTGTGTCTAAGCGACGTCAAAGGGCTCGCGTCAGCGAACCCAGCGACGAAGCAGGTGCCTACTTAGCTGCCCGCTGCCGGGAGACTTCGTACAGGGAGATGCCCACCGCCATGGATGCGTTCAGCGATTCCATGGCCGAGTCGATCGGGATCGAGACGATCTGGTCGCAGTTCTCGCGGACGAGCCGGCTGAGGCCCTTGCCTTCGGAACCGACCACGATGCAGACCGGCTCGGTGGCCAAGGTGAGGTCCGGCAGGGAGACGTCGCCACCGCCGTCGAGACCCAGCACGTAGATGCCCATCTCCTTGAACTGGTTCAGGGCATTGTTCAGGTTCGACGCACGGGCCACCGGAACGCGGACCGCGGCACCGGCACTGGTCTTCCAGGCGGAGGCGGTGACGCCGACGGAGCGGCGCTCGGGGACGATCACGCCGTGGCCGCTGAAAGCGGAAACCGAACGGATGATGGCGCCCAGGTTGCGGGGGTCGGTGATGCCGTCGAGCGCGACGAAAAGCGGGGCGTTGGCGATGTGCCCCTTCTTCCATTTGGCGACGGTTTCTTCGGCAAGGTCGTACGCGTCTTCGTACTCGTACGGCGGGATCTGCAGGACGAGGCCCTGGTGCACGGCGTCGTCGGTCATCCGGTCAAGTTCTGGCTTGCCGGTTTCCAGCAGCGGAATACCGCGTTCGGCGGCGATCTTGAGGGATTCGCGGACGCGCTCGTCCACGTCGATGCGGATGGCGACGTGCAGCGCCTTGGCGGGGATACCCGCACGCAGGGCCTCGACGACGGAGTTGCGGCCGGTCACGACCTCTTCGGTGGCGCGACCCTTGGGGCCGGAGCGGGCACCCTGGCCCGGGCGTGCGGTGTCGCGCTTGGCGGCCGAACGCTCGGCGAGCTGCTTGTTCTTGAAGGCCTTGTGGTACACGCGGTCTTCCGCCTTGGGCGTGGGGCCCTTGCCTTCCAGTGCCTTCCGACCGTGGCCGCCGGTTCCGACGGAGGGGCCTTTCTTCTTCTTGACCGCCCGGCGACCGTTGTTGGCCATGGTTGTTTCCACCCTTGTTTGAATTGATGAGTCTGCAGACAAGTCTACTGAACCCCTGCAATTCGGCTGCAGGGGCCGGTTGTCCGATGCCGGGTCAGTCGCGCTTCAGGCTCCAGCTGGCGCCGTCGGCGCTGTCTTCGACGACGATGCCCGCAGCCGCGAGGGTGTCCCGGATGGCATCCGAGGCGGCCCAGTCCTTGTTGGCGCGCGCCTGCGCGCGGGCTTCCAGCTGCGCTTCCACGAGAACCTTGAGCGCCTCGTTGGCGTGTCCGTCCTGTGCCGGGGCGGCGGCGTCACTGATGCCCAGGACCCGCAGCATGTCCGTGACGGACACCAGGGCCTGCCGTGCGGCGTCGAGCTCTCCGGCGGTGAGGGCGGCATTGCCGGCGCGCACGGTGTCGTGGAGCACCGCCAGGGCCTGCGGCACGTTGAGGTCGTCGTCCATCGCAGCTTCGAAGGCCTCCGGCACCCGGCCGTGGCTCGCGGACAGCAGGGTGCCGTCGGCGGACGCCAGCATCCGGGCGGCACGGCTGATGAAGCCATCAATGCGTTCGACGGCGGCAGCCGCCTCCTGCAGCGACGTCGGCCGGTAATCCAGCACCGAGCGGTAGTGCGCCTGGCCAAGGTAGTAGCGGACCACCTGGGGCGACGCGAGGTCGAGCATCTCGGCGGGGCTGATGGTGTTGCCGACCGACTTGGACATCTTCTCGCCCTCGTAGGTGACCATGCCGTTGTGCATCCAGAAGTTCGCGAAGCCGTCCCCTGCTGCCTGGGACTGGGCCATCTCGTTTTCGTGGTGCGGGAAGCGCAGGTCCAGGCCGCCGCCGTGGATGTCGAAGCGGTCGCCGAGGTATTTGGTAACCATGGCCGAGCACTCCAGGTGCCAGCCGGGGCGTCCGGCGCCCCAAGGCGAGGCCCAGCTGGCGGTTTCCGGGTCCGCGTCCTTGTGGCCCTTCCACAGGGCGAAGTCACGGGGATCCTTCTTGCCGCGGGGGTCGGCGTCCGGTGCGGCCTGCATGTCATCGATGTTCTGCCGGGTCAGGGAACCGTACTTGCTCCAGGAACGGACGTCGAAGTACACGTCGCCCGAATCGTCCAGCGCGGGATAGGCGTGGCCGCGATCGATCAGCCGCTGGACCAGCGCGTGCATTTCCGGGATGTGGCCGGTGGCGCGGGGCTCGTAGGTGGGCCGCTGCACGCCGAGGACCTCGTAGGCCTTCTCGAACTCCTGCTCGTAGCGGTAGGCAAGGGCCCACCATTCCTCGGCGTATTTGGCGGTGGGCTCTTCGGACCAGTCTTCGGTGAAGGACTGGGCGGACTTGGCGAGGATCTTGTCGTCGATGTCGGTGACGTTGCGGACGACAGTGACGCGCAGGCCGCGGTATTCGAGCCAGCGGGTCAGCTGGTCGAAAGCGATTGCGGACCGCACGTGCCCGACGTGCGGCATGCCCTGCACGGTGGCACCGCAGTAGTAGACGCTGGCCTTTCCGGCTTCGAGGGGGACGAAGTCGCGGACTTCGGCGGAGGCGGTGTCGTAAAAGCGCAGGGTCACCGCTCCAGATTATCCGATGGACCCGTCTTCCGACGGGAGTCCGTCCACGGGGTAGACAAGCGCCGTTGCGACGGCGGAGATGCCCTCGCCGCGCCCCGTGAAGCCGAGACCGTCACTGGTGGTCGCCGTGACGCTGACCGGGGCTCCGACGGCGGCACTGAGCACCCGCTGGGATTCCTCGCGCCGCGGTCCGAACTTGGGACGGTTGGCGACGAACTGCACCGCGATGTTGCCGACCTCAAAGCCCGCCGCGCGCACGATGCGTGCGGCCTCACCCAGCAGCGTGGCACCGGACGCGCCGGCGTATTCGGGCCGGTCGGTGCCGAAATGCGTTCCGAGGTCGCCGATTCCGCAGGCCGAGAAGAGTGCGTCCGCCGCGGCATGGGCGACGCAGTCGCCGTCGGAATGGCCGGACAGCCCGCGTTCGCCTTCCCAGAACAGGCCGCCCAGCCATAAGGGCTGCGGATCGTCCTCGGCAGCATAGGCGTGTACGTCCACCCCGATGCCGGTACGCGGCAGGATCACCGGTCCTCCCGGGTTCATCAGCCCTCCACCCAGCGCATGCCAAGCGGCCCCTCGAGCAGGCCTTCGGCAATGATCAGGTCCAGCGGAGTGGTGATCTTGAGGGACTGGCTCGCTCCCTGCACCACATGCACCGGCGTGCCGAGAAGCTCCACCAGCATGGCGTCGTCGGTGACCGCGGCGGAACGGGCGGCATCGAAGGATTCGGCTGCCGCATGGGCCTGGAGCAGGGTCTCGAAGTCGAAGCCCTGGGGTGTCTGCACGGCGCGGAGATGTTCGCGGGGCGCGGTGCCGGTGACCAGTTCCGGGGCTATCGCGGCGTCGCCGCCTTCGGTTTCGACGACGGTCTTCACCGTGTCCACAACCGGCGTTGCCGGGATGACGGCCTTGGCGCCGGCGGCCAGGGCCTCGGACACGCGGTGGAAGACACGTTCCGGGGCGAGGGCGCGGGCCGCATCGTGGACCAGCACCCAGCGGGTCCCCTCCAGGACGGCGCCCAGCGCCGCCCGCACGGACTCCGAACGCGTGGATCCGCCGTCGACGACGCTGAGCAGGGGCCCGTCGGCGCCGTTCTCCGCAGCGAACTCCTCGCACAGCGCCCGCAACTCGCTGTCCCCTTCCGGGACGGCAACGCAGATTTGCCGGGCAACACCGGCGGCGGCGACGCCGCGCAGCGCGTGGGTCAGGATCGCCTCCCCACCAAGGGGCACTTTCGCCTTGGGGATGCCGTACCCGAGCCGCTGGCCTGATCCTGCAGCCACGACGACGACGGCAGTTGCCCCGTGCTGGGATGGTGTAATCATGCGCCCAAGCCTACGTGAGAGGGCAAAAAGAAACCCCGGCGGCACCGTGGGTGCCGCCGGGGTTCAATTCTCAGGAAGCCAGAACCTCGTCGAGAACGCTTGCTGCTTTCTCTTCGTCGGTCTTTTCCGCCAAAGCCAATTCCGAAATCAGAATCTGCCGGGCCTTGGCCAACATCCGCTTTTCACCTGCTGACAGGCCTCGATCGTGATCACGGCGCCAAAGGTCACGGACGACCTCTGCGACCTTGATGACGTCACCGGAAGCAAGCTTCTCCAGGTTTGCCTTGTAACGACGCGACCAGTTGGTGGGTTCCTCGGTGAACTCGGCGCGAAGGACGTCGAAAACGTGCTCCAGGCCTTCCTTGCCCACTACGTCACGAACCCCAACAAGGTCAACGTTCTCTGCTGGAACTTCAATGGTCAGATCACCCTGAGCCACCTTGAGCTTGAGATACATTTTCTCTTCGCCCTTGATGGTGCGCATCTTGATTTCCTCAATTTTTGCTGCACCGTGGTGAGGGTAAACTACTGTCTCGCCGACCTCAAAAACCATGTGGACTTTCCCCTTTCCCGCAGACCAGTTTATCACGTTTAAGGCATACGACTGGCCCGGGGTGCGGTCGGGAACCCCGGAATCACGCGGAAATCGGCCAATTTGCCCCTGGCGAACCCCCTTGACGAACGCGTCCAAAAGTGCATGCGGGAGGGTGGCGGGGATCCCGGCCGCTCGCTGGGACGGCAGCCACATTGCGCGCACGAATCCTTGTTTCACTTGGTTTGCCGATAGGCTATGCCTGAAAAGTGTTCCAATGACTCTTAGAGGAGTACGTGTCGTGCGCAATACTGCGATGAACCGTGTCCAGCGCGGCAAGCTGGCCATGGCGGCTGTGGCCATCGGTGCCGGCCTTCTGTCCGTAACGGGTTGCGGCTACATCAACGCCCAGCAGACCAGCCACCAGTACGCAGCCTCTGACGGAGTCAAAGCAGACCTCGGATCGCTGCAGCTGCGCAACATCGTGATTGTCTCCGCTGGCGCAGACAAGCCGGGCCGCGTGATCGGTGCCGTATTCAACCAGTCCTCCAGCGACGCAACCCTGGTGATCGACGGCGCCAACGGTGCCCAGACCAGCATCCCGGTGAAGGCGAAGTCGCAGACCTACCTCAACGAGGACAGCGACGCCGCGGTCCTGAGCAGCACCGGCGGAGCTCCCGGTTCGCTGGTAACCGTCTCCATCTCCTCCGGTTCCGCGTCCTCCAAGCTCAAGGTCCCGGTGATGGACGGCTCCCTGGTTGAATACCAGAAGTACCTCCCGGCCGGCGCAACGCCGACAGCGACCCCGGGTTCCACCTCCACCGAGGGCGCCCATGAGAGCGACCACGCGACTGAGCCGACAGCGACGCCGAGCGAGTCGGGCCACTAAGGCCTTCCGCCGGCCCTGGCGGACAGAAAAGGAGGGCCTCCCGCGGGAGGCCCTCCTTTTTGCGTGTCCGTAGTGGGTGCCCTACGGCTTAGGGCTCGAACTTGTAGCCGAGACCGCGCACCGTCACGAGGTACCGCGGCGCCGAAGGATCGGGTTCAATCTTGCCTCGCAGTCGCTTCACGTGGACGTCCAGGGTCTTGGTGTCGCCGACGTAGTCGGAGCCCCAAACCCGGTCGATGAGCTGGCCGCGGGTCAACACCCGGCCCGAATTCCGCAGGAGCATTTCCAGGAGTTCGAACTCCTTCAGCGGCAGCGCCACCTGCTCGCCGTTGACGCTGACGACATGCCGTTCGATGTCCATGCGCACGGGCCCGGCCTGCACCGTTGAGGTGATGAGCTCTTCGGGTTCGCCCTGCCTGCGGAGCACGGCGCGCACCCTGGCCACGAGTTCGCGTGAGGAGTAGGGCTTGGTGACGTAGTCGTCGGCGCCGAGCTCCAGGCCTACCACCTTGTCGATTTCGGAGTCCTTGGCGGTCAGCATGATGACCGGCACACTCGAACGTTGGCGCAGCTGGCGGCAGACCTCGGTTCCCGGCGTGCCAGGAAGCTGGAGGTCCAGCAGCACGAGGTCGGCACCGTTGCGGTCGAATTCCACGAGGGCATCGCTGCCGTTGTCCACCACCTGGACGTCGAAGCCTTCCTTGCCCAGCAAATAGGACAAGGGATCGCTGAAGGACTCCTCGTCCTCCACAATAAGTATCCTGCTCAAGCACTTGCTCCTTGCTCATGGGCGCTTGGCGCGCCCGCGGTCTGAATCGCGCCGCGCGGGGCTGCCCCGGCGTCGTCGGCGTCGTGGCCCTCAAGCTCAGGCAGCCGGATGGTGAAGGTGGACCCCTGGCCGGGCTGGGACCACAAGGTCACTTCGCCGCCGTGGTTGGACACCACGTGCTTGACGATGCTGAGGCCCAGGCCCGTGCCGCCGGTCTGCCGTGACCGGGCGGCATCCACCCGGTAAAAGCGCTCGAAGACCCGCTCCTGTTCCTCGGGGCTGATACCCTCGCCCTGGTCCGTGACGGAAATGGCGACGACGCCTTCCTTCGCCCGGACCCCGACACCCACCCGGGTGTTCTCAGGCGAATAGCGGATCGCGTTGTCGATGAGGTTCCGCAGGGCGGTCACCAGAAGATCCTGGTCGCCGAAGACCTGGGACTCGCAACGCCCGCCCACCACGATGGTGATGTTCTTGCTTTCAGCCGGAAGCTGGGAACGGTCCACGGCTTCGGCCACCACTTTGTTGATGTCCACGGCATGCCCCTGCTGGGCCACGTTGGCGCCCTGCAAGCGGGAAAGCTCGATGATGTCCTGCACCAGGGCGGCCAGGCGGCCGGACTCCTTGTGCATGCGCCGGGCGAAACGGCGGACGGCTTCTTCGTCGTCGGGACTGGCCTCAAGTGCTTCCGCCAGCAAAGAGATTGCGCCCACCGGAGTCTTCAGCTCGTGCGAGACGTTCGCGACGAAGTCGTTGCGGATCTCCTCGGTGCGGGTGATTTCGGTGCGGTCGTCGGCAAGCAGCACAATGTACTCCCAGCCGAGCATGGCCGCCCGGACCTGGACCACGATGCTGCCCTTGCCCATGGGGCCGCGGGGAAGTTCGAGGGTTTCCTCCAGGATGACGCCGTCGCGGCGGACCTTCGCGGTCATGTCCAGCAGCTGCTTGTGGACAATGGTGTGCCCGCGTACCAGCCCGTAGGCGTAGGCGGCCGGACTGGCCCGGACAACGCCGTCGATCGCGTCAACCACCACGAACGCTCGCCCGACGACGGAGAGGACTTCCGCGGCGCCTTCCGGCAGGAGCGGCTCGTCGATGTCGACATCGGTGATGGTGCGCTGCCGCTCGCTGAGCCTGAAGGCGAGCACGCCCAAGACACCGCAGGACAAGCCGACAAGGCCTGCGATGACACCGACGAGCACTGGATCCACGCATCCAGCATATGCGTTCAAAACACGGCGATTCCGGCTTGCGCAGCCAAACAGGCCTGGTTCAACTAACGTTCATCTAAAGATGCGCAGCCGTTCACCGCGCGCTGCCACCCTTGCTGGTTGGACCACACAGCAGTGCGCGCCGCCCAGGCGCCCAGCATGGATGTACTGCACGAATGTACTGCAGAGATGTACAGAGAGAGGACGCCACGTGCGCAAGGTTTTTCAGGAGGAACTCACCCAGGTGGGCGAAGACCTCATCGAGATCTCAAAGCTGGTCACGGAGGCGATCCGGAACGCAACCACCGCGTTCGAGGGTGCCGACGTGGACCTGGCACAGGATGTCATCGCGGCCGATGCCCGGATCGACTTCCTGCAGAACAGCCTGGACGAGCGGGCCATCGATATCCTCGCACTGCAGGGGCCGGTGGCCAGCGACCTGCGCATGATCGTGGGTTCGCTGCGGATGAGCGCCTCGCTGGAGCGCATGGGCGACCTCGCCCGCCACGTGGCACAGCTCGCCCGCCTGCGCTTCCCGGCCACGGTCATCCCGGAAGCCCTGACCGCGACCTTCAAGGAAATGGCGCAGCTCGACCTCGAAATCAGCCTCAAGGTCACCCAATTGCTCGAAACCCGGGACCTTGAGGTCGCCCGGGACATCCTCAAGCTGAACATCGCCCTCGATGACCTGCACCTGAGCGTGTTCAGGACGATCGCCGAGCCTTCCTGGCAAGAGACGCCGTCGACCACCGTGGACGTCGCCCTGGCGAGCCGCTACTTCGAACGCTTCGCCGACCACGGTGTTTCGGTTGCCCGCAAGGTCAGCTACCTCGTCACCGGCGAATGGCAGCCGGAAGGCTTCTGACGCTTCCTTAAACAAACGACGTCGGCCGCTTACCTCGCGAGGTAAGCGGCCGACGTCGTTAAACCAGAGCGGATCTTTACTTTTTGCCCTGGGCGGCGACGGCCTTGATGGACTCGGCAGCGGCCTCGGGGTCAAGGTAGGTACCGCCGCGGTTGATCGGCTGGAAGTCCTCGTCCAGTTCGTACACCAGCGGGATGCCGGTGGGGATGTTCAGGCCGGCGATGTCCTCGTCGCCGATGCCGTCGAGGTGCTTGACGAGAGCGCGAAGGGAGTTGCCGTGGGCGGTGACCAGAACGGTCTTGCCAGCCTTGAGGTCTTCCTTGATGTCCGATTCCCAGTACGGCAGCAGGCGCACGAGGACGTCCTTGAGGCACTCGGTACGCGGCAGTGCGTCGCCCAGGCCGTCGTAGCGGGGGTCGTTGGCCTGCGAGAACTCGCTGTCATCCGAGAGGGGGGGCGGCGGGGTGTCGTAGCTGCGGCGCCATTCCATGAACTGCTCTTCACCGAACTCGGCGAGGGTCTGGGCCTTGTCCTTGCCCTGCAGGGCGCCGTAGTGGCGCTCGTTCAGCCGCCAGTCACGCTTGACCGGGATCCAGCCGCGGTCGGCCTTGTCCAGGGCGATGTTGGCGGTGTTGATCGCACGCCTGAGCAGCGAGGTGTAGAGGATGTCCGGGAGAACATTGTTCTCAACCAGGAGCTCCCCGCCGCGGGCTGCTTCCGCACGGCCTTGGTCGTTCAGGTCGACGTCCACCCAGCCGGTGAACAGGTTCTTGGCGTTCCAGTCGCTGTGGCCGTGGCGCAGCAGAATCAGCTTGTAAGTCATGGTCCACATCCTATCCGAGCGGCACGCGGCGTTGCCGGGCGTTACGCCCGACGGCGGCAGTCCTGGCCAGGTGCTCAGGTTAACCTTGGAGGGTGGTCCAGAAAGCGGAGCGGGTAACAGGCAGGCATGGCAAGCCGGTAGGCAACATCACCCGCGGCACCACGAATCCCAACCGCATGCGCCGCCTGGACCGTTGGCTGGCCGGACCGCAGGCCTGGCGGTTGCGCGCCGCCGTCGACCCCTTGGTGGTGGACCTGGGCTACGGCGCCTCGCCGGCCACCGCCGTCGAACTCTTCGAACGGCTGCGGGCCGTGCGTCCCGACGTCCGGGTGTGCGGGATCGAGATCGAGCCCGAGCGCGTGCGACTGGCCAAGGAACTGGAGCGGCCCGGCCTGAGCTTCCACCTCGGCGGATTCGAACTGCCGGTTCCCGGAAAGCCGGTGCTGGTGCGCGCCTTCAACGTCCTGCGACAGTACGAGGAAGACGATGTGGCGGCGATCTGGGACCTCGTGTGCTCGCGCCTGGCCCCGGGCGGGCTGTTCATCGACGGCACCTGCGACGAGATCGGCCGGCGCGTGAGCTGGGTGGCGCTCGGTGCCGGCGGACCGTTGAGCTTGAGCTTCTCGGTGCGTTTCGGCAGCTTCGAACTGCCCTCCGACATCGCCGAACGGCTGCCCAAAGCCCTTATTCACCGCAACATCCCGGGGGAACGGATCCATGCCCTTCTGCAGGCCATGGACCAGGCCTGGCTGGCGGCCGCTCCCATGGCGTCCTTCGGCAAACGTCAACGCTGGACGGCAATGTGCCTTGCGCTACGCGAGGCCGGCTGGCCGGTCCAGGACGGGCCGGCACGCTGGCGGCTGGGCGAGCTGACCGTGGACTGGATGGCTGTGGCCCCGCCTAGCGGCGGTTACCAGCCTAGGGGTTACCAGCCGTAGGGACCCTGCCCGTAGGGGCCTTGACTGCGGCCGCTGTTGCCGATTTCGCGCAGGGCCGGGCGGACGTCGGCCAGGTAGACGCTGGCGGCGGTGACGGCCGCGATACCGAAGAGGCTCAGGCTGGAGCCGCCGAGAAAGACGGAAAAGGCGCCGATGGCTGCGGAGATGCCGGTGATGGCGAGCCAGAAAGTCTTGGTGCGCTTGAACGCAGCCTCAAACTGGGCGGGCTTGTAGCGCAGGCAGTCCACCAGCGCCCACAGCTCCAGCCCGAAGGCGATCAAACCCAGGATGAAATAGATTCCAGCCTGGATGGTCCCGATCAAGAATTTTCCGTCCACTGGCCCATGCTATCCCTCAAGGGAAGCCAGCGCTTGCTCCAGGTCCGCCCACAGGTCCTCGACGTTCTCGATGCCCACGCTCATCCGGACCAGGTTTTCCGGGACGCTTTCCGGTTCGGCCGAGTGCCGGCGCCGGCGTTCGATGAGGGATTCGACGCCGCCCAGGGACGTCGCCGGAATCCAGAGGCGCAGGGCCCTGACGAGTTCGTCCGCGGCCTCGGCTCCGCTCCGGGAAGCGTCGCCGGCCATCTGGATGCAGAGGATGGAACCGAAACCCTTCATCTGCTTGCTGGCGCGCTCGTGGCCGGGGTCGTCCGGCAGGCCGGGGAAACGGATGCTTTCCACCCGCGGATGGTCCTTCAGCCTGTCCGCAAGGACAGCGGCCGACGCCTGCGAGCGCTCCACCCGCAGCGCGAGCGTGCGCAGCCCCCGCAGCGCGAGCCAAGCTTCGAACGGCCCGGCGATGCCGCCGTGGATGGTGCGCTGGTGCAGCAGTTCGGCGCGGATCTCCGGGTTGGAAGTGACCAGGGCGCCGAGGACGACATCGGAATGCCCGGCGAGGTATTTGGTGACCGAGTGGAGCACGACGTCGGAGCCCAGGGTGAGCGGCTGCTGCACCAGGGGCGTGGAGAAGGTGTTGTCGGTGACGACAACCGCCCCGGCGGCATGTGCCGCGTCCGTGAGGGCCCGGACGTCAGCGATGCCGAGCATCGGGTTGGTCGGGCTTTCCATCCAGAGCATGTCCGCGGCCTTGCCGTCCACGGGAGCGAGTTCGGCTATTACCGCGTCGGTGTCCGCGATGTCCACGGTGCGCAGTTCGAGGTGTCCCTTGGCGGCGAGTTCCGAGGCCATCACGAGCGAGCCGGAGTAGCTGTGCGAAGGCATCACCAGCACACCGCCGGCCGGGATCAGGGACAGTGCCGAGCTGACCGCGGCGAGTCCCGAGGCGTAGAGCAGGCCGGGAAGCTCCGCGCCTTCCAGCTGGGCGAGGGCTTCCTCGAACGGGTCCCAGGTGGGGTTCGCGTACCGCCCGTAGCCGCGGTCGCCGTCGCCGAGCGCACCGGTCCCGAAATAGGTGGAGGACAGGACGATGGGCGGATTCACCGCTTCGTCGTGGGCGCGTTCGGGGCGGCCTGCCGCCACCACCACGGTATCGGCCGACAGTTCCGCCGCGTGCTCTCGGGAAAGACTCATGGCTAAAAGCGTAATGGCCCGGCCCGCCCCCGTCCCTTTACTGTCAGGGTTCCTCTGTAACCTTAGATCCGTGACTACGCAGAGCCGAGGAATCTTCATCGCCTTCGAGGGCGGGGACGGGGCGGGCAAGTCCACGCAGGCCGCCCGCCTGGCCGGGGCACTCGAATCCCTCGGCCACACCGTGCTGCGGACCCGTGAACCCGGCGGAACGCCCATCGGCGAAAAGCTGCGTTCCCTCGTGCTGGACCATGGCCACGGCACCATCGACGCCCGCACCGAGGCCCTGATGTTCGCTGCTTCCCGGGCCGCCCACGCGCACCAGGTGATCCGGCCCGCCCTGGCGGAGGGCACCGTCGTCATCACTGACCGCTACATCGACTCCTCGGTGGCGTACCAGGGTGCCGGCCGCGGGCTCGGCACCGCCGATGTCCGCAGCCTGAACGAATGGGCCACCGAGAACTTGGAGCCGGACCTGACGGTGCTGTTGGATGTCCGCCCCGAGGACGGCCGCGAGCGGCGGACCGCGGGCAACGCCGGGGAGGACCGCCTCGAATCGGAACCCGACGACTTCCACTCCCGTATCCGCCACGCCTTCCTGGAACTGGCTGCGGCCAAGCCCGGGGCGTACCTTGTGCTCCCGGCGAAGGACCCGGTGGAAGAACTCGCCGCGCGCGTCCTCGAACGGGTCCGGCAGTTGCTCGAAACCACCGTCCCCGGAGGCAGGCCATGACCGTCTGGGACGACCTTCAGGGCCAGGCGCCGGTGGTGGCCCAGCTCCGGCAGGCTGCGCAGGGCGATGGGCTCACCCATGCCTGGCTGTTCACGGGCCCCCCGGGTTCCGGTCGATCCAACGCGGCCAAGGCCTTCGCCGCCGCTCTCAACTGCGAACAGGAAGACGTCACCCTGCGCGGCTGCGGCGAATGCCATTCCTGCCACACGATCCTGGCCGAAACGCATTCGGACGTGACCTTCGTCCGCACGGAGAAAGTCACTATCACCATCGAGGAAGCACGGCAGCTGGTGGCCAAGGCCGGTGACCGGCCGTCGTCGGGCCGTTGGCGGATCATCGTGGTGGAAGACGCCGACCGCATGGCCGAGCGGACCACCAACGTGTTGCTGAAAGCCATCGAGGAACCGACGCCCCGCACCATCTGGATGCTGTGCGCTCCCTCCCCCGCGGACGTGCTGGTCACTATCCGCTCGCGCTGCCGCCCGGTGGGGCTGCGGCTTCCGCCGGCGGCGGACGTCGCCGCGCTGCTTGTCAGGCGCGACGGCGTCGAACCTGGCTTGGCCGAGCGCGCGGCCAGGGCGGCGCAAAGCCATGTGGGGATCGCCCGGCGCCTGGCCCGCGATCCGGAGGCCCGCGAACGGCGGCTGGAGACGGTCCGCTTCCCCTTGGGGCTGCGCGGGGTGACCGCGGCCGTCATGATGGCCGAGAAGCTCGTGAAGATCGCCACGGATGAGGCGAACAGTTCCAACGAGGAACGCGACGCCGCGGAGAAGGCCGCGCTCCTGGCAAGCCTCGGGGCGCCGGACACCGGGACGCTTCCGCCGGCGATGCGCAGCCAGGTCAAACAGCTCGAAGACGACCAGAAACGCCGCGCCAAACGCTCCATCACGGACTCCTTGGACCGCACGCTCACCGACCTGCTCTCCTTCTACCGCGACGTCCTGGTGATCCAGCTGGGGAACGCCGTGGAGCTGGTCAATGTTGAACTCAGGGGCGAGCTGGAAGCCTACGCCGCCGCTTCGACCCCGGAAACCACCCTGGCCCGGATGGATGCCATCAACAAGGCAAGGGTCCGGATCACCACCAGCAATGTGGCGCCGCTGCTCGCGGTGGAGTCAATGGCAAGCAGCCTCATCCAGTAACAGCCAGTACCCCTGCCCCCGCATCCAGCGCAGCATCGAGGAGAACCGCATGAACCCCGCAACACCCCGGCCCGGAAAGCCCCGGCGGAGCCCCAAGGGCCGCGTTCCGGGCGTTATTGCGGCGGTGCTTTCGGCTGGCCTGCTGCTCAGCGGCTGTGTCTTCTCCCTGCCCCTCGGCGGCGGCTCCGGAGGCAGTTCGACAAGCGGCAGCGGGCAGAACCCGGACGCCCGGGCGGCCGTTCCGAAAGGCCTGGAGTCCTTCTACTCCCAGAAGGTGGACTGGAGCTCCTGCGAAAACGGATTCCAGTGCGCAAATATCAAGGTCCCCACCGATTACGCGCACCCCGAGGCGGGCAGCATTGTCATTGCGGCGATCCGGCTCCCTGCCCGTGGCAGCAAGAAGGGCTCCATCCTGGTGAACCCCGGCGGCCCGGGCGCCTCCGGCTTCGACTTCCTCAAGGACGCGGCGAAGACCCACTTCACCGCGAAACTGCGGGCCGGCTTTGACATGGTGGGCTTCGATCCCCGCGGCGTGAAACGCTCAGCGCCGGTCACCTGCCTTAGCGACATCGAGCGGGACGAAAGCCGTGAGAAGGTGTACCACCTCAACACCGATGCCGGACTCCAGGCGGCCCTCGCCGACAACAAGGACATCATCGCCAAGTGCGTGGAGAAATCCGGCCCGGCTTTGGGCCACATCGACACCGAAAGCTCGGCCAAGGACATGGACGTCCTGCGCGCGCTGCTCGGCGACGCCAAGCTGAACTACCTGGGCTACTCCTATGGAACATCGCTTGGGGCCACCTATGCCGAGCTCTTCCCGGACAACGTAGGCCGGCTGGTGCTGGACGGCGCCGTGAACCTGGCGCTCAGCAACCAGGAGCTGACGGCCCAGCAGGTGGTGGCTTTCGAGAAGTCCCTGCGCCGCTACGTGGAGGACTGCCTGGGGCAGGGGGATTGCCCGCTGTCCGGCAGCGTGGATGACGGGATGCAGCAGATCAGGGACCTGGTGTCCGCTGTTGACGCCAACCCCGAACCAGCCAGCGACGGCCGGCTGGTCAACGGCCCCACCTTGGTCAGTGGCCTCTACACTCCGCTCTACGACGACGCCTCGTGGCCGGTGCTGACCCAGGCGCTGAGCGCGGCGTTCGACGGCGATCTGTCCCTCATGCTGCGCATTGCCGATCTCGGGGCCGACCGCAACCCGGATGGCACCTACAACTCCAACACCGGCTTCGCGTTCAACGCGATCAACTGCCTCGACTACCCGATGGTCACCGACACTGCCGGCATGCGGGCGGAGGCGGAACGGCTCACGAAGCTGGCGCCCACCTTCGGCCCGTACTTCGCCTACGGCGGGGTGAACTGCAAGGACTGGCCGTTCAAACCGATCGGTTCCCCGGCGCCGGCCAAGTACACCGGCCAGTCCCCGATCGTCGTCATCGGCACCACAGGGGACCCCGCCACCCCGCTCGCCTGGGCACAGGCCATGCGCAAGCAACTCGGCAACGCATCCCTGGTGACCTGGCAGGGCGAAGGCCACACCGCCTACGGCCGCTCCAACCGCTGCGTCTCCACCGCCGTCGACGACTACTTCCTGAGCGGCAAAGTGCCGACCGACGGCACCCGCTGCTGACAGTCCGGCTAGATCCGCGCTGCGCGCGGTTCCAGCAGTGCCGGCAGTTCCCTGATGGACGGCACGACGGCGGTGGCCCCGGCGGCGCGGAGAGTCGCCTCCGAGTGGGAGCCACTGAGGACTCCGACCACGGCGGAGGCTCCCGCACGCACGCCGGAAAGCATGTCAGAACTTGTGTCGCCGACGACCACGACCTCACGGACATCGTCCAGGTCGAGGGCGAGGACGGCGGTGAGGATCATGTCCGGGTAGGGGCGGCCGCGGCCGGCGTCGTCCGGGCACAGGCTGAGGTCCGCCTCCCCCATCCAGCCCAGGGACTCGAGGACCATGTTTTGGGTGTGCCGGCCGAAGCCCGTGGCCAGGCAGACCTTCATGCCGGCGTCGCGCAGCCAGGCAATGGATTCTGCGGATCCTGGGATGGCGCGGACCCCGCCGTCCGCGATCAGCTCGTCGTAGGCCAGTTCGAAGGTCTTGTTGGCGCTTTCGGCCATGCGCGGGTCATCGAAGAGGTGGGTGAAGACGGTCAGCTTGGAATACCCCATGGTGTCCCGGGCGTAGCCGAGCATGCTCTCGAAGCGTGTGGATCCCGGCTCCACGCCGTGTTCGAGCAGGGCCCGGGCCATGGCCCGTTCGGTGCGGCCATCATCGGTGATGGTGGTGCCCACCATGTCGAGGACCGCCAGCTTCAGGCGCGGAGGCCGTGTGAGGCCTTCAAGGTTCCCGGGTGACCCCACGTTGTCCATGCTCATCGTTCCCCTTTGCTGATGGACCTGTGCAGGTCCCGGCGTCGGTGGCCGGCATCAACGGCCACGGTATTCCGCCCAGCTTCCGCCGCGCCCTCGACCGCCCGCTGAACCGCGCCCGACAGGCGGATGAACTCCGTGCCAACCCTGTTTCCGGCCGTCCGGAGGGCAGGCTCTCCGGCTGCCCGGATAAGGGGCTTTCCGGCCGCCCGGAACCGTTTTGACCCGGGCGCGGTGGCTCCATTACAGTTGTGTCTTGCGTGATTCAGCCGGTCCTTCCGGAAGAACCGCGGTGCTTCCTTAGCTCAGTCGGTAGAGCGTTTCACTCGTAATGAAAAGGTCATCAGTTCGATTCTGATAGGAAGCTCGGAAAAGCCCCGCCATTCCTTGGAATGGCGGGGCTTGTTTGTTTTCTGCCGCAGTTCAGGGCCGGCAACCCGCAGTAATTCCGCGGCAACGTGCACGAAATGATTCCCGGCTACGTTTTGGGTAGCCCCTGCAAAGCCAGTGGGGCGTGCCCCGATTGCGATGCCGCTGCCCGTCGCATGGCGGGCAGGAAGAAGGAATTCCCCAGCCATGGCCAACCGCCTCCTGCCGTATCTCCGCGCCGGATACCACCGATGCAAGGCTTCCATCAGCCAGTCATTCGTGATGGCTCTGTGTGCAGTGACGGCCTATCTGTTTGCTGAGCATGTGCTCGGCCACGCCAGTCCTGTGTTCGCCGCCGTTGCTGCACTGCTCACACTGCAGTTCTCCGGAGACTGGCGCACGCGCAGAGCTTTGGAGGTGGCCATCGGGTGCATGCTCGGCGTGACAGCGGGCGTAGTGCTCACCCACATCCTGGGGAACGGCCCGGCACAAGCAATCCTGATTGTTTTCGTTGCCACGTTGATGGCCCGGTTCCTCAACAAGGGCGCAGTATTCGCCACACAGATGGCGATTCAGGCAACCCTCGTGGCGATGATCCCCTCCGCCCAGGGTTCTTCACTGCACACGATCCTCGATGCCTCGGTTGGCGGGGCCATCGCCTGGATTGCCACGGCCGTTGTGCCGACAGTGCGGCTCAAAAGGCCGCGCGAAGCCATCCGCAAACTGACCCATGAAATCTCCGCTGTGCTTCTCGGCACCTCGGAAGCACTCGAGGCGAACGATTCAACCCTGGCGTGGCACGCCCTCATACGGGCACGGAACAGCCAATCCGTCATTGTCGAAGCCAAAGAAGTCCTGGGCAAGGCGCGGGAAGGAACCATCATCTCCCCGTTCCAGTGGCGCCACAGGGAGCACATCCGGCGTTCTTTGCTAACGGCGGAAAAGCTGGACCTTGCGCTCAGGAACAGCCGTGTCTTCAGCCGACGACTCACCCACTCCATCAACAGTCTGGCCCTCCCGGAGGAGGGAGCGCTCCAATTTTCGCGCTTCCTGAAGCACACGGCCCAGCTCGTGGCCGGGCTCGGCGAGAACTACTGCGAGCGGGACCCGAAACGCAGGGAGTCCGGAATCCGGCAAACCCTGAGCCAGCTGATGCACTTGGCGGCTGAGCTGGCGCCGGACCGCTTCCACGCGGCAACGGTGGAGGGCCAGGCCCTGATCCTGACGTTCCGCCCATTCATGGTCGACCTGATGGAAGCCGCCGGCGCCACCCACACTGAAGCCCTCGCAGCACTTCCGAATTTGGCGTCCTTCGGCAGTCCTGCCGAGGACCTTGACCTGCAGCCCTCCGCGGCTCAACGATCCGCAGCTGCGTCTACGGCACCAGGACGTAACGGCCCCTGACGCCTCCCGCCGCCACGGCGGCAATCGCCTCGGCAGCCCGTTCCAAAGGCCAGGCCGCGAACACCCGGGGCGCCAGCACGCCGTCGGCCGCCAGCTCGAGGTGCGCGGCCAGTTCGCTGCTCTCCGGCACCGCGGTGAGTGCCGTCGTCACCACCCGCTCGGAGACCGGCAGTGCCGGCGGAACCAGCCCCACGTACGTCCCGCCGTCGGCCACGGCGTCCACCGCCGGCTCCCCCAGGGCAGCGGCATCCAGCACCGCATCGAAACGGGCCTTCCCGAGGCTGGCGATGATTTCCTCGGCGCCGGCCTCCTGGAGGAAGCCGACGTCGGCAGGCCGGGCGAGTGCCGCGACCCGCCAGCCTGCGCGGCGGGCCAGGGTGACGGCAAGGCCGCCGACCGCGCCCGCCGCCCCGGTGACGAGCAGGGTCCCGGACGGCTCCCCCGCGAGGGCGATGGCCTGGGCGGCACTCGAGGAATTCAGCGGAATGGTCGCCGCCTCGACGAAGTCCAGGGCCTCCGGGATGACCGCGAGCGAGGCGGCGGGCAGTACCACCCGGTGGGCGAAGGTGCCGCGGGCTGAAACGAAGTCGCCACGGAATCCGGCGACCCGCACACCCGGGGCCAGTTCCGGCCGTTCAGCAAAGACGCCGGCCCCGACGGCGAGCACGGTTCCCGCAACATCCGCGCCGAGCCCGATCGGGGCGTCCGCCGGCACCCATCCCAGCTCCCGCGGCACGCCGGCCTCGATCATGGCGTCGACAGGGTTCACCGCGGCGGCCCGCACCTCGAGCAATACCTCGCCCGGGCCGGGCGCCAGCTCCTCCAGTTCGGCGAGCTCGATTCCGTTGGGCGTGGCAATGGCTGTCTTCATTTGTCCTCCTTGAAGGATTGGCGTGTTTTCCTATCCGATCCTTCCGGCCTTACTCTCTTTTGGTAAGTAGGCACCTGAGAGTGCGTATCCCCCATGGAGGTAAGCATGGCCACGACCACGGCGGCGCAGCGGCGCGCGGCGCGGAAGCACGACTACGATGCGTACCTGGCGGCATGCCCGAGCCGCCAGCTCCTGGAGCGGATTTCAAACAAATGGGTGGTCCTGGTCCTCACCGAGCTGGGAGACGGACCTGCCCGGTATTCCGAGATCGCCCGGGTTGTAGCAGGGGTGAGCCAAAAAATGCTGACCCAGACCCTGCGGAACCTCGAACGTGACGGCATGGTGCACCGGGACATCGAAGCTACCGTCCCGGTGACGGTGACCTACTCCTTGACGGAGCTCGGAAGTTCCCTGCTGAAGGTCATGGGCCAACTGAAGCTCTGGGCCGAAGACAACATGCCCGAGGTGATCGCCGCCAGGGGACGCTACGAGGGCATGTAGCTGCACCGGCAGGGCGCGCAAGGCGGGGCACGCAAAAGGGGTCCGCACTCCATGAGCGCGGACCCCTTCGTGGACCTTGCGGCACCTTGCTGATCTTCCAGGACCTTGCTGATCTTCCAGGACCTTGCTGATCTTCCAGGTCCTTGCTGACTTCCGGGACTAGGCGAAGTCGGAAACCGCCGGGTCCGGGCCGATGCGGCCGTCGGCGCCCCGGTCCAGGCCGTTGATGGCCTCGATGTCAGCGGCGTCAAGGGTGACCCCGAGGGATTCGAAGTTCTCTACGATCCGGGATTCGGTGACCGACTTCGGGATCACGACGTTGCCGATGGCCAGGTGCCAGGCGACGACGACCTGGGCCGGAGTTGCGCCGTGTTTGGCGGCGATGCCCGCGATCGTCTCGTCCGCCAGCAGCTCGCCGCCTTGGCCCAGCGGGGACCAGGCCTGGGTCAGGATGCCGTTGGCGGCATTGAATTCACGCAGCTCCGCCTGGTTGAAGAAGGGGTGCAGCTCGATCTGGTGGATCGCCGGCACCACTCCGGTCTCGTCGATCAGGCGCTGCAGGCCCTCCTTGCTGAAGTTGGAGACGCCGATGCTCTTGACGCGGCCGCGCTTCTGCAGCTCAATGAATGCCTTCCACGTGTCCAGGTATTTGTCCTGCTTGGGCTGCATCCAGTGGATCAGGTAGAGATCAAGGGTCTCGAGGCCAAGGCGGTCCAGGGAGGCCTCGAACGCTTCAAGCGTGGACTCGTAGCCCTGGTCGGCGTTCCACAGCTTGGTGGTGATGAAGATTTCTTCGGGTTTCAGGCCGGATGCTGCGATCGCGCGGCCCACACCAGCCTCGTTGCCATAGATCTTGGCAGTGTCGATGTGGCGGTAGCCGGCCTCGAATGCCTGGCGGACTACCTTTTCGGCTACATCGTCCTCAACCTGCCACACCCCGTAGCCGAGCTGGGGAATGGAGTTGCCGTCGTTAAAAGTCAGATTTGGAGACGAAGTCATGGGCCCATCCTGCCAGCCCCGACGACGCCGGAGCCATGGTTTTCGTAACAGCTAAGCTCGGCGCTTAATTCCGGTCATGCGGGAATAATCCGTTCCCGTTCCCCGGAACTGCACAGGCTAGCCTCGCATCAACCGCTCGGCTTCATCCACGTGTTCATGGACGGCTTCGGCCCGGCGTCGCACGGAGGCCGCTCCCAGCGGTGCCGCAGGGACGGCGAGGCGCAGCATCGCGGCGGCCTCCGCCGTCGTCGCCAAGGAGTTCCCCGCCTTGGACAGGGCACGGTGGACACCAGCCAGCTGCCCCGGAATGTCCAGGCCCTCGCTGGGCGCGAGCCGCTGGGCCTCGATGCACACTCCGCGCACCCGGGCGGACAGTTCCGCGAGCTCATTGGCGATGACAACGAGCTCACCGTACAGTTGCTCGTCCTCCACGCCTTCCAGCACCTGGTGGTACCGGTCCAGGCCACGGTGGAAACGGTCATGGGCGCGCCGCCACAGGCCCTTGCCGAGTTCGGCGTCATCCCTCCGCCCTTGGCGGAGCTCCCCAAAGAGACCCAAGCGAAGCTCAGAGATACTGGCCGGGGCCATGGTCCGGATCGTCGATACCGCTGGGCTGGCCCTTGCCGGGCTCGCCCTTCTGGGCGGGAGCCCGCTGCGGTTCGCCGTTGGCCCCGATCACCACGCCGGGCGCGATCATGGTCCCAGGCGGCAGCTGCCGCAACTGCATCTGCGCGGTGGCACGCTCCCGGGCCGCCTGCTGCGCGGCGATGGCGGCCTGGATGCCATGGAAGAGCCCCTCCAGCCAGCCCACCAGCTGGGCTTGTGCAATTCGGAGTTCAGCGTCCGACGGCGGAGCGTCCTCCGGGAGCGGCAGGCTGATCCGTTCAAGTTCCTCGACAAGTTCCGGCGCCAGGCCGTCCTCGAGCTCCCTGATGGACCGTTCGTGGATCTCGGCGAGCCGGCCACGGGCGGCATCGTCCAAGGGGGCTGCCTTCACTTCTTCAAGCAGCTGCCTGACCATCGTCCCGATCCGCATGACCTTCGCGGGTTCATCGATCAGGTCCTGAAGGGAACTCGGTTTCTTTCCCGCGGGCTTGTGTCCGTTGCCCTTGGCTTCTGTGGTTTCCGCAGCCTTTGCCGCGATGTCCTCTTCCAGGGTGGTTCCTTCCACCGGAATGTCATCAGAGCTGTTGCTGCTGTCCTGAGGGGCGTCCACATCACTCATGGCTTCATACTCTCATGCACCGCAAGCCGTCCGCCGCCCGTTTCCTCACCCCTGCATGCTGCGTTCAACAACATCTCCCCTGCGGGTCCGAGTCCTGGCGGTCCATCCGGTCCCGCCAGAACTGCTTCTCAGTCATCGGCGCCACAGGATGGCCGCAGGCCTCATGGTGTTCCAGGTATTTCCGGTAGGCGTCAGCCCCCATCACACCCCGGAAATATGCAGCGAACCCCCGGAGCCCGCGTCGCAGCGTTTCCGCCACCGGTTCCGTTAGCGGCTCCATCAGTGGTGTCCCGGCCGGTCGAGACGCTTGGCCGCCGGGACCTTCGCCCAGGCCGCGGCGAGTTCGCGCTCTGCCGCCGTCGGGAACAGCCCGGACGGGGCGAAGACCCGCGACGGCCGCGGAGCGTCCTCGTGGTTGCGGCCGCCGCCGTCTCGGAAAGCCTTCAGCGTGGCAAGAATGGCGGTGATGATCACGATGATGCTCAGCACCACGAAGACCACCGAGAGGACCCCCTGCACCATGGTGTTGCGGACAACCGCTTCCATGGCCGCCTCGGTCTTGGCCGTGCCGAAGGAGGTCTTGCCGTCTGCCAGGGCCTTGGCGAAGGCGGCGTTGTTGGCGAAGTAGCCCACCGCGGGCACCGGGGAGAAGATCTTGTGGAAACTCGCGGTGATGGTCACGACGGCGGCGAATGCCAGCGGCACCCCGACAATCCACAGGAACTTGAAGGATCCCTGTTTCGCGGCGATGGCCATGCAGACGGCAAGCGCGATCGCGGCGAGCAACTGGTTGGCGATGCCGAACAGCGGGAACAGGGTGTTGATCCCGCCCAGCGGATCCGTAACGCCCATCAGCAGCACGGCTCCCCAGGCACCCACCATGATGGCGGTGCACAGCCAGGCGCCGGGCCGCCAGGACGCTTCCTTGAACTTCGGGATGAAGTTGCCGATGGAGTCCTGCAGCATGAAGCGGGCAACGCGGGTGCCGGCATCCACGGCGGTGAGGATGAACAGTGCCTCGAACATGATGGCGAAGTGATACCAGAACGCCATCATTGCGGTGCCGCCGATGAACTGCTGCATGATGTGCGCCAGGCCGACGGCGAGGGTCGGCGCGCCGCCCGAACGCGAGACGATGCTCGGCTCGCCGACGTTCTGGGCGGTCTGCGCGAGGTCTGCCGGAGCGAGGTTGACTCCGGACAGGCCCAGGCTGTTGACCCATTGCGCGGCGGTTTCCACCGTGCCGCCCGTCAGGGCAGTGGGAGCGTTCATGGCGAAGTAGATGCCGCGGTCGATGGAGATTGCGGCCACCAGGGCCATGATGGCGACGAAGGATTCCATGAGCATGCCGCCGTAGCCGATGAAGCGGGTCTGGCGTTCCTTCTCCACCAGCTTGGGGGTGGTGCCAGAGGAAATCAGGGCATGGAAACCGGACAGGGCACCGCAGGCGATGGTGACGAACAGGAACGGGAACAACGCCCCGGAGAACACGGGGCCGTTCTCCCTGCCCGCGAATTCGCTGAAGGCCGGCACGGTGATTTCGGGGCGCACCACGATGATGGCCACTGCCAGCATGACGATCACGCCGATCTTCATGAACGTGGACAGGTAATCCCGCGGCGCGAGAAGCAGCCAGACCGGCAGGATGGCGGCGATGAAGCCGTAGACGATGATCCCCCACGCGATGGTGGTCTTGTCCAAGTGGAAGAAGGAGGCACCCCACGGTGTGCCGGCCACCATGCCGCCGCCGATGATCGCGGCCATCAGCAGCACGAAGCCGATGATCGAAACCTCCATGACCTTGCCGGGCCGGATGAAGCGCAGGTAGACACCCATGAACAGGGCGATCGGGATGGTCATGCCCACCGAGAAGACGCCCCACGGGCTCTCGCCCAGGGCGTTGACCACCACCAGGGCCAGGATGGCCACGATGATGATCATGATGAGCAGCGTGGCCACGAGGGCCGCCGTTCCGCCGATCACGCCGAGTTCTTCCCGCGCCATCTGTCCCAGGGAGCGGCCGCCGCGGCGCATGGAGAAGAACATCACGAGGTAGTCCTGGACAGCACCGGCAAGGACGACGCCGATGATGATCCAGATGGTTCCCGGCAGATACCCCATCTGGGCGGCGATGATGGGCCCGACCAGGGGACCGGCGCCCGCGATCGCGGCGAAGTGGTGGCCGAACAGCACGTTCCGGTCCGTCCGGACGTAGTCCTTGCCGTCGGCCTTGTATTCGGCCGGAGTGGCCCGGCGGTCATCGGGTTTGAGCAAGTAGCGTTCGATCACCCTGGAGTAGAAGCGGTACCCGATGAGGTACGTGCAGACGGCCGCGAAGACGAACCAGACAGCGTTGACGGTCTCGCCGCGGACCAGGGCAACCATGAACCAGGCCACCGCTCCGAGCAAGGAAATCACCGCCCAAAGGGCGATCTTCCCGGGGGTCCAGCGCCTCTCCTCGGCTTCCCTGACGGCGTCGTCAACGGCGGGCGGCGGCAACTCCGGATCGAGTTCCAGGACGTGTGCTTGCCCGGTTTCCGGGTCGTTCCTGTTCGGTTGTGTACCCATCGCTCCTCCTTGAGACCGGTTCCTTGAGAACAGTGGTGTGGCGTTAGCCGCACTGTAGCAAGGCACCCAGACAAAGCGAGTCAAATGGAAACCGCGGTTCAGCCGGCGGCTGCCGGCCCGGCGTCGGGCAGGACGGCGGCGATCTGCCCGGTATGGACCAACCGGGCCTCGCACAGGTCCAGCCAGCGCAGCTCGGCCTCGAGCTGGAACACGAGGGAATCCAGGACAATGAGCCGGGCAGTGTCCGCGGTCCGCGGCGCGCCGGAAACATCCTTGCGCAGCTGGCTGAGCTCCTGCAGCTTCGCGAGCGAGGCTCCCCGCTGCTCCTGGATGATCGCCGGCAGGTCCGTTCCGGGCAGGGTGGCGGCGAGCGACAACTTGATGGCGAGCTCGTTCCGCGGCGGGGCTTCCCGGCCCACCGCCGTCGAGAGCCATCCCCCGATTTCGTCCCGGCCCGCCGGGCTCAGGCTATAGATGACGTGTCCTTCGCCGTCGGCCCCTTCCCTGGTGACCAGGCCGTCGCGCTCCAGGCGGTCCAGCGTGGAGTAGACCTGCCCGATGTTCAGCGGCCAGACCGCACCCGTCCGGGCCTCGAACTCGGACCGCAGTTCATAGCCGTAGCGGGCCTTGTCCTGGAGCAGTGCCAGGATGCTGTGCCGGATTGCCATGGTCCTCCTTTGCGGCCGCTGCCGTTCTCGCGGTTCAGAGAAGCAGCGGTTCAGAGAAGCAGGAGCACCTTGCCCACGTGCTCGCCGGAATCGAAGTACTGGTGGGCTTCGCGGACCTGCTCCAACGGAAACGACCTGGCCACGAGCGGCTTGATGCGGCCGTCGCCGAACATCGGCCAGACGTTCTCACGGACCGCGTTCATGATCATGCCCTTTTCCGCGGTGGGGCGGGACCGCAGCGTGGTTCCGATGACCGCAGCACGCTTGCTGAGCAGCTGGCCGAGGTCGATCTCGCCCTTGGCGCCGCCCTGCAGGCCGATCACCACCAGCCGCCCGTAGTCAGCCAGCGCGTCGATGTTCTGCTTCAGGTATTTCGCCCCGACGACGTCGAGGATCACGTCCGCGCCCTTGCCGCCGTTTTGTGCCTTGAGGCTTTCCGCGAAGTCCTCTTCGGCGTAGTTGATCACGATGTCCGCGCCCAGGAACGCCTTGGCGGTGCCGAGCTTTTCGGCCGTGCCCGCGGTGGTGGCCACGACCGCCCCGTAGGCCTTGGCGAGCTGGATGGCGATGGTGCCGATGCCGCCGGTGGCGCCGTGGATCAGCACCGTTTCGCCCGGCTGCAGTTGGGCGGTCATGACCAGGTTGGAATAGACGGTTGCCGCCACCTCGGGCAAAGCGGCCGCGGTGACGAGGTCGACGCCGTCGGGCACTTTGAGGACCTGTTCGGCAGGGACGGCGACCTGCTGGGCGTAGCCGCCGCCGGACAGTAGCGCCACCACTTTGTCCCCGACTGTGAACGGTTTGCTGACGTCCGGGCCGAACGCCGCGATGCGGCCGGAAACCTCCAGGCCGGGCACCTCGGAAGCTCCCGCCGGCGGCGGATAGAAGCCGCGCCGCTGCTGGACATCCGCGCGGTTCAGTCCTGCCGCGACGACGTCGATCAGCACCTCCCCGGGACCGGGAACCGGCGCGGGAACCTCACGGACCTCAAGGACCTCAGGCCCTCCGGGTTCCGAAATGTAGACGGCTTTCATGCGTGCTCCCGATTTCTTGCTTGCTGGTGCGCGGCCGCGGCGGCCAAAGAGCGCGCTGCGGGTTTTTGAAGCAGCCAACTCCCTATGAAACACTACTAGGCAGGGAAGGTTGTCCGAGCGGCCTATGGAGCTGGTCTTGAAAACCAGTGTGCGGTAACCCCGTACCAAGGGTTCAAATCCCTTACCTTCCGCGCAGCGCAGTGTTTGCGCAGGCCAGAGGCCGGTTGACGGCCCACTCCGGTGGGCGGTTGCCGGCCTTCGGTGTTTCCCGGCTGCTTTGGCCGGGCCTTGCCTTGCCCTCCCCTTTCCCGGGCTGGCGCCCCGCCGCCGAGTGCGTGAGAATGGCCGCATGTGCGGACGATTCAGCGTCGGTTTCGAGGCCGACGACCTTTCCCGGAAGCTTGATGCCCTGCTCCGGGACGACACCGTGTACCCCTCCCCTGCCCTCCAGTTCAATCCGACCGATCCCGTCACCTTCCTGCGCGGGCGCGCCGGCGACGACGGAGCGCTCCGGCGGGAGCTCGCCGTCGGGCGGTGGGGGCTGATCCCGAGCTTCGCGGAGTCTTTCGAATCGCGGCTGCCCAGTTGGAACGCGCGTTCGGAGACAGCGGCATCGCTGCCCAGCTTCAAGGGTTCGCTCCAGAAGTGGCGGGCCATGGTGCCGGTCTCGGCCTACTACGAGTACAAGAAGTCCGGCCCCGGCCGCAAGGACCCGAAGCAGCGGTACATCGTCGAACCCGCCGACGACATCATCACCTTCGCCGGCCTGTTTGCCTTCTGGCGGGATGAATCCATCCCCGACCGCAAGGACCCGAGGGCCTGGCGGTTGTCCTGCAGCATCCTGACGATGCCCACACCGCCTGTTGAGGCGCATGAGGGCCTGCACAATCTGCACGACCGGCTACCCGTTCCCCTCGCGCCGGGGATGATCAATGACTGGATCGATCCGGAAGAGAAGGACGGCGCCGGCCTGCTGGACGCCGCGCTGTCCGAAGCCTACGGCGTCGCTTCCTCCTGGAAGGTGCGCCCCGTGGACCTCGTGGACGGGAACACCCGGCTGGTGGAGGTCCCCAACCCGGTGGCTTGACGGCGCCATACGGCGAGCGGGCAGCTAGGCCTTTCCCGGCGAGTTCGGGCTGCCCCGGGCCACCCGCAGGTCCCGCCGCACATCCGTATCCTTCAGCCAGGTATGCCGTTCCCCCGGTTTGAAAGGATCCGGCCACCACTGGACCAGGACCCGGCCCGGCGCGGTCCGCACCACCATGGCCGGCACGTACTGCCCGAACCGCGGCCATTCCAGGTAGGCGAGCACCGGCACCTTCCCCACTTTGGAGAGAGCCTGGGTTTCCCGGGGAAGGGGCGTCTTCGCGGCGTTCAGGGGTGACAGGTGAAGCCGCTCCCCGGGGCCGGCCCCGTTCCCCGCGCCCTCATGCTCTGCGCCCTCACGTTCTGGGTCTGCATGTCCTGGGTCCGGGGCGCCGCCTTGCGCGGAGGCGGCTGGAAAGCTGTCTGCAGGCATGCCCGAAGGCTACGCCGGGGTACCGACAGCAACAAGGATTCCGGCCCGGACGGCGCCGGTTCGGCTCCCGATCATTGAATCTGTCCGACCCCCGGCATAGGGTGCTGTCTGTCTCCACCAAATGCCAAAAAATGCGGGGCAATCCGCCCCGGAACAAAACTCAAGGAGCAACATGCCCACCCCTGAGATCACGCCCGGCGCACCCTGCTGGATCGACCTGATGACCTCGGACACCGAAAAGGCCAAGGACTTCTACAACGCGCTGTTCGGTTGGAGCTACGAAACCGGCGACGAGGAAAAGTACGGCGGCTACATCACCGCCTGGAAAGACGGCAAGATGGTGGCCGGCATCATGCAGAAGCAGGACGACATGGGCGCCATGCCGGATGTCTGGTCCACCTACCTGCGCACCGACGACATCAAGGCCACCACCGCGGCAGCGGCAGCCAACGGCGGCCAGGTGTTCCTGGAGCCCATGGAAGTGCCGGAGCAGGGCAGCATGGCGATGGTCGCCGACCCCTCGGGCGCAGCGATCGGGCTCTGGCAGTTCGGCGAGCACAAGGGTTACCAGCTTGCAGCGGAAACCGGTGCCCCGGCCTGGCACGAACTCCACTCCAAGGACTACAAGAACGCCGTGGCCTTCTACCAGCAGGTCTTCGGCTGGGAAACCACCGTGGTAGGCGACACCCCCGAGTTCCGCTACACCACGCTCGGGGCGGGGGACGACGCCAAGGCCGGAATCATGGACGCTTCGGGATTCCTGCCTGCACAGGTGCCCTCCTACTGGACGGTGTATTTCGCGGTGGACAGCGCGGACGCAACCGTCGAGCAGGCGCTCGCCCTGGGCGCCACGGTCGTCCAGCCTGCGGAAGACACCCCGTTCGGCCGCCTCGCCGCGCTCACCGATCCCACAGGGGCGGTGTTCCGCCTGGTCCAGGACGTCAACCTCGAAGGCTAGAAGAACCACAGCTTCCCGGCCGGCACCTCGCCGGCCGGGAAGCCGCTTCCGCCGGCGCAGGGGGAACGGCCGGCACTACCCGCACCCGAACCGGATCCCAGGCTCCGCGCCGTTCGCCCGGCAGCCCGAACGGCCGCAGACCTGCTGAAATGAGGACCACGATGTCCGTCACACGCACCACCACGCACCGCAACCCCAAGAACACCGTGGCCGGGGCCGCCATCCTGTGCACGCTCACCCTCACCTTGGGTGCATGCTCCCTGCTGGGGAACGGGGACGCGAAGCGCGATTCCTCCGGCGTGGCCACCGAGTCGTCGAAGGCCGACGCCTTCAAGGTGAAGGTGGGCGACTGCCTGGAGAAACCCGACGGTTCGGAAGTCCAGGACGTCACTATCATTCCCTGCCCCCAAGACCACGATTTCGAGGCCTTCGCGGCGACGAACCTGGAGGACTCCGCTTATCCCGGGGACGCGGTGATCACCCAAAAGTCCGAGGACTTCTGCAGCAAGGAGTTCGCCACCTTCATCGGGAAGCCCTTCGACGAATCCGGGCTCGAAATGACCTACTTCTTCCCTACCCGCGAGAGCTGGAAGACCGGGGACAAGGAAATTGTCTGCCTGGTCGGCGGGGCCGCGGGTGCGCAGAGCAAGGGAAGCCTGAAGGGCTCCAGGAAATAGCACCAGCCCGTCACCGCACGGGTAACGCATTGGCCGGCATCGGGGGATCAGCCGGCACAACCTCCGGATCCCCCACAACTCAATGATCGCGGGCATGCCGGGAACCCGGTTTCCCCGATCCAACGAAGGATGGGGGAATGTTGTCACTTTCACGGCGCGCCGGAGGAGTTGCGGCCCTTCTGGTGGCTGTTTCCCTGGCCTTGGCGGGATGCAGCCTGATCCGCAGCGGCGACGCGCGCAGGGACGAATCCGGTCGTCCCACCGAATCCTCAAAGGCAGACGTACTCAAACTGAGGGTAGGCGACTGCATTTCCGGGAAAACGGAAGGTGTCGTCGGAGACGTGACGGTCATTCCGTGTGGCCAGGAACACGAACTCGAAGCCTTCGCCGCTACGAAAATGAGGGATGCCACCTACCCAGGGGCAGACGCCGTGAGCGAGGAAGCAGACGATTTCTGCTTCGGCGAATTCACGGCCTTCATCGGCAAAAGCTACGAGGAATCCACCCTCGAGTATCGCTACTTCCAGCCCACGGCCCTCAGCTGGCGTTCCGGTGACCGCGAGATCCTCTGTCTGGTCGGCAAACCCGAAGGCGCCCAGAGCAAGGGAACCCTGAGGGGATCCCGGAAGTAGCATCGCCGAGCCACCGGCCGGCAACCCCGGGTTCATTTTGTGCTGCTCGAATGCCACGGACGATTCTTTACTCCCGGTAAAGTTCGAGCGCGGGATGCCATCCGGAAGTCCCAGCATCAACTAGTCCTACCCCTGTACGGTCCGATCACCGTCGCCAGGCACAACGCGGCGCACGGTGTGCCCTGAACCCGATCGGTTCTCGAGAGAAAGTCAGAACGGATGCATAGCAAACACTGGAAGTTCCTGGCCGGATCGGCGCTGTCGGCAGCCTTGCTGGCGGCTCCGCTAACCGCCTTACCCGCGGCAGCAGAAGTACCCGCCGCCCCCGGCGTCGTCATCAACGAGGCTTACCTCAGCGGCGGAAGTACCGGAGCCGCATTCAGGAACAAGTTCGTGGAGCTCTACAACAACAGCGATGCCGCCGTGAACCTTGGCGGCTGGTCCCTGCAGTACCGCTCTGGAACCGGCACCTCAGCACCCAGCGGGATCACTTCCCTGTCCGGAAGCATCCCGGCCAAGGGCCACTTCCTCATCAAGGGAGCCAGCAACAACGCGAGCTCCACGGCCCCGGAACTGCCGGCCGCCGACGTCGACGGGTCCGGCACCTTCAATCCCGCAGGCACCAGCGGAACCATCGTCCTGGCCAAGCAGGCAACGGCAATGAATCCCCTGCCCGTGGGATCGGTCACCGGGAACCCTGCCGTGGCCGACCTCCTCGGCTACGGCACCTCGAACACCTTTGAAACCGCCGCTGCCGCCGCACCGGCGGGGAACACCGACGTCAAGAGCCTGAATCGCAGCAACGGCGCGGACAGCAACAACAACTCCGCCGATCTCGCGCTCAGCGCCGCCATCACTCCGACCGCCTCGGGCACCGTCACCACACCGCCGGTCGAGCCAGGCGCCAGGACCATCGCCGAAATCCAGGGCACCGGAGCCGCGAGCCCGCTGGCCGGCAGCACCGTCAGCACCCGCGGCAAGGTCACCGCCGTGTACGCCACAGGCGGCTTCAACGGCTACTACGTCCAAACGCCCGGCAGCGGCGGGGACACGGATCCGGCGGCCAGGACGGCGTCGGACGCCCTGTTCGTCTATTCACCGGCGACGGCGGCGTCCGTGCATGCCGGCGACTACCTGGAACTCACCGGCGCGGTCAGTGAGTTCGCCAACCAGACCCAGCTCACCGTCGAGGCCGCCGGGCTGAAGGTGCTGGCCGAAGCCGCGCCCGAGGTGAAGCCCAGCAACTTCGCGCTGCCCGCCGACGACGCCACCCGCGAGCGCTACGAAGGAATGCTCGTTGCCCCGCAGGGCGCGTACACCGTCACGGACAACTATGCCCTCAACCAGTACGGCGAAATCGGCCTCGCGGCCGGAACCACTCCCCTGGTCCAGCCGAACGCGGTGGCCGCCTACGGTACCCCGGAGAACGCCGCCGTCGTAGCCGATAACGCCCTGCGCGGCATCAAGCTCGACGACGGCGCCTCCACCAACTTCCTCAAGGACGCCACCACGAAGGCCCTGCGGTTGCCCTACCTCAGCGGCAGCGACCCCGTCCGGGTCGGTTCGGCCACGACCTTCCGCACCAACGTCATCCTGGGCTACGGCAACAACTCGTGGAAGTTCCAGCCGCTCTCGCAGCTCACCCCTGCAACTGCCGAAACGGTCCAGCCGGCGTCCTTCGCCGCCAGCCGCCCTGCCGGCCCGGCCGATGTGGGCGGAAACCTGAAAATCGCGTCCTTCAACGTGCTGAACTACTTCCCCACCACCGGCGACCAGCTCACCGGCTGCAACTACTACACGGACCGGGACGGTAACCCCATCACGGTCAAGGACGGCTGCAACGCCCGGGGCGCCGCCAACGCGGAGAACTTCGAGCGCCAGCAGGCCAAGATCGTCGCCGCCATCACCAAGGCCGGCGCCGACGTCGTGTCCCTCGAAGAAATCGAGAACTCCGCCCAGTTCGGCAAGGACCGGGACGACGCCCTGGCCAAGCTGGTCCAAGCCCTCGACGTCAAGACGCCGGGCGTGTGGGACTACGTACGGACTCCCGCCAACGCACCGCCGCTGAGCGACGAAGACATGATCCGCACCGCCTTCATCTACAAGAAAGCCAGCGCCGAACCGCTCGGCGAATCGATCATCCACAACGACACCGTGGCCTTCGCCAGTGCCCGCAAGCCGCTCGCCCAGGTGTTCAAGCCGGTCGGCGCCGGGGATGACAAGAAGTTCATCGCGATCGTGAACCATTTCAAGTCCAAGGGCTCCGCCGCGACCCCGGACGACACCGACAAGGGCCAGGGCGCATCCAACCTGGCCCGTACCAAGCAGGCCCAGTCCTTGCTTGCTTTCTCCAACGAACTGCAGGAGTCCAAGGGCACGGACAAGGTGTTCCTGATCGGCGACTTCAACGCCTACTCCCAGGAAGACCCCATCCGGGTCCTCAGCGAGGCCGGCTACACCGACCTCGAGGCCGGCACCGGCAAGCACTCCTACCTGTTCGGCGGCATGGTCGGGTCCCTGGACCACATCCTCGCCTCACCGGCTGCCAAGGCCACAGTGACCGGCACGGACATCTGGAACATCAACTCCGTGGAGTCGGTCGCCTTGGAATACAGCCGCTATAACAGCAACGTGGGCAACTACTACGTGGCGGACGAATTCCGGGCCAGCGACCACGACCCCGTGCTGGTGGGGCTGAACCTGCCCGTCACGGAAACCCCGGAGAGCGTTGACCTGCAGTTCCTGGGCATCAACGACTTCCACGGACGCATTGACGGCAACACGGTCCTGTTCGCCAGCACCATCGAACAGCTCCGCGCGGCAGCCGCCCCCGGCAGCACCGCGTTCCTCTCAGCGGGCGACAACATCGGCGCCTCCCTGTTCGCCTCCGCCATCGCCAAGGACCAGCCCACCATCGATGTGCTGAACGCCCTTGAACTGAAAGCCTCCGCGGCGGGCAACCACGAGTTCGACGGCGGCTGGGCGGATCTGCGCGACCGCGTCATCGCCGGCGGTGCCAACGCGAAGTTCCCGGTGCTCGGCGCCAATGTCTATCAGAAGGGCACCACCACGCCGGCGCTGCCCGAGTACACCGTGCTGGACATGAGCGGGATCAAGGTGGCCGTGATCGGCACGGTCACCCAGGAAGTGCCCACCCTGGTGACCCCCTCCGGCATCACCGAACTGGACTTCGGGGATCCGGTCGACGCCATCAACCGGGTTGCCGCGAAGATTCAGGCGGAGAAGCTCGCCGACGTGATCGTCGTCGAAAACCACGACGGCGCCAGTGCAGGGACGCCGGACGGCGCCACCCTGGAGCAGGAAGTCGCCGCCGGCGGCCCCTTCGCGAAGCTGGTCAAGGAAACCAGCCCGGACGTGGCCGCGATCTTCACCGGCCACACCCACAAGGAATACGCCTGGGACGCCCCGGTGTACGACGCCAACGGCCAGCCCACCGCCAGGACCCGCCCGATTGTCCAGACCGGCAACTACGGCGAGAACATCGGCCGCATCACCCTCACCGTGGACACGGCCAGCAAGGCCGTCACGGCGTACACCGCAGCCAACGTCAAGCGCATCACCACGGACCTCTCCGGAACGTACCCGCGGGTGGCCCAGGTGAAGGCGATCGTCGACAAGGCACTGGCCGAGGCCGCCGCCGTCGGGAACCAGCCGGTGGGCGCGGTCACCGCGGATATCACGACGGCGTTCACCCCGGACCCCGCCGGCGGCGCGCCGAAGCGGGACGACCGGGCGAGCGAATCCACGCTGGGCAACCTCGTGGCGGACTCCCTGGTGGACGCGCTCAAGGCGCCGGAGCTGGGCGGGGCCGAGATCGGCGTCGTGAATCCCGGCGGCCTGCGCAACGAGCTGTACTACGCGCCGGACGGGACCATCACCTACGCCGAGGCCAATGCGGTGCTGCCTTTCGTGAACAACCTCTGGACCACGTCGCTCACGGGCGCCCAGTTCAAGACCCTCCTGGAACAGCAGTGGCAGAGCAACCCCGACGGCACGGTGCCGAGCCGCCCGTACCTGCAGCTGGGCTTGTCCAGGAACGTGAACTACACCTACGACGCCGCCCGGCCGGCAGGTGACCGGGTCACCTCAATCCGGGTCGGCGGCGAGCTGATTGACCCGGCGAAGTCCTACCGGATCGGCACCTTCAGCTTCCTGGCCAGCGGCGGCGACAACTTCCGCATTTTCAAGGAGGGCGCCAACACCAGGGACAGCGGCTTGGTGGACCGGGATGCCTGGATCAAGTACCTGCAGGCCCACAAGCCCGCCTCGCCGGACTTCGCCCGCCGTTCGGTGGCCGTGGTCAACAGCACCTCTGCCGAGGTCAAGGGCGGCGAGGCGATCACGCTGGCGGTTTCCAAATTGGACCTGACCTCCCTCGGCAGCCCCGTGAACAAGTCGCTCACCGCGGTGTTCACCGATGCCAAGGGAGTGGCCACCCAACTCGGTTCGGTGCCGGTGAACTCCGGCGCCGCTGCTGTGAACCTGAAAGTCCCGGCAGCAGCCGCCGCGGGCACGGGCACGCTGGTGCTGACCGCCGTCGAGTCCGGAACCGTGGTGAAGGCCGCGGTGCAGGTGGCCACGCCGCTGCCGCCCAAGTGCACGGCCCCGGTTCCACCCACCAAGTGGTACGACGTCATCGGCTGGATCCGGTACGCGATCGCGTGGCTCGAATACCAGAAGTGCCTGAAGGGTTAAGGCCCGCGCAGCACAGCCGCTGAGCATGCCCTCCCCTGAGGCCGAAGAATGGACATATTGGCATTATGTCCATTCCTCAGGGCGAGGGGAGGGCATGTCCCTTCCGGCTGTGGAGCTCAGAGCCCCAGGATGGCCCGGGCGATTTCGTCGGCGTCGCGCAAGGTCCGCTGTCCGCTGCGGTAGGCCGGGCCGTCCGCGGGTACGGCTTCGGCGGCGATGGCCGTGCCCCACTGGTTGGCGGACAACTGCAGGCCCAACACGTACATGCCCTTGGTCACCGATCCGTTGGCGCCCACGGCACGGTACGGATGCGGCTCCACGTCCAGGCCGGTGGCCTGCACGGGGCTGCCTTCGGCGCCCAGCATGACCTTTGGCCGCACCAGGCCTTCGGCCAGCAGCTGCCGCATGAGCGGGGACGCCGTGGTGCCCACCCGGTTGGCGGGGGCCAGCGCTTCCACAAGGGTCCTCGCCGTGGCAGGAGGCCCGCCCACCCAAGGGGACGACGCTGAAAAAAGCCGTTGCGCGCGGTCGACACTGAAGCGCGGATCGGGGCCGGTGAAGCTGACGACGCCGGCCCGCGCCAGGGCTGCCAACTGCTCCACCCGCAGGGCGGGGGGCCCGCTGGCCAGCCCTTCGACGAAGGACTCGAACCAGCCACGCAATTCGCCAAGCCATGACTCATCGGTGATGCCGCCGTCGGCCACCACGCTCTTCAGCACGGCCCGGCCGGTATGCAGGGCACCGATCGCCATCTTCATGGGGTCTGTTTCGCCTAGGGCGGAGCGCCGGGCGTCGTCGTCGAGGTATTCGACGACGGCGGCGTCCAGCTCCCGCCGTCCGGCAAAGGACCGCCCGGCAAGGGGTGCAGCGAGGCCCGGCAGGTCCAGGCGGCGCGACGCCGCCACGTGCTTGGTCACCAGCTCGTCGACCCGTTTCTCCCAACTGCCGGCGGCGTGGGCGTGCGGCTGCAGGGCATCCTCGAGCGCGGCGAGGAACTCCTCGGTGTCGCTGACCGCGGCCGCTTGGGCGACTGCGAGCGTGGAGTAGTAGGCCCAGAGGGTATCCCGGTGCAGCAGGGGCCAGAGGTCGTGCTCGAATCCGGGCTGGATCCCGGCCGCGGTGAAGCGGGCCACGGCGCGCTCGTTCAGGTAGCGCAGCCGGATGGATTTCGGGTAGTAGCCGTCCAGCCCGGCCTTGGCCCGGTACGGGGTGCCGCGTCTGGAGGCGGCGATGATGATCGGTTCCCGTCCGGACGGCAGGTACTTCAGCGTTCCCGGCCCCTCACCTGCCGGCTCGAACCGTCCTCCGCGGCCCACGCTCAGCTGCACCATGACGTCGAAGAAGTTCAGTCCCATGCCGCGGACCAGCACGGGTTCGCGGTCCGGCACCCGGGACCAGTCGACGTCGGCCGGTGCCGCCGGCGGCAGGTACAGCAGTCCCAGCCCGGCAGCGGCGCCGGCGAAGGAGCGCTGTTCGGCGTTCAGCTGCGCTTCCAGGTGCCCGAGGGCCAGGACCACCGCGTCGGCGGCCAGGTGTGTGCCGGAGTCAAGTTCGACGTCGAACGCGGACGTCCCGTCCGGATCTTTCCGTACCGAAACGGCGGCGTTGCGGTGGAAGGTGAGCCCGACGCCGTCGGGCTTGCGTTCCAGGAGCGCGTCCAGCGTTTCGCTGAGGTACCGCCCGTAGATCGCGCGGCTGGGAAAGTCACCGGAGCCGAGCGCCGCGAGTTCGGACTGTTCCTCACTGCTGAGGCCATGGCCGTGGTCCCGGCGGCGGGCCCGCCACTGCTCGAAGGTGCCGCCCGCCAGCGGGGCAGCAAGTGAGGCGTCCTCGGGAATGAGGGTGGGATAGAACGACTGCGTGTTCATCAGGTACAGGCGCGACTGCCCGGGCTGCCAGACCCGTCCGGGGCCCGCCGGGTACGGATCAACGACGTCGATCTGCAGGGTGTGCCCGGCCGGCGCCGAAGCCGCCCAGTTCGCGAACAAACGCTCCAGGACACTGGTGCCGCGAGGCCCTGCACCGATCAATGCCACTTTGGTTTTCTGCGAATTGCCCACCGCCCAAGCTTACTTTCACCGTGGCTTGCTTCCCCGTCAGCAGGGCACCCTAGGATGGGGCCATGACCACCACAACAGCTGGGCAAAGCCCTGAAACCGGGTCGAACGAGGGCACGGAGCCGGACAAGGACGCGGGGGCCGCCAGGACCATTGCCCCGGAGCCTGTTGACGAGAACATCTGGCTTGAGGAGATCCACGGCGAGGATCAGCTGGCCTGGGTCCGGGAACAGAACGCCCGTACCGAGGAACTGCTCGAAGACGAGGACTTTGCCACCCTGGAGGCCGGGATCCTGGAGGTGCTGGATTCCACGGACCGGATCGCCATGGTGACCAAGCGCGGCGGGCACTATTACAACTTCTGGCGCGACAAGCTGAATCCCAAGGGCCTGTGGCGGCGCACCACCTGGGAAAGCTACCTTAGCGACGACCCCGAATGGGACGTGTTGCTGGACATTGACGCGCTTGCGGCCGCGGAAGACGAAGAGTGGGTCTTCCACGGGGCTTCGTTCCTGCGCCCCGCCGAGGGCCAGCCCTACAAGCTCGCCATGGTGTCGCTCTCGCCCGACGGCGGGGACGCCAACCGCTACCGCGAGTTCGACGTCGAGCAGCGCCGTTTCGTGGACCCCGCCGAGGGCGGCTTCGACCTTCCGGTGGCCAAGGGCAACATCAGCTGGCTCGATGCCGACACCCTGCTGGTGGCAAGCACGGCCGGCGAGCTGCCCAAGACCAGTTCCTCCTACGCCCGCACGGGCGTGAAGCTGTCCCGAGGCCAGAGCCTGGACCAGGCCGAACGGCTCTTCGAGATCCCGGAAGAACACATGATGGCCCTCGTGGCCCACGACTCCACCCCGGGTTTCGAGCGCACCTTCGCGGTGGACTGGATCGACTTCTTCAACCAGCGCACCTACCTGCAGCGCGACGGCGGGTGGCTGGAAATCGAGGTTCCCACCGACGTCAACATCAGCACCCACCGCCAGTGGCTGCTGTTCCGTCCCCGCCAGGACTGGGCCGTTGCCGGCGCTTCGGTGGACGGCGGATTGCCCGCGGACACGGTCTTCCCGGCCGGTTGCCTGCTCGCCGCGGATCTGGAGGACTACCTGGATGGCGCCAGGGATTTCACCGTGCTGTTCACCCCGGACGAGCGCACCTCCCTGCAATCCTGGAGCTGGACCCGGGACTTCCTGGTCCTGAACCTGCTCAGCGACGTCTCCTCGCAGATCCTGGTGCTCGACCCCTCTCGTCCGCCCGCGACGGGCCGGCACACGGCCGGCGAACCCGGCGCCTTCGAAGGCGCCGGCGACGGCTTCGACGGCACGGTGGCAGCCGGAGGTTGGGCCATGGCGCCGCTGGATGCTTGCCCGCCGCTGCACGATGTCAACGCCTACGCGGTGGATGACGAAGACGAAAGCGAAGGCGCAGGCAACGACTTCTGGCTCGTGGCCACCGGTTTCACCACTCCCACGACCCTGATGCGCGGCACCCTCACGGCTGCGGAGGGCATCGCCGTCGCCAGCACGCACGCGGTCGTGAAGTCTTCGCCGTCGTTCTTCAACGACGGCGACTACGAAGTGCAACAGCATTTCGCGGTGTCCGCGGACGGCACCAGAGTGCCATACTTCCAGATTGCGTCCAGGGATTTGGTGCTCGACGGCGGCAATCCCACCCAGCTGTCCGGTTACGGCGGCTTCGAGGTTTCCCGTACACCGGCTTACAGCGGGGCGATCGGCCGGTCCTGGCTGGAGCGGCGCAGTGGGGCCGTCGCGGGCAAAGCCCGGGGCGGCGTGTACGTGGTGGCGAACATCCGCGGCGGCGGGGAGTACGGCCCGGCCTGGCACCGGGCGGCCCTGCAGGAAAAGCGGCACCGCGCCTACGAGGACTTCGCGGCCGTGGCGCAGGACCTGATTTCACGTGGGGTGACCAGCCATGAACGGCTGGGCTGCGCGGGAGGCTCCAACGGCGGGCTGCTGGTGGGTAACATGCTGACCCGGTACCCGGAACTTTTTGCTGCGGTTTCCTGCGGTGTGCCCCTGCTGGACATGCGCCGTTACACCAAGCTTTCCGCCGGATACTCGTGGATCGCCGAGTACGGAGACCCGGACATCCCGGAGCAGTGGGAGTTCATCCGGACCTTCTCCCCGTACCATCTGCTGCACGACGGCGTGGACTACCCCGAGACGTTCATCTGGACCTCCACCTCCGACGACCGCGTCGGCCCGGTCCAGGCCCGCAAGATGGCTGCACGGATGCAGGCGATGGGCATCCCGAATGTCTGGTTCCACGAAACCCTGGAGGGCGGCCACGCAGGAGCTTCGGACAACCGGCAGGCCGCGGCACTGCAGGCCCGAAGCCAGCAGTTCCTGTGGCGCGCCCTCACAGCAGGTACCGCCGAAAGCAGCGTGAACGGCGTCCGCGGCTAAGGTGCCGGAGACCGTCCGGCGACGGTCTCCGGGCGCCGTAGCCGCAGGAACCGGCCGTTTTGCGCTGTACGCCGTGTTCTGCGTATCCTTGGTGGGCTAGCAATAGCAATTGGAGACGTGCCAGAGCGGCCGAATGGACTTCACTGCTAATGAAGGGTCGGGGTTAAACTCGACCGGGGGTTCAAATCCCCCCGTCTCCGCGTTTGGCCCCGGTCCTGGACCGGGGCCTTTTGCGTACCCGGGGGTCTTGTCTAGCGCGCCCCGTCAGCCCGCCCGCGCCCCGTCAGCCCGCTTGGGCGAGGACGAGCGGCAGCACCGCTCCTGCCCCGGCCTGCCGGAGGGCACGGCCGGCAACCGTCACACTCCACCGGCTGTCCACCAGGTCGTCAACCAGCAGGACGCTTCGTCCGGCCAGCGGGGCAAGTGCCTCCGCGAGCTCCGGGCCTACCACCAGGCGGTCCCAGACTCCGGCCAGGCGGTAGGCGCTGTTGCCTCCCCGGCCGCCGGTGGGTCCGCCGTGCTGAAGCTGCAGGGAACCGAGGTAGGGCATCCGTCCTATGCCGGCGATTCCCCGGGCCAGGGAGTCCACGAGCAACGGCTTGCTGCGCGAAGGCAGGCTGACGACGGCGGCCGGACGCTCCTGGCCACTCCAGCTGCCTTGGCCAGCGCTCCCTGTGGCCCATTCCTTCAGCACCTGGACGCAGGCCTGCAGCATGGCCGGATCCACCCCGCGGTCCGCGGCCCCCGCCGCGAACAGTTCCCGCAGGGCACCTCCCCAGCCAAGGTCGCTCAGGCGGGCCAAGGCTCGGCCTTCCGCGACGGTTTCCCCCGCCTTGATCCTGCCCTTCACGGCCACGCCCAGGCGGTCCATGCCACTGGGCCACTGCAGGCGCGCTTCAACGGCAACGCCTGCGCGGCTGAGCGTCCGGCCCGCGGCGTCGGCCGCTTCTGCCGCGATGTCCGACGGGAACCAGCGCCCCGCACAGTTGTCGCAGCGGCCGCACGGGCGCGCCGAATCGTCGTCCAGGACGGCGGTGATGTACTCCATCCGGCAGCCTGCAGTGTCCTCGTAGATGATCATCGAGTCCTGTTCATCGACCCTGGCCTCGGCAATCCGGGCGTAGCGTTCGGCATCGTAGAACCACGGTTGCCCGGTGGCCCGCCAACCGCCGCCGACCCGTTCCACTGCCCCGTCCACGGAAAGGACCTTCAACAGGAGCTCCAGGGGTGTGCGGCGCAGATCGACACGGGCCTCGAGGGCAACCGTGGACAGCGCGGTCCCGGCCTCCCCCAGCACCTGAAGCACGGCCGCAGCCTTTTCCTCGGAAGGCATGGAGGCGGTGGCAAAGTACTGCCAGATATCCCGGTCCTCCTGGCCTGGAAGCAGCAGGACGTCCGCGTTCGCGGCACCACGGCCGGCTCGGCCAACCTGCTGGTAGTACGCCACCGGGGAGGACGGTGCACCGAGGTGGATCACGAAGCCGAGGTCCGGCTTGTCGAAGCCCATGCCGAGCGCCGAAGTGGCAACGAGCGCCTTGACTTGGTTGTCCTTGAGGCGCTGTTCCGCCCGCTCCCTGTCCGCAGGGTCCGTGCGCCCGGTGTAGGCGAGGACCTCATGGCCGGCCTCCGCCAGGAGCCTTGCGGTATCCTCGGCGGCGGAGACGGTCAGGGCGTAGATGATGCCGCTGCCGGGCATGTCCGACAGGTGCGTCAGCAACCAACCGAGCCGGTCCCGTGAATTGGCCAGGTTCAGTACGCCGAGCCGCAACGATTCCCGCCCTAGGGAACCGCGGATGGTGAGCACCCCGGCGCCAAGCTGTTCCTCGATGTCGTGGACCACGCGCGAGTTTGCCGTGGCCGTGGTCGCAAGGACCGGGACGGTGCCCGGCAGGCGGTCGATCAGGTCCGCGATGCGCCGGTAGTCGGGCCGGAAGTCATGCCCCCAGTCGGAGATGCAGTGTGCTTCATCGATCACCAGAAGACCCGTGCTGCGGATCAGTTCCGGCAGCTGGTTCTCCCGGAACGTGGGGTTGGTGAGGCGTTCGGGCGAGACCAGCAGCACGTCGACTTCATCGGCCGCGAGCTGCGCGTGCACGGTGTCCCAATCCAGCTGGTTGGCCGAGTTGATCGCCACCGCCCGGACACCGGCGCGGGCCGCCGCCGCCACTTGGTCCCGCATCAGCGCCAACAGGGGCGACACGATGAGGGTGGGCCCGCTCCCCCGCCGCCGCAGCAGCAGGGAGGACACGAAGTAGACGGCCGATTTTCCCCAGCCGGTGCGCTGCACCACCAGAGCCCGGCGGCCGGCGTCGACGAGCGCCTCGATGGCCTCGTACTGGCCGTCGTGGAATCCTGCTTCCGGGTTGCCGACAAGCTCCCGGAGGACCTGCAGGGCTTCCTGGCGGGTGCTGGTGATTTCTGCGGTGTTTGGCTCCTGGGACATGGTTTCAGTATTCCAGCCGGGTCCGACAGCAAGTACCCGGGACCTTCGCTATGTGGACAACGGCGAAAGTTGTGAAGTCTGTCCACATACGGGGTCCGTGTGGGCGCCCGGCACCGCCGCCACAGTAGGATTGAGCGCGTGACTAGCGAGCAGAACAACACTTTCGACCTCTCGGCTTCCTTCAAGGCCTACGACGTCCGGGGCATCGTCGGCGAGACCATCAGCGCGGAAATCGTGAAAGCCGTCGGCGCCGCTTTTGTCGACACCCTTGGCCTTGCCGGCGAGACCGTCCTGGTCGGTGGGGACATGCGGCCGTCCTCGCCCGAGTTCATCAAGGCATTCGCCGACGGCGCATCCCGCCGCGGTGCCGATGTCCAGCTCCTGGACCTGATCTCCACCGATGAGCTCTACTACGCCTGCGGCGCGCTGAACGCAGCCGGGGCCACGTTCACCGCAAGCCACAACCCGGCCCAGTACAACGGCATCAAGATGGCGAAGGCCGGCGCCCAGCCGATCTCCTCGGAAACCGGCTTGAAGGAGATCCAGGCCCTCGCCGAGCAGTACCTGAACGAAGGCAAAATTCCCGAGGCGGAGACGCAGGGAACCATTGCCGTCCGCGATGTCCTGAAGGACTACTCCGCCTACCTGCGCAGGCTGGTGGACCTCAGCGGATCCCGTCCGCTGAAGGTGGTCGTCGACGCCGGCAACGGCATGGCGGGCCTGACCACCCCTGCCGTCCTCGGCGACGCCCTGCTCCCGGCCCTGCCGTTCGAAATCGTTCCGCTGTACTTCGAGCTGGACGGCTCCTTCCCGAACCACCCGGCCAACCCGCTCGAGCCGGAAAACCTCCGCGACCTGCAGGCCGCCGTCGTCAAGCACGGCGCGGACATCGGCTTGGCGTTCGACGGCGACGCCGACCGCTGCTTCGTGGTGGACGAAAAGGGCGAGCCCGTCTCGCCGTCGGCCATCACCGGAATGGTGGCGCGCCGCGAAATCGCGCGGGCAAAGGCCGGCGGCGAGGAAGTCCCGGTCATCATCCACAACCTGCTGACTTCCAAGGCCGTTCCGGAGCTGATCGAGGAAGACGGCGGCCGTCCGGTGCGCACCCGCGTTGGCCACTCCTTCATCAAGGCGGTCATGGCCGAGGAAGGCGCTGTGTTCGGCGGCGAACACTCCGCGCACTTCTACTTCCGTGATTTCTGGAACGCCGACACCGGCATGCTCGCTGCCATGCATGTCCTGGCCGCCCTGGGCGAGCAGGACGGACCGCTGTCCGAACTCGGCCGCCAGTACGAGCCCTACGTTTCCTCCGGTGAGATCAACTCCGAAATCGAAGACAAGGCAGCCGCGATCGAGCGCGTCCGTGCCGACTTCGAGGGTGAAGACATCGACATCGACCACATGGACGGCAGCACCTTCAGCGCGAAGGACGGCAGCTGGTGGTTCAACCTGCGTCCTTCCAACACTGAGCCCTTCCTGCGCCTGAACGCCGAGGCCAAAGACGCCGAAACCATGAGCGCGGTCCGCGACCGCGTTCTGGCCATCGTCCGCGGCTAGCAGGGAAGCAACGCCATGCCTGAAGACATCTCCCCCGACGCCGTTCAGCCGGATGCCCAGGAAACGGAGGACGCCCAGGAAACCATCTCGCGCGAACTGCGCGAAGTCCTGGGCGCCGCCCTCGGCACAGCCCAAGAGCACATGGAGCAGAACGGCGGTTTCCTGCCTTTCGGCGTCACCCTCGCCGACGACGACGAACTGCGCCTCGTGATGATCTCACCGGGTGAGCTGGATGCCGACGGGAACATCGACGCCGAGACGATGCTCACCGACGTCATCGAACTCCTGCGCCAGGGCCGCGAGGGGTACCGGGCTGTGGCGTTCGCAAGCGACGTCACCCTTCCCGAGCACGGCACGGACGGCATCCACGCCGCTGCCGAGCACCGCAGCGGCGGCCTGATGGCCGCCGTCGTGCCCTATGACGTCACGGCTGAAGGCTTCAGCTTCCGCCCGCTGGAGGCAGACGGCCACGACGCGGCGGTCTGGACGGGCTAGCTTGCCCGCCCTCGCAATAGCGGCCGGAATCCGGGCCGAAATCCGGCCAGGGCAGCCCGGCGGGACCGGTTTCCGGAGACCCGTTTCTGCATCAACGCCAAGCGCTGCTTAAGCTGAAGGCATGAAAATCAACGCGTTCGCCGATGTGAGCCTGCGCGCCGTCATGGTGCTGGCGGCGGCTCCGGGGGGCGCCCTGCTGACCACCCAGGCGGTGGCGGACGCCGTGGGAACTCCCTACAACCACGTCAGCAAGGCATTGGCGAGGCTGCGCGAGCTGGGGCTGATCGCCGTCGAACGGGGCAGGAACGGTGGATCACAGCTGACAACTGCCGGCCGCCGCGCGACGGTTGGCCAACTCCTGCGCCAGCTCGACAGCAGGCAGGATCCGGCCGAATGCCAGTCGCCCAACGGCGACTGCCCGCTCATCACCGAATGCAGCCTCCGGCGCGCCATGGGGCGCGCCCGCGAGGCCTTCTACCGCGAACTCGATTCCGTCGTGATTTCTTCCCTCCCCCATGCCCGCCAGATGGAACCCGTTTTCCACACGATCGGGCTGCGGCCGGACTTCCAGGAGCCGGCAGCCCGGCGCTGAGCGCGACGGCTGCCCGCATCTGAGCGCCGCCTGCGCGGCTGAGCTCCGCCTGTGCGGGCTCCCGCTGCAGCCCCAGACGCCGATTTGCACATCTTTTCTACGAAGAGTAGAAATTGATCCATAAATACTCGTATTTGAAATGCGTGTATTGATCGCCCGGGCGAACCGCCCGCCTAACCCGCAGGAGAATCAATGCTTTCCGAAAAGTCGCGTCCTGTCATCGAAGCCACTCTTCCCCTCGTCGGATCGAGGATCGGAGAGATCACCGCCGACTTCTACAAGCGCCTTTTCGCGGCACATCCGGAATTGCTGGATGGACTCTTCAGCCGCTCCAACCAGCGCTCCGGCGAACAGCAGCAGGCTCTCGCCGGAAGCATTGCGGCCTTCGCCACGCATCTGATCAACAACCCGGGCACCCTTCCCGAAGCCGTACTGTCACGGATTGCCCACAAGCACGCTTCCTTGGGAATCCGGGAGGAACAGTACGGCGTGGTCTATGAGCACCTTTTCGCAGCCATCGCCGCGGACCTGGCCGATGTCATCACCCCGGAAATCGCAGAAGCCTGGACCGAGGTCTACTGGCTCATGGCGGACGCACTCATCAAGATCGAAAAAGGCCTCTATGCGGCCCAGGCCAATAACCGGATGTGGATGCCCTGGCGCGTGGCTGCCACTACCCCGGCCGGGACGGACGCCCTGACCTTCATCCTTGAGCCGGCGGACGAAACCCCCGTCACGCCTGCATTTGCCGGCCAGTACATCAGCGTCAAGGTCCAACTGCCGGACGGCCTGCACCAGGTCCGCCAGTACTCGCTCTCGGCGGACGCCGGCACCAGCCGGACCTTCACCACCAAGCTCAACGACGGCGGCGAGGTTTCCACAGCGCTGCACAACGGCGTCGAGGCCGGCGACATCCTCCAGATTTCAAACCCCTATGGCGAGATCACGCTGAAGGAGGGGGACGGTCCCCTCGTCCTGGCATCCGCCGGCATCGGCTGCACGCCGATCGCCTCGATCCTGCGGTCCCTGGCCGATACTGCGACCGGGCGCCAGATACTGGTCCTCCACGCCGAGAACTCCATGGAGAGCTGGGCACTGCGGGACCAGATGACTGCGGACGTCGAGAGGATCGACGACGCCGAGTTGCAGCTCTGGCTCGAGGCTCCCCAGCCCGGAACGAAGGAAGGGTTCATGTCCCTGCGGGAGGTGGACCTGCCGGCCGACGCGTCCCTTTACCTATGCGGGCCGCTTCCCTTCATGAAGAAGATCCGCGATGAAGCCATCGACGCCGGCATCCCGGCCACGCGGATCCACTACGAAGTGTTCGGACCGGACGTCTGGCCCGCCAACTAACGGCGGGAACAAACCCAAAACACGACGGCGGCCCGTCACCTTCCCAATAGAAGGTGACGGGCCGCCGTCGTCTTAAGGACGCCGTTGTCCTTAAGAGGTCTAGGCCAGTCGGCTCTTCAGTCCGTCCAGCTCGGCCTGCAGGGCCGCGGGGAGGGACTCGCCGAACTTCGCGAACCATTCCTCGATGGAGGCCAGCTCGGTTTCCCATTCGGCCGGGTCCACGCGGACGGCCGCTTCGACCTCAGCCGGGGTCATGTCCAGGCCTTCCAGGTCGATGGACGCACCGGTGGGAACGAAACCGATGGGGGTCTCGACGGCGTCGGCCTTGCCTTCCAGGCGCTCGATGGCCCACTTGAGCACACGGGCGTTGTCTCCGAAGCCGGGCCAGGCGAAGCCGCCCTCGGCCGTACGGCGGAACCAGTTCACCAGGAAGATCTTCGGCAGGCGCTCCGGGTTGGCCTTGGCGGACAGGTTCACCCAGTGGTTCAGGTAGTCGCCTGCGTCGTAGCCAATGAACGGCAGCATGGCCATGGGGTCGCGGCGGACGACACCGACGGCGCCGGCTGCGGCAGCCGTGGTTTCGGAGGACAGCGTGGAGCCCATGAAGATGCCGTTGGACCAGTCGCGGGCCTCGGTAACCAGCGGGATAGTGGTCTTGCGGCGTCCGCCGAAGAGGATGGCGGACAGCTCGACGCCTTCTGGGCTGAAGTACTCCTCGGCCAGCATGTCGATCTGGTCGATCGGCGTGCAGAAGCGGGAGTTCGGGTGGGCCGCCGGGGTTCCGGACTCGGGCGTCCAGGAGTTGCCCTGCCAGTCGGTCAGGTGCGCCGGAGTTTCCTCCGTCATGCCTTCCCACCACACGCCGCCGTCGTCGGTCAGCGCCACGTTGGTGAAGATGCTGTTGCCCTTGGCGATGGCGCGCATGGCGTTCGGATTGGTCCCCCAACCGGTGCCCGGAGCAACCCCGAACAAGCCTGCTTCGGGGTTGACGGCACGGAGCTCGCCTTCCTTGCCGAAGCGCATCCAGGTGATGTCGTCGCCGAGGGTCTCGACCTTCCAGCCCTTGATCGTGGGATCAAGCAACGCGAGGTTGGTCTTGCCGCAAGCGGAGGGAAACGCAGCAGAGACGTAGTAGGTCTTCTGCTCCGGCGAGGTGAGCTTGAGGATGAGCATGTGCTCGGCCAGCCAGCCCTCGTCACGGGCCATGACCGAAGCGATACGCAGGGCGTAGCACTTCTTGCCCAGGAGGGCGTTGCCGCCGTAACCGGAACCGAAGGACCAGATGGACCGCTCTTCGGGGAAGTGCACGATCCACTTCTCCGGGTTGCACGGCCACGAAACGTCGGCCTGGCCGGCCTCCAGCGGCGCACCCAGGGAGTGCAGGGCCGGCACGAAGAAAGCGTCAGTCTCGGTGATGCGATTAAGCACGTCGGTGCCGATGCGGGCCATGATGCGCATGGAAGCCACCACGTAGGCGGAGTCGGTGATCTCGACGCCGAACTTGGGATCCTCGGCATCCAGGTGACCCATGACGAAGGGGATCACGTACATGGTGCGCCCGCGCATGGAGCCGGCGAACAGTCCGCGCAGCTTCTGCTTCATCTCGGCCGGGGCCATCCAGTTGTTGGTGAAGCCTGCGTCGCGCTCGTTCTCGGAGCAGATGAAGGTCTGCTCTTCGACGCGGGCAACGTCTGCCGGATCGGAGAACGCCGCGAAGGAATTCGGGAAGGTCTCCGGGTTCAGCGGCTTCAGCGTGCCGGCAGCGACGAGTTCCTCAGTCAGGGCCTTGTATTCGCCCTCGCTGCCGTCCACCCAGTGGATGCGGTCAGGCTGGGTAAGTTCAGCTACTTCCTCAACCCAGGCCAGCAGGCGTGCGTGCGTGGTGGGTGCCTTCTCAAGCAGCGGCAGTCGCGCCAGGTCGCCCATTGCAGTTCCCTTCGTCGGGGTCGGTGGTGTGTCCTAAATGCTAGGTCTCGCGGAGTAGACCATTTAGGCCTAGGACGTGGGATCTCATGGGCCTTTCGGAGCAAACCCCCGGAAAATCAACGCTTGCGACCCAAAAACCGGCGATTTTAGTGAGCAAGGTCACATAGACCGGTATAGTTGCCCAGATTACATGCCGTCGATTTGGCGGTTAGGCGGATCTCGCGTAAAGTTTATTGAGGTTCGGGGGGCGAGCGAAAAAGCGAAGCCCACGAACCACGGTGTGAAAGCACAGAATGCGCCCATAGCTCAGCTGGATAGAGCGTCTGTCTACGGAACAGAAGGTCAGGGGTTCGAATCCCTTTGGGCGCACAGACAAGGCCCGTACCGCTTCGGCGGTACGGGCCTTTTTCGTTGTCTTTTTTCGTCATAGAGTTCGACGGCGGCCCGGACTTCCGGCAGGTGCGGCGGCCCCTCAATACGGTGGAAGCCGGCAGCCGCAGCGCGGCACCGCGCATCAACGCCGACAGAAACGAGACCTGGCCATGACCGAGGCACTCCCCCAGTACGACAACCAGTCCGGCATCCAGCCCGACAACCAGTCCGGCATCCAGCCCGATGGCGCACCCTCTGCCGCACTCCGCGGAGAGCTCAGCGAGGAGCTCCGCGGCCGGATGCACTCCATGTACAAGCATCTGCACGCCAATCCCGAACTCTCCATGCAGGAGCACGCTACGGCGCGCTTCATCGCCGAGCGGCTCGACGCCCTGGGCATCGGCAACTTCGCTTGCGGCAGCACAGGCGTCGTAGGCGTGCTGCGCAACGGCGACGGACCGGTGATCGGATTCCGGGCGGACACCGACGGTTTGCCGATCCTTGAAGACACGGGCCTCGACTACGCCAGCACGGCGCGCGGAATACTGGCCGACGGAACCGGGGTGCCGGTAATGCACGGCTGCGGCCACGACACCCACGTCACCACGCTGCTGACGGCGGCCGAACTGCTGGCCGGTGCCACGGAGTCCTGGAGCGGCACCGTCGTCTTCATCTTCCAGCCGGGCGAAGAAACCGCCGCCGGGGCGCAGGCCATGATCGAGGACGGAATCTGGGACAAGGCACCGCGCCCGGAAATCATCTACGGCCAGCACGTCATGGGAAACGAAGCCGGGACCATCAACATCAGCATCGGCAACGCCATGGCGATGGCCGACTCCTTGAAGGTCACGGTGTTCGGACGGCAGTCCCATGGTTCACAGCCCCAGGTGGCCATCGACCCGATCGTCCTCGGCGCCCAGATGGTGCTCCGGCTCCAGACGATCGTGTCCCGGGAGGTCCACCCGCTGAAGGCAGCGGTGGTGACAGTAGGCACCTTCCACGCCGGGTTGAAGGAGAACATCATCCCCGCCACCGCCGAGTTCACCCTGAACATCCGAACCCTGGAGCCGGAGGTCCGCGCCCAGGTCCTGGCGGCCGTCCGCAGGATCATCCTGGCGGAGGCCGATGCCTCCGGTGCGCCGCTGCCGGAGATCACAGAGCTCTACACCTTCCCGCGCAACTACAACCAACCCGCCGCTACCGAACAGCTGATCGAGGCCTTCCGCGCAGCGCTGGGGGCGGAAAACGTGGCCGTAGTGGAGCCGATGATGGGCAGCGAGGACTTCGGCGCCTTCGCCGAGGCGATCGGCGTGCCGTCGGTGTACTGGATGTTCGGTGGCATGAGCCGGGAAGTGCTCGACTCCGGCCGGCCTGTACCGATGAACCATTCGCCGTACTTCGCCCCGGTCATCGAGCCGACTCTGAGCACGGGCGTGCGGGCGGCCCTGGCGGCGATCCTGTCCAAGCTCGGGAAGTAGTACGACGGCGGGCGCCCGTCACAGCTGCCCCCCGTACCGACGTCGTGCAAACCGCGCCGGAGCCGGCCTCAGCGGCCGGCCACCAGAGCGGCGATCCTCTCCCGCAGTTCTTCGAAACGGGAAGCGAGCAACCCCCCGGCAGCGGCAGCGTCCCCCGCGGCAACGGCGTCGTAGATCTTCCGGTGCAGCGCCGCAACGGCCGCGGCATCTTCCTGTGAGGGGCCTGCCTCCAGCTGGATCCTGCGGTAGACCTTCCAAAAGACCCCCAGCAGTTGCTGCAGCAGATCGTTGCCGAGCGGTTCGAACAAGCGGCGGTGGAACTCTGCGTCGGCCGCGGCGGTGTGCCCGCCCGCCTGGGCGAGCTCCTCCATATGCTCAACGGACTCAGCCAGCCGGGCGAGCTGCCCGGGCGCGGTTGCCGCGACGGCGGCCGGCAGGAGCCCGGATTCCAAGGCCTCGCGGATGCCAAGCAGCTGGAGTGCATCCTCCCCGCCCTGCCGCAGGGACAAGCGGCTGCGGAACACGAGGCCGTCCGCGAAGGCGTCGAAATTGCTCGGGGCAACGAACATCCCGAAGCCGTGCCGGATCTCGATCACGCCCATCGCCTGCAGGACCTTGAGCGACTCGCGCAGCGTGTTGCGCCCCACCCCGAGGGACGCCGCGAGTTCGCTTTCCGTGGGCAGGGGATCGCCGGCTTCAAGTTCCCGTTCAAGGATCAGGTCCATGATGTCCGACTGCAGGGCCCTGAGCCGGGTCTGGGCGCTGTACCGCGCCTGCCGAACCATGCCGGATTCCACCCGTGCCCCCTCCCGAGACGGACGCCGTCCGGCCGGTCCGCAGGGACTGCCGCGAACGTTCCGGTGACGATGTTGAAGCGAGCTTAGTGCGCCGCCCCGCCCATCTCAAGACAATATCGGATGTCCCATCTCTGCCCGAGAAACAGCCTGCTGGCCCCGGATACCGCGGCGAAAGGACAGGCGTAGGCTTCTCTCATGACTGAGGAGCGCTCCCGGGAATTCGACGTCATCGTGATCGGTGCCGGAGCCGCCGGCGAAAACGTCGCCGACCGCGTCGTCCGGGGAGGCCTCACGGCAGCCATCGTCGAATCCGAACTGGTCGGCGGGGAATGCTCTTACTGGGCCTGTATTCCGTCGAAGGCCCTGCTCCGTCCGGGAACAGCCCTGCATGGTGCCCAGTCCGTACCCGGCGCTGCAGATTCCGTCACCAAGGTCCTGGACCCGGTGCCCGTGCTGAAGTACCGGGACTACTTCACGAACCGGTGGCAGGACGACGGCGGCGTCCAGTGGTTGACCGATACCGGGATCGAGCTGGTGCGCGGCGTAGCCCGCATCACCGGGCCTCGCGAGGTCCAGGTGGACGGCGTGGACGGCAACAGCTACGCGCTCAAGGCGCGGCACGCCGTCGTCATCGCCACCGGCTCGACCCCCATCATTCCGGACATTCCCGGCCTCCGCTCGGCCCCCTACTGGACGACGCGCGGCGCCACCTCGGCCCGCGAAGTACCGGAGCGCTTCGTGGTGCTGGGAGGCGGCGTTGCCGGCGTCGAAATCGCGCAGGCTTTTGCCCGGCTGGGATCGCTGGTGTCGGTGGTCGCGCGCAGCAGGCTGCTCAGCGCTTTCCCGGAGGAGGCGGCGGAGCTGGTTGCGGCCGGTCTGCGCGCCGACGGCGTGGCCCTGCACACCGGCACCGCGGTTCTCAGCGTGCGGACGAATGAACAGTCGTTCTCCGTCACGCTGGACGACGGCAAGGTCCTGGACGCTGACAAGCTCCTGGTGGCGACAGGCCGCAGGCCCGCACTGGACAATCTGGGGCTGGAGAGCGTCGGGCTCGTCGAAGCGGAGGACGACGGCGGCCCGCCGGCGTTGCGCATCAGCACCGATTCGACCGGTCTCGTGGAAGGTGCCGCGAGCGATGGAACCAGCGGGCTGTGGCTCTACGCCGCGGGCGACGCCGCGGGCACCCCGTTGCTGACCCATCAAGGGAAGTACAGCGCGCGGGCAACCGGCGACGCAATCGTCGCCCGGGCCGAAGGCAAGCTGCACCGCGCCCCGAGACCCTGGAGCAACGTCACCAGCACGGCGAACGAGCACGCGGTGCCCAGTGTTGTCTTCACCGATCCCGAAGTGGCCAACGTGGGCCTGAGCCTGGGCCAGGCTCAGGAACGCGGCATCCGGGCCGGCACCGTGGAGCTGCCCATCAACGTTTCGGGCTCGCAGCTATACGCGGAGAACTACCGCGGGTGGGCGCAGCTGGTGGTCGACGAGGACAGGCGCGTGCTGCTCGGAGCCACCTTCGCGGGACCCGGCGTGGCGGAACTGCTGCACGGGGCCACGATCGCGATCGTGGGCGAAGTGACATTGGAGCGCCTGTGGCATGCGGTGCCGTCCTTCCCGACGCTGAGCGAAGTGTGGTTGAGACTCCTGGAGAAGTACGGTCTGTGAGCTCTATTTGAACTGACTAGTCAGTTCAAATAGAATGGAGGTGACATCAGGCTCTCGAAAGGTCCATCGGTGCTCACCGCACAGGAACTCCAGATCAACGGCCGCCGCGCCGACCTCCTGCCGCCCACCTCCCTCGAGGTCAGCCGCGGCCAGCTTCTGCTCATCAGCGGCGACGGGCAGGAACAGCGCACCGCCCTCGCCCTCGCACTCAGCGGCCGGATGAAGCCGGGAAGCGGCCGGCTCAGCTGGGACGGCGCAGCCAAGACCAAGAGAATCCGCTCCGCGAGCGCACTGCTCGACTCCCCCGGCGTCAACGAGCCCGAACAGCACCTGAGCGTGCGCGACCTCGTCACCGAGGACCTTGCGCTCATCCCGCGCCGATACCGCGGCGCCCTGCTCAGCAAGCCCTGGCTCAAGGTGAACAGCTTCGAGGACATCGCCGGACTCTGGATCGAACAGCTCCCTCCGGCGCGGCGCCTTGAACTGCTGACCGCCCTCGCCCTCGCCGACCCCGCCGTCGACCTCCTGGCCTTCGACTCGCCGGACCGGCACAGCTCCGACCCTGCGGACTGGCTCCCCCGCCTTGAGCAGTTGGCGCGCGACGCCGGGCGGCCGCTCGCCGTCGCCGCGGTCGTTTCCGCCCTCCCGGACGGCTGGGACGGCGCCTCCGCCGAGATCGGCAACGCCATTCCGGAAACTGCCGAGGAACCGGCCGCCGAAGAAGAGCCCGACGACGAGCCCGCCGCCCCGGCGGCGGCGGACGATCCGGGTCCCTCCACTACCGACACCCTGCAAAGGACCGCAAAGTGACTGTTCTGCGGCTGGCCCGCTCCGAACTCAAGCGCATGACCGGCGGGCTGCTGCCCAAGCTGACCATCCTGGCGCTGACCATGGTTCCCCTGCTTTACGGCGCCGTGTACCTGTACGCGAACTGGGACCCCTACGGAAACCTGGACAAGATCGATGCCGCCCTGGTGGTGCAGGACGCCGGCGCCGCGTCCTCGGATGGCACCGAATTGCAGGCCGGCCGCAAGGTGGCCGATTCCCTGGTGGAAGGCCACGTCTTCAACTGGCAGCAGGTGGCCACGGCGGAGGAAGCGGACGCCGGGGTGCAGAGCGGCAAATACGCCTTCGCCCTGAAGATCCCCAAGGACTTCTCGGCCAACCTCGTCTCGCCGGGCAGCTTCGACGCCGCCAACCAGGCCATGCTGAACGTCACCACCAACGACGCCAACAACTACCTGCTGAGCACCATCGTGGACAAGCTCACCACTGCCGTGCATTCCACCGTGGCCAAGGAAGTGGGCGAGGAAACGGCCAACCAGCTCCTCACCGGCTTCGGCACCATCCATGCCCAGATCGTCAAGGCTGCGGACGGTGCGGCCAAACTGGCGGACGGCGTCGGAAAGCTCAGTTCCGGGGCAGCCTCCCTCCACGACGGCACCAGCCAGCTCCGCAGCGGCGCGGGCGAACTCGTCGCCGGGCAGACCAAGTTGCGCGACGGCGCGAAGCAGCTCGATGACGGGGCCGGCCAGCTCAGCGCAGGCCTCGGCGAACTCAAGGACAAGACCGCCAGCCTCCCCGCGGATACCAGGAAACTCGCCGACGGCGCCGCCCAGGTGGCCGCCGGAAACGCCCAGTTGAACGCGAAGGTGCAGGACGTCGTCGGGCAGCTGGAAGCGTTCGACGCCGGCGCGCGTGACCGCGTGATCGCGGCCAATGCCCGGCTCATGGAGGCAGGGGTCATCGACCAGGAGCAGGCGGACAAGATCCTGGCCGACTACGACGCCGCGGCGGGCTCCGCGCCGGTCGCCGACGCGAAGGCGAAGATCGCCGCCGACGCCGCGAAGATCCAGCAGCTCTCGGACGGCTCGGCAGCGGTCAGCGCCGGTGCCGCGAAGTTCGCCGCCGCAACCCCCGCCCTGACCGGGGCGATCGGCAAGGCCTCGGCGGGTGCCGATCAGCTCAGCGCCGGTGCAGCGACGCTCGCCGCCGGCCAGCAGACGGCCCTGAACGGCGCTTCCGCACTGGCGGATGGTGCCGCGAAGCTCGACGACGGCGCGGCCCAGCTCGCGAGCGGCGCCGCCACCGCCGCGGACGGTTCGCGCACCCTGGCGAACGAACTGGCCAAGGGTGCCGGCAAGATCCCGAACCCGGATGACTCCCAGAAGAGCGAAGTCTCCAAGGTGATCGCAGATCCTGTGGCCGTGAACAAAGTCTCGCAGGCCAAGGCCGGATCCTACGGTGCCGGGCTCGCGCCGTTCTTCCTGACCCTTGCCCTGTGGATCGGCGTGTTCATGCTGGTGCAGGCCATGCGGCCCATCACCCAGCGCGCCCTGGCTTCGAATGCGCCCTCCTGGAAGATCGCCGTGGGCGGTTGGCTGCCGTTTTTCGCGGTGTCCGTGCTGCAGGCCAGCATCCTGACCCTCGTGGTGAACTTCGGCCTGGGGTTGAACCCGGTGCATCCGGTGCTGATGTGGCTGTTCATGCTTGCCGCCGCGATGGCGTTCAGCGCGCTCATCCAGGGTGTGGTGGCCTTGCTCGGGACCCCCGGCAAGTTCGTGGTGCTGATCCTGCTGGTGCTGCAGCTGGTGTCCTCCGGCGGCACTTTCCCCTGGCAGACCACCCCGGAACCGCTGCATGTGGTGCACCAGATCATGCCGATGGGCTACGTTGTCACTGGCATGCGGCACCTGGTGTACGGCGGGGAGCTGTCGATGATCCTGCCCACCGTGCTCGGGCTCCTCGGCTACACTCTGCTGGGCGCGGCACTGTCCACCCTGGCCGTGCGCAAGCACAAGTACTGGACCCTGAAGACCCTCAAGCCGGAGATCGCCGTATGAGCACCGAGGACAGCACCGAGGACAAAGCCACCCAGCAGAAGCGGCTTCGCCCTGCACGGACCAACGCCACCAAGCAGCGCCTGTTCGAGGCGTCGATGGAACTGATCGGCGAGCGCGGGGCGGCCGGCGTCACGGTGGACGAGATCGCGGCTGCGGCCGGGGTGTCCAAAGGCACGGTGTACTACAACTTCGGCAGCAAGTCCGACCTGATTGCCCAGTTGCTGCGCCACGGCGTCGACATCATGCTCGAGCGCCTGCAGGGCATCGCAGACCCGGAGGCCGATCCCCTGGACGCCATGGAGGCCATGCTGGGCCAGGCCATGGACTTCATGGACGACTATCCCTCATTCGCCCGGCTCTGGGTCAGTGAAAACTGGAAGACGCCGAACGAATGGGGCCAGCTCTTCGCGGAGCTGCGTGCCGAACTGATTGCGGTGATCGGGGCGGCCTTGGAAAACGTGGCCCGGAAATACCCCGTGGACGGCCGTGTGGCGCGCGGCAGCCTGGAAGCGGCGATGTTCGGGGCCATCTTCGTGGTGGGCCTGGACCGCCAGACGTACAACCCGGAGCGCAGCAAGGAACAGGGTGTGGCCGCGGTGATGACCCTCATGCACGGCTACGTGCTGCGATAACGGTACGCAACTGCAATCTGCCGCGGCGTGGCGGGAGCAATGGCTACGGCGTCCGCTCAGGGATGATTGATGCCATGCGTCGTATGGGGAACAGTGGAAAGCTCGCGGTCATTTCCGCAGTGGTGGCCGGGGCCTTGCTGGTCCTGGCGGCGATCACCCTCGAAGAGTGGGTCCTGTTCATGTTCTTCGGGGCCGTGGTCCTGGGCTACCTGGCGTCCCTCACCCAGGTCCTCGCCCGGCGACGCTACCTGGTCCTGGCCTTGGCTTTCGTCGGCTCCACCCTGTTCATTGCCTTCGGCATCGCCTTCCTGCGCATGTGGGGCCTGGCCTTCACCCTGAGCGAGAACTCCCTGGGCAGTGCGGTCAGCAGCAAGGACTCGGACATCTACTTCTACCTCTCCCTCGCCGCCGGCGCCGCTTCCCTCGTGCTGCTCTTCGCCGGGGCCATCTGGCCCGCCCGCCGGACCGCTCCGGCGCGCCCTTCAGGGCGCAAGCCCGCCTCCCGCCCTACCCGCCGGCCCACCGGAAAGGCGGCGCCCGCGGCTGCCAGGCGCCCGGCGTCGGGTACTGCCCGGCGTCCCGCCGCAAAGGTGCCGCCGGCTCCTGCGAAGCGGCCGACGTCGGGAGCTGCGTCCCAGCCCAAGGCGCCCGCCAATCCGTCCCGGCAAAGCTCCTCCGCCCGGCGCCGCTGACCCAAGTAGCTCGCAGTTAATGTCGTTTTGAGCGCTCAAAACGACATTAACTGCGAGTCAGTTGGGGAACCTTCAGGGGTAATGCCTGCCGTCGCCGCTGCAGCACCGCGACGGCGACGCCTGCCAGGAGGATCAACCCGCCTGCCAGCTCGGCCGGCGTCGGGACCTCTGCGAGGAACAACCAGGCTGCCGTCATCCCGACCACCGGGACGAGCAGCGTGAACGGCACCACTGCCGATCCCGGGTACAGGCCGAGGAGCCGGTTCCAGATTCCGTAGCCGAGCAGCGAGGCGAACACGGCTGTGTAGAGGGCGCTGAGGATCGTGGCGGGCTGCAGCTGCGCGAGCGTCCCGAAGACGGAGTCCGGACCGTCGACCAGCAGGGACAGCGCCGCGAGCGGAATCGGCACCACGGCCCCGGACCACACCACCAGGCCAAGCCCGGAGGCCGCCTTGGCCTGGCGCGCGATCACATTCCCGATCGCCCAGGACAGCGCCGCGGCGAGCACGATCATTAGTGGCACCACCGGGGCCACGAGGCTCCGGCCGACGGCCACCACGGCCAGCCCCGCAACTCCGAGCACCACCCCGGCCAGCTGCCGCTTCCCCGGCCTTTCGCCGAGGAAGCGGGCGGCGAGCAGCACCGTCAGCAGCACCTGCGCCTGGAGGACGAGCGAGGCCAGCCCTGCGGGCATGCCCAGCGCCATGCCCAGGTAGAGCAGGCCGAACTGCCCGGCGCTCATGAAGAGCCCGACGCCGGCGATCGCTTTCCAGCCGACGTCCGGTTTGGGGATGAAGAAGATGCAGGGGAAGACCACCAGCACGAAGCGGATCGCGACGAACAGCAGCGGCGGGACCTCGGCGGTGCCGCCGTGCCCGTCGGAAGGGTGCAGGCCGACATCGATGGCGACGAAGTTGAGTCCCCAAAGGACGGCGACCAGGACGGCGAGGGCGGAGTGGCGTAGGTTCACGGTCCAACTGTCGCACTCCCGTACCGTGAAGCACCAGCGTTGAATTCTTCATGCAATCATGTACCGTTGCTTCATGATTGAGATCGCAGCACTGCGTGCCCTGGTCGCGGTCGAACAGCATGGCTCGGTGATCGCCGCCGCGGACATCATGGGCTTCAGCCCTTCCGCGGTGTCCCAGCAGATCAAGAAGCTCGAGAAGCAAAGCGGGGTGGCCGTCCTGGAACGCCACGGCCGCGGGGTGCTGCTCACGGACCGCGGCATGGCCCTCGCGGAATACGGGCGGCGGATCCTCGGCGAACTGGAGGAACTGCAGGCCACGCTCCTGGCCGATCCGGCAAGGCCCAGCGGCGTGCTGCGTCTCGTGGCATTTTCCACCGCCTGCAGGGGCCTGGTGGGACCGATGCTGGGGAAGCTCGGCCGGGTATCGGGCGACGGCGACTCCGGGCTGGACATCCGCGTCCTGGCCGAGGATCCACGCGAGGCGGTGCAGCGCGTGGCCTCCGGCGAAGCGGACCTCGGGGTGGTCCACAACTGGAACTCGGTTCCGCTGCTCATCCCGGGGAACATGATCCACGAAAAGCTGTGCACGGACACCGCGGACGTGCTGCTCAACTCCGCGCATCCGCTGGCGGGGCGGTCCGCCGTCGAGGCTTCGGACCTGCTGGGCGAATCCTGGATCAGCACGCCCTCCAACGCCATCTGCAACGAAGCGCTGCTGGCGATCTTCGCCGGCCTCGGCCAGGTGCCGGACATCCGCATGTACGATCCCGATTTCTCCACCCACATCGCCATGGTCCAGCAGGGTGTGGCCGTGGCGCTCGTCCCGCGGCTAGGCCGGCCGGAGCTCCCCTGTGGCGTAGTGGCCGTGCCCGTGCGGAACCCGTCGCAGCAGCGCGAAGTGGGCATCGTCTACCGCAAGACCATGCGTTCCAGCCCCAGCATCCGGCACGTGGTGGGCCTGCTCCGGGAAGCGGCTGCGGAGCTCAACTAACAAAGGCCCCGCCCAGCCGGCATCCAGCAAGCTCCCCGCGTCCGCGCAGTTCCGCCGGGGATCATCGGACCATGCACCTTGCCCTCCGGGAACGCGCCCGGCAACTTTCCGCGCCCCCGCCCGTGCCGCGCTGCTCCCAGCGGGCGCTGTTTTTCTGGGCAGCAGGTCTCCTGCTGGCCGGCGATGCCTTGTTCTGGACCCTGTACGCCCAGGTGCAGACCACCTCGGGCCTCGTGCTGCTCGACGGTCCCGTCCACGACCTCGTCCTCGCAATCCGCGGCCCGTTCCTTACCGCCCTGTTCGGCGCGGTTTCCGCGGCAACGTCGCCCCTGTGGATGTCGGTGATCTGCGTGGGATTCTGCGCGGCCTGGTGGATCCGGCGCCGTGAACTGTGGCGCCCGGCCCTCCTGCTCTTCGCCATGGCCTTCACCGTGGTGGTCACCGGAGTGGTGAAGGAATGGGTGGACAGGCCGCGCCCGCCGGCCCGGGATTTCCTCCTCGGCCCGGACGACGCCCTGTCCTTCCCGTCAGGCCATACCGCGGGGACGGCAGTGTTCCTGTTTGTCCTCGCCTATTTCCTGGCGTCGCGTTCGGGCCAGCGTTCGACGGCGGTGCTCGCCCCGGCAGCAGCTCTTGCCGGCACGCTGCTGGTGGCCTTCAGTCGGGTCTACCTCGGCTACCACTGGATGAGCGACGTGCTGGCGTCGCTCGGGCTGGGACTGGCCGTGACCGCCGTCGTGGTGTTCGCGGACGCGGTACGCCGCGGTCCGGGCGGGGCTGTTTCGGGCGCGGCTATTTCGGGCGCGGGACGGCGAAGTGGGTGAGGCGGGCGTCCTGCCCGTCCAGCTCCGCCCAAGGCTTTTCCAGCTCCATGACCGTCAAGGCACTGGTGGGGTAATGACTGGCGGCATCCATGTACGCCTCATGGTCCGAGTCCCGGGAGGCGAGATGCATGGCGAGGTCCTGGACACCCGGCATATGCGCGAAGACCATGAGCGTCCCAACGGTGTCCGGCACGTGGTTGATGATGCTCAGCATCCGCAGCGCGGAGGCGGCATAAAGGCCGCTCTCAAGTTTCGGCGTCGGCGCCTTCTCACCCAGTTCGCTGCACACCCAGGTGCAGGTCTGGCGGGTCCGCAGTGCCGAAGAACAGAGGATGAAGTCCGGAACGACTTTATGCTTCAGCAGCCACTTGCCTGCCAGCGGAGCTTCCCGGTGACCGCGCTCAGCCAAAGGCCGGTCGTGGTCCGGGACGTCCATCGGCCAATCGGACTTGGCATGGCGCATGATCACCAGGCGCTTGATGTGGTGCTCACTCATGCCCCCAACTTTAGCCGCGGACGCAAGAACGCCCGCTTCCCTCAAGGGAAGCGGGCGCCGTCGTGCGTCGCTAGATCGAGTATTCCGGAGCGGCCCAGACGATGACCTCGGGGTGCTCGTAGAAGCGGTAGCCCTGGCCGCGGACTGTGCGCACGGTGTTGGCAAGGCGGCCCAGCTTGGAGCGCAGGCGGCGGATGTGGACGTCGATGGTGCGCTCGTTCGGCACTTCCTCGGCGTTGCGCCAGAGGCCCTCGAGGAGTTCGTCGCGGCCCACGGTGCGGGTGCCGTTCTCGACCAGGTAGTTCAGGAGTTCGAACTCCTTGAAGGTCAGGTTCAGGGATTCACCGTCGAGGTGCACTTCGCGGCGGGCGAGGTCGATCAGCACGCCGGAGGGGCGGGCTTCCTGCTGCGGCTGCGGACGGACGGCCTCTGCGCGCTGGCGGTTGCCGACTGTGGGGTCACCGAAGGTGGAGCGGACGACGTCGAGAGCGGAACCCGGGGCGCTGGCCGGGGCAACCGCGACGGCGGCGTAGCTCTCGGCGCCGCTCACGAGGGACTGGGCGTAGGCGCGGATTTCCTGGGCGAGCTTGGCAATGGAGGTGCCCGCTGCCGCAGCGGTGTCCTCGTCAATACCCATGTAGAGCACGAAGCCGCGGGCGACGTTGTCGCCGGGGACGGGGCGGATCGCACGCTCGGAAGGCGCAAGGACCGGAGTGGGTGCGGTCAGGGGGGCTGCCTCGTTGGCCGGAACCGCCCGGAGCTGTCCGTAGGAATTGGGGTTGTAGCCCTGGGGAACGTAGCCCGGGGCCTGGCCTGCACCGGCAGGGCCGGGCTGGACGTAGCCAGGGCGACCGCCCAGGCCAGGGCGCAGGCCGGCGTTGGATGCCGCCTTGTTGGCGTTTCGAACAGAGATGTGGACGTATCCGGATGCAACTGACATGGGAGTGCTTACCTCAATGTGAATGGCCGTCATCGCGGCTTCGAATGCTTATACGGTCCCCGCAATGAGTTGGGGAAAGGCGCCCGACGTTGGGCAAGGGACGAATGCCTGGAACTTCTTGGGGTCGGAAGTTAGGCGTACATTCGACAACAGCTCATCGCGATGCCAGCGGGTGCGCTGGTCCCGATTGCTGCGGCTGCAGGTGCTGTTGAGTTCTTGTTCACATTTGAAGTGTGCAACGTAATAAAGGGAACTTGCAAGTAACAAAGCGCAGATCCGTCCACATCCTGAGACGGAAAGGACTATTGTGCGCCAGATCACAATTTCAGAATGTCCAAATGTGACCGACTTCGCTTCGTCACAATCTCAGTCTGAAGCGAAATAATCGAATATTCTTCGCTCAGAATGGCCCTTTTGGAATCTTGACGCGAAAACTCCCGCCTTGCCTGAATCTCAAGATATGAAACATCTCTTGTCCAATCGGGATTCGGCGCGGTCCCAAAAATTTTCCCCGAATCGTCTGCTAGAAGCCCGGGAGAGGCTCTGGTACGGGTGGCTGGAGTGCCTGCAGTGACTCATGGGAGGCACCGGAGAGTTTCCTGAGGCGTACTTGCTGGAACCGCCCCCAGGGCATGCCCGCAAGAGTCCGACGGATTCCGCGGCATCATCCGGGCCGCCCGCTGGCGCACCCGCCGGCTTTGGGCCGGCCAGTTCCGTACGGGTGATTGATGCCGCGGAATCCGACGCCGGAAAACAGGAACGCCTGCTTCACTGCTTCTGGCGGCAGCTCAATTGCTGGAGGTACCCGTGCCTCCGTTTCCGGAAGCACCCGTGCCTGGATCTCGGCCGGGAACGCCGGTGCCGGAATCCTGGACGCTCGATGTTCCCGTGACCAACTGGATGGTCTCTGCCGTGTAATTCCCGGATTCCTGCAAGGCGGTGATTCTTACGGCGCCACCGCTTTGCACGTCCGAGATGTCCAGGGCGCTCCCCTGGTCCTGGTTCATTCTGCGTTGCATGCCCTGCGTCACCACAAGGCCGCTGCCAAGGCTGTAGCTGCGGGTGAACCCGTCCTCGCTCTTGACCGTGATGGAGTCGTCCGAAACCGCGATCACCGTGCCGGTCTGCGAAGCCATGTTCACATATTTCCCGTTCCGCAGGATCACGTATTCGGAATGGACCGCTGCGGCCAGGCCACCAGTCCCCATGCCCAGGCCGTCCGGCGCAAAGCCGCCGCCATTCATGCCGAACCCGCCCGACCCTCCTTGGGCCGGCATGCCGCCCTGCCCGGTCATGCCGCCGGAGCCCTGGGTTCCGGCGTCGGCTGCCGCGCCGGTGCCCGCGGCATAGACGCCGGCAGCGGTTGCTCCGGCGACGACGACGGCGACCCCTCCCGCGATCAGCCCCTTCTTCAGGGTCCACTTGCCGGGCGTGCCCCCGCCCAATGGGGTTCGCCCCGCACTCTGGGCGGGTGCCGGACCCCAGCCAGCGGACGGCTGCCCCGACGGCGGGGCGCCCCAGCCAGCAGAGGGTTGGGCCGCCGTCGGGAATTGTTCCGGCTGAACCGCTTGGAAGGGCTTCCGGGTTTCCGGCACCTGCGCGCGCTCGGCCGGCCCTTCGTGGCCCGGGGTTGCGGGAGGGTCCTGTCGTTCCATGGTCTTCTCCGAATCTTGGGACGGGATCGTTGTCCCGCCCAGACTCAGCGGCATTGCTGTGCAGGGGCTGTGTCACACGGAAGCCCCTCCTGTGAGCTGTTGGCGGCGACGTTCCTTCCCGCTTGCACGAGGAATCCCAGTTCCGGCCCTCGCGATTTAGGCTTAGGACTCACAGCGTGCTCACAGGAAGCGCAAAGCAGGAGCAAACGGCCAGATCGGAGGCTTGTCCCATGGCATCCTCGCACTCCACCAACAACCTTCCCCAGCTCAGCCACCCGGACGGCTCCCCCATCCGAGCCCTCGTCGTGGACGACGAACCCAGCCTCGCCGAGCTGATGAGCATGGGCCTGCGCATGGCCGGCTGGTCTGTCGAAGTCGCCGGGGACGGTCCCGCCGCGGTCAAACTGGCCAAGGACTTCCGCCCGGACGTACTGGTGCTGGATGTCATGCTTCCAGGGTTCGACGGCGTGGAGCTGCTGGGCAAGATCCGCGCCTTCGCTCCGGAGGTGCCCGCGCTCTTCCTCACCGCGAAGGACGACGTCAAGGACCGCATCACGGGGCTGGCCGCGGGCGGCGACGACTACGTCACCAAGCCGTTCAGCATGGAGGAAGTCCTGCTGCGCCTGCACCGCCTGGTCCAGCGCTCCGGGGTGGCCGCCATGGACACGGCGGAACTGGTGGTGGGCGACCTGACCCTGAACGTCGATACCCGCGAAGTGACCCGCGCCGGCCAGGACATCGCGCTCACCGCCACCCAGTTCGAGCTCCTGCGCTACCTCATGGAGAACCCGCGGAGGGTCGTCAGCAAGGCGCAGATCCTGGACCGCGTCTGGGATTACGACTTCGGCGGGCAGGCCAACATCGTGGAACTGTACATTTCGTACCTCCGCAAGAAGATCGACGCCGAGCACCCTCCGATGATCCACACCGTGCGCGGCGCCGGCTACGTCATCAAGCCCGCCGACTAGGGGCAGGCATGTCCAATCTTTCGGGAGCTCCCCGGCGGTCCGGCCCGTACTGGCTGAATCCTGCCACCTGGCATTTGCGGACCCGGCTGATCCTCGTCTCCATGGCCCTGCTCGTGGCGATCTGCGGCGCCGTCGGGATCGTCAGCTACGCCTCCATGGACCTCTTCCTCACCCGGCAGTTGGATAAGCAGCTGACGCAGGCGGCGCACCGCGCCACCGAGTTCGGCAGGCCGCCGTCGGGAGGTCCTGCCGGGCGCGACCCCCTTGAGGCGCGGGGCCAGGGGGCCGGGACGATCAACGCGCGGATTTTCGGGTCGACGGTCAGCAGCGCCGGGTTCATTGACGACGACGGCGTCCGGGCCGATCTCTCGGCGGAGGACAAGGCGGTGCTGCTGGATCTTCCCGGAAACGGCCTGCCCGTGGACCGGAGCCTGTCCAACGGCGACTACCGGCTCGTGGCGACCGCAACGCCCTATGGCGACATCATCGTCACCGGCCTGCCGCTCGCCGCGAAACAAGGCACCGAGGCGTCACTGGTGTGGACCATGGTGCTGGTGTCCCTGGGCGGGCTGGGACTGATCGGCCTCGCAGGGACGGTCATGATCCGGCGGACCATGCGCCCGCTCGAGCAGCTTTCCGAGGTGGCCACCAAGGTTTCGCGGCTTCCGCTCGACGCCGGCGAGGTGGCCCTGGCGGTGCGCGTCCCGAAAACCGCTGCGCATCCCGGCACCGAGGTGGGCAGCGTGGGGCACGCCCTGAATCTCATGCTGGACAACGTCTCCAACGCCCTCGAAGCTCGGCAACGGAGCGAAACGAAGGTGCGCCAGTTCGTGGCCGACGCCTCGCATGAGCTCCGCACCCCGCTGACGGCGATCCGCGGCTACACCGAGCTGTTGCGCATGACCGAAAACTTCAGCGAGGACGGCCGCAAATCCCTGGGCCGGGTGCAGAGCCAATCCGAACGCATGACGGCGCTGGTGGAGGACCTCCTGCTGCTCGCCCGCCTGGACGAGGGCAAGCCGACGGAGTTCGGCGATGTGGACCTCACGCAGCTGGTGGTCGAAACCGTCAGCGACGAGAAGGTCATGGCCCCGGGGCACCTGTGGCAGCTGCAGCTCCCGGACGAACCCATCACCGTCCGCGGCGACGCCTCCCAGCTCCACCAGGTCCTGGCCAACCTGCTTTCCAACGCCCGCAAGCACACCCCGGACGGCACGACAGTCACCACCGGGGTGATGCGTTCGGCCGACGGCGCCGCGGTGATCACCGTGACCGACGACGGCGGCGGCATCGCTCCGGAGTTTCAGGACCGGATTTTCTCCCGCTTCGCCCGGGCAGACGCCGCACGCACCGGCACCGAAGGCAGTTCCGGCCTTGGCTTGTCGATCGTCGAGTCGATCGTGCAGGCGCACGGCGGTTCAGTGGAGGTCAGCTCCCGTCCGGGGTGGACCGAATTCGCCGTGCGGCTGCCGCTTCCCTGAGAAAAACCTGAACCCGCAACGCCGGAGCGCGCCTGCGCAAGGCGACTCACCGCCGTCGTGATGTCCGTTACCTAAATGTGACTTTCGCGTGAGGCTCCTGTACCGTCGAAAGGGTGCGCCGGATATTTCAGGCCACCGCCGGGCAGGCGCCGAGCTCTGCCACTCCCCGGCGCCCCAATAACCCAGGCAGAGACGGGGGACCCAGAGTCTCCGGGCCGTTTCGCGTTCACGAACCGGCCCTTGGGGTGAAGCCGCAAAACCAGAATCTCCGCTGGTGCGGCCGGATGACCTCATCCGAACCCGACAGCTAACTCCGCAGGCGTTGAGAGGTAACCACCATGTCTCCTGCCAAGGATCAGTCGCGCCCGCATGGGCGCCGCCGTGCGGAGGTTTCTGCTCCGCGCACCGTTTTGAAGAAGGCTGCCGCCCTGCGCAGCACCAGCCAGCGCCTGGCCGTCACAGCCGGCGTGGCTGCCGTGCTCCTGGGCGCCGGCGCCGCCGGACAGGCCGCCGACCAGGCGTTCGATGCCAGCCGCGCCTCCGTCTCCGCGCCGGAAGCGGGTGTCACCGCAACCGCCAGCCCGACGCCGTCGGCCATTGCTTCGACGCCCGCCGCCAAGCCTTCCACCCCGGCAAAGCCGGCCACGAAGCCTGCCGCCGTGACCGCCCAGTCGGCCAAGGTGGCCCCGGCCAAGCCCGCCGTCCCGGCAAAACCCGCCCCCGTGAACGACCCCGCTGGCGCCCAGGCCTATGCCGCGAGCCTGCTCTCCTCCTTCGGCTGGGGGCCGGAAGAGATGGATTCGCTGCGGATCCTGTGGACCAAGGAATCGGACTGGACCACCACGGCCGTCAACGCTTCCAGCGGTGCGTACGGCATCGTGCAGTCCCTGCCGGGCGACAAGATGGCCACCGAGGGCGCCGACTGGCAGACCAACTACAAGACCCAGATCCGCTGGGGCCTGAAGTACATCAAGGAACGCTACGGATCGCCGTCGGCAGCGCTGTCCTTCCACTACGCCAACAACTGGTACTGAGCCGCTTCTGCCAGTACGGACGGCCCGTCAGGCCGTGAGCGCGTACGCCTCGCGGATCCAATTCAGCAGTTCGGCATCAATCCCGGAGGGCTCCGTGACGATAACTTCGTTGTGCCACCGGTTGGCGGATACACGCTCCGCCCGGTGCACACGGTCGGATGTGAGCTCCCTCTCGAGAACTATGTTGACCAGGATCCCGCCCCGGCGGGGATGGATCCCGAGGAACGCGCGCCCGTGCGCCACGTGGAAGGATGACGCGTTCTCCTGAAGTTCGCAGCCTTCCAGGGCAAGGACTTGATCCATGAGCGCGCCGTAAATGCTCGATGAAACCGGGTCGCCTTCGATTCGTTCTCTTGCGGTGCGGGCCATCCCGCCAGCATAAGCGCGGGCTTTGCTGCACACCACTGCCGCCGACGCCTCCAGATCTTGACGGCCCGTCCCTTTCGAGGGACGGGCCGTTTCTTGCTTTTCGGTGATGATCCGGCGGGCGGCGTTCGGCGCCTTAGCTCCGGTCGTGGAGGGTGACCTGATAGCCATCGGGATCGGCAAACGTGAACGTGCGACCGAATGGACCGTCGATCGGAGCCGTGATGATCGTATGGCCATCCGCGACGAGGGCGTCGTGAATAGCCTGGACGTCGGTGGCATGAAGCCAGATCGCGGCGCCGATGCCGGGCTGGGCAACGGACGCGAGCTCGGTGCCGGGAACGATGTCCCGCAGGGCGAACGCGATCGGCGTCGTCTCGAAGACGACGGCATGGGGAGGGCCCGCCTGTGAGCGGACGAGGCCGAGGTACTGCTCGTAGAACGCCTGCGACGCGTCAAGATCGCGAGCCTGGAGGGATATGAAGTCAGGGCCGGTAACGGGCATGATGCTACTCCTTCTATTCGTGTCAGATTCCTGACACGCGTCAACTATGTCAGAATTCTGACATGAGTCAAGATGACATGGGTCAGCAAGGGGTCGACCTGGAGACGTCGCTGGGCTACCTGCTGAAAGAGGCGTCGAGCGCCCTACGCGCCGCCATGGAGGCAGTACTTCGCCCGCTCGGGATGACCGTAACGCACTACTCCTGCCTTGAGTTGCTCGCGCAACGTCCGGGGCTGTCCAACTCCGAGCTCGCGCGAGGAGCCTTCGTGACACGGCAATCGATGAACGTGCTGCTCCAAGCCTTGGAGAGGGACGGATACGTGACCCGACCGGCGGAGGATCGCGTTGGGAAAGTTCTTCCCACGCGCCTCACTCCACGCGGTAAGCAGAGCCTCGAGAAGGCGACCGTTGCTGTCCGATCCGTCGAGCTCAGGATGCTGGGCGGCATGACGCAAGACGAGCAGTCCGCCGCTTTCGTAATACTGCAGCGCATGGTGCACGCCCTGCGCAACGACGAGGGTGGATCACAGCGATAAGGCGAAGCTGTAACTTCTTGCCGGGCTCCTCATCCACAGCCATCCACAGCCATCCACAGCCGCAGCACAGCTTGCGCCTAAAGCACGCAAATCCCGCGCCGTCACTGTGGGTCCATGGCACTCACAGACTCAACCACAGCAAGCGCAGACTGCGCGGCCCCGCCATCGGGCACCCGCGGCAGCACCTTCCGGCCTGGCTCCACGGATGCCCGGCCCGGCGGAGCGACCCTGCTCCGGCACGCGCCCGTGGACACCAGTTCCGGCACCGCCGTCCTCGACGTCACCATCCCCGTCTTCAATGAGGAACGCGACCTCGAGGAGTGCGTGCGCAGGCTCCACGGCCATCTGCGCGCCGGTTTCCCGCACGCCTTCCGGATCACCATCGCGGACAACGCCAGCACGGACGGCACCCTGAAGATCGCCGAGCGCCTGGGCCGTGAACTCCGCGAAGTGGTGGCCGTCCACCTCGACGAGAAGGGCCGCGGCAACGCCCTGCGGAAAGTGTGGCTCGCCTCGCCTGCACCCGTGCTGGCCTACATGGACGTGGACCTCTCCACCGACCTCGCAGCCCTCGCCCCGCTACTGGCGCCGCTGATCTCCGGGCACTCGGAGCTGGCAATCGGCACCCGGCTGACCCGCAATTCAAGGGTGGTCCGCGGGCCCAAGCGCGAATTCATCTCGCGCAGCTACAACCTGATGCTGCAATCCCTCATGGGGGCCCGCTTCAGCGACGCCCAATGCGGATTCAAAGCCATCCGGGCCGACGTGGCGCAGCGGATCCTCCCGTACACCCTGGACAAGGAGTGGTTCTTCGACACCGAACTACTGGTCCTGGCCGAACGCTGCGGGCTTCGGGTCCACGAGGTGCCGGTGGACTGGATCGACGACCCCGACTCCAGCGTGGACCTGCTCCGCACCGCGCTGGCCGACCTCCGCGGCATGGCCCGGCTGAGCCGCGACCTGCTCAGCGGCCGCATCCCGGTTCCCGAGCTCCGCGCAGCCCTGGCCCGCGGTCCGTTGCCGGCCTCCGCCCGCACGGCCGAGAAGAACCCACGCAACAGGCTCTTCGGCCAGCTCGTGCGGTTCGGCGCAATCGGCGCGGCGTCCACCCTGGCCTACCTGATCCTCTTCCTGTTCTGCCGCGGCTTCATGGACCCGCAGCTGGCCAATTTCCTGGCCCTGCTGGTGACCGCCATCGCCAACACCGGCGCCAACCGGCGCTTCACCTTCGGCATCCAGGGCGGCGGCGCCGTGCGGCACCATTTCGAGGGGCTCCTGGTGTTTGGCATCGGGCTCGGACTGACCTCCGGGGCCCTCGCCCTGGTGCACGGCAGTGTCCTGTTCAGCACGACGGCGCCCGAGCGTTGGGTGGAAGTCGTCACCGTCGTGGCGGCGAACCTCGCCGCCACGGTCCTGCGCTTCCTGCTGTTCCGCCTGTGGGTGTTCCGGCAGCCGCCCGCGCCGCCTGCTGAAGAGACTGCAACTTCCCGTCCCGTCGAAGCAGAAACGGCAGCACGATGACCTCCACCATGACCCCCGCCACCCCGGCCACCCCGCCGGTCATCACCGGCAATCCGGAACACCGGGACGGAACCCGCTGGTTCCGGATCGCCTTCGGCGGTCAGCCCCGCTGGGTGCGGCCGTCCGCCGTCGGGCTGCTGCTGGCCACCGCGGTGCTGTATCTGTGGAACCTCGCGGCCACCGGCTACGCCAATTCCTTTTATGCCGCCGCCGTGCAGGCGGGCACCAAGGACTGGACCGCGCTGCTTTTCGGCTCTCTCGACGCCGGCAACGCCATCACCGTGGACAAGCCGCCGGCCTCGCTGTGGATCCCCGCACTGGCGGGCCGTGTGTTGGGTTTCTCCCCGTTGAGCATGCTGGTGCCGCAGGCACTCATGGGCGTGGCCGCCGTCGGGCTCCTGTACCTGGCGGTGAAGCGGGTATCCAGCCCCGCGGCGGGCCTGCTGGCCGGCGGCGCCCTCGCATTGACCCCGGCGGCTGCCCTGATGTTCCGCTTCAACAACCCCGACGCGATGCTCACCCTCTGTCTGGTCCTGGCCGCCTACTTGACCACCCGCGCCATCGAACGGGCCGGCTGGAAATGGCTCGCGGCCGCGGGTGCGGTGATCGGCCTGGCGTTCCTGACGAAGATGCTGCAGGGCTTCCTGGTGGTGCCCGGCCTGGGCTTGGCCTACCTGTGGGCCGCACCCACCACGCTGCGGCGCCGGCTGCTGCACCTGCTCGGTGCACTGGGCGGGATCCTCGTGGTGGCCGGCAGCTACATCGCGCTCTTCCAACTCACCCCGGTGTCGGCCCGGCCCTACATGGCAGGCTCGGAAAGCAACAGCTTCCTGGAACTGACGTTCGGCTACAACGGCCTGGGCCGCATCACCGGCTCGGGCGAAGGCATGCCCGGCGGGGGCGGCGGCTTCGGGGACGGTATTGGCGGTGCAGCTGGGGGCATGGGCGGCAACGCCGGTTTCGGCGGCGCGGCCGGGCTGCTGCGCATGTTCGGCACCAGCTTCGGTGCCGAGGTGTCGTGGCTGCTTCCGGCCGCCCTGCTCCTGCTGGCCGCCGGGATGTGGTTCACCCGCCGTGACGCCCGGACGTCCCGCACGCGCGCCGCTCTCCTGCTGTGGGGCGGCTGGCTGCTGGTCACCGCGGGCATCTTCAGCTTCATGAGCGGGATCGTGCACCCCTACTACGCGGTGGCCCTGGCTCCGGCGATCGCGGCCCTGGTAGGCATCGGCAGCGTGGAGCTGTGGCGCGGCCGGGCGCACCTGCCGGCCCGGGTGGTGCTCGCCGCTATTGTCCTTGCCACCTCGATCTGGTCGGCCCTGCTGCTGGCCCGCGATGCTTCGTGGCTGCCTTGGCTGCGCATCGTGGTGGTGATCCTCGGTGTGCTGGCCGCCGCCGCGCTGCTGTTGCGGATGGACATGCTTGCCGGCAAGTTCCGGAAAGCGGCCGCGGCCGCGGTCGTGGTGGCCTCGCTGCTGGCCGGCGGGCTGGGCACGGTTGCCTGGACCTTCGCCACCGCGGCCGTGCCGCACTCCGGTTCCATCCCGACGTCGGGCCCGGCTTCAGCCGCGATGGGCGGCTTCGGAAACCGCGACGGCGGTGCCCTGGGCGGAACAGGCGGCCTGGGCGGCTCACCGGACGCCGAGGGCGGCAACAGCGAGCTGACCGCCCTGCTGTCCGCGAGCACCACGAAGTGGTCCGCGGCGGTGTCCGGCGCGACGCAGGCCGCGAACCTCGAGCTGGCCTCCGGGACCAGCGTGATCGCGCTCGGCGGCTGGAACGGCGGCGATCCCTACCCCACCCTGGCGCAGTTCCAGGAGATGGTGGCCAACGGCGAGGTCAGCTACTTCATCACCGGCGGCATGGGCGGCATGGGCGGCATGGGCGGCATGGGCCGCGGCGGGAGCTCCGAAGTCGCCACATGGGTGGCAGCGAACTTCCAGGCCGAAACCGTGGGCAACTCCACGGTGTACAAGCTGGGGTCCTAGAGGCTGAGTTCGATCCGCGGGCGGCCATCGGCATCCTGGCTGACCACCGCGGAAATACCCGAGTAGTCCGCGATGCGCGGCAGTCCTTCCGCGGCCTGGCCGCCACCGTCGCCCACCACCACGGTGCGCATGCCGGCGGCCCGGGCGGCGGCTATTCCGGCCGGGGCGTCTTCGAAGACCACGACGTCGGCCGGCTCGGCGCCGAGCAGGGCGGCCGCCGCCAGGTAACCTTCGGGGTCCGGCTTTCCGCGCGTGACGGACTCAGCCGTGACCGCCGTCGCGGGCATGTCCAGGCCGGCCGCCCGCATGCGGACCTCAGCGAGCACCCGGTCCGCCGAGGTGACCAGCGCGACGACGTCAGCCGGCAGGGCGCGCAGGAACGCTTCGGCCCCGGCTAGGGCCACAACGCCTTCCGTCCGGGTGCGCTCCATCTGGCCGAGTTCTGCGGTGAGGGCCTCGACGTCGGAGCCGGCCGGGGCGAAGCGGCGCACCGTGTCCCGGGCCTGCACGCCGTGCGACGTCCGCAGGATTTCCGCGTAGTCCAGGCCGTAGCGGGCCGCGAACTCGCCCCACACCTGCTCCACGACCGCCGTCGAGTCCACCAGGGTGCCGTCCATGTCGAAGAGCACGGCACGGACGGAGAGAGCGGTTGCTTCGACGGAAGGGGTGTTGGTTTCGGTGGAGGCGGGCAGGCTCATGGCTCCATCCTGCCCGCCCGGGGTCTTCCGCCCAACCGGGAGACCGTTTGTGTCAGCGGCACGCCGGCCTTAGCCGTTCGGCCGGTGCGGGATGTACTGCACCGCCCATTTGTTGCCGTCCGGGTCGGCGAAGTGCACAAAGTGCCCCCAGTCCTGGATGTCGATGTCGCTGACGTCCACGCCGTTGTTCTTGAGGTGGGCGTGGGCGGCCTGGATGTCGCTGACCACGATCTGCAGGCTCGGTGCCGTGCCGGGAGGCGCATCATTGAGGCCCTCGCCGATCGCGATCGAGCAAGCCGATCCGGGCGGGGTGAGCTGGACGAACCGGAGGCCGTCCATGGGTCGTTCGTCGTAGTCCGCGTTGAAACCGACCTTGTTGACGTAGAAATCCTTGGCCCGGTCCACATCGGACACAGGGACAAATACCAGTTCCAGTTTCCAGTCCATGCGCCACAGGCTAGTGGGGCCCGGGTGAAAACAATAGGGGCTGTCTCAGCCGGCCACGCCGTAAAGGCGGTCGCCGGCGTCGCCCAGGCCGGGAACGATGTACGCCTTGTCGTTGAGCTTCTCGTCGATCGAAGCCAGCACGATCTTGACGTTGGCCTCGGAAAGTTCTTCTTCCAGCTTCGCCAGGCCTTCGGGGGCGGCGAGCAGGCAGATGCAGGTGACGTCCGAGGCGCCGCGCTTGAAGAGGAACTTGATGGCCTCGCGCAGGGTGCCGCCGGTCGCCAGCATGGGGTCGAGCACGAAGATCTGCCGTCCGGTGAGGTCCTCGGGCAGGCGCTCGGCGTAGGTGATGATGTCCAGGGTTTCCTCGTCGCGGGCCATGCCGAGGAAGCCGACCTCGGCAGTGGGGACGAGCTTGGTCATGCCCTCGAGCATGCCCAGGCCGGCGCGCAGGATCGGAACCACCAACGGCGTGGGCTTGGTGAAGGCCGTGCCGGTGGTCTTGGTGACCGGGGTTTCTATCTCCACGGTCTCCGTGCGGACGTCGCGGGTGGCTTCGTAGGCCAGGAGGGTGACGAGTTCTTCGGTGAGTTGGCGGAAGACCGGCGAAGGGGTGTTCTTGTCCCGCAAAACGGTGAGCTTGTGGGCAACGAGCGGGTGGTCCACGACGAGTGTGCGCATGCGTCCAAAACTATCATTGAAGCCATGAGCACCTCCCAGCCGTATCACGCCGAACACGAGGCCTGGATGGGCCTTGCCTTGGACGAGGCGCGCCGGGCGCTGGACACCGAGGATGTGCCGATCGGCGCCGTGGTTCTGGGGCCCGACGGCGGCGTGCTGGGTGCCGGGCGGAACGAACGCGAAGCGCACGGGGACCCCACCGCGCACGCCGAGATCGTGGCGATCCGCGAGGCGGCCGCCGCCCTGCAGCGCCACGCATTGGAGCTGGGTGAGGGCGGGGACGGCTGGCGCCTGGAGGACTGCACCCTGGTGGTCACCCTGGAACCGTGCGCGATGTGCGCCGGGGCGATCGTGCTGGCCCGGATTCCGCGGGTGGTGTTCGGTGCCTGGGACGAGAAAGCCGGAGCGGTTGGCTCCGTGTTCGACATCCTCCGCGAGCGCCGGCTCAACCACTGGGTGGAGGTCTACCCGGGGGTCCGGGAGGCCGAGTGCGCGGCGCTGCTGCGGGACTTCTTCGCGGCGCACCGGGGATAGCGGCGCACCAGGGATAGCGGCGCACAGGGGATAGGGCGCAGGGCGTACGGGGGCCGGCTTACCCTTCCGGGGAAGTCTCCGGACGCCTTGCCGGGCGGACCCCGAAAAGCGGCAGCACGACGTCGTCCACCACCTCCTGGAGGTAGTCGTCGCCGACCGGCAGCCCCGAGAAAAGGACCCGATGCCGCAGGAGCGCCGGTCCTGCTTCCAGCCTTCTTTCGGTGACCAGGGACGCGTCGCACTCGCCGCGTGCCACCGCCCGGCCGACGATCTCGCGCATGGTCCGCACCATGTTCCCGCGCCCGAATTCCCTGATCTGCGCGGCAGCTTCCGGATTCTGCAGGGATTCCCCCAGCAGGCCGAGCATCGCTTCCCCCAACACTCCGTCCAGCAGGCGGACGATCTGCCTCATGAGGGCCAGGACATCACCGCGCAGGCTCCCGGTGTCCGGCACGGAGCTGTCATTCGGCATCACGTCATAGGCGGCGTCCAGCACCAGCGCCGCCCTGCCGGGCCAACGCCGGTAGAGCGATGCCTTGCTGGCCCGCGCGCGTTCGGCGACCCGTTCCATGGTCAGCGCGGCATATCCGGATTCGGCGATTTCGGCACGCACTGCCTCGAAGATGGCGCTGTTCAGGGCAGCGCCACGGCGGCGGGGCTGCTTGCGGTGGTCGGCTCCAGGCGCGGGCGTCACTGCCCTGCCCCTTCGGCGGCCCTGACGTCTCCCCGGTTGCCGTCGACCAGCACAAGCTGGCCGTCGTGCAGGACGCTGGTGCCGTTGCCCGTTCCCATGACGGCCGGTATCCCGTATTCGCGCGCCACAATCGCAGCGTGCGAGCCGACGCCGCCGGCATCCACCACTACGGCCGCCGCGCGCTGGAACAGGGGTGTCCACGAGGGGTTGGTATACGGGCAGACCAGGATTTCGCCGCTGAGCAGCGAGCCGAAGTCCTGCGGCCCGCGGATGATGCGCACGGCCCCAGAGGCCTGGCCGCGGCTGGCCCCTGTGGCGCTGAGGAGCGCCCCTTCCGCAGGGCGGACCTCGGCGAACAGCACCGCCGGGTCCAGGAGCGGGATCCCTTCGAGTTCGCGGCGTTTGGCGGCCCGGGCAAGCACCAGCGGGCGGTACCGTTCGCGCACCCAGGCCGGCAGCGCGCCGCCGTCGGGCATCTCCGTGACCCCTTCCAGCTCACCGAAACGCAGGTGGTACACGTCCTCCGGCGCGTCCAGCACTCCGGCATCCACCAGGCGGTGGCCCAGTTCCAGCTGCGCGCGGCGCAGCGGCGGCAGCACCATGGTGGCGCAGAAGTGGCTGTCCTCGCGGAAGGCCATGCCGGCCTTGGCACCGTCGACGGCGGCGAGCACCAGGCGGCGCACCGCACCAAGGCGCAGGGCAGGGTGCCGTTTGAGCTCGGCCAGCGCGGCGCCGGTCTGGTCTGCGGCGTCGGGGCGTTCGGCCATCATCGCCTTGACGAGGCCGAGGACAAGCTCCGGGGCATCAGACCAGGTGGGCGCACTGCTGAGCACCACGCTGATGGTTTCGCGGTGGCCGAATTCGGCCAGGAACGCATGGAATGCCGTCCGGAACCCGGAAAACGCCGGATCGTGCTCCACCCGGTCCACGAGTCCCTCCAGATCCCCCCGGGTGCCGGCTACGGCAAAGGCCTGCGAAAGGACGGCGTCGCCGCGGACCCCGGCCGCGAGTTCTTCCAGGGCGCGGTTGGCCTGGCTGGTCCGGGTTTCGGCGCCTGCGATGAGGGCGGAACCGAGCCGGGGTTTCCCCAACAGCAGGAGCATGAGCCGCAGTTTCCCCTGCGGTACGAAGGAGCCCGGCAGGTACGACACGCGCAGATCGGTGATCTTCTCCATCGCGGCGAAGGCATCCCTGGCCAAGCCAAGCACCCCGGCCCAGCTGAGCCGTGCCGGATCCTGCTCCCGCAACCGGGCCACCTCGGCCAGGAAATCCGCGAAACGGCTGTCCCGGGTCCAGTCTGCCGGCTTGAAGCGGTGCACCCGCCGGGCCACGGATACAGGGGCTGCGATGGTGCGGAGGGTGGGCCTTGGCACCGGAGGCAGCAACTGCACCACCACGCCGTCCTCTTCCGGCAGGATCTCCCGTACCGGCGGGAAGACCACGCCAACGCTGCCTGCCATCCGCCCGAGCATGGCGAACACACCGCGTTCCATCCATCCCGAGACGTCCAGCGGATAGGGCCGCTGTTGGAACATCTCCACGAAGAACGGGCCCACCAGGCGCTGGATGCGGTTGAGCACCGGAGGCTGGGGCGGCAGCGCCGTCATGGGACGTGATTGGAGCACCTGGATGCGGCCCTCCGAAATAGCCCACTCCATGTCCTGTGGCCGGCCGAAGAGAGCCTCGGCCCGCCGGGCCAACGCGGCCAGTTCCGCCAGCTCGGGCCCGGTCAACGACGGCGCGGATGGGGAGGGTCCCGGTGCTTCGTCGCGTTCCACTTGGGCCGTCCCGCCGCCCGCCACGGCGCGGATCACCACTTCGTGCCCGCCGGGCGTGAAGGACACCGTGTTGCCCTCGCCGTCCAGGACGTAGTGCTCGGGCGTCACCAAGCCGGACACCACCGCTTCGCCCAGCCCGGCACCCGCATCCACCACGATTTCGCCACGCTCCCCCGTGACCGGGTTGGCACTGAACATGACCCCGGCAATCCGGGCGTCCACCATTTTCTGCACGACGACGGCGATCGCTACGGTGTGCGGGTCAATCCCCTGGCGCTGGCGGTAGGCCACGGCCCGGTCCGTCCAGAGCGAAGCCCAGCACCGGACGACGGCGTCGAGCACCTCGGCCTCGCCGACGACGTTGAGGAAGGTGTCCTGCTGGCCCGCGAACGCGGCGCCGGGCAGATCCTCCGCGGTGCCACTGGACCGCACCGCCACAGCGCCGCCGCCCAAAGCCGCATACGCCGCGGCGATCTCCGCCCGCACGCCAGGCGGCACCGTGGCTGCGGCGAACAGCCCACGGATCGCCCCGGCGTCGGGGGTTCCGCTTCCCGCTCCGCGCTCCGTCCCGCCCGGCAGCGCCGGGTCCGGCAGCGCCGCGTCCGGCAACGGCCCGTCCAGCAGCGCCTGGAGCTGCGCGCCCAGCCCGGTGTCCCTCAGCAGGGCGGAGTACGCGGCCGTGGTGACAACGAAGCCGTCCGGAACGGGGAACCCGTGCCGCGCCAGTTCGCCCAGATTGGCACCCTTCCCGCCGGCCGCGGGGAGGTCCTGTGTTCCGAATTGGGCGAGGGTACCGGTGAATTTCATTGCGGGGCTCCCGGAGTGGTTTCTGATGGTGCGTCGGAGTAGGAGGTGGTGCGCAGTTCGCGTTCGGGTAGGAACAAGGTGGCCACGAACGCCGCAAGCAGCACCAGCGCGGCATAGCCGAAGACCGGCGGCAGTGCCCGGCCAAAGGCCTCCGCGACGGCGGCCCGGTCCTGCACGGGCAGCGCTTCCAGTGCCTTGGGGGTAAGGGAGTTGATGCGGCTGCCGAGGGCTGCCGCGACGTCGCGCGGGACGGCTTCGGCGAAGCGGGCCGCGATAAGGGAGCCGAGGACGGCGACACCCACCGAGCTGCCCACTTGCCGCAGGAAGGCAACGGTGGATGTTGCGGTGCCGAGGTGGCGGCGTTCCACCGAGTTCTGCACCACCAGCACCATGACCTGCATGACCAGGCCGATTCCCAGGCCCAGGAGCACCATGGCCGCCATGACCAGCCACGGGCTGCTGCCGGCGTCGAGCCTGCTGAACAGCAGGACCCCCAGCCCCGCGAGCAGGTTCCCGGCCACCGGATACGCCTTGTAGCGGCCGGTGCGGGTGATCAGCACACCGGATACCGACGTCGTGAGCAGGATGCCGGCCATCAAGGCGATGAGCATGCCGCCCGAGGCTGTGGCGGACATGCCCATGCCCACCTGCAGGAATGCGGGCAGGTAACTCACGGAGGCGAACATGGTGAAGCCGATCAGGAAGCTGACCGCCGTGGGGATCGAGAATGCGGGGTCGCGGAACAGTCCCAGCGGAATGACGGGATCGGGTACGCGCCGGGCGGTGAACAACCAGCCGGCGACGGCGGCGGATGCGACGGCCGCGAGCACCGGAACCAGCCACTCCGGTCCGTTGTGGACGCCCCCGCTGCAGAGCAGGATGACCGCGACGATCGCCAGGCTCAGCAGGGCCGAGCCGCCGTAGTCCACACGGCGTCCGCGGGGCACTGGCGGCAAATGCAGGGTCAGGGAGACCACGGCAAGGGCGATGAGCCCCAGCGGGATGTAGCCGTAAAAGATCCAGCGCCAGGAAACCAGGTCCACCACGGCACCGCCGGCCAGCGGGCCTGCCACCGCTGCGACGACGAAGGCGGCGCCGATCAAGCCAAGGAGCCTCCCGCGTTCGCGTGGGCTGACAAGTTCGCCGATCACCGCCTGTGCTGCGATCATCAGGCCGCCGCCACCGGTACCCTGGACCGCCCGGCAGGCGATCAGTTCGGGTACGGACTGGGCAAGGGCGCAGAGCCCGGCGCCAACGGTGAACAGGACGAGCGAGCCCTGCAGGACCCGCTTCCGGCCGTAGGCATCGCCCAGTTTGCCGGTCAGGGGCATGGCTGCCGTAGCGGCCACGAGGTAGCCCGTGATGATGGCGGACATCTGGTCCAGGCCGTTGAGCTCTCCGGCCACGGTGGGAAGGGCCGAGGCCATGATGGTCTGGTCCAGGGCCCCAAGGAACATCACCAGGAGGAGCCCGGGCAGGGCCGCCCGGATCGCGTGCGGTATTGCGGGTCTGGCGCGCTGCGTGCTGTCCATGCCATGTCCTTGGACTTGAACCTTGAAGCGGACCTCGGCCGGAATTAGAGTCCGGTGCGTTCCCTAAAAAGGCTACGCCGCCAGGATAGAGAACTCAACGTTTCTAACTGTTTGGCGCCGCCGGCGCTGCCGGAACGCCTTGGAACAGCGTCCCTTCGAGCACGCTCCCCCGGAAGGTCCGCGCGGCGACCAGCACCCAGGCGCCCAGCAGCAGGACGTACCCGACGGCGGCCATCGCCTTGAACATGCCCAGCCCGGTGTGCGCGGCGAGCCCGCTGAGGCCGGTGACGCAGGTGCCCAGGGGGAAGGTGAAGGACCACCAAGCCAGGGTGAAGGGCATCCCGGTGCGGGCGGTGCGCAGGGTGATCGCGGCGGCCAGGCTGGCCCAAAGGAGGGCGAAGCCCAGCACTGGAACCCCGTACAGCACGCCGAAGGCTTCCAGCGCGTGAAGCAGCGTCCCCGACACAGCGAAGTGGGCGTTGGCACCGAGGAGGTTGGCCGCGGTGATGGACTGGCCCAGCGGTCCGAGCACGATCCACAGGGTCGGCACCGTGGCGGCGGCGAGGTTCTTGTGGACCGCGAGCCGCTGCCATACGAGGGGAATGATGAGCAGCGAGGCAAGCAGGCTGAGCCCGAACATGGCGTAGCAGGCCATGAGCATGCCCGTCCGTGCCTCGCCGGCCGGGAGGTGCGGCAGCAGCAAGGCACCGGTGGAGGCCGAGACCATCGGCGGCACCACGGGCATCAGCCAGCCGCCGAAGGCATCCGCGGCACTGGCCTTGTGGCGGGTGAACTGCAAGTACGGCACGGCGAAGGCGCTCGCCAGGCCGAGGAGGGTTCCGAGCACCCAGAGCACGGCGTCGATTCCCAAGGCCAGGCGCTCCCCCAGCACGTCCTTGCCCAGCAGGAGGGTCCCGGCGCCGACCGTCAGGAGGGCCATGGGCGGGGCGCCATAGAAATGGGCCATGACCGGGTGCCGGTGGTGGCCGCGGGCCGTGTCCCGGTGCCTGACCCAGTGCACCAGGGTGGACGCGGCCAGCAGGATCAACAACAGCGAGGCCGCCGCCCAGAACAGGGTGGCCACGAAATGCAGGGCGGGAAACTGCACCGGCAGGGTGGCACCCGCGGTGCCGATGACCCCGGTGCCCATGATCGTGGCGAACCAGTTCGGGCCAAGGTTCGCGAACAACTCGGACGGCCGTTCCAGGCTGCGCAGGAGCCACCGGCCCCGCAGCTTGTGTTGACGCGCCTCACCGAGCATCAGAATTCCCATGCCATCCATGCTTCCGTGCCCGCACGCGCCGAAGTAGGGGGCATACACTTGTCAGGGTACAAGCCAGCCTTGTAGCTGCCATCCGGACCGGCCATCCGGACCGGCCCGCCGACGTGCGAACCCAGGAGAACCCGTGCTTAGCTCCCGCATCCCCGATCTGTCCGCACTGGAGATGCTCGCCGCGGTGCACGAGCTCGGCAGCCTGTCCGCCGCCGGGAAAAAGCTCGGACTGTCCCAGCAGGCGGTGTCCTCGCGGATGCGCTCGCTGGAGTCCCGGATCGGCGCCTCCCTGCTGACCCGCACGCCCCGTGGTTCCTCGCTCACGGAATCCGGCGAACTCGTGGCCGGCTGGGCCGCCGACGTCCTCGCCGCGGCCGAACGGCTCGACGCCGGCATCGCCTCCCTGCGTTCCGACGCCGTCCGCCAGCTGCACGTCGCCGCGAGCCAGACCATCGCCGAACATCTGCTCCCGCACTGGCTGGTGGCGCTGCGCCGGCAGCAGGAATCCCTCGGCCTCACACCCACGGTCGTGGAACTTGCTGTGTCCAACAGCGAAACGGCAGCGGCCCGGGTCCGCTCCGGCGACGCCGACATCGCCTTCATCGAAAGCCCGCAGCTTCCCGCGGGACTGAGCACCGCCGTCGTGCAGGAAGACGAGCTGGTCCTGGTGGTCGCCCCGGGGCACCGCTGGGCACGCCGGAAGGCGCCGGTCACCGCGGCCGAACTCGCCGGCGTCGGGCTGGTCACCCGCGAGCACGGCAGCGGCACCCGGGACGCGCTCGAACACCTGCTGGCGGCGGCCGGCATCCCGGAGCCGGCCGCTCCCCTCGTGGAGCTGCCGACGACGGCGGCCGTCCGTTCCGCCGTCGCGGCCGGTACCGCTCCTGCCGTGCTCAGCGCGCTCGCCGTGCGCGACGACGTCACCCTGCGGCGACTGGTGGCGGTGCCCGTGCGCGGGCTGGAACTGCGGCGCAGCCTCAGCGCGGTGTGGCTCTCCGGCAGCACTCCGCCGCCCGGCGCCGCGCGGGACCTCGCCGCGATCGCCGCCCGGCCGATGCCTGGCACAACCGGGGTGCATTCAACCGGGGTGCGCTCAACCGCAGCGCGTTCAACCGCAGCGCGCCTGCCATGACCTCCCGGCGGGTTCCGGGCAACAGGCTTGGGCCCCTGCGTTTTGTGCTCGCCTTCGGCGTGGTGAGCATGCTTGCGGACGTCGTCTACGAGGGCGCCCGTTCCATCACGGGCCCGTTCCTGGCCACCTTGGGCGCCACGGCGGCGATGACCGGCTTCATCACCGGGCTAGGGGAAGCGGTCGCCCTGGTGATGCGGCTCGGGACCGGGCCCCTTGCCGACAGGACCCGCAAGTACTGGCCGTTGACCATCGCCGGCTATGCGCTGACGGTGATCGCCGTTCCCCTGCTGGCCCTGGCCAGTTCCCTGTGGCAGGCGTCCGCCCTGGTGGTCGCAGAGCGTTTCGGCAAGGCCGTCCGGGCGCCCGCGCGGGACACCATGCTGTCCCACGCCGGCTCGCGCCTGGGCCGGGGCAAGGCCTTTGCCATCCACGAGGCGCTGGACCAGTCCGGCGCACTCCTGGGTCCGCTGCTGGTCTCGTTGATGGTGGCCGTTGCGGGCTACCAGCTGGGCTTCGGCGCCCTGGCCATTCCCGGCGCCCTGGCGCTGATGGCGGTGTTCCTCCTGCGGCGGGCGGTGCCGGTTCCGGAACGGTACGACGAGGCCGCCCGGCCCCCTAGCGCCGCCACCCGGGGTGACTCGCCACCGGAAGCCGCGGTGCGCGCACCGCTTCCGGCGCGGTTCTGGTGGTACAGCGCATTCACCGCAGTCTCGATGTTCGGCTTCCCGACCTTCGGGGTGGTGTCCTACCACCTGGAAATCCAGGAGGTCTTGCCCCCGGCGCTGATCCCGGTCAGCTACGCCGCTTCGATGGGCGTCGCCGCCCTCGCCGCCCTCGCGTCCGGCGCCCTGTATGACCGCATCGGGCTGTGCGGCCTGCTCCTCGCCCTGCCGCTGACCGCCGCAGTTCCCTTCCTCTCGTTCACCACGGACACTGCGCTGGTCTGGGCAGGGGCCGTGGTGTGGGGTGCTGCCTTGGGGATCCACGAATCAACCCTCCGTGCCGCCGTCGCGGACCTCGTTCCCGCGGCCCGGCGCGGCACCGGTTACGGGATTTTCACTGCCATCTACGGGATCTCGTGGCTGGCCGGATCCACCATCATCGGCACCCTGTACTCGGCGTCCCCCGCGGGACTGCCGGTCTTCACTGTAACCACGCAGCTCGTTGCCCTGCTCGTCTTCCTGCCCCTGCTCAGGCCTGGGCGGACGAGGGCCTGAAGACGCCAACTGCTCTTGATTTTGGGCGGGTGTGGCCGTCAGATGGTCCTGTCAGAGGAGAATCAATGGCCATCGAGTTCAACCACACCATCGTCTACGCCCGGGACAAGCGCTTCTCGGCCGAATTCCTCGCCCGGATCCTGGGCCTGCCAGCGCCGACAGCGATGTGGTCCTTCATAACGGTGGCGCTGGAGCACGGCGTGGCCCTCGACTTCGCCTCTGCCCAAGGCGACATCTCACCGCAGCACTACGCCTTCCTGGTTTCCGAAGAGGATTTCAACGGCATCCTCGCCAGGATCTCGGCCGAAGAAATCCCGTACTGGGCCGACCCCGGGCGGACCAGGCCACAGCAGATCAACCACAACGACGGCGGCCGGGGCGTCTACTTCAAGGACCCCGACGGGCATCTGCTCGAGGCGATTACGCGTCCGTACGGCTCGGGGGCGGCATGACGGAAGAACTAGTGCGGCTCACGGCCACCGTCACGGGCAGGGTGCAGGGTGTGGGCTTCAGGTACCGGACGATGGCCGAGGCCCGGCACCTGGGATTGACCGGGGAGGCCGTGAACCGTTGGGACGGCTCCGTGTTCGTGGTGGCCGAAGGCACCCCCGAAGGAATCGAAGCGCTGCTGGCTTGGCTGCGCTCAAACAGGGCACCGGGCCGGGTAGAGCACGTGGAGGCGTCGCTCGGCCGGGCCACCGGGGAGTTCTCCGGCTTCGGAGTGGAGTAACACCTTCGCTGCCGGACGCCCGGCTCAGGGCCTGATCACCGCGAGGACACTCTCGGCGGTAGCCGTCCAGCTGGGCAGGCTCCCGCGCCGGGTCATGGCGGCGGCACGCCAGCGGGAGGCCAGCTCCGGGTCCTCGAGCCAGGCGGCGAGCACATCCGCCAAGGCGTCCGGGCCGCCGTCGAGATCCACCGCAACGCCGGCGCCAAACGGCCCGAGCGCCTCCTCGGCCCCGGTCCCCCGCCGGACAATTACAGGAACTCCGTGGGCCAGGGATTCCGGCACGGCCATGCCGAAACTTTCCTGCGCGGAGACCAGCACACTGAGGTCCGCGGCGTGCCATTCTGCTTCGAGCCCTGCATCCCGGAGTTCCCCGGTGAGCCGGATGCGGCCCTTCAGCCCGTGCTTCCCGACGGCGGCGCGCACCTGGGCGGCGTAGTCCGGGTCCGCGTCCGGCGAACCGATCAGTGCCGCCGTCCAGGGCAGTCCGCTGATTGCGGCCAGGGCCTCTACGAGGATCAGCTGGCTTTTGTTCGGCAGCAACGCGGCCACGCAGACAATATGCGGGGGCTGGGATCCGACGGCGGCGTCAGCGGACAGGGTTCCGGGCAGCGCGACGTGGACGCGTTCCAGCCCGTACAGTTCCTTGAGTTTCGCCGCGGCGAAGGCGCTCGGGCAGATCACCCCGCTTGCGGCGGCCAGTGCCTGCGCTTCGAGGTCCGCGTGGGCGGTGAAGGCCATGTGCGAAAGGATCCAGACGCGCGTCCCGGCCTGCACCGCCGCGGCGATCTCCCCCGGCGCACCGGCTGCGATCAGCCCGTCGACAATCGCAAGGTCCGCATCGCGCAGGGACCAGGCGAGCGACTCCCGGTCCTCGTCCAGCCCGGGCGGCCACGCGCCGTCGAGCATCACCACCTCGGTCCGCGCGCCCAGCGCTTCCAGCTGTTCCACCAGCCGGGCGTTGTAGAGGTTGCCGCCGGAACGGTGCTCAATGTTGCCCGGCACGATGAAGCGGATGGTCATCGTCTCAGCGGCGCTGCGGGAGGTCCAGGGAGTAGCCGGCCCAGGCGTCGGGGTTTTCGCGGAGGACGACGTCGATCCCCGCCAGCGCGGCGCCGTCGGGCAGCCTTTCGGCGACTCGTTCGGCGATGTACCGGGCGAGGACCTCGGTGGTGGTCAGCTGCCCGGCGAACTCCGGAAGCTCGTCCAGGTTCTTGTAGTTCAGGCGGTCCAGGACCTGCTGGAGCAGCTCGTCCGCCGCGCCGATGTCGATCACGATCGCGTCCTGGTTCAGTTCCGCGCGGCGGAAGCTCACCTCGGCCACGAAGGTGGCCCCGTGCAGGCCCTGGGCCGGGCCGAAGGACTCGCGCGGGAGGCTGTGGGCGATCATGAAATGGCGTCGGACGGTGAGGCTGAACATGCTTATCCTTCCGGGTAGCTGATCACGTGGCAGGAGTTCCCGTCTCCGTGCGCGGCCAGGTGCTCGATCATATGCGGCAGTTCGGCGAAGCTCGTGTCTGCGCTGAGGAAGAGATCGAACGCGGGGTCCTGCAGCAGTTGCACGGCGAGTTCGAGGCGTTCGGCGGTGCTGCGCCGGTGACGGCGGGCCCGTGCCACCACGCCCACCTGGCTGGCCGTGATCGAGAGGCGCCGGGCGTGGAAATCTTCACCCAGGGGGACGGACACCGGGGTGTCGCCGAACCAGGAGAGCTCGATGACGCGGGCTTCGTCGCCGGCTAGTTGCAGGCTGCGCCGCAGGCCTTCCGGGGTGGCCGAGCAATGGAAGACGATGTCGCAATCCGCGCGGGCATCTTCAGGGAGGGCGAAGTCGATGTTCAGGGCCGCCGCTGTTTGTTCCTTGGCCGGTTCCACGTCCACCAGTTCCAGCCGCTGCAGCGGGAACTTCCGCAGCAGGGCTGCCAGGGTGCCACCCAGCAGCCCTCCCCCGACGACGGCGACCCGGTCTCCCAGCCGCGGACCCGCCTCCCAGAGGGCGTTGAGCGCTGTCTCCACCATGCCGGTGAGCACCGCGCGGCGGGGCGGGACGCCGTCGGGAATCTTCGTGAGGGAATCGACCGGCACCACGTAGCGGTCCTGGTGCGGGTGCAGGCAGAAGACTGCTTTGTTTTTCCATTCGGCGGGGCCTTCCTCCACGATGCCCACGGAGAGGTACCCGTATTTCACAGGTGAGGGGAACTCGCCTTCCTGATGCGGGGCGCGCATGGTCCGGGCGACGCTCTTCGGCACATGGCCCGCGTGGACCAGGAGTTCGGTGCCCTTGCTGATGCCCGAATAGAGGGTGCGCACGAGGGCTTCGTTGGCTTGGGGCTCGGGCAGGGTCTCCGCGCGGAGTTCACCTTTGCCCCGGCCCACGGTCCAGTAGGCGGTGGCCAGGGTGCCTTTCGCTTGGCTGGGCGTCGGCGCTTCGTTGCGGTGCTCGGAATCAGTCATCCTGCTCATGAATCTAGCCGGGGGTCGCGGGCATTGGAAGGGTTGCCTTGGGGCGTTTTAGGTCCGTTTTGGGGGCCGTTTTGGGGAACCGCCGCCACCTCCGGTACCCTAGTCCAGTTGGTGACGTGTCCGAGCGGCCGAAGGTGCAACACTCGAAATGTTGTTTGGTGTAACAGCCAACGTGGGTTCAAATCCCACCGTCACCGCCAAATGAGAAAGGCCCTGGTTCCCTTTGTTTTCAAAGGAACCGGGGCCTTTTGTTTTGCCCCGGATCAGGGGTTTGCCATCACGTGCTAGGCTCCCCAGAATCCACACACGGCCGCACCGAGGTCGCAACAACCCAGGAGGTTCGCGATGCCGGACACCACCTGCCACATGTCGATCTCGTTGGATGGTTTCGTCGCGGGGCCGGACCAGAGCCGCGAGGACCCCTTGGGCAAACGGGGGCTGGAACTGCACGGCTGGCACATCGGTGACCCGCGAGCCAACCAAGCCGACAAGGTCGCGAGCGAGTGGCTCATGCGTCCGCGGGGCGCGTACGTCATGGGTCGGAACATGTTCGGCCCGATCCGCGGGGACTGGGATGAGGAATGGACCGGGTGGTGGGGGGCCGAACCGCCATACCACGCGCCGGTGTTCGTACTGACCCATCACGGACATGACCCGATCCAGATGGACGGCGGGACCACCTTCTACTTCGTCACCGAGGGCTTCGACGCGGCCTACTCCGCAGCGTGCCAGGCCGCAGGGGACAAAGGCGTGGACATCGCCGGTGGGGCCTCGACCGTCCGGCAGGCACTGATCGCCGGCGTGATCGACGAACTCACCCTCGACATCGCGCCGGTTCTGCTCGGTTCCGGTGAACGCATCTTCGACGGCGTTGAATCCTTCGGCTTCGAACCCGCCGAGGTGCTTCACTCACCACCGTTGGCCACCCACATCCGCTATCGTCGCAGCTAACTCTGTCGGGGACCGCCATGGTTCGAAGGCTGGTTCATGACCGTGGCCCGCGCACCGACTTGGCGCCGGGAGATTTGACTGCTTTCGCGGGGTTCGCGGTGACGACGCGGTTCCGGCCCTGGGCCTTGGCCTCGTAGAGGGCGGCGTCGGCCGCTTCAATCATGAGCGCAAGATCGGCGCCGGTGTCAGTGCTGGCGACGACACCGTAACTCACGGTGGGAAAGACGACACCGGGCGGGGTTGGAGCCGTCGCCAGGACTCGGCTGATCTCGGCAGCGACGATCTGGCCTGTTTCCTGTTCTGCACCTGAGAGCAGGATGACGAACTCCTCGCCGCCGTACCGGCCTACGAGGTCGATAGTGCGGACTGAGCCGGTGCATGCAGCGGAGAACGCCTGAATGGCTGCATCTCCGGCGGTGTGGCCGTAGGTGTCATTGAGTGTTTTGAACTGATCGAGGTCGGCCATGACCAAGGTGGATGCGGACCCCCCGCTGTCCAGGCGCCGGACCTCGCGGGACGCAAGTTCCATGAAGGCCCTGCGGTTGAGGAGGCCCGTCAGGCCGTCCCTGTTGGCTCGCTCGCTGAGTGCATTGATGAGCTGCTCGTTGCTCAGTGCCGTCATGCTGTATGAGACCGTCACCAACAGCATGAGTGTGAGGACGCTGGTCACGGTGGGGCTGAAGAAAGTACGGAACACCGGGCCGTCCGGGCCCTCCGCCAGGTAGACGACCCAGCGGCATAGGAAGTAGGCGGCCAGGACACCGGCAGCCAGCGACAGCGAGCGGTTGACCCAGGAACCGATGGGCTTGACCAGCCAAAGTTCACGGGTCGCCAGCCCCATCCCCAAGGCCATCATCGCCAGATACACCGCGCCGCCCGACCATTCGTTGGAGGCCGGATTCTCCAACACCGAGGCCACCGCTGTGACCAGAGGAGCGGCCAGAAGTTGCCACCGCGGAATGGGGAGCACCCTCAGCGAACGCGAGCCCGCCCACACACAGAACGCTCCCGCCACCACCAAGGAATTCCCCAATGGGACCACCCAGAGCTGCTGCGGGGTTCCGGTCAGAAGATACGCTAGGTTTCCCGCAAGCAAGCACCCCAGCGAAACACACCACCAGCCACTGTAGCGGGAACGGGTCTGGCGGAAAGAGCCGAAGAACAACACACACAAGAGCAACGCCACAACGCTCAGGGAAAACTCCACACTAAGTGCATCGAGCAACATCACTCACACCTCCCTCAGCCGTCCCACCAGTTTAAGGCATCCGCATCACGCAGACCCACGTGGCAGGACCCGCAGGGAATTCCGACGGCGCTCTGTACGTTGTTCACTCCCGTATTCAATCTTGAGAAAAGTGAGGCCTTAAAAAGTGGCAGCTGATTACGACGAACTTCGCACTGACGTAAAGGAGTCGCAGGAGCAGTCCCTGCAGGCACTGCAGTCGGCCGGTGCCCCGACGGCCAAGAGCGTGATCCTGGAGCTGGATGAAACGGACGGACTCGACGCCGGCGGACCCGGCGGCGAAATCGTCGCGGAGGAGCTCATCGTTCACGTCATTCCGCAGGGCAACGACGAATTCGTATGTGACTCATGCTTCCTGGTACGTCACCGCTCCCAAATCGCCAGGGAAAAAGAGGGGCTTCGCTTCTGCGTGGAGTGCGAAGGCTGACCTTCGGCCTAAACATCGCAAGCAAGCGCACTAGCCTGTTCTGAAATCGACTCGGCAGCCTCTCGATCAAAGGAGAAGCACATTGCTCAATGTCCTCACAGCACAAGTCCGCGCCGCCCATTTACTGGTCCGTCCGGAGGAAGAATGGGATGCGCTCACCGATGACCTGTGGCGGGCGTACGACTCCAAGGACGGCGAGCTCGTCGAGCAGCTTTGCGAACCGTACCTTGCCTCGTGGCGGGTAGTCACCCGCAACCTGCTCGCCGAACCGCTCGCGGCCGCCGGCATCAGGGTCGCCAGCCCAGCGCATCCGTGGGCGGTCGCCACGCTGGAGCGCGACGGCGTTATCCAGGAACCACTGCTGTGCTTCCTTGACGATGATGTCCCCAATGCCTGGGAGGCAGCCGCCGTCAACGGCGGCCTGCAGCTACAGCACTTCAACGACATCATGGCCGGCTACGAGAGCTGCCTAAAGGAACTCCTCGCCCCACCGCGGGCATAGAACCTCACCGAGCTCTTGGGTCGGTGAGGTAGGCGCGGCCCTCAATGAGTGCCAGTAGTCCGATCACCATCAAGGCTCGCCTGCTGCACGGCGCGCTCAATAGCGAAGCAGGTGGGTGACTTCGGTACGGCTTCATCCCCCGGTTACTGCCACGACATTGTGAACCAGATGATCGCGAAGACATAACCTACGAGCGCCAGCAGGGCGAACCGCTTCGGCGTCCCTACCGGGTTCTGCTTCGTGAGCCCGAAGAAGGAATTGATGTTGAAAAGGTGCAGCAATAACCCGCCGCCCAACAACCCGGGCAGCATTGACGAAGGGGCCACTACCAGGACGGTCGCAGCAAAGAACGCATACTCAAGAACGAACGCCAGGCGGGGCCGCGACCACAGCCCAAGCCCCACGAAGCGATCTCCCCGGCCCCAGCCCCGGATAGGAAGGTCGCGGAGGTGAACCACCGCATCCAATAGCCAGTGCGAAAGGACGCCGACCCAGAAAAGCACGCCTACAAGGACACTCTGGTAGATGAGACCGGCCAACAGGGCCGGCAGGAGGCTGAGGGCGCTGCCGAGAACCAAAGAATGGGAGTACGGGTACGACGTGAACTCGACCCGGGATTGCAGTGGATCATTGCGGTCCACCTTCACCCTCTCCTTGCCGGCAAAAACCAGTGCGGGCCAAACGATGTCGGGCCAGGCCACGGCCACTGCGATGGGCAGAGCGGGCGCCTCGGGCACCGCGGCAAGAATGACCGCCGCTGCGGCGAAATGACCTACGTACACGAGCGACAAGCCTACCCGCCACGTGAAGGGCCCGGTTCCCTCTACTAGAAAGGGAACCGGGCCATTGCTTTGGGCGGATCAGGCACCCACCAGGACGAAAACGTTGCCGTCCGGCGCCTTGATTACCGCCACGTCGCCGGGCTCAGTTGCGAAGGGCGGCTCGATCATTGCCTGAATCAGACCTTGGATTTCCGGTAGCCGGCCTGCACTGCGGCGCGTTCGGTGGCAAAGCAGACTTCCGGCGTGGTCCGGCTGTAGTACCGCTGGCCCGGCAAGTGATAGATCCCGCTCGGAGCGTTGCCCTTGATCGGCGCCCACGCCGGGCAGTTCCATGTGCTCGCGGGCCGGGCCGACGTCGGCTTCGGCGCGGGAGCGACCACGCGGACGGTTGCCTGGCCGGAGGTGGTGCCCTTGAGTGCGCCGGCGGCCGGCATGCGTACCGACCACTTGCCGGTAACCGAGGCCGGGAAAGTGGTGCGGAAGTAGCCGGTGGTGCTGGTCTTCAGGGTGCGCACGGCTGCGTTGGGCTTGGCGCCGTCGGGGTCGAAGTAGACCACCGCGGTGACAGTTCCGGTCTTGACCCAGGCGCGGCCGTAGCCCTGCATTTGGCCCTGGACCGTGATGGCGTTCCCGCGGACCACCGTGGACGGGCCGGCGGAGAACGATGCCACCCGGGTTGTGACGGTCGGTGCCGCCTGCGCCGGTGCCGCAATGACGACGGCGGGCGCCACGAATGCGGAAATCGCCAACAGGGTGCCAAGCGCTTTTCGGCGCAAAGAAGTACTGAACAAAATGAATTCCCCCATGGAATTGCTGCCACGCGAACGGCAGATCTGAATGTACAAGCTGAATCCTAGCCCCGAAACATCGCTGGAAAGCGCAACAAAAAAAAAGCGGACCCGCCCCGAGGCAAAAGCCAAGGACGGGTCCGCAAGAACCAAGCAAGAGCTACGCCCGGTACTTCACTTCCCCGCCAACCACCGTGAGCACCACAGAAGAGGAAAGCAGCGAATCCACCCCGGCCAAAAACGGGTCGGTATCCAGCACCACGAAATCGGCCAGCATTCCCGGGGCCAGGCGGCCGAGTTCGTGCTCGCGGCGGCAGGAGAACGCGGCGTCGCGGGTGGCATGGCCCAGCGCAGCGGCCAGTTCAAGCGCGTACTTGGGCAGGTTCGCGGGCAGCGACTGATCCAGGGCGGACTTGCGGGTGGTGGCGATGTACATGTTGGGCAGCGGCGGGTGCGGTGCCGTGGGAGCGTCCGAACCGAGGGCCAGCACCGCGCCGGCGTCGGTGAACTCGGTCCACGGGTAGGCACGGTCGATGCGCTCATCTCCCAGCATGGCTCGCCAGTTTTCCTGCACCGCGGGATCGGCGTGGACCGGCTGCATGGACGCGACAATGCCCAGCCGCGCCAAGCGCGCAATGCTCTCCGGTGTGACGGTCTCCATGTGCTCGATCCGGTGCCGGCGGTCGCGCGGGCCGTTCACCTCGTTGGCGTGCTCGAACGCATCCAAAGCCACCTCGGAAGCGAGGTCGCCGATCGCGTGGATGGCCACCTGCAGCCCCGCGGCATCGGCGGCGGCCACCACTGGGTTGAGGTATTCCGGGGCCCAGATGAGGTCGGCGTTGCTGCCGTCCGAGTAGGGCTCCTTCATGGCGGCCGTGCAGCCATCGATCACACCGTCGGCAATGATCTTGATGCCCACCACCCGCAGCCACGGTGTGTTGACCTCGCGGCTGAGTTCGGCGGCGCGCGCCACCTGGGCCAGGTTCTCCTCGTGGTTCTCCGATGGAGCCACCAGCCAGTGCGCGTTGATGCGCAGCGGCAGCGTGCCCCCACCGGCTTCCAGTGCCCGGCGCATCGCCGCAAGTTCGCCCTCCCCCAGGGCCATGTCGATGCCGCTGGTAACGCCGGTGGAGAGGTAGTGCTCGAACGAAGTCGCCAGCTGCGCGTCGCGTTCCGCATCCGAGGTCAGCGAAGCCAGAGTGGGCCAGGCGTACTGGTGCATCGCAGTTTCGTGCAGGAGGCCCGTGGCTTCACCGGTCACCGGGTCGCGCTCGATGATGCCGCCCAGGGGGTTGGGGGTGTCCCCGTCGATGCCCATTTCGGCCAGCGCGGCCTTGTTCACCCACACGGAGTGGAGGTCGTTCGCGTCCAGGTACACCGGGCGGTCAGGCACGACGGCGTCAATCATCTCTGTGGTCGGGGTACCGCCGGGGACGGCCGAAAACAGCCAGCCGCTGCCGAGGATGCGCGGCGCCTCCGGGTCGGCGGCCACGGCCATCTTGAGCCGGAGCTGGATCTCGTCGAGGTTTGCGGCGTCGCGCAGGGCCACCTTCTGCATGGTTTCGCCCATCATCACCATGTGGGTGTGGGCGTCCACGAAGCCGGGCATCACGAAGGCGCCGCCGAGGTCAACGTCGGAGAAAGAAGCACCAGCCAGCGCCTCGCGCGCGGCCGCCTCGCTGCCCACCTGGGCCAGCCGCTCGCCGTCGACGATCAATGCTTCGGCGAGCGCGGGACCGTCGGCGGTGAAGATCCGGGCGTTGCGGTAAAGGGTACGGGTGGTCACAACTGTTCCTTTGTTCTTAGTGGGCACGGGCTTAGTGGGCACGGGCTCGGTGGGCACGGGCTCGGCGGGCACGGGCTAGACGATCGCTGCCTGGTTGAACTGGCCGTCGGAGTTGAACTGCGCGTCGGAGGTGTCGACGGCGGCGCCCTCCTTCTCCACGCTGGCCGCCACCCGGGAAATCACCAGGAACGGCACCAGCAGGAGGAAGCTGAACGCGGAAAGAATCAGCGTCAGCGGCACGTAGCCGAGGGTTTCGGCGATGAAGGTACCGAACAACGGCGAGAAGGCGGAGCCGATCAGGTAGGTGCCGCTCAGTGCCGCCGACCAGAAGCCGCGCACGTCCAGCGCCACGGCAATGGACACCACGTACATGAACGCCAGCGCGTAGACGGTGTTCCAGGCGATGATGACCAGCATGTAGGTCCCGGGGTCGTGGACCAGGCCCGCGGCGAGCTTCAACCCGCCGCCCAGCAGCAGGAGCACGAGGAGCGGGATGGTGCGGCCAAGGCGGTCGCCGAGGTAGCTGGCGATGGCACCGAAGATCAGCCCGCCGGCGGTGGAGGCGCTCAGCATGATTCCCATGTCGGCGTCGCCGATCCCGGCGTTCCCGGCGCCCATGGAACCTGCCACTGCCCAGAGCGAATCCTCGCCCAGCGCCCACAGCCCAAAGCAGGCCAGCAGGCTGAAGCCGGCGATCGTCACCAGCACCGGCGCCTTGCCGGGAGCAGCGGCAGTTGACTGCCCGACGTCGGCCCCTTCCGTGGCGTGGGACGCTTCAGTTGCGTCCGGCGCCGCGGCGGCCGGCATCCAGCCGGAAGTCAGGGCGAAGGCGAGCGCCAGGAGCGCAAGGAGCCCGAACGCACTGAGCATTCCGGTGCCGAACATCGGGATGAGCGCGAGGACGACCGTGACGATCGCACGGTTGGCCAGGCCGCTGATGCCGGACATGCGGTTCGGGTTGCGCAGGGCCGCCAGCGCGGCGCCGCTGGAGGAAATGGCACCGCCGCCGCCCAGGCCGCCGAGAATGATGCCGGCAATGGCCACGGGGGCCAGCGGGACGAGGGCTGCCGTGCCGAAACCGGCGGCGGCGAGGAAGAGGCCGCCGCGGGCCACCACGTAGCGGCCGGAACGGGCCGACCAGCGTGAGGTCAGGAGGCAGCCCGCGGCCGTGCTCAGCAGGCAGGCGGTCATCACGGTTCCCGCGGCAGTGGGCGTGAGGCCGTGGCCGTCCACGAGGGCGATGATCATGAAGGGCACAAGGTTGGCGGCCATGAAGCCGATGACGCCGATCCCGAAAGTCGAGATGCCGCGTTGCCAGGTGAGGGGCACGCGGCCGCTGGCATCCGGGGTGGGGGAAACGCTCAAGGAATTCTCCGGGTCTGTGACGAGGCCGCGTCCTTGCGGCCTGCGGGCAGGATCCGGGCGGAGAGCCGGATCACTAAACGAAAGGCTTTCGTTTAGTATGCGGCCTGAGGCCCCCGTCACACAAGCCGGGGCAGGAAACTAAAGCCCGGCAGCCCGCCGTCGTAGTCCTTCGATGAGGATTTCAAGGCCGAATTCAAAGGCGGTGCCCGCCCGGTCGGCCAGCCCGGAGGCGTTCTCCACGGCACGCCCCAACGCGCTCCCGCCGCCCGGCGCCACCTCCCACACGTTGCCGGGAGCGGCGAGGTCCAAGGCGGCGCCGATGGCGAAACTGTCGATCAGGGCCAGGCCCGAGGCGACGTCGCTGCCCGTGAAACCCGCCTCCTCCAGCGCCGACGACAGGCGCTCATAGAAGGCGATGACCTTGGCATTCCGGACAGTCTGCATCACCAGCAAGGGAGCGGTGCGCGGGTGCCGGGCGAAACTCTCGCGGTAGTCCCGGATTTCCAGGCGGAGGACCTCATCCCACGGTGTACCCGGCGGAGGGGGCGGGCTTTCCGCCGTGATCCGGCCGCGGATCAGCTCCAGGATTTCCTCGCGCCCGGATACGTGGTTGTAAATGGAGGACTGGCTGACGCCGATCTTGCGCGCCACCTTGGGCAGGCTGAAGTCGCCGCTCTCGTCGATGAGTTCGAGGGCGGCCGTGACCACGGCGTCGACGGAAATCAGCGGTTGGGACGGGCGCGCCATGAAAGGACTCCTGGGGGTTCGGCTGGTCCCCAAGGTATCAGCGACGGACTCTTGGAAGGCCATGCGGCGGCGCCCATACTTGGTGCATGAGCGTCGAGTCCCGGCCCCCGTCGGCGGACACCGCCGAAACATCGCCTGCCTGGCCAGCAGCTGCCCCTCCCGCACCGGGTGCGCCTACGGACGGCCCCCTCACCCGCGAAGAGCTCCACCTCGCTTCGCGCAACCATGCCCAGCCCCTGGAAATGCTCCAGTGGCCCATCACCCCGATCGGCATGCATTACCTGCTGGTCCATTTCGACATTCCCCGGATCGACCCCACGGACTGGCGCCTGCGTATCGGCGGACTGGTGGACCACCCGCGCGAGTACACCCTCACCGAGCTCAAGCACCGTGAGCGGCGCACCGTTCCGGTCACCATGGAATGTGCCGGCAACGGCCGCTCCCTGATGGAGCCGCGGCCGGTCAGCCAGCCCTGGGACCGGGGCGGCTTCGGCACCGCGGAATGGACCGGGACGCCGCTCGCCCCGTTGCTGCACGACGCCGGGATCCCGGCTGACGCCGTCGAACTCGTCTTTACGGGGGCGGACCGCGGGATCCAGGGCGGGATCGAGCACCAGTACGCCCGCAGCCTCAGCGTTTCCGATGCGATGTCCGGGGACGTGCTGCTCGCGTACGAGGTCAACGGCCAGCCCCTGCCGCCACAGCACGGCTACCCGCTCCGGCTCCTGGTGCCCGGCTGGTACGGCATGACCAGCGTCAAATGGCTGGGCTCCATCGAGGCGATCGACCACGCCTTCGAGGGCTACCAGCAGACTCCGGCCTACCACCTGACGCAATCGGCTGAGGAACTGGGCGAGCCCGTGCAGCGGATCAGGCCCCGGGCCCTCATGGTGCCGCCGGGCGTTCCCGATTTCTTCACCCGGGAACGGTTCGTGCAGGCCGGGCCCGTGCATCTGAGCGGCAGGACGTGGTCCGGGCACGGAACAGTAGACCGGGTGGAAGTGTGCGTGGACGGAGTCTGGGCCGAGGCGGAGCTGGAACCGGCCATCGGGCCGCACGCCTGGCGGGGCTGGAGCTTCACCTGGATCGCGTCCCCCGGCGCCCATGAACTGGCCTGCCGCGCCAGCGACAGCTCCGGCCTGACACAGCCCGACCATCCCGACTGGAACTACCAGGGCTTGGCCAACAACGCGATCCAGCGCCTCACCGTGACGGTTCGCGGATAGCCCCGGTGAAAGCGGCCATGGGAGGCTCCAAAAACAGCAGCGACTACGAATTCCTCACCGTCTGGCGCGTCGCCGGGACACCGCGGGAGGTGACGGACATCCTGGGCGACGCCGGAACCCTGGCCCGCTGGTGGCCATCGGTGTATCTGCGCGTGACGCCGCTGGACCCGGGCGAACCGGACGGCACGGGCAAGAGCTTCATGCTGCACACCAAGGGCTGGCTGCCCTACACCCTGCGCTGGAAGCTCACCGTCACCGAGCCCATCACCGAGCAAGGCTTTGCCATCGCCGCCACCGGCGACCTGAACGGCACGGGCCGCTGGACGTTCGAAGCGGACGGGCCGGAGACAGTCATCAGCTATGACTGGCGGGTGACCGCGGCGAAGCCGCTGATCCGGCGCCTTGGCTTTCTGTTCAAGCCGGCGTTCGCGGCGAACCATCGCTGGGCGATGGCCCGCGGGCAGGAAAGCCTGGCACTGGAACTGAGGCGCCGGCGCCCCGGGACGGGCAAGGCCAAGGTTCCGCCGCCACCACAGCCCACCTTCGCCAGCCGGTACCGCTGGCAGAGGAGCAGCACGCATGCCTGAGCCTCCCCGATAGACTGCCGCCGGGCCCGGACAGCCGGAAGGAGGAAGGTGTGTCGTTCTTTCAGCTGTCGCTGATCGCCGCCGTCGCGCTCCTCGGGCCGTTGCTGGCACTGCCCCGGAAATGGCACCTTCCCGTGGTCGTGGGCCAACTGCTGGCGGGCATCGCCATCGGTCGGACCGGGCTGGCGCTCGTGGACTCTTCGGACCCCACCTTCACCTTCGTGGCCGACGTCGGCTTCGCCCTGATCATGTTCGTGGCCGGAACGCACGTGCCGGTCCGCGATACGGCCATCCGGCCAGCGCTGGGATCCGGGGCGCTGCGGGCCGCTGTCGCGGCAGGGCTCGCGGCCGCCGTCGGGACCGGCATTGCCTTCGCCTTCGGCACCGGCCACGCACCGCTCTACATCGTCCTGCTGGCCTCCTCCTCGGCGGCCCTGGTGCTGCCGATCGTCGATTCGCTGCGGCTTGCCGGGCCCAAGGTCCTGACGACGACGGCGCAAGTGGCGATCGCGGATATCGCCTGCATCGTCGCACTCCCCCTGGCCGTCGACCCGCCCAACGCCGGACGCGCCGCAGCCGGGGCCGCCGTCGTCGCCGCTTGCTCCGTAGTGCTGTTCTTCGTGCTGCGCCGGCTGGAACGCAGCGGCGCCCGGGAACGGCTGCACGATGTGTCGGAGGACCGGAAGTTCGCCCTCGAACTGCGCATCCAGCTGGCCCTGCTGTTCGCGCTCTCGGGCTTGGCCGCGGCCGGCCAGGTGTCCATCATGCTGGCCGGCTTCTCCTTCGGCCTGGTGGTGGCGGCGGTGGGCGAACCGCGGCGGCTGGCCCACCAGTTGTTCGCCGTCAGCGACGGATTCCTGGGCCCGGTATTCTTCGTCTGGCTCGGCGCTTCCCTGGACCTGCACACCCTCGCGGGCAGCCCGCGGATGATCCTGCTGGGGCTCTGCCTGGGATTCGGGACGCTGCTGGTCCATGGCAGCCTGCGCTTCCTCGGCCAACCCCTGCCGCTCGCGGTCCTGGCGGCCTCACAGCTGGGAGTACCCGTTGCCGCAGCAACCATCGGCACCCAGCGGCACCTGCTGGAACCGGGCGAAGCCGCGGCATTGATCCTCGGAGCCCTCATCAGCATCATGGCGAGCGCCGTCGCGGGTTCGCGGGCGGCCCGGACGTTTGCGCGGCCTGACAAAGTGGCTGGCTAGGAGCCGGAAAATTGCGGGGCATGCCGGCGCTTACAGCGCCGTCGACGACGTTGATTCCCGCTGCGACTTACGATAGGTCGAACATCGCGAGTTCAACAGCAGATTGGATGTCCCTGCACAATGCTGGATCTTCACCGCCTCACCCTGCTGAGGGAAGTCAAGCTCCATGGCAGCATGAGCGCCGCAGCACGCGAACTCGCTTACAGCCATTCGGCCATCTCCCAGCAGCTGGGACTCCTGGAGAAGGAAACCGGCGTGATCCTGCTGGAGAAGGCCGGCCGCAGCGTCAGGCTCACGGCGGCCGGCGAAGAATTGGCCCGGAACACCGAAGCAATCTTGGCTGCCATGGAGCGCGCGGAAGCTGACCTGGCGACCTCGCACCAACGCCCCCAAGGGGTGGTGACCGTGGCTGCATTCACGACCATCAGCCGGAGCGTCATGCCGGCAGCTGTGGCGGAACTGGCCCGAAACTTTCCGCACCTGGACGTGCGCCTACGTCGCGAGGACCCCGAACTCGCCGTCACACAGTTACTGTCGCGGCAGGTAGACGCGGTGGTGACCGACGCCTTTCCCGGAACTCCGGGGGCTCCGAGCGGCGGGATCAGCACCACGGTGATCGGCCAAGACCCCGTCCGGGGCTACCTCCCCCAGGGCCACAGCTTTGACAATTTTGAACAACTCCGCAACGTGCGCTGGGTCGTCGAACCACTTGCCTCGGCGTCTGCGCAATGGGCCTTGCGGGTGTGCCGGGAATTGGGGATTGAACCTGTGGTGGCCCACGTTTCCTCCGACCTTCTTTTCCATCTCAGGATGGTCGAACAAGGGCTGGCCGCGGCGTTTCTGCCAGACATGGTTGTACAAGAAGCGGGCAGCAACATAGTGCCGAGCGCCTGGCTGCCCGAAGATCAGCAGCGAAGCATCCAATTCCTGGTCAGATCCGGGGCGGAGCGCAGCCGGGCACTCCTGGCCGTACGGGATGCAATTGTCCAAGCGTTTCAGGGCGAATCAACCCGTCAGTAAGACTTACATGTAGGGGTCAGAAAGATTCGCTTTTTTAACCGGCGATGCTGGCTACATTTGCTTACATTCAGGCATTCCTTGCGCTCAGGCGGGGGCGGTTCCCATTACTCGGCCTCCCTTTTCGACGGAACCCCAACCCTCCGGCGAGACATTGGCCACTCGCTTGCCGGGCTGGCCGTAGCCGCCTACGCGCGGATGAAGCGGCGCTGAGCCGGCAACCACGAACCCTCGCTTGTGCCAATCACCGAAAAGGAGAATCGATGAGCCCCACTTCCACAGTCGCTGCGTCACTGACTGCGGCGGACCCGGACAGCCTCCGGCGCGCCGACGCCGTCATCCAATCCATCAAGCTCCCCAGCCAGGGTGGCGGCCCGGGGCTGTGCCGCCGGCGGTGACAGTCCAGACGCATTGCCACGAGTACTCAACCTTTGGAGCGACGGTACAGAGGAAAGCTCTGGCCGGCCCTCGGAATCGCCGATGTCACGGAAGCAACAGGCTGCTGCGGCGTAGCTGGAAACTTCGGATTCGAAGCCAACCACTACGAGATTTCCATGAAGGTGGCGCAACAGGCACTTGCTCCGGCCCTTGAAAGCACGGCGGCGGACACCCCGGTCCTTGCCGATGGCTTCAGCTGCGCAATGCAGGTCAAGCAGTTGGAACCGCAGCGCAAGAGCCTCCACCTCACCGAACTCCTGGACCCGGGAAACACTGCCTCCTAACCCCAGGCCCGTTCGGACAACGCAGGAAGCCTGCCAGCAATTGCTGGCAGGCTTCCTGCATTATGAATGGCCGCCTCGCTCGCGGTTGGTACCTTGAAGCGGGTTAGAGGCCGAGGAGTTTGTTCAGCTCGTCCAGCGACTTAACGGTGGTGATTCCGTAGCCCGGAGCAAAGGGTTCCGCGCCACGGTCCAGCATCACAAGGTCCCGGAAGCCGATGTTGAACATCGGGATGTGGTCGTACAGCGGGTGCGAAGAGACATGCAGGAAGTCCTCGGGCTTGGCGTTCAGGGAGTCCAGCATGTACTCGAACGCCTGGAGCCGCGGCTTGTAGGCCTGGGCCTGCTCAGCGGTAAACACAGCGTGCCACTCTGCACCGAACTTGGGGATGGTGATGTCCAGGAAGCTGGTGTCTGCGTTGGACAGGGCCACCAGCTTGTAGTTGTCGCCCTGGAGCTTCAGCGCAGCCGGCACGTCCTCGTGGGGAGCGGCGTTGCGCACGGCCTCAGCGAGCTCTGCGCCGGCACCGGGGGTCGGCCCAAGGCCAAACCGCTTGCCGGCGCGGTCAAAGGCGTCCTGAAGGATTTGCTCGTAGGGCTTGTAGTCGCCCTGGACCTCGTCGAACCGATATGCACGGAAAATCTTCTTGAAGTCCAGCCACTGCTCTTCGGGGATGCGGCCATCGAGCAGGCGCTGGGTGGTGGGATAAATGGTGAAGTTGATCAGCGTGCCGAAGACGTCATAAGAGATGTACTTCGGCCGGAAGTTCGTTTCTGTCATGGTCGATCCATTCTAATTGTCTTGTATTTTTTACGGGTTGGGATTTCAGCAATTGCCGTTGGTGGAAAACCTTTTGTTGAGCGACCAGTGCCGCTCTTAGCTCAGAGCCAGCGATGTGAGTCGCGCCGCGGGTCCGAGGAACCGTTCTGGGTTCATGAAACTGACGTCAGTGGCCGTTGTTCCGTCCAGCAGGAGGTCCGCGGCAATAGCTCCCAGTGCGGAAACCATCTTGAAGCCGTGGCCGGAGAACCCGGTCGCCACGAGGACGCCTTCCATTCCGGGCACCGTGCCGAACAGCGCGGTCGTATCGGGTACATGACCGTCCGCGCACGTGGCAACCCGCACCGGCTCCGGAATGAGTCCCGGAATGAATTCCCGAACCCATGCCCGGATGGTGTCCAAATGCCGAGGATCCCAAGTAGGTGGCTTCTCCATGGACTCAACCTCGTCCAGAAATATGCTTGCGACGACTTTCAGTGTCCAACCGTCAGCACTTGGGAATCCGTAGAACTGGGCGTTATCCGATCTTCCGCTCTCCTCTGCCCTCCTGAGGAAAACGGGCATGTCCTCCCGGCAGAAAGTGCTTGGATCCACAGCGGGGAACCATGTCAGGACCTGGGGACGGACGGCTAGATGAACGCCGAGTTCCTTGCATACCGCGCCGGCGCCGTTTCCCTGCGACACGATCACCCGGGAAGCGATGATCTCTTCTTGATCTGTCCGGACGATGTACCGGTCACCATACTTCTCGACGCTGCGCGCTTTACGGTTGCCCAGGAACGTCGCCCCCAGCCGTTTCGCTTCAGCCAGGGCGGCGATCACGGCCTTCTCGGACTTCAGGTAGCCTCCCTCAGGATCGAAGATCGTGACGTCGGTGTCCCTGATCAGGTGTTCGGGATACTTTGCCCTTGCCTCCTCGCCGAGCAAGAGGTCGTAGGCGAGGCCATGGTCTTCCCCGGCCGCGATGAGCGATGCCAATCGCGGGTTGTGCTCGTCGTAAATCGTGACGGCACCTGTCGCGTTGAGCAGTTGTGTCCCGCTGATCTTCTCCAGTTCGCGCCAGAGATCCTGCGACCTCTGCAGGAGAGGTGTGTAATGCCCGCCTTCGGCATATACCTTGCGGAAAATACGCGATTCGCCTGCGTACGCGGAAAAGGGACCCGGGATCGAAAACCTGTCTATTCCGATAACCCGCAGACCACGGGAGGCAAACTGCCAACTCGCCATGCTTCCTACAGAGCCGACTCCGACGATTACGACGTCTGCTTCAAGTGCAGTCATGCTTTCACCTTGCTTTCCCTCATTGAAAGCCTCTGTCTCGATTCCGGGTTCCCCTCTAAGGGCATCACCGTTGACTGTGGTTGCTTTCAGTCAAATCAGCCTACGACACAAGAAGACGTCGATTAACGACCTGTGAGACAATGCATTGTTTCCGAAAACGAAAGAAGCTGGAGATGGACCTCACATCGATCGATGATTTGGAGTTTTTCGAACAGATCTCCCGTTCCCAGAGCCTTACCGAAGCTGCCAGGAACTGGGGAAAGTCCGTGTCCGCGGTGAGCAAACGCCTGGCTGCTCTTGAGTCACGGCTGGGGGTGCCGTTGGTCCGGCGCAGCACACGCCGGCTGACCCTCACCGAAGAGGGGCAGCGCTATGCGACAGGGGCCTTGGCTATCCTGCAGCAGAAAACCGACCTCGAAGAAGCCCTGTCCGTGCAGCACGGTGAGCTAAAGGGACGCATTAGGGTGCACTCGTCCCTGGGCATCGGGCGCAAGCACATTGCGCCGCTGCTGGGCGAATTCGTCCGGGAGCACCCGCTGATCCAGATAGATTTGCAGCTTTCACCGCTGCCTTTGAACATCTCCGGCACGAGTTTCGACATCGCCATCCGCGTCGGAGGGCTGTCGGACTCCAGGCTCAAGGCCAAACTTCTGGCGCGGAACCGCAGGATTGTATGTGCCGCCCCCGGCTACTTTGATGGCGCCCCGCCGGTGCGTACCATCAGGGACCTGGAACGGCACAACTGCATTGTGCTGCGTGAAAACAACGCCGACTACTCTTTGTGGCGCTTTGGCGATAAAGAGCAGGAGTATATCGACGTAAGGGGCAGCATGATCAGCGACGACGGCGACGTGGTGACTGACTGGTGTGTCCAGGGCCTTGGACTGATTATGCGCTCCACCTGGCACGTCAACCCGATGATCCAGCAGGGACTGCTTGAGCAGGTCCTCCCGGATGTTCCGACGCCCAACGCCGACATTTACGCCCTCTACCCCGCCACGACCAGGACGCCCCGGCGAATCACCGCGGCCATTGAGCATCTGAGGCAGGGCCTTGAGGCGAGGATGGGTTCCTACTGAATCACCCCGGCATCACGGCCGGCCATCCTGCTTATAAAAGGGAGCCCCGGGACAGCAACAGCTGTCCCGGGGCTCTCTTTCAGATGGGGCTCATGCGGCTAGCTACTCGGATGTCGCCGGAACATCCTTGACAACCCACATCTTGCGGACAGTTTCGTGGATGGTCCACGTGCCCTCCCAGCCGGCCGGCATCACGAAGAGGGTACCCGGACCGATGTCAAAGCTCGTGCCATCCGCTTCTGTAATGGTGGCGGATCCGCTCAGAATCTGGCAGATCTCGTCATTCTGCCGGACAGTCTTGGACACTCCCGGCGTCGCCTCCCAAATACCCACTTTGAAGTCGTCCCGGGCCCAAAGGCGGAAGGAAACATCCGTCTGGCCCGGCGTAGCCGAGTTCTCCTTGGGAGTGTGTGCCCCCGGATCTGCCGTTGTTGCGTCGCTCATAACGGTGGCCTTGACCATAGCCGCTCCTTCTCATTTTTCCTTTGGTTGAACGCCGTTGTCCCGGTTCCGGGTTTGCCTCTGAAGGGCAATGTCATCGGCCTTGCTAGCGTATGTGACAAGAAGACGATAATTATGGCCACATCAGGCAATGCATTGTTTCCTCATCCGACAGAAGCTGGAGATTGAGCTCGCGTCAGCCGGGAATCCACTTCTTTCGACTCCAGAAACAATGCGTTGTCTCATCCGTCCATAATCAACGGCTTCTTGTCTCGTACGCTGGTCTGACTGGAAGCAGAACGCATGCTATCCACGGCGGAAGTCACCCCGGAATAGGGACAAACCGCCATTCAACAAGCGAAAGACTCAACCATGACCAACACCCAGCGCCGCGGCCGCGGGGAAGCACTCCTTTGGAAGGCCTGAACGTGAACCAGACTCCGTTACTTGCAATGCTGCACACGGTCCCGGGCCTGGTCTCGGACATGGAAGCCCGGGCTTCGGACGCGGTTCCGGGCATTCGCGTCCTGCATTATGTGGACGAGTCACTGCTCCGGGACACCATAGTCGAGGGATCGACGCCAGAACATGTTCGTCGTCGGTTGATCAGCTATGCCCGCTACGCCGAGGAATCCGGTGCCCAGGCATTGTTGGTGAGCTGTTCCTCGATCGGTGAAGCGGCAACCGCAGCCCGGGGCTTTGTGTCCATCCCTGTCCTCCGCATCGATGCCCCCATGGCTGAACTCGCGGTGGCATCAGGCCACAGGATCGGCGTGCTCGCAACCGTCTCTGCCACCCTTGGACCCACAACACGCCTTGTCCAAGCGGCTGCCACGAGGCAGAACAGGACACCCGACATCACCGCCCGAAAGGTGGACGGCGCATTCGACGCCCTGCGCGCAGGTGACCGGGACAGGCATGACTCGCTGGTGCTCTCGGCGTTCTTGGAGCTGGCAGCCGATTGCGACGTCGTGGTTCTCGCCCAAGCGTCCATGGCCCGGGTCGTCAAGCAAACCCAGGCTGGCGGACCGATCGTCCTGGCGTCCCCCGATTCGGGCATGTCCCAGCTCAGCACGATTTTCCCCTCCAAAGATTCGTAAGAACCGCTTCTATCCGGGAAGGATTCCGGCCGTGCCAAACACCCAAACGAACGCCAGTCTCCCGTGGCTGGGAGTTATCGCCGACGACTACACGGGCGCCTCGGACGTGGCTGGCACGCTCGTGCGCGCCGGCATGCGTGTGGTCCAGACCTTCGGCATCCCTGAGCCGTCCATGCAAATGGGCGACGTCGACTGCATCGTCATTTCCCTGAAGACCCGCAGCATTCCCGTCGCCGACGCGGTGGAGCAGTCTCTGGCGGCGGCGCATGCCCTGACGATGCGGGGCGTTCAGCAACTCTATTTCAAATACTGCTCGACGTTCGATTCGACCCCCGAAGGCAACATTGGACCTGTGGCAGACGCCCTGCGCGGGGAGTTCGTGCGGGACGGCCAGGTCACGGTGGTTGCTCCGGGTACGCCGGCCTTGCGGCGAACGGTGTACAACGGTGTGTTGTTCGCAGGCATGGACCTGCTGCAGGAATCTTCCATGCGCCACCACCCGCTGACCCCGATGTCCGACTCCAACGTGGCAAGGCTGCTTCAGGCCCAGACCAAGACGCCCGTCGGTCACGTCGGCTACAGCGCCATCGAAGCGGGAGCGGCTGCGGTTCAATCGCAATTACAGATCCTGAGCGCCGCGGCCACCGGGTACGCCGTCGTTGACACTCTCGACGACGGTCATCTGGCAGTGCTGGGCTCTGCACTACTCGATCATCCCCTTGTCACCGGCGGATCAGGGCTGGTTGGGGGGCTGGCGCTCGCCCGTGGGGCCCGCGTCCAACCAGGACCTGCACCCGTCCCTAGGCCAACAGGTCCCGCCGCCGTTGTCGCCGGAAGTTGTTCAGAGATGACGAGGGCCCAAATCAACGCGTTCCGCAAGTCGCGCCCTTGCTTCCTCGTCGACCCGGTTGCCATCGCAGATGGCCAGGACGTGGTTGCCGCAGCGCTGGACTTCGCCCGAAAGAACATGGCGGACGGCCCGATATTGATCCACTCCACCACCCCCCCCCGAGGAAGTATCGAGGGCGCAACAGCAGCTTGGCAGGGCCCGGGCCGCCGAGTTGACCGAGCAGAGCCTCTCCATGATCGCCGAGGGCCTTATCTCCTTGGGCTGCCGACAACTGATTGTGGCCGGCGGGGAAACGTCGGGCGCTGTCGTTCGGCGCCTTGGCATCACCACCGCCCGGGTCGGCAGGGAAGTCGCCCCCGGCGTGCCGTGGCTGACTACCGAAACCGGCGACTCGTTCGCCATCCTGCTCAAGTCCGGCAATCTGGGGAATCCGCGGCTCTTCCTTGACGCATGGGACCACGACCGGTGACCGGCATGGACAGCCGCCATGGACTCGTGCGACTGGCGAGGTCCTTGCATCAGAGAGGCCTCACCAGGGGAACATCCGGGAACCTGAGTGTGCGCGTTGCCGGCGGCATGCTGGTGACCCCCACCAACGCATCCCTCGGAGAACTCAGAACAGAAGACCTCTCAATGGTTTCCGACGCTGGCGAGCACCTGTCCGGTGCCCGCCCGTCCAAAGAGGCCTTTCTGCACTTGGCGATGTACCGGGCGAGGCCGCAGGACCATGCCGTAGCGCATCTCCATTCCACGTACGCCACGGCGCTTTCGTGCTTGGACGACGTGGACGACGATGACGTTCTGCCCCCCTTGACGGCCTATTTTGTCATGAGGGTCGGGCGGCTGGTCCGGCTGCCGTATTTCGCACCCGGAGACCAAGGGCTCGCCGAGACTGCCGAAAAGGCGGCAGCATCGAGCCGTGCCCTGCTGCTGGCGAACCACGGACCGATCGTCTCCGCGCCTTCCTTGGCGCAGGCGGTGGACGCCGTTGAGGAAGTGGAAGAGACGGCCCGCCTGTTCTTCCTCCTGCAAGGCCGCCCGGTTCGACCCCTCACACCGGCGCAGATTACGCATCTCTCCGCCGGCCGCGTTCATCACTAATCCGACAGCCAAAGCCATAGCCATAGCCAAAGCCAAAGCCATAGAGCAAGGAGAGTCAACTGCCACGTAAAGGTCTTGTCAGGACCGAACCCGCCCCACAGCTGCTGCTGGCGAGCCAGTTGATTTTCAACATCGGCTTCTACTCTGTGGTGCCGTTTCTCGCAGGCGTCATGCGGGACGACTTCGGCATGGGAACGTTGGCGGTCGGGATTGTTCTTGGCGCGCGCACCTTTGCACAGCAGGGCTTGTTTCTTTTCGGCGGCGCACTTTCCGACCGATGGGGAGCACGGCAGTCATTGATTGCGGGTTGCCTGGTACGGGTTGCGGGCTTTCTGCTCTTGGCGTTGGCAGCTGACTTCCCTCTTTTCCTGTTCGGCGCCGTGGTGACGGGCATTGGCGGGGCGCTGTTCGCCCCCGCGATGCAAAGTCTCGTTGCCTCCGCCGCCGAGCACCGCATTGCCCGGAAAGGCACCGGACCGGAAGACGACACACACAGCGCCGCCTCCCGGAAAAACCAGGGATCCACACTCTTTTCCTTGCTCGTGGTCTGCAGCGAGGTAGGTACTGTTGTCGGTCCGCTCTTGGCAACACTTCTACTCAAAACGGGCTTTGATAACGCACTGCTGGTCGGGGCAGGGGTCTTTGCCGTGATGGCTGCCGTCTTCCTGTTCTTCCTGCCAAAACCAGAGCGTGCCGCCCCCAAAACAGCAGGCGGCAGGACCGCCTGCGCGCCGGCGTCGGGCCTCTGGTCCTGCCTTAAGGAGAAGCGGTTCGTCCGGTTCACGGCCTTCTATAGCGTCAATCTCCTGGCGACCAACCAGCTGTATTTCGGGCTTCCGGTGGAACTGGAACGAAGCGGGGCCGGTGCAAGTGCGTTGGCTGTGGTCTTTGCCTACGCATCAGTCCTGACTATTACCCTTCAATGGCCCATAGCCCGGCTCATGCGCAAAGCCGGACCGGAATTCGCACTTCCTGTCGGCTTTGCCCTGCAGTCACTTGGCTTCGCTTCCATGGCAGCTCTGGCGGTCATTCCTCCGCCAAGCGGCCTCCCCATACTTCCGGCACTCGTGCTCGTAACAGGCCTTGCCTTGGGGAACATGTGCGTAATGCCCATGGCCATGGGACTGGTAATGGAGTTCGCCGCCGGGCGTCCCACAGGCGCCTATTACGGATTGCTCGCCACCGCGGGAGGACTCGCCGTCGTCGTCGGTAATGCGGCCCTGGCCCCGCTCTACGAACACGCCTACAAACCGTCAATCGCCGCAGTGCCTCCGTGGCTCCTCCTGTCTCTCTTCGCAGCGCTAACAGCAACATTCATTCGCCGCTTCGTCCCCGATAGTGCCCGCAGAGACCGCCACCAATCAGATCCCGGCTTGCAGCCTCGTCGCCCTGGGCATCGCGGGCCGGGCGGTGCTGCCGGCCACCCGCCCCATGCCCCATCCAGCGGGCGCTCAGTCAACCGGGCCAGTCAGCATCCTGGTTTTTGACAAACCTGAAAGGGTCCCTAGTGCCAGCAGCTCGTCAGGCGTACCGTCTTAGCCAAGCAAGGGCGCCGGACGACTAGCCGGAGCTGATCGATCTTGCCGCAGCACGCCTGACGGTGGAGGAACCGACGATGGCTGGATGGAATGCCGACACTGCCGCCGGACCGCTTGGAAGCGGCGCGGTGACGTTGGTGGAAGGATCGTCCTTCTGTATCTCTTCGGCCAACGGGGACGTGCAGCCCGGGCTTCCCCATGGACTTTTTGTCCAGGACACGCGGATACTTACCCGCTGGAGCCTCACCGTGAACGGCAGTTCCCTGGAACCGTTGGCGGCCGAAACCAAGGAACCCTACAGGGCGCTGCTTGCAGGAAGGGTTCCCCGCTCCGACGGCTACGCGGACAGCCCGCTCATCGTGGAACGGCTGCGCGAGGTGGGAGCCGGGCTTCTTGAGCAAATCACCATCCGGAACTTTTCCCTGGACCCGGTCGAATGCGTCATCCGCATCGGGGTGGACGCGGATTTCGCCGATCTGTTCGAGGTGAAGGAAGCCCGCTTCGAACGCCATTGGGATAGCGTCCGGGAGCCCGGCGACGTCTCCCTCACCATTCGCGGCATCTGGGAAGACATCCGCAAGGAGGTCATCATTACGGCACCGGGCGCCGACGTCGAACCCGACGCCATTACCTACCGCACCGTCGTGCCCGCGAAGGGTCACTGGACAACCTCGCTGACAATCGTGCCGTCGTCGGAGGGAACGACGAGCCCGCGCCTTTCATGCACCCCGAGGCTGATGGCCTGTCACCCCGGGATTTGCGGCGGCAGGAATGGGTGGCCAAAATCCCCGTCGTACACATCGGCAACCACATCATCGAGCGAACCCTGCGGCGCAGTTATGACGACCTTGGCGCGCTGAGGATTGAGGATCCGGCACACCCCGAGCACGTTGTCGTCGCGGCAGGGGCGCCGTGGTTCATGACCCTGTTCGGACGGGACTCGCTCTGGGCCTCTGAGATGTCTCTGCCCGTTGACCCGTCCCTTGCCCTGGGTACCCTGCAAACGCTGGCGAACTACCAGGGCAGCGTGGTGGACGAGCGGAGCGAGGAGGAGCCCGGCAAGATCCTGCACGAGGTCAGGCCCGACGTCTCCAGCGGGCTGGCCCTCGGCGGCAAATCCATCTACTACGGCAGCGTGGATGCCACGCCGCTGTTTGTCAGCGTGCTCGGATCAGTCAGCCGGTGGGGCTTCGCTTCGGAGACCATCGCCGCCCTCTTGCCGCATGCCGACCGCGCCCTGGCCTGGATCCGGGATTACGGAGACAAGGACGGCGACGGCTTTGTCGGATACCAGCGCCTCAACGAGTGCAGCTCGGACAGTTGCAGTGAGTGTGGAGGAAGCCCGGCATTCGGGAGTCTTCGCCCTACGCACAGGCCGCGCTCAGCCCTAGGGCCATACGGGGCATGAACCAGGACTAGGTAGAATTGCGCTCGGCCGCTCCCGAAAAGGGCGGCGGCACGCCGAACAGACATGAGGGAGGACTGCTTGCGCACTGCTGCGCCTTTCCGTTCCCTCCGGGTTCCGTTCCATGCGCTCCGCTCGGCCGCGCTGGCCCTGGCCATCCTCTCCCTCGCCACCGGCGCGCACGTGATCGCAGGCGGCACCCTGCCGGCCTTGCCCCTCGTCCTGGCGCTCCTGGCCTTGACGGGGCTCGCCACGACTGCCGCTACGCGTTTCAAGCTTGGCCTGCCTGCCGTAGCGGCGCTGCTCGGCGGCGGGCAGGTGCTCCTGCACGAGGCCTTCACGGCGCTCGGCCCGGTCACCGCCGGCCCCGTCAGCGCCGGCCCGGTCGCCGAAGCACCCCATGTACACCACGCCCTTTTGCCCGCGGTCGGCGACGTGGTGGCGGACGGGCTCCAGCACCTGGACGCCGCTGACAGCCCCTTTGGCTGGTTCATGCTGGCCGGCCACGTCCTCGCCTCTGCGGCCTCGGCCCTGCTGTTTGCCAAGGGCGAGCAGGCCTTGTGGCAGCTGGCCTCCTGGCTCCGCCCGCTCTGGCGGGTCCTCGCACCCCTCTTCACGCCTGACGCCGGTACCCGCCCTGCGGCGGCTGGCGCACCGTCGGCGTTCATCCCCCGCCCCTGGCGGAACCTCAGGCAGGGCAGCAGACGCGGCCCGCCCGCCGTCGTCGTCCTCTCCTGATTCCGCCCGGCGCCTCCTTTCACGGTGACGGGCACTTCCCCGTACTCCCGCGCAACCGCGCACCCTGAAAGGCACAACCATGACCACCTCCGTACTCCGCCGCACCCTTACCACCGCCGCAGCCGCCGGCGGCACCGCCGTCCTGATGCTCGCCGGCATGCAGGGCGCTTCCGCCCACGTTTCGGTAACCCCGGACAAGACCGCCGCGAACTCCTACGCGCTGCTGACCTTCGGCATCCCGCACGGCTGCGACAACACGGGCACCACTAAAATGACCATCACCCTGCCGCAGGAACTGAACGACGCGCAGCCCACGGTGAACCCCAACTGGACGGTGGAAAAGGTCACCGAAACATTCCCGGAACCGCGGAAGCAGGCCGACGGGACCTCCATCACCAAGCGCACCAGCAAGATCGTCTACACGGCCAAGGCCCCGCTGGATCCGCACCTGCGCGACGCCCTGGTCCTCTCCGTGAAGCTGCCCGACGCCGCCGGCAAGACCCTCTACTTCCCCACCCTGCAGAGCTGCGTCAAGGGCCAGACCGACTGGAAGGAACTCCCCAAGGAAGGCCAGGACCCGCACAGCCTGGAAGCCCCGGCGCCGTCGTTCACCATCACGGCGGCAGCCGGCCACGATGGCCACGGAGCGCCCGCCGCTGAGGCAGAACAGGCCGCGGCAGTGTCCGGCGCTTCCGACGGCGGTGCGGACGCCCGCAGCTGGGCCGGGCTTGTTGCCGGGCTGGCCGGCCTCGCGCTGGGCGGCGCCGCGTTCTTCCGTAAGATGAAGTCGGCCTGACTGAAATACGGCTGAAAGGATGGCGTCCGGAACATCACGATCCGGGCGCCATTTCCGTATCCGCCGCCGTGGCGTGGTTGACTCGGGCAATCGACGCCGGAAGGCTGGGCGCATGACTACTGCGCGCGCCAAAAAGGCCCTCCTGTTCACGACCGCGGCAGCCTCACTCCTGGTGCTGGCCGGCTGCGGCCAGGGCCAGAACCCGGGCTCCGGCAGCCCGTCGTCGGACACTTCTCCCAGCGCCTCGCAGAGCCCCTCGGACAACGGCAGCCCCTCGGGTCCGGCGAGCGCCACGGGCACTGACTCCTCCGGAGCCCCGGGCCTCTGCAAGTCCGCCTCCCTTACTCCGAGCGTCGATTCGACGGGCGGCGGCGCCGCGGGCAGCGTGTACCAGAAACTCATCCTGACCAACTCGGGGACGGCGCCCTGCATCCTCAAGGGTTTCCCGGGTGTCTCGCTGGTTACCGGGCCCACGGCCGGCCCGGTCGGTGCCCCCGCGGACCGCGACACCTCCAAGGCCCCGGTGGAACTCCTGCTGCAGCCGGGCGATTCGGGCGCCGCCGTGCTCCGCTACACCCAGGCCGGCCTCTACCCCGACTGCAAGCACGTCCCGGCCGCGGGTTTCCGGATCTACCCGCCGGAGGACACCGCTTCGGTGTTCCTCGCGCAGCAGCGTGAGGCCTGCAGCAACGCCGGCATCAAGCTGCTGACCATCGGGGCGTTCCAGGCAAACTGACTTTCTCCTTTTCTTGTCGGTGCCTTGCGGCATGATGGAGGAATGCAGGAGGAGCCGCGCAACGGGGTGATGGAGGCGTTCAGCCGCGCCACCCGTGAGTGGTTCCTGGGCGCCTTCGCCGCGCCGACCCCCGCGCAGGACGGCGCCTGGCGGGCCATTTCCTCCGGAGCCCATGCCCTGGTGGTCGCACCCACCGGTTCGGGCAAGACGCTCGCCGCGTTCCTGTGGGCGCTGGACAAGCTGCTGGCGCCCGCGGCCCCAGCAGCAACAGCCCCGGCGCCGGAGGGCAAGGCAAAACGCAAGACCCGCGTACTGTACATTTCCCCGCTCAAGGCCTTGGGCGTGGACGTCGAACGCAACCTCCGTTCGCCCCTGATCGGCATCACGCAGACCGCCAAGCGCCTGGGGCTGCCGGCACCCATCGTGAGCGTCGGCGTCCGTTCCGGGGATACGACGACGGCGGAGCGCCGCGCGCTGCTCAGCCACCCGCCGGACATCCTCATTACGACGCCCGAGTCCCTGTTCCTGATGCTCACCTCGCGTGCCCGGGAAACGCTCATGGATGTGGACACCGTGATCGTGGATGAAGTCCACGCAGTGGCCGGCACCAAGCGCGGGGCGCACCTTGCGGTGTCCCTGGAGCGGCTGGATGCCCTTCTCCCGAAGCCCGCCCAGCGGATCGGGCTGTCCGCCACCGTGGAGCCGCGGGAACTCGTGGCCCAGTTCCTGTCCTCCTCCGCGCCGGTGGAAATCGTGGCCCCGGCGTTCACCAAGAACTGGAAGCTCGCCGTCAGCGTCCCTGTGGAGGACATGTCGGACCTCGCGGGCGCGGCCGGAGCCTTCGATTCCGGGCCGGCGTCCGGGCTGCAGCCGCAGGCCTCCATCTGGCCGCATGTGGAGGAGAAGATCGTGGACCTGGTCCTCTCCCGGCAATCCACCATCGTCTTCGCCAACTCGCGGCGCCTCGCCGAACGCCTCACGGCCCGGCTGAACGAAATTCACGCCGAACGCCAGCTCATACCGGTGGATGTCTTCTCCGATGGCTTTCCCGACGCCGCCGCCGGTTTCGTCCCGGACTTCGGTGCACCTGACGGCGAAGCGCCTTCCCTGCCCGGGACATCCACCGCCACGCCTGCCCACATGATGGCGCAGGCGGGCAGCACCAGGGGCGCCGATCCCGTGCTGGCCCGGGCGCACCACGGCTCCGTGTCCAAGGACCAGCGGGCCATGATCGAGGACGACCTCAAGTCCGGGCGGCTGCGCTGCGTCGTGGCCACCTCGTCCCTGGAGCTTGGCATCGACATGGGGGCCGTGGACCTCGTGATCCAGGTGGAGTCGCCGCCGTCGGTGGCCAGCGGGCTGCAGCGGGTGGGCCGTGCCGGGCACCAGGTGGGCGAAATCTCGGAGGGTGTGCTGTTCCCGAAGCACCGCGCGGACCTCGTCCACACCGCGGTCACGGTGGAACGCATGCTCAGCGGGAAAATCGAACGCCTGCACATCCCCGCGAACCCCCTGGACATCCTCGCCCAGCAGACGGTCGCTGCCGCAGCCCTGGGGAGCATCGACGTCGAAGACTGGTTTGCCACGGTGCGCCGCTCCGCGCCGTTCGCCACCCTGCCGCGTTCGGCCTTCGAGGCCACGCTGGACCTGCTCTCCGGCCGGTACCCGTCCGATGAATTCGCCGAACTGCGCCCGCGCATCATCTGGGACCGCAACGCCGGCACCATCGAGGGCCGGCCCGGGGCCCAGCGCCTCGCGGTGACGTCGGGCGGCACCATTCCGGACCGCGGGCTCTTCGGCGTCTACATCATCGGCACGGAACACGAAGGCCCCGCCGGAGGTTCCGGCGGGTCCGGCGAACAGGCGGGAACGGCGTCGAGGGCTGCCAAGGGCGGGCGCCGCGTGGGTGAGCTCGACGAGGAAATGGTCTACGAATCCCGTGTGGGAGACATCTTCGCCCTCGGGGCCACGAGCTGGAAGATCGAGGACATCACCCACGACCGCGTCCTGGTCTCCCCCGCTTTCGGCCAGCCCGGGAAGCTACCGTTCTGGAAGGGCGATTCCCTGGGCCGGCCCGTGGACCTCGGCAGGGCGCTGGGCGCCTTCGTCCGCGAGCTCTCCGCATCCGATCCCGCCCCCGCTCTGGAACGCTGCAAGGCCAGCGGCCTGGACGACTTCGCCGCCCGCAACCTGCTCCAATACCTCCGCGAGCAGCAGCAGGCCACGGAGGTGGTCCCGAACGACCGCACGCTCGTCGTCGAACGGTTCCACGACGAACTGGGCGACTGGCGTGTGGTGCTGCACAGCCCCTTCGGCATGCCCGTGCACGCGCCCTGGGCACTCGCTGTCGGGCAGCGCCTGCAGCAGCGCTACGGCCTGGACGGCTCCGCCATGGCCGCCGACGACGGCATCGTGCTGCGGGTGCCGATGATGGAGGACGAACCGCCCGGTGCGGAGCTGTTCCTCTTCGAGCCCGAGGAACTGGAGCAGATCGTGACGGCGGAGGTGGGCAGCAGCGCCCTGTTCGCCTCCCGTTTCCGCGAGTGTGCCGCCCGGGCCTTGCTGCTCCCCCGGCAAAACCCGGCAAAGCGGCAGCCGCTCTGGCAGCAGCGCCAGCGTTCGGCCCAGCTGCTGGACGTGGCGAAGAAGTACCCCCAGTTCCCGGTGGTGCTCGAAACCGTGCGCGAGTGCCTGCAGGACGTCTACGACCTCCCGGCGTTGAAGGACATCGCCGGCGCCATCGAACGCCGGGAGCTGCGCCTGGTGCAGACCACCACCCAGCAGCCCTCGCCCTTCGCGAAGTCGCTGCTTTTCGGCTACGTGGCCCAGTACCTGTACGAGGGCGATTCGCCCCTGGCCGAACGGCGGGCGGCAGCCCTGGCCCTCGATTCGACCCTGCTGAACGAGCTGCTGGGCCGGGTGGAACTGCGTGAACTGCTCGATGCCAAGGTCATCGACGTCACCGAGCTGGAGCTGCAGCGGCTTGTTCCGGACCGCCGGGTCCGGGGCTTGGAGGGGGTCGCGGACCTGCTGCGCCTGCTCGGGCCCCTGGACGCGGCGGAGGTGGCTGCCCGCCTTGAGGACGGCAGCACGGCCGACGCCGCCGTGCACGTCGCCGCCCTCCATCTGGCTGCCCTCCGCAAAGCCAACCGTGCACTCACGGTGACCCTGGGCGGGGTGGAACGCTATGCGGCCATCGAGGACGCGGCACGGCTCCGGGACGCGGTGGGCGTCCCGCTGCCCATGGGTGTCCCGCTGGCCTTCATCGAGCCGGTGGCCGATCCCCTCGGCGACCTCGTGTCGCGCTACGCAAGGACCCACGGCCCGTTCACCGCGGAAGAGGCCGCCGCCCGGCTGGGGCTCGGGGCCGCCGTCGTGCGCACCGCCCTGAAACGGCTCGCCGCCGACGGCCGCGTGGTGGAAGGCGAGTTCCGGCCGCACCCGGTGGCGGAAGAACCCGCACCCGGCAGCGAAGCGGCGGCAGTATCCGAAGCCGCCGAAATCCCTCAGCAATCCCTGCTCCCGCCGCCTGCCAGCGAATGGTGCGATGCGGAGGTGCTGCGCAAGCTCCGGCGTCGTTCACTGGCTGCGCTGCGGGCCGAGGTCGAGCCTGTGGAGGCGGCCGCGTACGGGCGGTTCCTGCCCGATTGGCAGAACGTCCGCCAGCCCGGAAGGTCCCGTGCGGGCTCGGCATTGCGCGGGCTGGACGGCATCATGACCGCCGTGGACCAGCTCTCCGGGGTGCCGGTTCCGGCGTCGGCGTGGGAGCCGTTGGTGCTGGCCAGCCGGGTGGCCGACTACCAGCCGGCCATGCTCGACGAACTCATGGCCGCCGGCGAACTGCTCTGGGCCGGGGCCGGTTCGCTGCCGGGCAACGACGGCTGGATCAGCCTGCACGTGGCCGACTCCGCGGAGCTGACGCTGAACCCGGACCCGGAGTTCGAACCAGCGGATGCGCAGCTACGCCTCCTCGGGCACCTGCGCGACGGCGGCGGGGCCTACTTCTTCCGCCAGCTCACGGACGTCGCGGGCGGCATGGATGCCGTGCTCAGCGACGACGCCGTGGTGGCCGCGCTGTGGGACCTCGTGTGGGCCGGGCGGATCACCGGCGACACCTTCGCGCCGGTACGCGCGCTGATCGCCGGCGGCAGGACCGCCCACCGGCAGGTCGCCAGGCCGCCGCGCGCGCGTTCGCTTCGCCTGGGCCGGATCGGCCGCGCGCATGGGATCGGTGCGGACAGCGGCTTCGCTTCGCCCGGGCTGAGCGGCCGCTACGGCTCCCTGTCAGGATCTGCCGCGGCGACGCCGCCCCTGGCGGTGGGCCGCTGGTCCGCCCTTCCGGCGCCGGAGCTCGACCCCACCCTGCACGCCCGCGGCACCGCCGAACTCCTGCTGGACCGCTACGGCGTGGTCACCCGCGGCTCCGTGATGGCGGAGAACATCCTGGGCGGCTTCGGCCTGATGTACAAGGTGCTGGCCCGGCTTGAGGAAGCCGGCCGCTGCCGCCGCGGCTACTTCATTGAGCATCTCGGGGCCGCGCAGTTCGCCGTTCCCGCCACCGTTGACCGCCTGCGTTCCTTTGCCGAGGACGCCCGCTCAGAGAAGCACGAGCCTTCCGCTTTGGCCCTCGCCGCCACGGATCCCGCCAACCCCTACGGTGCCGCCCTGCCCTGGCCCGCCCTGCCCGCCGACGCCGCCTCCGGGCACCGTCCCGGCAGGAAGGCGGGAGCGCTGGTGGTGATGGTCGACGGCGCCCTGGCCCTGTACGTGGAACGCGGCGGCAAGACGCTGCTCACCTTCGGCCATGACGACGGCGTGCTGGCGGCTGCCGCTGCGTCGCTGGTGGACGTGGTGCGCCGCGGAGCCGTCGACAAACTCATCATGGAAAAGGCCAACGGCCAGGATCTCCTGGGCACGCCCATCGCGGAGGCTTTGGCCGCGGCCGGCGCCTACTCCACCCCGAAGGGCCTGAGAATCCGTGCCTGAGGGAGATTCCGTCTGGCGGGCCGCAAAGGAGCTGCACCAGGCGCTGGCCGGGAAGGTGCTGTTGTCCTCGGATTTCAGGGTGCCGCGCTTCGCCACCCTGGACCTGTCGGGCTGGACCGTGGAGGAGGTGGTGCCGCGGGGCAAGCACCTGCTGATGCGCGTGCATGATTCCGCCGCCAACAACACGCGCCGCGCCCTGACCATCCATTCGCACCTCAAGATGGAGGGCAGCTGGCAGGTCTATGCCCCGGGAGGCAGATGGCGGAAACCCGGCCACACCGCCCGGTGCGTGCTGCGCACGGCCTCGGCCGACGTCGTCGGCTTCTCCCTGGGCGTCCTGGAAGTCATCCGGAGCGAGGAAGAAGACCGGGTCCTGGGGCATCTCGGCCCGGACCTGCTGGGCCCTGACTGGGATCCGGCGGAGGCGCTGCGGCGGCTGGAGGCGTCACCGGAAACTCCTATCGGACTCGCCCTGCTGGACCAGGGGAACGTGGCCGGAATCGGAAACATCTACCGCTGCGAGTCGTGCTTCCTTTCCGGTGTGCACCCGGCCGTCCCCGTGGCTTCGGTGCCTGATCCTGCCGCGATCCTGGCCGATGCCAAGCGGCTGCTGGAGGCCAACCTCGGGGCCGGGCCGCGCTCCACACTGGGACCGCGGGCCCTGCGCCCGGGCTATTGGGTCTACGGGCGCGAACACCAGCCGTGCCTGCGCTGCCGCACTCCGATCCGGCGCGGAATGCTGGGGAAATCACCGGGCCTGGAGGAACGGACCATCTACTTCTGCCCGAGCTGCCAGCCGGCGCCGTGATCTCGGTCCCCCGGCCCAACTGACTCGCAGTTAATGTCGTTTTGCGCCCTCAAAACGACATTAACTGCCAGCTACTTGGGCTTGCGGAACCGTCTCGTCCAGCGCGCTCTCCCGCGGTGCGGACCTTTCAGGAACCACGAACAGCGGCAGCAGCAACTGGACCAGGGGCCCGATCGCCAAGGCGTAAACCACTGTGCCCACGCCCACCGAGCCGCCCAGCAGCCAGCCGGAGCCCAGCACGACTACCTCGATCAGCGTGCGGGACAGGCGCACTGACCAGCCGGTGCGCCGGGCCAGGCCGGTCATGAGCCCGTCGCGGGCACCGGGGCCAAGCCGGGCCCCGATATAGCAGGCGGAGGCGATTCCGTTGAGCAGCACGGCCCCCGCCAGCATGGCGATCTGGCCGCCGAGGTGCGAGAAGGCCGGAATCAGGGCCAGGCCCAGGTCGGCGAAGACGCCCACCAGCACGGCGTTGGCGAGGGTGCCGAAGCCGGGCATCTGCCGCAGCGGGATCCACAGCAGCAGCACCAGGAAGCTGACCACCACCACCACAGTGCCGATGCTCCAGCCGAGCTTCCCGGCGAGCCCCTGGTGGAACACGTCCCAGGGATCCAGTCCGAGGCTTGCCCTGATGAACATGGCCAGGGAGATTCCATACATCGCGAGGCCGATCAGGAGCTGGGTGATTCTGCGGGTCATCATGGCTCCATCTTTCAAGACAACTGGCATTGCTTTCCATAGCCAGTTTGAAATACTGGTCTTATGCTTTCCCTGTCGAACCCTTCGGGCTCACTAAGCCCCGCAGCCCTCGCCCGCCTCCTGGGCGCCTGGAACACGGGTGCGGCGGCCGCGTACCGCGAGCTGGCCGACGTCGTGCGCCTGCTGGTGCTGGACGGGCGCATCGCACTGGATGTCGCGCTCCCCAGTGAGCGCGCCCTCGCCGAAACGCTCGGGGTCAGCCGCACCACGGTCACCGCGGCCTACGCCGGGCTGCGCGAACAGGGCTTCCTGAGCGGCGGGCAGGGAAGCCGGGCGCGCACCCGGCTCCCGCACCGCATGGCCCTGGCCCAGACCCCCTGCCTCGTGGCTCCGGACGGCGTGCTGGACCTTGCCTATGCCTCGCTGCCCGCCACCGGCGAGGTGGTGCACCGGGCCTTCGCGGACGCGCTGACCGAGTTGCCGGCGCTGCTGCCGGGCTTCGGCTACGACCCGCTCGGCGTCCCGGTGCTGCGGGAAGCAATCGCCGCGCATTACACGGAAGCGGGCGTTCCGACGTCGGCGTCCCAGATCCTGGTGACTTCCGGCGCCCAACACGCGCTGAACATCATCCTGCGCACGCTCGCCGGCCGGCAGCAGAAGGTGCTGGTGGACCATCCGAGCTACCCGAATGCCCTGGACGCCATCCGGGCCTCCGGTTCACGGACGGTTCCGGTGCCGCTGCCCGCCGCCGAAGCTTCAGGGGCAAGCGGTCCGGGCTGGGACATCGACGCCATGGTTTCCGCGATGCGGCAGCAGCGCCCTGCCATGGCGTACCTGCTCCCCGACTTCCACAACCCCACAGGGCGCGTGATGTCGGACCTGCAGCGCCGGCGCCTGGTCCGCGAGGCGGCAGGTACGGGCACGGTGCTGGTGGTGGATGAGACCCTGCGCGCCCTGGACCTCGACGGCGTCGGCACCACGCCGCTCGCCGCCTTCAGCCCCGCGGTGGTCTCCATCGGCTCGCTCAGCAAGTCGCACTGGGCAGGCCTGCGGACGGGCTGGATCCGCGCCGGCGAAGAACTCATCGCCCGCTTCGTGGCGACCCGGACCACCATGGACCTCGGCGGACCGGCCGTGGAACAACTCGCCGCCGCCCGGCTGATGCGCGATTTCGCCGAACCGCTGGGCGCCCGGCTCGAGACCCTGCGGGGAAACCGTGAGACCCTGCTTGGCCTGCTGGCCGAGCACCTTCCCGGGTGGACTTTCGAACGCCCGCGCGGCGGCCTGACCGTCTGGTGCAGGCTGCCCTCGGCGTCGAGCACCGCCCTCGCGGTCCTCGCCCCCGAGTTCGGCCTGCGGCTGGCAGCGGGGCCGCGTTTCGGCGTCGGCGGCTCCTTCGAGCATTTCCTGCGGGTGCCGTTCACCCTCCCGCCGGAGCAACTCACGACGGCGGTCCTCGCCCTGCGTGCCGCCCAGGACCGCCTGGACGCCGCGCCGCAGTTGCGCCGGACGCTGAAGGAGCCCCAGGAGGCGGCGATCGCCTGATCCCCTCCCCCCAACTGACTCGCAGTTAACGTCGTTTTGAGGCGTCAAAACGACAACAACTGCGAGTCAGTTGGGCGGGAACAAGCCAATTGGGCGCCTGGGTGCCGATCGAATCTCCGGCATAAACCGGCAGAGTTGCTAAACCGGCAGAGTTGCGGGGCCCGCTCTACGTCTTTTCGACGCGTCAAAGGACGTAGAGCGGGCCCCGCATTCTGGAGCCTAGGCGTACACCTTCTCGAGGAACGCGCCCCAGGCCTTGGCTGTGGCCTCGGAGTCGCCCCTTCCGCTGAAGTCGTGGACGGTCATGCCCACAGTGGCGCCGAAGTTGTTGCGGCCGAAGAAGCGGTACAGGGTGTCGGAAGTGCGCAGGCCCAGGAAGTGCTCGTTGGAGAAGTCGAGTTCACCGCTCAGCTTGCCCACGCCGTCCACCTCCACCTCCACAGGGGAACCCTGTGCCACGCCCTCGACTCCGAGGGCCTTCTTGAACCGCTCGAAGCCGTCCGGGGTCTGCGAGGCCTCGGGGGCCTGGATGTCCGTGAAGAGCACGGGCTTGCCGTCGAAGTGCTGCAGGTACTGGCCAAGGGTGTGCAGGTAGAAGGCGGTGTGCTTGCTGGCGCCGTCGTACTGCTCATCCCAGTTGGCCTCGAAAATCCCGCTGTGCACGTAGTGGAGCTTGGCCCGGCCGCCGTCCAGCGGTTCGATGACGTGCTCGAGCTGGTTGAACCAGCCATCGGGCCCCTCCATGCGGTCCACCAGGTGGCTCGGGTACTCCTCCACAGTCTTGACGGAGGGCCACTGGTCCGTGGGGAACATCCAAGCGGCGGTGCCGTTGGTCACGGCCTCCCAGACCCGCTCAGGAGTGCCGGGGATTTCGCCGTCGAAGACGATTTCAAATTCGCGCTTGTCAGTCATTGCCTTGGTCCTTTTCCTTGAGTTCCGTGCTTTCTTTGGGTGCCTTCAGTGCGGGGTGGAGTACGACGACGAGGCGGTGCTTGCGCCCGCCGGCTGCGGTTCCGCCGGCCGCACCGCCGTCGTGGGCACCGCCGCTTGAGGCGCCGCTTCCGCGGTCGTGGTACTTGTCCACAAGCCGGGTCACCGCAACGCCGAGCTCCTCGGCGAAGGCGGCGCGGTCCGCGGCCGTGCGGAAGGTGATTTCGCCGTCGATCGCGAAGCTCGCCAGCTTCTTCTTGGCCGCCGCGGCGCCTGCGATGAGCTTGCCCATCTCCTGGACCGTGCGGCCTGCGAGCGCCAGCAGCCAGAACGCAGAGAAGCGGTCCGCGAAGCGCCGGGGGTCCGGCGCCACCGAGGCCAGGGCGACCGGCGAGATCAGGTAGGAGGCCGCCGTCGCGCGCAAAATGCGTTCGGTGACGTTGCCTTTCTTCCTCTCCTCCACAAGTTCCACCAGCCCGTGGCTTTCGAGGGCCTTGAGGTGGTAGTTGACCTTCTGCCGGGGCAGTCCCACCTTGGCGGCGAGCTGCGTGGCCGAGGCGGGCTCGGCGAGCTCCTGGAGGATGCGGGTGCGGATCGGATCCAGTGACGCTTCCGCGGCGGCAGGGTCCTCGATCACTTCGATGTCCAACATGCGTCCATCATGCCTACCGACAACTTTTTTTGTCAAGAATTTTTTTACCGTCGGTGGTGGGTGTGCCGGTTCACACGGCCTTCCGGCTCACAGCGCCTGCGCGACCTCGACGAGCAGGCCCTCCGGCCCGCGGATGTACGCCAGGCGGTAGATGTCCTCATAGTTCACGAGTTGCCGGACCAGCCCGTAGCCGGCATCGCGCGCCCGGGCGACAACGGCGCCGACGTCGTCAACCTGATAGCAGACGTGGCTGAAGCCGAAGGAGTTCACCGGCCGGGCCATCTCCCCCACCGGTTCCGGTGAGATGAACCGGCTGAGCTCCAGCTTGGTGCCACCCACGCCTGGAGGACTCATCATCGCCATGTCCACGCGGGTCCCGTCCAGGCCGTTGACCCGGTCCGCCCAGGGCCCGCCGACCTCCGAACGCCCCTCCATCTCGAAGCCCAGCGCCTCAAAGAACGCTATGGCCCGGTCGAGGTCCTGCACGGTGACGCCCACGTGGTCCATTCGGAAAGCAGTCATGCGGCCAGCCTACGCGCGGGTGGACCGGCGCGGGCGGACGCGAGCCACCGGTAGAATTGACCGGTGATGCAATCCCCCCTTCCCGTGCGCGACGGCGTGAACGCCACCCGCCTGCGCCTCCCGGACGAGGGGCCGTGGGACACCGCGATGGACTACATGATGCACCGCTGGGGCCACATCGACCCACAGGGCATCGAGGACCGCTTCGACGCCGGCGAGATCGTGGGCGAAGGCGGGATTCCCCTGGACAGGCACACGAGGCTCGAGGACCACACCTTCATCTGGTACTACCGCACGCTCCCCCAGGAGACGCCGCTGCCGGTGGAGATCAACATCCTGTACCAGGACGAGCATCTCCTCGTGGTGGACAAGCCGCACTTCCTGCCCACCACTCCGGGCGGCACCTACATCCAGGAGACCGCGCTGGTGCGGCTGCGGAACCAGCTCGGCCTGCCGGACCTCATCCCCATGCACCGCCTCGACCGGATGACCGCCGGCGTCCTGCTGCTTTCCACGAACCCGGAAACCCGCGGCAAGTACCAGGTGCTGTTCGAGAAGCGCCAAGTGCAGAAAGAGTACGAGTGCGTCTCCGCCGCGGAGCCCGCACCGGGACATCCCGCCATCGAGTTCCCCGCGCTGGTGCGCAACCGCATGGTGAAGTCGCGCGACTACCTGCTTGCCGAGGTGGTTGAGGGCGAACCGAACACCGAGACGCGCATCGAGCAGCTGAGAACGTTCGACGCCGGAGCGGCTGGTCGCCGGGCGCTGTACCGTTTGGAGCCGCACACCGGAAAGACGCACCAGTTGCGCGTGCACATGGCGTCGCTGGGTCTGGGGATCGTGAACGACGCGTTCTATCCGGAGCTGCTGGACAAGGCGCCCGACGATTACTCGAAGCCGCTGCAGCTGCTGGCCCGCGGCATCCGCTTCGTGGACCCGATCAGCAGGCAGCCGGTGGAGTACCGCAGCCGGTTGGAACTCAGCGAAGCGCACTGACGTCCGGAAGGATCCCCCTTGGCAATCACCCGGCTCATAACCCTGGAAGATGCCCCGGTCCTCGCAAAGGTCTTGGCCGAAAACCGGGATTTCCTGGCGCCTTGGGACCCGATCCGCGAGGACAGCTTCTTCACCGAGGAAACCCAACACAAGCTTCTGCAGCAGTCGCTTGCAAGCCACGACGCCGGCACCATGGTTCCGTTGGCGATCACAGACGCCGACGGCGGGCTGGTGGGACGGATCAACATTGGCAGCATTGTCAGGGGTGCTCTGGAGTCGGGCGGGATCGGCTACTGGGTGCGCCAGACCCACAACGGGCGCGGATTGGCGAGTGCCGCCGTCGCGGAGGTCAAGGAGATTGCTTTCCGGGAGCTTGGCCTACACCGTCTCCAAGCCGAAACGCTCCTTCACAACACCGCCTCGCAACGAGTCCTCGAGCGCAACGGCTTTGAAAGCTACGGAATGGCTCCGAGGTACCTCAAGATCGCCGGCCATTGGCAGGACCACGTGATGTTCCAGGTGCTGGCGGACTAAGCGAACAGCTGTCCCTCCCGATGAACCCTCCGCAGGAATACCATGGGACTGCTGGGGCCATTTCATCGCTTTGCGGCCAGCGCCGCACTGGATTCCAGGAGGATCCATGCAGGACCACAGCAGCGCCCAGCTCCCTGAACTTCCCGGCGACCGGACTGCGTCCGCGTTCGCCTACACCGCGTCCGCTGCCGGCGTGGCCGGCGTCGCGACCCTTGCCGCCATGTACGCGTTCGAGGTGCCGAAGGGCGGCCCCTACGTTTTCGGTACCACGAACGACGCAATCGGCGGCATCTTCAACCTCCTGGTCATCCCGGTGATCCTGCAGGTCCACCGGAGGCTGCCGGCCGGCACGGGCAACGAAAGCCTGAAATGGGTGGTCGTCGCCGCGAGCGTGGCGGGGTCAGCTAGTTCCTTCCTGCTGGTCTTCCGGGTCCTCGACTTTGTCCCGTCCACGATCGTCACTGTCGCGGCCATGACCATGCAGGCCGCCTGGTTCCTATTGGCCCACCGGCAACTCCTGAGGCACAAAGACTTCCCGCGGGGCCTAGCCCGGCTCGGCAGGTTCATCGGCGCGGCATTACTGATCGGCCTGCCGGTCGCAGGCCTCGGTTACGTGTTGCCCGGCCCGGACGCGCTCCGCTGGACGGTCACCGGGATCGGGGCCGCACTCGGCGCTGTCGGCTGGGTGCTGTGGCCGTACTGGTACTTCCGCGCAGGCCGAGCCCTCGGCCACGCACATGCGATCACGACGGCGGGAAGCGCCGCGCCGCAGGCCGGATGACGCAGCCGGATGACGCAAAGGAACCCACATGGCCCACGCAGAAAACGAAGTCACGATCAACCGCACCGCAGACGACGTCTACGCTTTCCTGGCGGATGGCTTGAACAACAAACTTTGGCGTCCGGCAGTCCAGGAAGTTGCCCTCGCCGGCGGGCAGGCAGGCGCCCAGGGCGCGGTGTACTCCCAGACCTTGACCGGTCCGGGAGGCCGCCCGATCGCTGGCGACTACGAGATCACCGCAGCCCAGCCCGGCAGGCGCCTTGATTTCGAGGTGACTGCCGGCCCGGCCCGTCCGAACGGATCCTTCACCTTGGAAGAGAGGGACGGGCGGACCACTGTGCGCTTCGAGCTGGATCTTGAGCCGAAAGGCCTCATGAAGCTGATGGGATCGATGATCACCAAGACCATGCAGTCGGAGGTCGGGCAACTCGACACCCTGAAGTCCGTGCTCGAAGCGGGCGGGGGCCTGAACGGCTAGGCGCCGGGCATCATCCCCAGCTGGGCCATCATGCCGGCCACGTCAGGATGAGCGCTGAACGAGGTGATCTTGCCATCGCTCACGGAGACGAAATAGGTGCCGCTGCCCTTGACGGTTTTCCCCGTGGCGGGCATTTCCATGCCGCCAAACGCAAGGGGCCCGGTGTTCGTGCCGGTGAACTCGACCTCTGCGGCCACCGCGTCCTCGGTCACCACGCGATTGATGCTGCGGATATGCATGTCAGGGAACGCGGTGAACCACGATTCCATGTAGTGCCGCACCTGGTCCGTCGAATGAAGGGCCTCGGGCAGTGTCACGTCCGACAGCGTGAAATCGTCGGCGAACATGCCGGCGAAGTCATCGGGCTTGTGCTGGTCCCAGGCTGCCAGGCCCTGGTCGTCCAGCTTCCGGACGTCTTCGATCAACATCACGTACCTCCCTAAACTCGGCCCCGACAGGGAGAGCCGGGACCCTGTTTTTTGATCTTAGGACGGAGGTGTGACGGCGACAACGACGTACGGAAACTCCTGAACTACCGGGCAGTTCCGCCCTGTCGGCCGAGCCGCCGGGCAACGATCGCCGCGTGCGGCCGGTGCCCAGGATCGGTTCGCGAATGGCTCTCGACAACGGAAAAGCCGGAAGCCTCAAGGAGGGCGCCAACTCTCTCCACGGGCCAGGAGTATGCGTCCGTCACCGCGTGGGGGAAGCGACGCAGCTCCTCCGATTCGAAGAAGCCAAGGAGCAGCCCGCCGCCGGGAGCAATAGCACGGGCGAACTCCCGCAGCACCGGAGCCAGGTCCTCCGGAGCGAAGTGGATCAGGGAATACCAGGCGAGCACACCGGCCAAATGGCCGTCCCCAACCCCGAGGCTGCGCAGCGATCCGACACCGAACGGCACCGAAGGAAACCGGGCACGGGCGTGCGCGATGAAGTCAGGCACGAGGTCAATCCCCGAAACCTCGGCTCCATTGTCCGCCATGAAGCCCGACCATTGTCCGGGACCGCACCCTGCATCAAGGACCGGCGTCCGCTCCGCTCACCCTTCCCGGACGCGCCGGAATGCCTCCACCATCCCGGGGCTGAACAGCACGAACTCCACCAGTTCCACCCCGCTGTCCGGACGCGAGGCAGCGAAGCCGCTGACGGCGTCGAACGCTGTTTCGGCAACCTGGCGCGCATCCCAGCCGTACACGCCGGCACTCACCGCGGGGAACGCCACCGAACGCGCGCCCAGGGATTCGGCGAGCTCCAAGCTCTCCCGGAAGCAGGATGCGAGCAGCGCGGGGTCGGTCTGCCCGGCGTGCCGGTTCGGGCCCACCGTGTGGATGACCCAGCGGGCGGAGAGCCGGAACCCGGAGGTCGCGACGGCGGCACCCACCGGCAGTCCGTCCGGCAGTTCCGTCCGCCGGAGTTCCCTGCATGCCTCCAGGAGTTCGGGCCCTGCGGCCCTGTGGATGGCGCCGTCCACTCCCCCGCCGCCAAGCAAGGAGGAGTTTGCGGCGTTGACGATCGCATCCACCGCGCGCGTCGTGATGTCGCCCTGCACCAGTTCAATCCGCATGTCCTCAGTCTCCCACTCTCTCCCCCCGCGCGAACCGGCAGCAGATGATCCCAAGCCGCAAATTTATGGGCAACAGCTGCCAGTTTGTGCGGCACCGCCACCCCCGGAGTGCGGTAATTTGTGCGCATGGACTTGAGCACGGCCGAGGGCTGGGGAGGGGCGATCTACCTGTGGATCATCCCCCTGGTCCTTGGCGACGCCGTGTTCCCTCCCGTGCCGTCGGAAATGGCAGTGATCACCGGTGGGGCACTGGCCGCCGAAGGCACCGTGAACCCGTGGCTGGTCGGCCTCGTGGCGGCGGCGGCCTCGTGGCTGGGCGACATCGTGGTGTTCCAGCTGTTCAAGCGGCGCCTCAGCCATGTGCTGGACCGCTGGAAATGGGGCCGCCGGGTGCACCGCGGCATCCATGAAGCCATCGCCAAGGCCGGCCGTTCCTCCACCTACGGCGCGATCATCGGCGCCCGCTTCATCCCGGGAGGACGGCTCGCGACGTCGGCCGCCGCCGGGATTGCCGACGTCTCCGCCCGTGGTTTCAGCCTTTGCGCCGCGCTCGGTGGGCTGCTGTGGGCGTCCTGGCAGACCGGGCTCGGCTATTTCGCCGGTTCCACCACGAAGCTGCCGTTCTGGGCGAGCTCACTGATCGGAGTCGGCATGGGCCTGGTGATCGGCATCGTGGTCGGCGTGATCGTCACGCGGAAACGCGGCAACCGCTCCCCGGTGGACGAGCCGCTGGACATGCTCCAGGAACCCAGCCAGGACGATCCGGAGGCCCTGTGAAAGCGCCCGCCGAAATAAAGAAAACCGGCCCAAATTTCGTCCGGTAACCCACGGTTTGGCGGGTACCTTGCCGCAGGCTCCTAGAAGGCCGGCTTCCAGACCTCGACGCCGTCCGGTCCCACCGCGATGACTTCGCGCCAGCGGTCGAACACCGAGCAGGGGTGCGAGATGCCGAGGTCCACGATGTCTCCGACCTCGAAGCCAGCTGCGTCGTCGACGATCGCGTGGTGGTCGAACAGCTTGGTGAGCGTAGCGGCCGGAAGCTCCCCGCCGGAAAGCAGCTCCCCGCCCCGGTAGTGTGCGACGATCACCGGCAGTCCGGCGTCGTACGCCAGTTCGCGCTTGCCCGCGTTCAGGATCACCCGGCCGGGCTCCGGAGCGGAGACCACCAGGGCGCGGACCACTGCGGCGGCCTCCAGGCCTGGCACCGGGGACACACCGGCGTAGGTGCCGTGGTCGTGCACCACATAGCAGCCCGAGCGCAGCACGTTAACGGCACCCTGCGGCAGGAACATCGCGGCGCGGTCCTGGAACGCGGATCCGCCCACGGTGAAGACAGGCTGTTCCACGTCGAATTCAAGGGACTCGAAGATGTCGCGCGCCAGGCGGCAATGGGAGTCGACGACGGCCAGGTTCTCCCCGGTGCGCACGTTCGGGGCCACGCCCTCGTAGGCGCTGACGCCGGCCAGGAGCAGCCCGTCGGCCGCGGAAACCTGCTCCGCCAGGGGTCCCGCTTCCGCCGCCGTCCGGATGCCGGTGCGGCCGCCGGAGATCCCGACGTCGATGAGCACCTTGAGCGGCCGGGCAGCCCCTTCGGACCCAGCCCCGCGGAAGACCTCCGCCGCGGCGGCAACCCCGGCAGCCGAGTCCGCCAGCGCGTAAATCTCCAGCTCCGCAGTGGCGGCAAGCAGGGCACGCAGCTGCTCCAGGTGGCCGCGGAAGAGCACCTCGTTGGCGATCAGGATCCGGGTGGCGCCCCACTCGACGGCCTTCGCGCACTGGCTGGCAGTCGCTACGGTGACGCCCCAGCAGCCGGGCAGCTGCCGCCGCACGATCTCCTCGGTCATGGTGGTCTTGATGTGCGGGGCCAGCAACATGCCGTGGTCCCGGGTCCAGGCTTCCTTGATGGCGATGTTTTGCTCGATCGCGCCCACGTCGAGGAGCATCTGCGGCAGGGTGTCGAGCTGGAGGGAGGCATCAAGAACGGGCATTCTTGAGATCCTATCGGACGTCAGACGGGCGCCCATTTGCCGCGGCTGCGGCGCAGCACCGTGAGGGAACCGGTCAGCGCAACGCGTTCGACGGCGTCGCGCATCATCTCGGCCGAGAGCCGGGCTTCGCTGTTCTCACCTTGGTAGTCGCGCGCCTCCACGAGGAAGCGCAGCACGATCTGCGGGACCCCGCCCACGATGCCCAGCTGGTCCGATTCCACATGGTGCCGGGTCTCCAACGCCTCGACGGCCGAAGCCATGACGGACTCAGGAGCATTCCCGGGCCGGAGCCCGGTGATCTTCAACTTGGCTTGAAAAGACGGCACCCATCAACCCTAGTGGGCACCCCCATAACGCGCGAACGTACAGTTGGAGCCCCAAAAAGGCGGAAAAAAGGGCCTCAACTGTACGTTCGCGCGAAAGAAGGGACCTTACCCGGTGTTCCGCAGCCCCGCAGCCACGCCGTTGACCGTGATGAGCATGGCACGTTGCAGGCGTTCGTCGATCTCGGCCCCGGAGATGGAGGCTTCGCGGACCCGGCGCAGCAACTCCACCTGCAGGTAGCTGATGGGGTCGAGGTACTGGTCGCGGATTTCGAGGGAGCGCTTGAGGGTCGGCTGGGCCTCGAGCAGTTCGGTTTCGCCGGTCAGCCGCTCCACTTCGGCCACGGTGAGCTCGTATTCGGCGCGGATGGCCTTGAACAGGTGGTGCAGCTCGGCCGGGACCAGGGAGGAGACGTAGTGTCCGGCGATGTCCATGTCCGTCTTGGCCAGGGTCATCTCCACGTTCGAGATCACGGAGCGGAAGAAGTGCCAGCGGTCCATCATCTCGGCCAGTTCCGCGGAACGACCGGCTTCGCGGGCAGCCTTCAGGCCGGAACCCACGCCGAACCAACCCGGCACGATCTGGCGGGACTGGGTCCAGCCGAACACCCACGGGATAGCGCGCAGGCCGCCCAGCCCGGCGCCGGAGTCGGGGCGCTTGGACGGGCGGGAGCCGATGTTCAGCGAGCCGAGCTGCTCCACCGGCGTCGAGGCCAGGAAGTAGGCGGGCAGCTCGGGGTCGTCGATCAGGGAGCGGTAGCGCTCGAAGGCGGCATCGGAGATGGTCTCCATGACCTCGCCGTAGCGTTCGCGCTGGTCCTCGGAGGTGCGCGGGGTGCGGTGCAGCGCGGAGCCCTGCATGACGGCGGCCAGCGACAGTTCCAGGTTCTCCCGCGCCAGCTCCGGCAGGGAGTACTTGTCCGAGATGACTTCGCCCTGTTCGGTGAACTTGATGGCGCCTTCGAGGACGCCGTTGGGCTGGGCCATGATGGCATCGTAGGTGGGTCCGCCGCCTCGGCCGACGGACCCGCCGCGGCCGTGGAACAGGCGGACGCTGACGCCGTGCTTGGCGGCGACGTCGCGCAGCTTCCGCTGGGTCTTGTGGATCTCCCACTGGCTGGTGATCACGCCGGATTCCTTGTTGGAGTCCGAGTAGCCCAGCATGATTTCCTGCACGTCCCCGCGCAGGCGCACCAGCTCCCGGTAGGACGGGTCGGAGAGCAGCTGGTCCACGATTTCGGCCGAGGCCCGCAGCTCTTCCACGGTTTCCAGCAGCGGCGCGAAGCCGATTTTCGCGTGCGGGGCGGCACCGAAGAGGTCCACGAGGCCCGCCTCGCGGGCCAGCACGGCGGCCGCGAGCACGTCGTCGGCGCCGCGGGTCATGGAGATGATGTATGTCTCGACGACGTCCGGGCCGTAAGTCTGCAAGGCCTGGCGGATGCTGCGGAAGACGTCGTACGTGCCGTCCGCGGCGCCGTCGAGCTTGATCGGGTGGCCGGAGAGCGGGCGGCGGGACGCCAGTTCGATGCTCAGGCGCTTGAACCGCTCCTCCCGGCTGAGCTCCGCGTAGGGACCCTCGGTGCCGAGCCGGTCGATGAGCTGCCCGACGGCGTCGTGATGGTGGTCGGCATGCTCGCGGATGTCGAGGGTGGCCAGGTGGAGGCCGAAGGAGGCGAGGGTGCGGCGGGCGCGGGCCAGCGCGCCGTCGGCCACGAGCGACGCCGAATGCTTCCGGAGCGAAGTTTCCAGCAGCTCGAGCTCGCCGAGCATTTCGGCGGTGGTGGCGTAGTCGCGGCCGGGCTCGTGGTAGCTGCCGGCGGCCACGCGGCGGCCGGTGTTGATCAGCTTGGCCTTGATGCAGGTCAGCTTCAGGCGGTACGGCTCCTGGGCGTTGAGTTCCAGGACCCGCTTGTCCAGGCCGGGAAGCTTCTCAAGGTCGACGGCGATCGAGTCCAGCAGTTCCTGCTCGGCACCCACCAGCGCGGTGGAGTTGGAGAGCACGGAGATGAGCTCGTCCACCAGGGAGATGCTGAGGCGGACTGCGTGCTGGTTCTGCAGCTGCAGGATTTCGCGGGTGACGGCGGCGGTGACGTTCGGGTTGCCGTCACGGTCGCCGCCGATCCAGGACCCGAAACGCAGCGGGGCACCCTGGGCGGGCAGGCTGACGCCGTGCTCGGCGAGCAGTTCGGAGAGGTCCGTGAGCATCTCCGGCATGGCGTCGCCGAGGATGCTGTTGAGGTAGTAGATCGCGTTGCGGGCCTCGTCCACCGGCGTGGGGCGGACTTGGCGCAGTTCGTCGGTCTGCCACATCTGGTCGATGATTTCGGAGAGCTGGCGGTCCTGGCGCCGGCGGGCGGAGGTACCTTCCTCGGTGGGCTCGGCCAGCACGTCCGAGAGCTTGCGGATCTTGTCCAGCACGGAACGGCGGGAGGCTTCGGTAGGGTGCGCGGTGAAGATGGGGCGCACGTCCAGGCCGTTGACGACGTCCTGTAGCACTTCGGGGCCGGCCTCGCCGGCGATCTCGGAGACGGCCTGGGCGAGCCAGCCGTCCTTTTCCTTGCGCGTGCGCAGCCCGCGGACGCGGTGGACCTGCTCGGCGGCGTTGGCAAGGTGGAAGTAGAAAGCGAAGGCGCGGACCAGTTCGGTGGCTTCGTCCAGCGGCAGGGAGGCGAGCAGTTCGCGGACCTGGGCAACGACGTCGTGTGCGCTCCAAGGGCCCGTGGCGTCGGCACCGCCGCGGGCGGCTTCCTTGGATTCCTTGGTGAGAAGGCGGACCTGCTCCACGAGGTTCAGCAGCTCCGGGCCGTGCTGGCGGACCAGCGATTCGCCGAGGAGCGTGGAAACCCGGCGGACGTCCGCCCGCAGCTCCGCGGCAAGATCGGCGCTTGAATGTGCAGTGTCAACCATAAGAAAAGTACCTCTGGACATGGTGGTGGCCCGTACACTGCGCTGGATACTGTGAGCCGGATTACTGATTCCAGAAAATCCTACCCGCAGGCATCCGGGCCCCCGCAATGTGTCTCGGAGGGTGGTCAGGCCGGGTGGTTTCCGCCCTGCGGCGGCAGGACAATCTTCCCGCCCGCCAGATCCACGCCGTGCCCGCCCGGACCTTCCGAGTAGACCTCGTGCCGTTGCTGTTTCAATTCCTCACGTGCGGCCGCCGCCTCGACGTTCGTCGGCGCGCCGGTGGCCGGATCGATCATGCCCAGCACACTCCCGAACGTGCCGGTGGCCCCCTTCGCCATGCCGCCGCGCGAGACCATCCGGGTCCCGGACCAGATGGCCGCGAGCACCACACCCACACAGACCAGCACAGTCACCAGCACAGTCACCAGCACATCAATCCCCATGCTCCCGAGCGTACGCCGGGACCCGGCGCGGCACTACGGCCTTTCCGGCCCCGGCTTGGCGGGAATGCCACCGCACAGTGCATGGTTGAAGGCAGCGACGCCGAAGACGCAGACACAGACCGGAGGAATCATGACCGCAACAGCACCCGCCGACGCCCAGATCGAACGGTGGCAGCGGTTCCGCAGCAGCCGCAACACGGCCCTCGCAACTCCGCACGGCTGGCTGACCCTCACCTCGTTCCAGTGGCTTGAAGCCGAACCGTCCGCCGTCGAACTCGTCCCGGGGCTCTGGTCAACCGACGGCACGACGGCGACCCTCACCGCGAGCGCCGCCGACGGCCTCACGCTCGTAGAGACCGGCGAGCCGGTGGACGGGACGATCACGGCCGTCCTGCAGGACGAGGAATCCCTCATGTGGGTGCAGTACGGCGGGGTGGACGGCACCGACGTGGTGGTGGAGCTGGCCATGCGCGCTGACAAGTACGCCATCCGCACCCGGGATGATTCCTCGCCCGTGCTGACGGAGTTCGACGGCGTGCCCACCTTCGACTACAACCCGGACTGGGTGGTCACGGGCCGCTTCGAGGCCTACCCGGAACCGGTGGATGTGCCGATCGGCACGGCGAATCCCCTGGTGGACGGGGTGCACCGATCTGTGGGCGAGGTGGTCTTCCACGTGCCGGGCCGGGAGCACGAGGTCCGCCTGCACGCCGAGGGGGAGAAGCTCGGTGCCCTCAACGTGACTTTCCACGACGAGACGAACGGCAACACCACCGACGAATGGCGCAAGGTCTTCGTGCCGCGGCCGCGGCTGGATTCTTCTGGAACAGCGTCCGTGGTGGTTGATTTCAACCGCGCCATCAACTACCCCAGCGCCTTCACGCCGTACGGAACCTGCCCCATGCCGGTTGCCGGAAACTCAATCGACGTGGCGGTGGAAGCGGGCGAAAAACTCCCGTCAGGACGCATTATCTGAAGGCTCATATCCTTGGATGGTGAACCTTCAGGAATCCCTCCTCGGCTACGCGGCGATCGCGGCCCTCATCACCGTCATTCCGGGTACGGACACCGCGCTGGTGCTGCGGTATTCGATTGCCCAGGGCCGCCGCCACGCCTACATGGCGGCCTTCGGGATGATCGCCGGCGCCTTCGTCTGGGGCGCCGCCGCGGCCACCGGGGTTTCCGCGCTGCTCACGGTCTCCACCGTGGCCTACGACGTACTGCGCCTGGGCGGTGCGGTGTACATGCTGTGGCTGGGTATCGGTCTCTGGCGCGCTTCCCTGAAGAAGTCCGACGCCGACCTCCCGCCGGGTGCCCTCCCCCACCTGAGCCTGGAACCGCTGCGCCGGACCTGGCTGAAGGGCTTCGCGTCCAACCTGCTCAATCCGAAATACGGGATGTTCTGCATCGCCGTCATCCCGCAGTTCCTGGTGCCGGAGGTGCCCGCCGTCTGGATGGGCCTGCTGTTGTCCGTGGTGAGCAACGTCGAGGCCGTGGTGTGGTTCGCGGTGATCATCTCGGCGGCACAGTTCTTCCGGAAGTGGCTGCAGGGCGCCCAGTTCCGCCGCTGGATCGACCGCGTCACCGGCACCGTGCTGGGGTCCTTCGGTGTGGTGGCCGTCGTGGAGACTTTCGCGCCGCGGCACGCCTGAGGTCCGGCGGCACGCCAAAAACGGGCCTCGCTACACGATCGCGGACACGCCCGTGACATTCCGGCCCACGATCAGCGAGTTGATCTCGAAGGAGCCCTCGTAGGTGTAGATGGCCTCGGCATCGGCGAAGATCTTGGCCATCCGGTAGTCCGTGACGATCCCGTTTCCGCCGAGGATTGAGCGGCCCATGGCCACTGTCTCCCGCATGCGGGCGCTGCAGTAGGACTTGGCCAGCGCCACCTGTGCCATGCTCGCGCCGCCGTGCCGCTCGCCTTTCGCGTCAACGTAGGCGTCTTCCTGGAGCTGGGCGATCCTGGCCATCATGCCCATGCTGGCCACCGCGTTGCCGAGCATGTCCACCAGCTGCTGCTGGATGAGCTGGAACTTCGCCAGCGGCCGGCCGAACTGTTGCCGTTCCAGTGCGTACTGCCGGGCGACGTCGAACGCTGCCAACTGCTGCCCTACCGCCTGCCAGGCAACCATCAGGCGCGAGCCGCGGAGCAGGTAGTTGGTGTCGGTAAAGCTGCTGATTCCTGCGAAGCGGTCTGCCTCCGCAACGCGCACATCCTTGAAGGTGATGTTGGCGTTCTGCACGGTGCGCAGGGCGATCTTGTTCTCGATTTTGGTACGTGTCACCCCGGGGAGATTGCCGTTCACGATGAAGGCCCGGATCACCTTGTGCCCGGCGTCGAGCTCCGCTTCGTCCAGGGCCCAGACCAGCATGTGGTCGCAGAACGTCCCGTTCCCGATCCAGCGCTTGGCGCCGTTCAGCACCCACTGTCCCCCGCCGTCGTCGGGTGTTCCTGCATCGACGGCAACCCGCCGCGCGGTGGTCTGCAGGCCGCCCGCCACATCCGAACCGTGCTCCGGTTCGGTCAGCGCGAAGGCGCCGGTGGTGCGGAGGTTGGTGGCGTCGTCGAGGTAGCGGTCCTGCTGTTCCTGGGAACCGAACTCGTAAAGGGACTCCACGAAGAGGTCGTGGTGGACCATGAAGAAGGTGGCGATGGAGGTATCCACCCTGGTCATTTCGGAGATGACCAAGCCCGCGAACAGGTTGCTGTAGCCGCGGTGGGTGGGCGCGCTGAGCCGGAGCCCGCCCAACTTGGGCAGGAGGTGCGTGGGGAACTCGGCGTTGTCCCACCAGTCCTTGGCGTACGGTGCCACCTCGCTGGCCAGGAATTCGCGAACCTCCTGGAGCTTGCGTTGTTCCTGGACGCTGAGGAGGGATTCGAAGTCGAAGAAATCCGCCGTCGGAAGAGCGTCCACCGGTTCTGTCGACGCCGGCCCGTCCGGGCTCATTTCGGCGCCATCCGGATCGCGCCGTCCAGTCGGATGGTTTCGCCGTTGAGCATGGCGTTCTCCACGATGTGCGCCACGAGGTTGGCGTATTCGCCGGGACGGCCGAGCCGTGCGGGGTGCGGGACCTGCTGCCCCAGGGAGTGCTGGGCGTCCTGCGGGAGACCGGCCAACATTGGCGTTTCGAAGATGCCCGGCGCGATGGCCATGACGCGGATCAGCGAGCGCGCCAGTTCCCGGGCGATGGGCAGCGTCATCGCCGCCACGGCGCCCTTGGATGCGGCATAGGCGGGCTGGCCGATCTGGCCGTCGAAGGCGGCGACCGAGGCGGTGTTGATGATGACGCCGCGCTCCGGGCCGCCGAGTCCGGTGGTCACGGGCTCGGTGGCGGCCATGGCTGCCGCGGCCAGCCGGATGACGTTGAAGGTGCCCACGAGGTTGATCTGGATGACCTTGTTGAAGCTTTCCAGCGGCAGCACGCCGTCGCGCCCCAGCACCTTGCCGGGGGTGGCGACGCCGGCGCAGTTGACCACGATGCGCAGCGGGCCGAGGGCCGTTGCGGCGTCGACGGCGGCCTGCACCTGCGCTTCGTCGGTGACGTCGGCGGGGACGAAGACCGCCTTGGAAGCCGCGCCGGAGGCGTTCAGTTCCGCGGCGAAGGCCTCGCCCGAGGAGGACGGAAGGTCGATCAACACCACCGAGGCACCGGCGTCGAACAGCCTCCGGGCCGTCGCCGCCCCCAGTCCCGATGCCCCGCCGGTGACCAGTGCCACCGCTCCGCTGATGTCCATCCATCCTCCTTGATGCAAGCCACTGAAGTTAATGCATGTTAACTGAATCACATCAATTCCGCAGCCCTGGCCGGTGCCGCCTCCTCCGGCGAACTAGGCTTGGCACCATGTCCGCCGCAGAATCACCGCAGGAGTGGGCCCGCCGCGCCGACGAGGCCGCCCGCTCCGTCACCCGGACGTTCGGCAAGCGGCTCTTCTTCCTCCCCGGCACGCACATCGGCGCCTCCGTCCGGCCGCAGAACCGTTTCCGGGCACTGCTGAAGCCGTGGAACTACTGGTGGCAGGCGCACTACGTGGACTGCCTGGTGGACACCGGCCGGCGCGAGCTCGCCTCGGGCGTGAAGTTCGACGGCGCCGACCGCCCCAGTGCCGGGCGCCTGGCCTCGCGGCTGGTCACCACCGTCCGGCTGCGGAACTTCCTGCGCTTCGTCAACAACTACTACGACGACATGGCCTGGCTCGCCCTGGCCACCCTGCGCCTGGAAGACCTCGCCGAGCAGAGCCGCAAGACGGGCCGCGGCGCGGGCCGCCTCCGCAACGCCAAGGTCCGCGAAAGCCTCACCCTGCAGTTCGATTCGGCCTCCACGGAGGACCTGGGCGGCGGCACCTTCTGGAACGTCGCCCGCGACTTCAAGAACACTCCCGCCACCGCGCCCGTTGCCCTCTACTACGCCCGCACAGGCCGTCCCGAAAGGGCCCAAGGCCTCCTGGACTGGCTCAACGCCCGGCTGTTCGACCCGGAGCGCGGCCTGTATCTGGACGGCCTGCGGATCCGGGGCGCCGAAACAGTGCTCGTGGCCGACATCTACAGCTACAACCAGGGCCCCGTGCTCGGTGCCATGCTCGAACTCGGCGGCGGGGAAAACCTGAGCCGGGCCGCTGACTTGGTGGCGGCCGTGTCGCGGCAGCTGACCCTGGACGGAGGCATGGTTGTGCGCTGCCATGGAGACGGCGACGGCGGCCTCTTCACGGGGATCCTGCTCCGTTACCTGGCCCTCGCCGCAGCCGACGAACGCTTACCGGAAAACGCCTGCCGGCAGGCGCGGCAGATGGTGCTGGAAACGGCGGAAGCCCTTTGGACGGGCCGGACGGAAACGGCGCCGGGAACCCTCACGTTCTCCAGAGACCCGCGGCGGCGGGCCGCCGAGATGTTCCCGCCGGGCGCCGCCGTCGAGCTTTCCACCCAGCTGCAGGCCTGGATGGCACTGGAAGCGGCCGCCAGGCTGGGCTAGCTGAGGGGCGGCGTCTCCGGCATCTTCTTCTGCGGGTACGGCGCCTCATGGCGGGCCAGCATGTCCACGAATCCGGCGATCTTCCGGGCCCGGGTCTCGGCCCGCTTCACCGAGTTGGTCCGGTAGATCAGGGCGAAGCGGTTCACGGAAGTGAGAACGTCGAACATGGCCTGCGCCTCCGGGACGGCGGCGATCGCCGCGGCGAGGTCCTCGGGAACCTCCGCGGAGGCCTGGCCCGAATAGGCCTTGTCCCATCGCCCGTCGGCTTTGGCGGCCTCGACGGCGGCCCGGCCGGCGCCGTGCATCTTTCCGGCGGCTTCGAGGCGGGCGATGTGTCCGACGTTCCTCTCGGACCAGGGGCTGCGCAGGCCGCGGCGGGTCATGCGCTGGAACATGCTTTCCGCGTCGCGACGCTTCGCCTGCCCGTCGATCCAGCCGAAGCACAGGGCCTCGTCCAGGGCGGCGTCGTAGTCCAGTTCGGTGACGTTGCCGCCCTTCTTGTGCAGGACCAGCCAGACGCCGGGGCTGCTGCTGTGGTTCGCTTCCAGCCAGGCGCGCCATTCCGCGGCGTCCTTGACCAGCAGTTCTTCGAGTTCAACGGCCATGTGCCCATTCTGCCGCCGATCACCGACATCCGGCTGCCGCGCGTAGGCTGGGGGCCATGCTGCGTGTCCGCCCAATCCATTTCACGTCCCGCCCCGAGGCCTGGGAGCCGCTGCTGGGTGCGCTCGGCATGATCAAGACCGTGGACGACGACGACCGGCGCGAGTTCGACGCCGGCTCCGGACGCCTCGCCCTGCACCGGGTCCCTGCGGGATCGGCGGAGGACGCAACCACCGTGTTCGGCGTCGAAATCGGCGACCCGGCGGAGTTCGCCCGCCGCACCGAGGCCGACGGTACCCGGGCCGAGGTCATCGACGCCCCGCACGGGACCACCGTCCGGATCACGGCGCAGGACGGCTTCAGCTTCCTCGCGGACAAGGCCGCGCACGGCGCCGTGTGCGCGGACGCCGACCCGGCCCTCGCCGTCGTCGGGATCTGGCTGACGCCCGCCGTCGAACGGTCCGCCCAGGAACTGCGCAACATCGGTGCCCGGCCCCGCCGGGAAACCCCGGACGCAGCGGATTTCAGCACCAAGAACGGCGGGATCCTGGCCGTGCGCCCGGGCCCGGAAGCGCAGGGCGGCGGCCTCGAATTCGAGTACGACGGCGGCCTGGACGGTTTGCGGGAACGGCTCGCCGGTGCGGGTGTTCCCGTCCGGGATGAAGGCGGCGCGCTTCTGGCGACGACCCCGGACGGCGGAGAGCTCGTGGTGCGGCAGGGTCCAAACCCCGGCACAGCCAGCTAGGCGGTTGCAGACACCGCTTGGCCAGGCCGCCCCTTGACCATCCGGCACGACGGTGACGTAATGAAAATGTCCACGGTGCTGCACTTCCGGATCGCTGGGGCGCCCCGTGGCAAGCATGGCGAAGGGTGCCGTGCGGGCAGCAGAGGAGGGCATCGTGGGCATACTGGATTCCATTTCGAAGGGGATGCAGGTGGTTGATGGTTCGGGGGAAGTCATCGGCAGGGTCGGGGAGGTCGTTCCGCCCAACGAAAAGGCGGAGATCTTCGAAGAAGCCGTGGTCGGCTCCGAGCCGGACTTGCTCACCCTCGGACTGAACTCCGTCTTCGGCCGGGAACCGAAAGTTCCTGAGCTGATGGCGCGGCGGCTGTTCCATTCCGGCTACATCAAGATCGATTCCCGCGGCTTCCTGGCCGGGGACACCTACGCAGCCGCGGATACCATCAGCCGCGTCGAAGAAGGAAAGCTGTACCTGAGCCTCACCCGGCACGAACTGTCCACCCAGGTCTGAACCGTTCGCCTTCGGCACGGCCCGCCGCCAAACACGGCCCGCCGGGCGATGGATGGGGTAGAAATTAAGCATGAGCGTGCGCACCCCTGACCCCAACCCCGGCTGGTTGTCCCCCGAGGACCTGTTCGAGGCGCGCGGACGCCTCCCCATGGTCTACGTGGAGGCGGTGCCGGTCCGGCTGGATCCGCTCGGCTTCGTCAACGAGGTGGGCACGCTCCTGCAGGGCGACGCCGACGGCAACATGGTGCGCTACCTCGTCTCCGGCCGCGTGCTGTACCGCGAAACCATCCGGGCCGCGCTGCTGCGCCACATCGAGAAGGACCTCGGCCCGCTGGCCTTCCCGCAGCTGCCCATCAGCCCCGTCCCGTTCACCGTGGCCGAATACTTCCCTGCCCCCTCCCAGACGGGGTTCACGGACGACCGCCAGCACGCGGTGTCCCTGGTCTACGTGATCCCGGTGACCGGTGAGTGCGATCCGCGCCAGGATGCCCTCGAACTGACGTGGATGACCCCGGACGAAGTGCTCAGCGCGGAAGTCCAGCAGGAGTTCGACGGCGGCCGCGGCAACCTGGTGCGCCAGGCGCTCGCCTTCGCCGGGGTCGGCATGTAGCCAAGGCTGCGCCCTTCCACGCCTTTCCACATAGCCGGAAAGCCTCCCGCGGCCGGACGCGCCTGTTCTATAGACTGGTGGGCGGACCCCAAGCAAAGGATTTTTGGCGATGACCCACAGCCCGGCCGATCAGCAATACCGTGAAAAGCAGGCTGGGGCCCTGCAAACCGGTGACTACCTCTTCCCCCCGGGCAACGGCCCCGCGGAACAGATCACCGGCATCGCGCTCGAATACGACGACTTCGGCGTGCCCGCCCTCGTCCTCGTGACCACGGCCCACGGCGGCAGCATCCGCATTGCCTTCTCCTCCGCCGTCCCGGTGGGCGAACCCGGCAGCGTTGTCAACGAGTCCGCCGGTGAGGCGCCCGACGCCGGCGACGAGGCTTCCGGGGACGACGCACCTTCCGGTGAGCTCCCGGCGGCGGCCGCACCCGTCGTTGTCGTCCCCCCGCTTCCTGCCGCTCCACCGTCGCTGAACGCTCCGACCGCCGCCCAGCTGGCGCTGATCCCGGCGCCGTCCGGGACCCCGGAGTCCGTGATCGCCGCAGCGGCCGAGGCCCACCCGGGACGCAACGGCGTGGCCGTGCTGAGCGAACGCCTGGTCAAGGGCGTCAACACCAAGTCCGGCAGTTGCCTTCGCGACATCAGCGACCTCGCGCACGACCTCTTCATCCAGCTCCGCGATCCGGACAACGCCCTCGCCGTCGCCGATCTGCTGAACGTGCTGCCCTTCGACGGCAACCGGGACCGCTGGGCCTCGGTGGAACGCGCCCTGGCCCTGTCCAGCTTCATCTGCCGGGAACTCGGGCAAGAAGAGCGTGCCGCGGTCTACGCCCAGTTGCTGCAGGCCCCGGATTCACTGGAGACCGACCCGTTCCGGGCCAGGATCGCGGCCCGGGTCCGCCAGCGGGCGCTCAACGAGCCGAACCTGTACGACAAGGAAATCTTCCGCTCCATCGACAACGGCAACCACGACGCCGAACGCGAATGGCGGCTGCTGCGCTTCGAGTCGCTGTTGTTCCTGCGCGCCCACGGCGGTTCGGAGACCCTGCAGATCAGCGAACTGGACCACCGCCTGGCCAACGAGCTCGAAGCGGTCCGCGCCTAGGCGGGGCCGTGCTGCCCGGCCACCTGTCAAGGCTGTTGCCGTCACCTGAACGGGAGTAGATTCGGGGCCATGACGAACAATCTGAGCGTTGTGGTTAATGCCGACGCGCAGCAAGTTTGGACCATGCTGCGCGAACCATCGCGGGTAGCCCAGTGGCACGGCTGGGAAAGCGACGACCTCAGCGATGAGATCAACCAGATCTACTTCAGTTCCAATGTGGTCGAGGACCCGGACCACACCAGCCTCACCGTGAACGGCGGGGACGAGTTCGAGCTGCATCCGGTCACCGGCGGCACCGAAGTGCGGGTCACCCGGGCCGCCCTGGACCATGATTCAGAGTGGGCCGACTGGGATGAAGACATCACCCAGGGGTGGCTGACGTTCCTCCACCAGCTGCGTTTCGCCTTGGAACGGCACCCGCACGGGCACCGGCGCACGCATGTGGTCACCTTGCCGGGCGGCGGATCGGCCATCGAAAAGCTGGGGCTGAACGAACTTCCGGCCCCGGGCGAGGAATACGAACTGACCCTGCCCACCGGCGAAGCGATCTTCGGCAAGGTGTGGTTCCGCACCCGGCACCAGGTGGGGGTCACCGTGCACGGCTACGCCGAACACGGCGAGGGCCTGCTGATCGTGGCCGAACAGCAGGCGATCCCGGAGAAGCGGCCCGACGGCGGGGCGCTGGTTATTGCGTCCACCTACGACCTCGGGGCGCAGCAGCTCGAGTCGGTCCGCTCCCACTGGGACGGCTGGAAGGCTGAGAACTACCCCACAGAGGTGTCCGCGCGCTGACACTTCCCGGCAATCGGCTGGCAGACTGTAACGGTGCCAGCCGATTCCGTCCTGCCTGATACCAGTCCCGTTGCCGGTTCCCCGGCTTCCGCGTCCTTCGCGGAGCGCCAGTCCGCGTTCTCGTTCTCAGTAGGGTCGCGCCTCGCCGAGAGCTGCGTGCCGACGCCGGAACAACGGGACGGCAACGGCGGCGAATTCCTCGGCCGCACCGGAACCATCACTACGCCGCACGGGACCATCCAGACGCCGGCGTTCATCGCCGTCGGGACCAAAGCCACCGTGAAGGCCGTGCTGCCTGAGTCCATCCGCGGCTTCGGCGCACAGGCCGTGCTGGCCAACGCCTACCACCTGTACCTGCAGCCCGGCCCGGAAATCCTCGACGCCGCGGGCGGCCTTGGTGCGTTCATGAACTGGGACGGGCCAACCTTCACGGACTCCGGAGGCTTCCAGGTGATGAGCCTGGGCTCGGGTTTCAAGAAGGTGATCGACATGAAGACTGTGCCGGTTGCGGAATCCGCCGTCCCGGACGATGCCGTGGCACCCGGCAAGGAACGCCTGGCCCACGTCGACGAGGAGGGTGTCTGGTTCAAATCGCACCTCAACGGGGACAAGCACCGCTTCTCGCCGGAGATCTCCATGCGGGTGCAGCACCAGATCGGTGCGGACATCATGTTCGCCTTCGACGAGCTGACCACCTTGCAGAATTCCCGCGCCTATCAGGAGGAATCCCTGGAGCGCACCCGCCGCTGGGCCGAACGCTGCGTCACCGAACACCGGCGGCTCACCCTTTCCCGGGCAGGGAAGCCGTACCAGGCCCTGTTCGGCGTGATCCAGGGCGCCCAGTACGAAGACCTGCGCCGCAAGGCGTGCCGGGACCTTGGCGCCATGGACTTCGACGGTTTCGGGATCGGCGGTGCGCTGGAAAAGGAAAACCTGGGCACGATCGTGCGCTGGTGCAACGAAGAGCTGCCGGAAAACAAGCCGCGGCACCTGCTGGGCATCTCCGAGCCGGACGATATCTTCACCGCCATCGAAAACGGCGCGGACACCTTCGACTGCGTTTCCCCCACCCGGGTGGCCCGCAACTCGGCGTTCTACACGGCGGACGGCCGCTTCAACTTGTCCGGCGCAAAGTACAAGGCTGACTTCGGACCGCTGCAGGACGGCTGCGACTGCTACACCTGCCTGAACTACTCCCGGGCCTACATCCACCACCTGTACAAGGCCAAGGAAATGCTCTCGGCCACGCTGATCTCCATCCACAACGAACGTTTCGTGGTGAAGATGGTGGACGACGCCCGCCTAGCCATCGAATCCGGGGATTTCTTCGAGTTCAAGGCAGAGACCCTGGGCCGGTACTACGCCTAGGTGCGGACTTCAACGGGTCATGCAGCCCCGTAGCTCGGCTCCCGCTTCTTCACCCAGCCGATCACAAGCGAGGTCACGGGTACGAAGATGAACTCGACGGCGGTCTTGTAGACGAAGCCCACCACCACGTAGTTGACGAAGGTTCCGAAGTCCGTGATGCCGATGACCGACGCCGCGATGCTGCAGAAGATAAGGGTGTCCACGAATTCGCCCGCACCGGAAGAACCCATGAGCCGCGCCCACAGGGACTTCTCCCCGCTGCGTTCCTTCATCTTCACCAGGACCCAGGAATTGATGGTCTGGCCGGCGAAGAAGCCCAGGAGCGAGGCCAGCACGATCAACGGCACCGGGCCGAGGGCGCCCTCAATGGCGGCCTGCTTGGCGTTGCCGTACTCATCGCCGAAGCCGGGCAGGACAATGATGATCCAGTAGCAGAGCGAGGCGAACACGGAGAGCGCGAAGGTGGTGATGATCGCCTTCCGCGCCGCCTTGAAACCGTAGACCTCGCTCACGACGTCGCCCAGGATGTAGGCCAGCGGGAACAGGAAGAATCCGCCGTCGGTGACGATCGGGCCGATCAACACACCCTTGGACGCGCCGATGTTGGACAGGATCAGCACCACGGCCATGACAGCCAGGATGATCGCGAAGTACGGGGAACCGATCGAGGCAAAACGGGGCGGGGTTTTGAGGGCCGTTTTCGGGGCAGCAGAGCCGGAAGGCGTGGTCAATGGATGTCCGTTCGTAGTGGTTCGCGCAGGCACCGGACAACTCCACGGCGCCCCGCTGTATTAGCACTGGATGTCCCCAAGGTTAACGTGTGAGGCCCGCTCTACGTCCTTTGCGGCGTGCAAAGGACGTAGAGCGGGCCCCGCAACGCGGGCCTCACAACGAGCTAGGCGTCCACCAGTTCCTTCTTATCGTCGTCACCGTCGCGAATGCTCCCACCGCGGCCTGAACGGGCACCGGCGAACGCGTCGCCCTGTTCCGCGTCCAGGTGGGTGGCCTTCTTGTTCTTCAGGGCGAAGATGTAGACCAGCAGGGACAGGAAGATCGCCACGGTCACGTAGGTGAAGAACAGGTCCTCGCGGCCGGCCTTCTGGAATGCGGCCCCGATCAGCGGAACCGTGCCGCCGAAGAGGGAGTTGGCGATCGCGTATCCCAGGCCCACGCCGAGGGCGCGGATGGAGGCGGGGAAGAGTTCGGCCTTCACCAGAGCGTTGATGGAGGTGTAACCGCCGACAATCAGCAGCCCGCCCATCATCAGCAGGAACGCGGTGAAGGGATCCTTGGTGCCGGCCAGGGTGGAAAGCAGCGGCCAAGTGAAGAGCACGCCGGTCACGCCGAACCAGAGCAGCAGCGGCTTGCGGCCGATCTTGTCCGAGATCAGGCCATAGACCGGCTGGAGCAGCATGAAGATGAACAGGGCCCAGAAGTTGATTACCGAGGTGTCCGTCTTGGCGATGCCGGAGGTATCGTTCATGAACTTCAAAATGAAGTTCGTGTAGGTGTAGAAGGCCATGGTGCCGCCCATGGTGACCCCGATGCAGATCAGCAGCGGCTTCCAGTGCTTGGTGAACAGCAGCTTCATAGTGCCGGGCTGGGCTTCGCCTTCCACGCGGACGTGGGCGGCACGGATCTGGTCCGCCGAGACCGTCTCCTCCATGGAGCGGCGCAACCACAGGACCACCAGGGCTGCCACGCCGCCGATCGCGAACGGAATCCGCCAGCCCCAGCCGGTCAGGGCGTCCTTGGCCATGGTGTTCTGCAGGATGACCAGCACCAGCAGGGCCAGCATCTGGCCGCCCACCAAGGTGACGTACTGGAAGCTGGAGAAGAAGCCGCGCCGCTTGGCAGTGGCGGCCTCGGACATGTAGGTGGCGCTGGTGCCGTATTCGCCCCCGACCGAGAAGCCCTGAAGCACCCGGATGAAGATCAGCAGGACCAGGGCCCAGATGCCGATTTCCTGGGTAGTGGGCAGGATCGCGATGCCGAAGGAACCGATGGACATCATGGTCACGCTGAGGGTCAGCGCGGCCTTGCGGCCCTTCCGGTCGGCGTAGCGGCCGAAGAACCAGCTGCCGATCGGTCGCATGAGGAACGACGTCGAGAAGACGGCCATCGCTTCGAGTCCGGCCTGCAGCTCGTCCTTGGAGTTGAAGAAATGGGCCTGGAAGTAGGCGGCAAAGACCGTGTAGACGTACAGGTCGTACCACTCCACCAGGTTGCCCGCGGAGCCTTTGAGGATGTTGCTTACGGCCCGGCGCGTCTGTGCTGATTCGCTCTGTGCCGGGTCGCTTGAGGGCGCCGATTCCCCCTGTGCCGGGTCGCTTGAGGGCGCTGATTGCTGAGTGCTCATCGATGAACCTTCCTTGCGTGGCGCCGCCATCGGCAGCCGTTTACTGCATAAGTCCAACCGCAAAGCTAGTGCGTGATTCCGGGCACATCCAACGCCAAAGGGCATTTCCTAACACTTCCTTAGGAAAGGCCGTATGGCCGGAAAAGCACCGCTCCAGGAGCGGAAATACCGCAGAGGCGGTAAGGTCCAAACGGAACGCCGTGCGGAAAATCCGCAGGAAAACACCCAATACAGAGGACCCAAGGCAATGCGCGTGCTGATCGTCGAAGACGACGATGCGATGGCATCGGCACTGCTCGCGGCCGTCCTCTCCGCCGGGCACAAGCCGCACCGGGTAGCCCGCGGCGCCGACGCCCTCCTGGTCCACCGGGACTACGACGTGATCCTCATGGACCTTGGCCTCCCGGACATCGACGGGCTGGAACTGCTCCGCAAACTCCGCCAGGTATCGGACTCCCCCATCCTGATCCTCACGGCCAGGGACGATGAACGCAGCGTGGTCCTGGGCCTGCGCCTCGGCGCGGACGACTATCTCGTGAAACCGGTGAAACTCGTCGAACTGCTGGCCCGCATCGAAGCCGTCACCCGGCGGGTCGCCCGGGCGGCAGGCAACCGTCCGCATTCCCTGGTGATCGGGGAACTCGACGTCGACCTCGACCGGCGCGTCGCCGTCGTCGGCTCCCGCGAGCTGCAGCTGACCGCAACGGAGTTCGACCTCCTGGCGCTGCTGGCCCGGAACGCCGGCTCGGTGGTGACCCGCGAACAGATCCTCGACGCCCTCTGGGGCGACGCGTTCCTCGCGTCCTCCCGCTCGCTGGACGTCCACCTGACCGGGTTGCGCTCCAAGCTGGGGCTCCCCGGCTTCATCATCAACGTGCGCGGAGTGGGCTACCGGATCGAGGCGGAACCGGCATGAGGCTGCGGGCATGAGGCTGCGGGTCCTGGGCACCCTGGGGGTGCTGGCCGCGCTCCTGGTGGTGGTGGCCGCCGCCGCGATCCTGAGCTCCGCCAGCCGCGAACTCGCCCAGGAGGTGCAGATCAACCGGGTGTCCGCGCTCAACCGCTTCGCGCAGCTCGCCTACGACGCCGCCCTGGACGGCGACTCCGGCCAGCTTCAGGGCGAAATGGACCGCTACTCCGCGCTGTACGGCGAAGGTGTCCTCATCCGTTTGCCGTCCGGGACGCTGCGCTCCGGCGGGCTCGGCGACGGGCAGCCGGAAGTGCGCAACGCCGTGTCCCAGGCGAGCCTGAACCTCAGCAACACCACCCTGCCACCCGTGCAGGCGTTCGGCTCGGGCCCGGCGTTCATCTCCCGTTCCTTCGGGCCGGCGAGCCAGGTGCTGGGCGAGGCTGTGCTGGAAGTGAAGCTCGACGCCGCGCGGCAGAAACTGCGCGAACGGTACCTTCTGGTGGGCCTGGGCGCCGTGCTGCTCTGGCTGCTGCTCCTGCTCGGTGCTGCCCGGGTGACCGCCTGGGTGCTGCGTCCGGTGCACCGCTTGAACTCCGCGGCCCAGGAACTCGCCGCCCGCGGGAAGACCGCGCGGCTGCCCGAGGCGGGCCCGCCGGAACTGCGGGAGTTGAGCCGCAGCTTCAGCCGGATGGCGCAGGCCGTGAGCGAAAGCATGGAGTCGCAGCGCCTGCTGATCGCCGACACCTCCCACCAGCTAAGGAATCCCGTGGGCGCCCTGCGGCTGCGGCTGGACCTCCTGCAGCTCAAGCTCCGCTCGGCCGAGGAGCAGTCCGCCGCCGCGGACGTCAGCGCCGAGCTGGAACGGGTGGAGGAAATTCTCGACGGCGTGCTGCGGCTCGCCTCCGCCGAACACCGGGCGTCGGAGCAGCAGAGCGGCGGGCCGGCGTCGTCGGAGATGGAGGTCCCGGACATCGATCCCTTCGCGGTGCTCCAGGAGGAGACGGACCGGGCGAGGCCCGCCGCGGAGGCCGCAGGCGTCGTCCTCGAACTGGAAGCCCTCGAACTGCAGCCCGGCCGCGCGCTGCGGCTGCATTGCAACCCCGCCGAACTGGCGCACATGGTGGACGAACTGCTCGCCAACGCCATCAAGTACGCTCCCGGCACGAAGGTCACGGTGGCCCTCCGCGCGCGGGAGGGTGCGGTATCGATCGAAGTGTCCGACGGCGGTCCGGGCCTGCCTGCCAAGGACCGGGCGGCCGCCACCTCGCGTTTCTGGCGGTCGCCGGAGCACCAGGCGATCCGCGGCACGGGGCTGGGCATGACGATCGTGGAGCGGCTGGCGAAAGCCAACGGCGGCCGGCTGGTACTGGAGGAGAACCCCGGCGGCGGGCTGCGGGCATTGCTGGAGTTCCCGGGGACCGGATCGAGCGGGGGCCATTCGGGCGCCGACGGTTCAGGAGCGGGCAACCCGGAGGCCACCGATGGCTGAACCAGGAATGGACATGTCCCGCCGGGCCGTGCTGCACACCGCGCTGAAGGCGGGCCTCTCCGCCGGGCTGGTCGGGCTGGGACTGCCCGCACTTGCGGCGTGCACGCCGGGTGGTGGACCGCAGAGCATCACCGTCGCCGGCGGTGAAAGCGGCGGCTTCTACCTCGAGTTCGCCACCCTGCTGGCCGGGGCCCTGCAACGGGAAGGCGTGGCCGGAACGGCAGAACCGCTCACGACCGGAGGCAGCCTGGAAAACCTGGAGCTGCTCCGCGCCGGCAAAGCGACCTTCGCGATCGCGCTGGCCGACGCCGCATCGCAGCAAGCAGGCTCATTGGCGACGGACGCCGCGCCGGCGATGGCCGCCGTCGGGAAGGTCTACGAGAACTACGTACACTGCATCGTGCGCAAGGACAGCGGAATCCGGAGCCTCGGCGAATTGGCGGGCCGCACGGTCGGCACAGGCGAGTCCCGCTCCGGTACCTCATTGACGGCGCGCAGGATCCTGGAAACCTTCGGCGCGGGCATCGGACGGGAGGCGTTCGCGAAGCACCAGCCCATGGAACGCAACCTGGGGCTGAACACGGGCCTGGCGGCGCTGCGGGCGGGAACGGTGGATGCCTTGTTCTGGTCCGGCGGCGTGCCCACGGCAGCCATCGCGGCGTTGAACAAGGACCTCGGCTTGGCATTCCTGGACCTCTCGGCGCTGATCCGCCCGATGCGCTCGCGCTTTGGTCCGTTCTACGACCGCGTCCTCATCCCGGAGAACAGCTACGCCGGCGCGCCGGCCGTGTGGACGGTGGGCGTGGCCAACCTGCTGCTCTGCCGGCAGGATCTTGATGACCGCACCGTGGAACGGACAGTGGAACTGCTGGTTACGCGTGCGGGCGAGCTCGTTCCGCAAACCAGTGCCGGGGTGCAGTTCCTCAGCCCGGATACCCTGATCAACACCACGGGCATTCCCCTGCACCCTGCGGCGGAGCGGGCGTACCGGACGCTGCACGGCTAAGAACGCACACGCGGCTGAACTGGCAGGATGGAGGCATGACTTCCGCTGTTTCCTTGCACGCCGTTCGCTCTGCCCAGTCCCCTGCCATCGCGCTCACCATCGCCGGTTCCGAGGCCACGGGCGGCGCCGGCGCCCAGGCCGACCTGAAGACCTTCCAGGAACTCGGCGTCTTCGGCGTCGCCAACCTCACCTGCATCGTTTCCTTCGACCCGCAGGACAACTGGAACCACCGCTTCGTGCCGGTGGACCAGCAGGTGATTTCCGAGCAGCTCGAGGCCACCACCGCCGCCTACGGCCCGGAGGCGCTGGACACCGTCAAGATCGGCATGCTCGGAAGCCCCGCCACCATCGCCACCGTGGAATCCGCCCTGGCGGAGCGGCAGTTCGCCAACGTTGTGCTGGATCCGGTGCTGATCTGCAAAGGCCAGGAACCCGGCCACGCCCTGGATACGGACCAGGCGCTGAAGGCGAAGATCCTGCCGCTGGCCACCTTCGTCACCCCGAACCATTTCGAAGCGGAATCCCTGTCCGGCCTGTCGATCACCACTCTGGAGGAGCTGAAGGCCGCGGCCGTCCGCATCCACGCGCTGAGCGGAGCCGCCGTGCTCGCAAAGGGCGGCGTGCGGCTGGAAGGCCCGGACGCCGTCGACGTCTATTACGACGGCGGCACGCTGGAAGTGCTGTCCGCTCCGAAGGTGGGCGAGGTGGCTGTGTCAGGCGCCGGTTGCTCGCTGGCCGCGGCGATCACCGCGGAACTCGCGAAGGGCGCCGCTCCGCTGGAGGCGGCCAAGACGGCGAAGGCCTTCGTCACCGCCGGGATCGAGGCGCGGGTGTCCTCGAACGCACCGTTCGACGCCCTCTGGCAGGGCGGCGCCCGGTAGTCCCCTACCTAGGGTCCGCCACCTGCCCCATGAACAGGGGCAGGCCCGTTTCCACATGAACGATCTCGTAATGGAACGGCCGGTCGAAGCTGATGCTCCGCGGCGGCAGCACGGCGGCGCTGTCCCGGGCGTTGATCTGGGTGACGGCCGCGGCCACGGTGCCTTTCTCGGCCACCGTGATGTTTGCTGCCTGCGCCGCCGCCGTGAGGAACATCCCCGGCTGGATCGCGTTGAAGTCGGTGTCCGTGCTGAAGGTCTCCTTCAGGCCCATCCGGATGAGCATCTTCTTGAGGTCGAACTTGCTCTTGTGGTCCCATTTGGGCAGTTTGATGTCAATGAGCGACGGCGATGCTTGCCCGAGGGCCTCCGCCACCCGGGCGAGCGTCCCGGCGTCGAGGGTTTCATCGGGCGTGCCGGCATCCGGCAGCACCAGCCGCATGGCAAAGCCTTCGGCGTAGGGCAGGTCGACGGCCTGCCAGCCCTTGCCCTTCGCGTAGGCCACGTTCGCCGTTCCCTCCATGGTGGGCACGTTGAGCACCTCGCCGCCGGCCTTGGTGAAGGGGCGGTCCCGGGTGTTCTCCGGATCGAACGGCACCTTCCAGGCGGCGGCGAAGTACACGGCGTTGAGCAGGCTGAAGGTGTCCTCCGGGTCGAATTTCACCGGGGCCTTCTTGATGCGGCCGCCGGTGTTCTTGTCCACCCACGCGTCAATGGCCGGCTCGGTCACCGCGGCGTTGCGGAAGTCCACGGGGTACACGCCGGTGCCGTAATGCCTGGCCAGCGTATCCAGGTAGGCCTTGCCGGTCGCGGTGTCCTTGTGGATGAAGAGGCCGTTCGCAACATGCACCACAGGCTTGCGCGGCGGGTTCTTCTCGTCCACCGAGGCGGGGTCGCCGTCGAACTTCTCGAGTGAGGCGAGCAGCGCATTCATGGATTCGTCGCGCGCGGCTGCGGGCAGTCCGAGCACCTTGTCCATCTCGGCGGCGGCCGCCCCGGACGCACCGGCTCGCAGCATCGACAAGGCGATCAGCAGGCTCCCGGGCGAGGAGACGACGTTTCCGTTGCGTTCCTCGCCGCCGTCGGCGATCAGTACCGTGCCGAGTTTCAGCGATGACGCGCGGTAGGCAGCGAGCTCCTTCGGGTAGGCCGAACTGCTGGCGGCGGCCCTTTCGGCGTCGGCCTTCAGGAGCGCCGGGGCCGCCTGGGGTGCAGGCGACGGCGCGCAGGCCGTCGCGCAGGCCGTCAGCAACGCGGCGGTCCCCAGCGCGAGCAAGCGGACAAAATGCTTGGTTTTCATGGCGGACCTCCCGCGGTGGTGGCTGCTTCCAGTCAAGCAGCCACCACACGGCGAGGCCATGGCCGGACGGTCACGTTTGCGGCTCGCTTCGCTTGCGATTCCGCATACGCCCGCCGGCTGCCCGCTACTTCGAGGCGCCCACCGGCTCTTCGTCCTTTTCGGATGCGGCCCGGCGGGCCTTGAGCTTGTTGTTCACCAGCGGCCAGAAGAGGGCCAGCACGGCGACGGACACCAGCGAGGTCCACACCTGCGTGCGGCCGGAATCGCCTGAGAAGAGCATGACCACTACGATGCCCAGCACGGCGGCGATCACCAGGATGCCCAGCCAGGGGTGCAGCCACATGCGCAGCTTCAGGGCCGCGGTTTCCTCCGGAGTCATGCGTGCCCGGGTGCGCAACTGGGTCAGGGCGATGAACGCGTAGACGAACAATGCCACCAGGCCGGCGGAGTTCATGATGAAGTCGAAGATGCCCGAATCCGGTGCCGCGAAGTTGATGATGACCGCGGCGTACCCGCCCAGCGTGGAGGCGATGACGGCGGCAAGCGGGATGCCGGTGGCCGACTTGCGGGCGATGATCTTCGGTGCGTAGCCCTGCCCGGCGATAGAGGAGAACATGCGGGCCGCCGAGTAGAGGCCGGAGTTCAGCACCGAGCACACGGCGGTGAGGATGACGGCGCTCATCACGACGTCGGCGCCGGGCAGGCCGTAGAGGCTGAAGAGGTAGGCGAAGGGTGCCTTGTCCTTGGGCGCGGGGAGCTGGTTCCACGGGACGATGGTGACGATGAGGAGGACCGCGCCGACGAAGAAGATCAGAATGCGCCAGATCACGGTGCTGGTGGCCTGGCGGACGCCCTTGGCCGGGTCCTCGGATTCGGAGGCGGCCATGACGGCGATTTCGGTGCCGAAGTAGGAGAAGATCACGATTGCCACGCCGCCGATCACAGCGCCGAAGCCTTCAGGCATGAAGCCACCGTGCTCCCACAGGTTCGGGACGGCGAACTGGGCATTGGGCCACAGTCCGAGCGCGAAGAGCACGCCGACCACGAGGAAGACCACGATCGCGGCCACCTTGATGCTGGCCAGCCAGAACTCGGTTTCGCCGAAGGAACGCAGGGACACCAGGTTGGCTCCGGTGAAGACCAGGAGCAGCAGGACCGAGAAGATCCACTGTGGAATGGAGGGCACCCAGCCGTGCAGAATGGAGCCGCCGACCACGGCCTCGTAGGCGATCACGCCCACCCAGAAGTACCAGTACAGCCAGCCCACGAAGTAGGCGGCCCAGTCGCCGAGGCCAACGCGGGCGTACTCCATGAAGGAGCCGACGGCGGGGCGGGCCGCCGCCATTTCGCCCAGCATGCGCATGGCGAGGAAGACCAGCAGGCCGCCGATCAGGTAGGAAATGACGGCGGCAGGACCCACCGCGTGGATCACGTTGGCGGAGCCGACGAAGAGGCTGGAACCGATGATGCCACCGAGGGTGATCATGGTGACGTGTCTGGAGCGGAGCTTCTTGGGTCCGTGGCTTGTTGTGCCGGGGGTGTCGGCTGACATGGGTACTTCTTTCTTTGGGGAGTGCGGTGCCCGGAGGGCACACGGCATCCTATGTGAAAGAAGCAGCCGCCGTACAAATGAGCGCCCGGCTTTGCATGACTCGCGCGAACGGACAGATAATGCCCTGTTTTCGTGGATTTAAGGGCCGTATCTGTACGTTCGCGCGAATCGTCCCCGGGGAGCCCACTACCCCGAGTGCGCCTGCAGGAACGCGTACACCTCGGTCTCGTCCACCCCGGGAAAGGCGCCGGGAGGCATCGCGGCGAGCAGGTGCGAGTGCGCACGGGCGGAAGGCCAGGCGTTGCCGGCCCATTCGGTGGCCAGCGCGGCGGGCGGGCGTTTGCAGCAGGCCGGATCCGGACAGCTCGAGGTGGCGCGCGCCGTCGTCTCCCTCCCCCTGAACCACTTCACATGCTGGTACGGCACGCCGATGGACAGCGAGAACTCGCCCGACGCCGACCGTTCCGTGCGCGCGGTGCACCAGTATGTGCCCGACGGCGTGTCGGTGTACTGGGAGTAGGCGCTGAACTTGTCCGGGACGTCGAACACCGCACGCGAAGTCCAGGCCTTGCACGACGGCTGCCCCTCGATGGCGCCGGTGTGGTCCTGCGGGAAATTCACGCCGTCGTTCTCGTAGGCCTTATAGATGATGCCGCTCTGGTGGGTCTTCTGGAAATGGGTGGTGATGCCCAGGTGTTTCGTAGCCAGGTTCGTGAAACGGTGCGCGGCTGTCTCGTACGAAACGGCGAAGGCGTCGCGAATATCTTCCACGGCGATTTCCTTGGCGGCCTTGGCTTTTTGCAAAAATTCCACAGTTGTCTGCTCCGGCAAGAGCAGGGCGGCGGCGAAATAGTTGGTGGCCACCCGCTGGGCCAGGAAGTCGCCGTAGTTGCGAGGGGTCTCATGCCCCAGCACGTAGTGGCCCAGGGCCTGCAGCAGCACCGAGCGGGGGTCGTGGTCCTGGCGCTGGCTCTGCGTCAGGTAAATTCTGTGATTCTTCAAATCCGTCACTGAGCGCGTGGAATGCGGCAGGTCGCCCACGTGATGAAGCGTGAATCCAAGATGGGCGGCGATGTCCGCGATGACGTGCTGGCTCAGCGGACCGCCGCTGTACCCCACCTGCCGGAGGACCTTCTGCGCCTCGGCCTCGTACTCCGGAAAGTAGTTCCCGCGCTCACGCATCATGGCACGCAGTTCACCATTCGCGCGGCGGGCTTCTTCGGGCGTCGCCACCTGTTCGTTCATCTTGCGTTCGAGCTCGTGCAGCAACCCCACCTGCGCCTCCAGGACATCGAGCGGAAGCCGCGAGCTGACACGGATTTTGGGCAGGTTGAGCGACTCGTAGAGCGGCCCGCGCTGGTAACGTTCCAGCTCGATTTCGAGGGCCGCCCGGCGGCTGGGCGGCTCGGCCCCGAGCAGCTGTTCGATGCTCACGTTGAGCGCTCCGGCCAGGCCCTGCAGCAGGCCCAGTTTGGGTTCGCGCTTGCCGTTCTCGATCAGGCTCAACTGGCTGGGGGCGGTCCCGACGGCGGTACTCAAGTCATCGAGCGTCAGGCCGGCCTGCTTGCGCAGATGCCGCACGCGGCGGCCCAGGCTGATGACGTCCACTTCCGTGGCGGCAGCGGACGACGGCGGGACGGCAACTTCGCGGTTCCAGCTTGCAGGCGACATTTCTTGAGAATACGCGAAGAACTGCATTTCTTTCCATGCTTTTCCCCTAGAAACCCCTTGGAAAGTCCAGAAAAGTAGTTGTCACGGCAAGAACACCCGTCAGCGTCAAAGGAGACAGAACAATGACCGCAGCATTTGAACCAGAGCAGACCACCCCGCTCACCTCCACCCAGGAAGACGTTGAGCAGCAGGCCGCCGCGCTGGAACTCGAATGGGCTGCCAACCCGCGTTGGGAAGGCGTCACCCGTGATTACTCGGCGTCCGACGTCGTCCGCCTCCGCGGCCGGGTCTCCGAAGAACACACCCTGGCCCGCCGCGGCTCGGAGAAGCTGTGGAAGCAGCTCACCGAAGAGGCCCCCACCGGCGGTTACACCAACGCCCTCGGCGCCCTCACCGGCAACCAGGCCGTGCAGCAGGTCAAGGCCGGCCTGCGCGCCATCTACCTGTCCGGCTGGCAAGTTGCCGCCGACGCCAACCTTTCCGGCCACACCTACCCGGACCAGTCGCTGTACCCGGCGAACTCGGTTCCCCAGGTTGTCCGCCGCATCAACAACGCCCTGTTGCGCGCCGATCAGATCGAATTCGCCGAAGGCATCCAGACCGTGGAGGACTGGCTGGTTCCGATCGTCGCCGACGCCGAGGCCGGCTTCGGCGGACCGCTGAACGCCTACGAACTGATGAAGTCCATGATCGCCGCCGGCGCCTCGGGCGTGCACTGGGAAGACCAGCTGGCCTCCGAAAAGAAGTGCGGCCACTTGGGCGGCAAGGTCCTCATCCCCACCCAGCAGCACATCCGGACGCTGAACGCAGCCCGCCTGGCTGCCGACATCGCCGGTACCCCCACCGTCGTCATCGCCCGCACCGACGCCGAGGCGGCAACCCTGATCACCTCGGACGTCGACGAACGCGACCGCGAGTTCATCCTCCGCGAAGGGGGACAGCCGGTTCGCACCGCCGAGGGCTTCTACAAGGTCCGCAACGGCATCGAACCCTGCATCGCCCGCGCCAAGGCCTACGCCCCGTACTCCGACCTCATCTGGATGGAGACCGGCACCCCGGACCTTGAGCTGGCCCGCAAGTTCGCCGAAGCCGTCAAGTCCGAGTTCCCGGACCAGATGCTCTCCTACAACTGCTCGCCGTCGTTCAACTGGCGCAAGCACCTCGACGACGCCACGATCGCGAAGTTCCAGCGCGAACTCGGCGCCATGGGCTTCACCTTCCAGTTCATCACCCTGGCCGGATTCCACGCCCTGAACTACTCGATGTTCGATCTCGCCCACGGCTACGCCCGGGAAGGCATGAGCGCCTACGTCGAACTCCAGGAAAAGGAATTCGCCTCCGAGTCCCGCGGCTACACCGCAACCAAGCACCAGCGCGAAGTCGGCACCGGCTACTTCGACGACATCGCCACTGCGCTCAACCCGAACGCAAGCACCCTGGCCCTGGTGGGATCCACCGAAGAAGGCCAGTTCCACTAAAACCTTCCCAACTAGATCGCAGTAGTTGTCGTTTTGAGCCCCCAAAACGACAACTACTGCCAGTCAGTTGGGTTCCCCCAAGGAGAACTCCAATGAACAGCTTCACCATCAACGGCATCACCCTCACCGCGCAGCCGATCTGCCGGCAGGGCGAGGTGCTTACTCCGGACGCCCTGGATTTCGTCGCGAAGCTGCACCGGGCGACGTCGGAGCGCCGCCAGGAGCTGATGCAGGCCCGCCACGCGCGCCGGGCACAGATCGCTTCGGGCCAGGATCCGCGGTTCCTGCCGGAGACCGAGGGTATCCGCAACGACCCGAACTGGCGCGTCGCTCCCCCGGCCCCGGGCCTGGAAGACCGCCGGGTGGAAATAACCGGCCCCGTGGACCGCAAGATGACCATCAACGCGCTGAACTCGGGCGCCAAGGTGTGGCTGGCGGACATGGAAGACTCCTCCACGCCCACCTGGCGCAACGTCATCCAGGGCCAGCTCAACCTGACGGACGCACTGGAGCGCAGGATCGACTTCACCTCCCCGGAGGGCAAGGAGTACCGCCTGCGCGATGACCAGGACCTGCCCACGATCGTGGTCCGGCCGCGCGGCTGGCACCTGCCGGAGAAGCACATGCTCATCGACGGGAAGCCGATCGCCGGCGGAATCGTGGACTTCGGCCTGTTCTTCTTCCACAACGCCCGCCGCCTGCTGGCACAGGGCAAGGGACCGTACTTCTACCTGCCGAAGATCGAGAACCACTTCGAGGCCCGGCTGTGGAACGACATCTTCGTCCTGGCCCAGGACCTGCTCGGCATCCCGCAGGGCACCATCCGCGCCACGGTGCTGATCGAGACCATCACGGCCGCATTCGAGATGGAGGAAATCCTGTATGAGCTGCGCGACCACGCCGCGGGCCTGAACGCCGGCCGCTGGGACTACATTTTCTCCCTGATCAAGAACTTCCGGACCCGCGGGCCGCGCTTCGTGCTTCCGGACCGCGGCCAGGTCAGCATGACCCAGCCGTTCATGCGTTCCTACACGGAGCAGCTGGTGCGCGCCTGCCACCGCCGCGGTGCCATGGCGGTCGGCGGCATGGCCGCAGCCGTGCCCAACCGGAAGGACGAGGCCGCCAACGCGATGTCCTTCGAGAAGGTCCGTGCGGACAAGACCCGCGAGGCAAACGACGGATTCGACGGCTCCTGGGTTGCCCACCCGGACCTGGTGCCGGTCTGCCGTGAAGTGTTCGACGGCGTCCTGGGCGACCCGGACAACGGGGGAAAGCAGAACCAGCTGGACCGCTCACGCGAGGATGTCACACCGGACGACCGCGCGCTGATCGACATCTCCTCCACCGAGGGAAACATCACCGAGCAGGGCATCCGCGTCAACATCGAGGTGGGCATCCGCTACATCGAATCGTGGCTGCGCGGCAACGGCGCCGTGGCCATCCACAACCTCATGGAAGACGCCGCCACCGCGGAGATCTCCCGTTCCCAGTTGTGGCAGTGGATCCACTCCCACGCGATCACCGAACACGGCGACGTCATCACCCGAGAATGGGTGGAGGAACTGCTCGATGAGGAGTTCGCGCGGCTGGAACGCTTCGACGACGACCGCTTCACCGATGCCCGCAGCATCTTCGAAGAGGTCACGCTCGCCGAGGACTTCCCCACCTTCCTGACCATCCCGGCCTACGCCCGCTTCCTTACCGAGGCCAAGGAAGAAGCCAGCAAGGAAGAACTGATCGCCGCCTGAGAAGTTTCCGCCCGCCCTTACATACAGCGCGAACGTACACTTGGGGCCCCGAATCCGCGGATTTTGGGGCCCCAAGTGTACGTTCGCGCTTCGGGTTTAACGGGAACGCTTGCCGGCGCTCCGCACCGAGAGCGTGGTGCAGATGCCGAAGGTCGCGACTGAGCCGAGGATCACCAGCAGGGGCGGCGTCCAGTTGCCGGCCTGTTCGTGCACGAAGCCCACGGCGCTCGGTGCCACAGCCGCGAAAAGGTAGCCCACGCCCTGCACCAGGGCGGACATCCTGCCCGCGGTCGCCATGTCCGGAGCCACCTTGATGAGTGCGCTGAAGATGATCGTGAAGCCGCCGCCCTGCGCGATCCCTGCGCCGATGCACCACAGCCACCACAACGACGGCGCCAGCAGCAGGCCCACGGGGATCGTTGCCCACAGCGCACTCACGGTGAGCGCCACCGCCGTCGGGCTCCAATACTTGGCCAGCAGCGGCACGCCGAGCGAGCCGATGATCGCCAGGACCTGGAAAATCGAGGCCCCGGCACCGGCCTCGGTGGCGGACATCCCGAGGGAATCGCCCAGGAAGCTCGGCAGCCAGGTGGTCACGCCATAGTAGGAAAAGGCCTGTCCGGCGAAGCCGATGGTGAGCCCGGCGGTGATCCAGAAGACGCCGGCCACTGGCACGGCATCGCCAGCGCGGGCCGGAGCCGCCGGCAGCGGAACCGGGACGAACGCGCGCCGCGGCCCGAACGCCAGGACCCAGGCCGCCGTCGCGGCCAAAGCGAGGATCCCGACGGCGGCCAGCGCCAGCCGCCAGCCCATCAGTTCCGCGAGCGGTGCCGTCACCACGGAGGTCAGGAAGGCGCCCACGTTCAGGAACGCTGAGTACAGGCCCATCGCGGTGCCCTGCCGCCGGGGCGAGACGTCGCGCCGGATGATCAGCGGGACGCAGATGTTTCCCACGGTGATCGCCAGGCCGATCAGCACCGTTCCCAGGAGCACGACGGCGGGTGGTCCGGCCGAGCGCAGCACCACGCCTGCCAGCACACCCAGCAGAGTGAGGGTGACGGCGAACTCGGCACCGAACCTCCGGCCGGCCACAGCGGCAGCGGGCGAGGCAAGGGAGAAGCACAGCACCGGGATGCTGGTCAGCAGGCCAAGCACCACCGGCGGGAAGCCGAGTTCGGCCTGCATGGTGTCCAGCACCGGGGCCACGGAGACGATCGGGCCGCGCATGCACAGCGAAATCAGGGCGATGCACGCCAGGACCACCCAGCTGCGCGGAAGGCGTGACAACAAGCCTGTCATTTTTCGATCACCCTTCTTGCTATCACGGCAACGGCGCCACGGTTGCGAAAACCGTGGCGCCGTTGTCCAAAATCACGCGCAATATTCAGTTGTCGATGGTCTGGCTGTCCGAGCCGAGGTACCAGCCGCGCTGCGGATTGGACACCGCGGGAGCGTCCCGGAACTGTTCGGGCTGCGCCACCCAGCCCACGCCGTTGGCAATGACCTTCTGGATCTGCGGCTGGTGGTACACCGGGTAGTCCTGGTCGCCGGGGCTGAAGTAGAAGATCCGGCCCTTGCCGCGGGAGAAAGTAACGCCGGAGCGGAACACCTCGCCGCCCTCGAAGGAGCTGATGAAGATCAGGTCATCGGGCTCCGGGATGTCGAAGAGCTCGCCGTACATCTCCTGCTTGGGGATGACGATGGGGCTTTCGACGCCTGCCGCGATCGGGTGCGAGGGCTTGACCGTCCACACGAGCTCGCGTTCGCCGTCGTTGCGCCACTTCAGCGAGCAGGTGGTGCCAAGGAGCCGGGTGAAGATCTTGGCGAAGTGCCCGGAGTGCAGCACCACCAGGCCCATGCCGCCCAGCACGTGGCGCTGCACCCGCTCCACCACCTCGTCGCTGACGTCGCCGTGGGCGATGTGGCCCCACCACAGCAGCACATCGGTCCGGGCAAGCACCTCCTCGGAGAGTCCGTGCCCGGGGTCGGCGAGGGTCGCCGTCGTGATATCCGCGTCCGGGTAGAAGTTCCGCAGGCCGCCCGCGATGGCCCCGTGCATGCCTTCCGGGTACATCTCTGCCATGGTGGAGGGATGGTTGTTGGCCTCGTGGACGCCTTCGTTCCAGACGACGATGTTCAGTTTCCGATCGGCCATCAGAGACGTACCTCCCGGCCCTCAAGTGCGGACTGGTAGCAGGCGTCGATGATCAGGGCGCGGTTCAGGGCAAGCGAGCCGTCGTGCTGGCCCCATCCGCCTTCGCCGCCGCGGACTGCGGCCACGAAGTCCTCCACCACCTGCTGGTGCATGCCGTCGCTGCCGATCTCCGGAACGTAGTCGGCATTTTCGACCCCGTTGTCCTTGAAGACGTGGAGCTGGTTCTTCTCCGGCCCCGCGTTGCCGGCCACCTTGAGTTCGGCACCGCCGTCGGTGCCGTAGACGAGGAAGTTGATCTCGTCGTCCGGGTGCCGGTAGCTGGCCCAGCCGGCCTCGATCACCAAGGTGGCGCCGCCTTCCAGGCGCAGGAACGCCGAAGAGAAGTCCTCCACCTCGAATTTGTTGGAGGTGGCGGTGGCCTTGTAGCTGGCGTTGCCGCCTAGGCCGCGCGGGCCGAGCTCGGCATGGGTGCTGGCGGACACCGCAAGCACCTTGGGTTCGCCCAGCAGGTGGAGGGCGTAGTCGAGCACGTGCACGCCGATGTCGGCAAGCGGCCCGCCGCCGGCAAGCTCCGGGTTGGTGAACCAGCTGCCCAGGGTGGGGATGCCCTGGCGGCGCAGCCACGCGGCCTTGGCGTAGTACGGGCGGCCGAGCTCGCCCTGGTCGATCACGGACTTGAGGGCCTGGATGTCGCCGCGGCGGCGGTGGTTGAAGGCAACGTCCAGCACACGGCCGGCCTTGCGGGCCGCGTCCACCATGGCCTGGCCTTCGGCGCCGTTGCGGGCGATCGGCTTCTCGCTCAGGACGTGGATGCCCTTCTCCAGGGCGGCGATCGCGATCGGCGCGTGCAGGAAGGTGGGGACCGCGACGCTGATCGCGTCCAGCCCTTCGAGCTCGATCATGTCCTCCCAGTGGGGGAACGCATGCGGGATGCTGTATTGCTCCTTCATCGAGGCGAGTAGCTCTTCCTCCATGCCTGCAGCGGCCACGATCTCGACGCCGTCGATCCTGCTGTAGGCCTCGAGGTGCTGCTGGCCGGCCCAACCGATGCCGACGACGCCTACCTTGAGGCTCGCGGACGTAGCGTGCTCAGTGCTCACGGTTTCCTGTTCTTTCCTGGGTTCGTCTGGAGGTGTTCTTGCTTCCGGCGTGCGCGGTGGGCGTCGGAGCGTTGTCCCGGCATCGCCACTACTTCTGATTCCAATCATGCAAAAGTCTGTTGCTGATTCGATATAAGTAAGTTTTCACGGACGGCAAAGAGGTGTCAATCAACTAAGCGCTTTGATCCGCAAAACTTGGTGGGATGCACAAAGGCACCCGCGGCGTGTGCCGCAGGTGCCCTTGAAAAGGTGCCTCTGAGAAGTGCTTGCCAGGCGCCGCGATCAGGAGCGCTGCGCAGCCGCCACCGCAGACTCCACCACCGCAGGCGAAAGCACATGGTCGATGACCATGCGGCTTGCGCCAATGATCGCCGCCTCGGGCCCGGCCTTGGACTGCTCGATCCGGAGGCGGGACGTCGCCAGCGGCAGGGAACGGCCGTAGACGGTCTCCCGGATCCCGGCGAGCAGCTGGTCGCCGGCACGCGAGAGGCTGCCGCCCACCACGATCACCGAAGGGTTGAGCATGTTGACGCAGATCGCCAGCACTTCGCCGACGTCGCGCCCGGCCTGGCGCAGCGCGTGGATGGCCTGGACGTTTCCCTGTGCGGCAAGGTCCACTATCTCCGAACCGGAGGACGCTTGGATGCCCTGCGCTGCGAGCTTTGCAACAAGGGCAGGTCCGGCAGCGAGCGCCTCAAGGCAGCCGGTGTTGCCGCAGCGGCAAAGGACCCCCTCGCCGCCGGGTACCCGCACGTGGCCGAGGTCGCCCGAGGTGCCGTCGGCACCTCGCTGCAGCTGGCCGCTGCTGATGATTCCGGCGCCCACACCGGTGGCGAGCTTGATGAAGAGCAGGTCGTCATAGGCACTCCAATGCGCGTACCGCTCGCCCAGCGCCATGATGTTCACGTCGTTGTCCACCAGGACCTCGGCGTCGATCTCCTTGTTGATGTAGCCCACCACGTCGAAGCCGTCCCAGCCCGGCATGATGGGCGGCTTCACGGGCCTGCCGCTGCCGTGTTCCACGGGCCCCGGAACGCCGATGCCGACGCCGGCAATATCCGCGGCGTCGCGCCCGATCCCTTCGAGGAGCTTGCGTCCGTTCTCCAGGATCCAGCCGAGCACCCTCTCCGGACCCTCGGCAACGTCGAGCGCTTCGGAATGCCGGGCGAGGACCTCTCCGTTCAGGTCGGTGACGGCCACCGCGGCGTGGCTCGCACCGACGTCGGCGGCAAGCACCAGCCGTACCCCGGCATTGAAGGCAAATTTCGACGGCGGCCTGCCGCCCGACGAGGCCGCCTCGCCGGCCGGACCCACCAGCCCAAGCGCGGTCAGCGCGTCGATCCGCGCGGCGACAGTGGTGCGTGCCAGGCCGGTCTGCTCGGCAAGTTCTGCCCGGGTGCGTGCCTTGCCGTCCCGGAGCAGTTGAAAAAGGTCCCCTGCGCGCGCGAGGACTCCGGCCTCGGCGCTGGGCCGCTCCTGGCGTTGGGTAGTGGTCACCATGGTTAAGGAATAGCACAATGGGCAGGGGAAGGCGCGGCTTCGGATGCTTGATAACCAAACTTTTGATTGACTCAAGGCAAAAGTGACCGTAAGTTCGACTAAAACGCCATCCATCGAGGGGATTCCCACATGACTACTCCGGACCCGTCCGCCCGGCCGAGACCGCTCGGCGTCGCTGCGATCGGCTACGCCTTCATGGGCAAGGCCCACTCGAATGCGTGGCGGAACGTGGCCAGTTTCTTCGATGTGCCTGCCTTCGAGCAGAAAGTACTCGTCGGCCGGGACGCCGCGCAGGTGGCGGAGGCCGCCGCGAAATACGGCTGGGCCGAGTCCGCCACCGACTGGCGTTCCGTCATTAACCGGGACGACATCGACATCATCGACATCTGCGCCCCGGGCTGGATGCACGCCGAAATCGCCATCGCGGCGCTCGCCGCGGGCAAACACGTCCTAGTGGAAAAACCCCTGGCCAACACCATCGGCGAGGCCCGGGCCATGACCGAGGCGGCCGCCGCCGCCCGCGCCCACGGTGTGCAGTCGATGATCGGCTTCAACTACCGCCGGGTCCCGGCCCTGGCCCTCGCCCGCGAACTCATCGCCGAGGGCCGGCTCGGCACCGTCCGGCACGTCCGCGCGGCCTACCTGCAGGACTGGCTCAGCGATGAGAACAGCCCCATGACCTGGCGCCTGCGCAAGGACACCGCCGGCTCCGGGGCCCTGGGCGACATCGCCTCCCACGCCATCGACCAGATCCTCTACCTCCTCGGCGACACCGTCACCGAAGTGTCCGGCCGGCTGCACACCTTCGTCACCACCCGCCCCGGACCGGACGGTCCGGAAGAAGTCACGGTCGACGACGCCGCTTGGGCCACCCTGGGCCTAGGCTCCGGGGCCATCGCCTCCGTGGAAGTCTCCCGCGTCGCGACGGGCCAGAAGAACTCGCTCAAGCTCGAAATCTACGGCGACAAGGGCACCATCCTCTTCGACCTCGAGGCCTTGAACGAACTCGGATTCCTGGACGCCACCACCCCGGTCCGCGAACAGGGTTTCCGCCGGATCCTGGTCAACGAACCCGAGCACCCGTACCTGGCCGCTTGGTGGCCGCAGGGCCACATCATCGGCTGGGAACACACCTTCACCCACCAGATCCGCGATTTCCTGACCGCCATCAGCACCGGCGAGGCGCCGTCGCCGTCGTTCGAAGAAGGCCTTGCCGTCCAGCAGGTGCTCGCCGCCATCGAAGAGTCCGCCAACGCCAAGAGTTCGCTGGTCCAGCTAAGTGACACGATCCAGCTGGATGATGTTGTCCCGCCGACCGCAACCGCCTCCGAAGGAGCCTGACATGCCCCGCCCGTACACACTCTTCACCGGCCAGTGGGCCGATCTGCCCCTCGAAGAAGTCGCCAAGCTCGCCTCCGGCTGGGGCTACGACGGCCTGGAAATCGCCGTCTCGGGTGACCACCTGGACGCCTGGCGCTGGGACGAACCCGGCTACGTGGAATCCAAGCTGGAGCTGCTGGACAAGTACAACCTGAAGGTCTGGGCCATCTCCAACCACCTCAAGGGCCAGGCCGTGTGCGATGACCCCATCGACTTCCGCCACCAGGCGATCGTCGGGCCCAAGGTCTGGGGCGACGGCGATCCCGAAGGCGTGCGCCAGCGCGCCGCGGAGGAAATGAAGCACACCGCCCGGCTCGCCAAGGCGCTCGGCGTGGACACCGTCGTCGGTTTCACCGGCTCCTCGATCTGGCAGTACGTGGCCATGTTCCCGCCCGTCCCGGAAAAAGTGATCGACGCCGGCTACCAGGACTTCGCCGACCGCTGGAACCCCATCCTGGACGTCTTCGACGAAAACGGCATCCGCTTCGCCCACGAGGTCCACCCGTCCGAAATCGCGTACGACTACTGGACCACCGTCCGTACCCTGGAAGCGATCGGCCACCGCGAGGCGTTCGGCCTGAACTGGGACCCCTCCCACATGATGTGGCAGGGCATCGATCCGGTGTCCTTCATCTGGGACTTCAAGGACCGGATCTACCACGTGGACTGCAAGGACACGAAGGTCCGCCAGACCGGCCGCAACACTGTCATGGGCTCGCACCTGCCCTGGGGCGACCCTCGCCGGGGCTGGGACTTCGTCTCCGCCGGACGCGGCGACGTGCCCTGGGAAGCGTCCTTCCGCGCCCTCACCGCCATCGGCTACGCCGGCCCCATCTCGATCGAATGGGAAGACGCCGGCATGGACCGCCTGCACGGCGCCCCCGAAGCCCTCGCCGCGCTGAAGAAGTTCGACTTCCCGGCCTCGCAGACCAGCTTCGACGCCGCCTTCCAGCAGTAGACGGAGCGATTCATCCCGTTTGGGCGCGCGTTCCTTCCTTGGAAACCCACTACCCAACTTCGTGGAATGCTTGGACCACACGGGTTTTCAGGGAGAGGAACAAGCGTGGCCAAGCGCCCCACGGTCTACGACGTCGCAGAACGGGCAGGCGTCTCGATCGCCACGGTGTCCTTCACCTTCAGCCAGCCGCACAAGGTCCGGCCAGCCACTCGGGAGGCCGTCGAAGAAGCAGCGCGGGCGCTCGGCTACCTTCCCAGCGCGAGCGCCCGCGGGCTGGCCCGCGGCAAGACCGGCGCAATAGGGCTGTTCTCATTCGCCTACTATGCCCACGAGAGCGGCTTGAGGCCCGGCACGCAGACCCCCTTCGGGGACGAGGCCAACGAAGACTTCCGCATGTTCCCGCTCTACCATGACGAGGTCCAACGGGGCGTCCAGGTGGAATGCTGGCGCCGCGGCTACGTGCTGATGGTCGGCGACGCCAAAGGCACCACCAGCCAAGCGGACATCGCCGCAATTGCGGGCCGCGTGGATGGCCTGGCCGTCTTCCCCGGCACCTTGCCGGACGAAATCCTCGTGCGGATTTCCAAGCGCATCCCCGTGGTGGAGTTATCCATTCCGATCAACAACAACGGCCTCCATGGTGTCTCGGTGGACAACGAAGGCGGCATGACCGCCCTCACCGAACACCTGATAGAGGTCCATGGACTGCGCGACATCGCTTTCGTGGGCCCCGCGGGATTCCCGGACAAGGAGCACCGCTTCAGCGGCTACTCCCGGGCCATGGAGGCAGCCGGCGTTCCGGTCCGCACGGTGGCCACCGCGCCCGAGGGCCAGCTGGCGGAATTCGCTGCAGCGACCGTCGCCGGGCTGGCGTCTGCCAAGAGGCTCCCCCAGGCCTTTGTCTGTTCGACGGACGAAGAAGCCCTCGCCTACATGGATGCCCTGGCCGCGGCCGGAATCAGCGTACCTGGGCAGATCGCCGTCACCGGCTTCGACGGCCTGGTAGCCGGGCTGGTGAACCGGCCTGCCCTCACCACCGTGCGCCAACCACTGGTGGAACTCGGGCGGACCGGTGCCTCGATCCTGATCGACCAGGTGACCCAACCCGGCACGGAAGCAGTAACGCGCCAGCTTCCGGTCAAGCTAATGATCCGCGAAAGCTGCGGCTGCCAAGCCTCCCGCGCATAGGACAAGCGGGCAACTCGACGACGGCGGCGGCAAGGCCGGCGAACCCCTCGCCCGGCGCTTCGGCGGCTTAGCCGCACCCCTCCCCCGCTTCACGGCACCCTGCTGCGACACGCTCGCCACCGATTAATGCCAAGAAAGTTCAAACTTTTGCCACTTTCTTGGCGAAAGGTGTTGCCAAGGTCACATCTAGGCGCTTTGATTAGTACTGCGCCGCGATTAAAGCGCATAGATTTTGCACACAAGGAGGTGGAGCTTGACCGGCAACGACACCGCAGCAGGAATCCTCGGGGTCGGGATCATCGGCGCAGGCCCGGTAACGCAGGCCATTCACTTGCCCGCCCTCGCCCGCTTGGGCGATCTCTTCGCGGTGCGCCACATCATGGACGCGGACCTCGCCGTTGCAGAATCCGTGGCATCCCGGGTTGGCGCCACGCACGGCAGCAACGTGGCGGCGCTGCTCGCGGACCCGGAAGTGGACGTCGTCGCCATTTGCAGCCCGCACCAATTCCACGCAGAACAGGTCATCGCCGCCTGCCGTGCGGGAAAGAAGGCCGTCCTCTGCGAGAAGCCCTTCGCAATGGACGCCGCGGAAGCAGAACAGATCTCGGCAGTCAGCAAGGAAACCGGGGTGCCGATCATCGTCGGCGCCATGCACACCTTCGACCCAGGCTGGCTCGCCGCCGAGGCCAACTGGGGCGAATTACCCGAAACCGCGCACACCATCCGCTCCTCGATCGTGCTGCCGCCCAACGCCCGCTTTGAAGACTTCGCCACTGAGGTCATCACCCGGCCGGCAACGGACTCCCCCGACTACACCGATCCCGAAGTCATCAGGAACGCCCTCCAAGGCGGGATCATGGGACTCGCCATCCACGATCTCCCTCTGGTCCGCCGGTTCGTCCCGGACTTCCAGGACCTCGAAATCCTCCAGGCGCACCACGTCCGCCCCTTCGGCTACGTCGTGTCGCTGCGGGCAGGAAACCGGACCGTTGAACTCCGCGCTGTCATGAGCAGCACCTGGAAGCCCGAATGGACCTTTGAAGCGATCTCGGACGAGGCCGACCTACGCGTGGACTTCACACCCTCCTATGTCCAGGCGGGTTCCGCCGTCGCGAGGATCACCCGGGGCGGCGCAAGCAGCAGCCACGGTCCGTTCGGCCACAACGGTTACGAAGGCGAATGGCGTGAACTCGCCCGCCTCGCCCGCGGAACCGCGGAACCGCTGTCCACCGAGAACCTGATCAACGACCTTGTCTTCGCCCTCGCCATCGCCGAAGCGTCGGCGGCCGCGGCAACGGCTGAACCCGCGGGAGCCGGCGCATGAACACGAGCTACACTTTTGCCGCCACCCAGGAAGCCGACGAAAACGGCGCCGTGGGGGCCGCCGTCGCGGCGCTGCCGCTGAGCTTCCGCCCCGCAGCCACGGGGGAAAACGCCCAGGTGGCCGCTATCGCAGGCGCCGCAGGCTGGACAAGCGAGGCGATCCGCGCCGTCGACGCCGGAGCCCGCGGCGTGGTGGTCATCGCACCGCACGCCGAAGACACCTCCGCCCTGTCACGGGCCGCGGCGTCCGCCGGCGCAGCGGTGGTCCTGGACCACCGCTGGGCATCCAATCCAGGTCTGGTGGGTGCCGAGGACGCCGTCCGCTCCGTCGCTGGACGGACGGCCATGCTGGACACGGTCGCCACCTCCGCCGCGGGCGGAGATCCGGAACAGCTCCTTGCGGAGCACCTCGCCGCCGTCGTACGGCTCACCGGGCCGCTGGAGTCGGTGCACGTGCTCCACCGGGGGCCGCATGGCTACACGGTCTCCGCCCGGCTCGCCAACGCCGCCCCGGCCACCCTTCAGGGCGTGCTCAGCGACGGCCGGGCCGCCGGCGTCGACTTCCGCCTCTACACCAACGACGGCGGCGTGAGCATTACGGTCCCGGAACCGTCCGCGGCTTGGCCGGCCGAGGTGCGGGCTACCGCGGGCCAGGGCGAAGTGCTGCTGCCCACCCTTTACGAAACCGCCCACCGCGGCAGCTGGCGCCGGTTGAAGGGACACCTCGACGCCGGCACCCTTCCCGCCGATCTTGCCGGGTTCGCCCGGCTGACGGCGCAACTCGCCCAGCTCGGCTGAGCCCCGGATCCAATTCCCACAAATCGCATCACCTCAACCAAGGCCCCTCAACGGGGCCGGACCGACCCTGCGCCGTAGCAGTCGGTCCCGAAAGGAGAAGAACATGAATGCAACGACGGAACGGAACCGTTCCTTTTCCCGTCGCGGTTTCCTCGGCCTGACCGCCGCGGCTGCCTCGGTGCCGCTGCTGGCCGCCTGCGGGGGCGGCTCGGCGTCCAAGACCGGAAGCGGCGATGCCATCAAGTTCTGGGACATGCCGTGGGGCACGCCGGCCTACAACGATGCCGCCAAGAAGATCACCGAAGGCTATGCACCCAGCGGCTCGAACCTGAAGGCCAGCTACCAGACCATCCAGTGGAACAACTTCTACCAGACCTTCTCCTCGGCCATCGCCTCCAAGACCGGCCCCGCGGTTTCCACCGGTGGCGGTTTCCAGGCGTTCCAGTTCGAGCAGCAGGGTGCCATCGCCTACGCGGACAAGGTCATCGACGCCCTCAAGAAGAACGGCCAGTTCGACGATTTCCTGCCCGGCGTCATTGATCCCTTCAAGTCGGACAAGGGCTACATCGCCGTCCCGTGGCAGCTGGACATGCGCGTCAACTGGTACCGCAAGTCCCTGTTCGACAAGGCCGGCGTCGCCGTCCCCACGGATTGGAACGGTCTCCTGGAGGCCGGCAAGGCACTGAAGAAGATCGGCGCCGTCGGCTTCATGACCGGCGCCGGAGCCGGCAACTTCCTCGGCAACCACGCCGTCATCCAGATGATCGTCAACAACGGCGGCGGCGTCTGGGACGAGAACGGCCAGGTCGACGTCATGAACGACCGCAACGTGGAGGCGATCGAGTTCATGTACGAGCTCTACTCCAACGGAATCATCGACCCCGCGGGCGTCAGCTACAACCAGGACAACCACGACGCCCAGTGGAAAAACAAGAGCAAGGCCGCGTACGGCCCCCACGTCTTCGGCCTCACCAATCGCGTCGGCGACAGCAGCGGCGACCTCCTCGTGGCCGACCCGATTGCCGGTCCGCACGGGGACAAGGCCACCTTGGTGTTCCCGAACAACATCATGATGTACAAGAACACTCCCAACCAGGAAGCTTCCGAGGCCTTCCTTGTCTACTACCTCGGCAAGCTCAAGGACCTCTGGCAGCAGAAGCTCATGAACGCCCTGCCCGTCTTCAAGTCCATCACCGAGCTCCCCGAGTTCACCGCTGACGCCAACAACGTCAAGATCGTCAAGGACTGGCAGCCCATCGCCAAGACGTTCGCGGCCCGCAGCACCAAGCTCACCGCCAACACTGCGGTGCTCGACGGCGGCCAGGCCCTGACCCAGTTCGCCCAGACTGTCCTGACCGGAAAGGGCGATGCCAAGACCGCGCTGAAGGCCTTCGAATCCGGCCTCAAGCAGGTCGTGAAGTCCTGACGCGGAAGGCACTCCGATGACTACCGTAAATTCGGGTCTTGCCCGGGCCCGCCGCGGGGTGGCCCCCGGCGGTTCGGGCCGCCCGTCACCAAGCCGTACAAGCCTGAACCGCGCGAGCAAGCTGCACGGCCAGACCAGCCGGACCTATTTCTGGCTGATCCTGCCCTCCGTGCTGCTCCTCGTGCTGATCAACGGCTACCCGCTAATCTACGCCGGGGTCCAGGCCACCCACGATGGCTCCCTGATCGACGCCGGCAACTTCGTCGGCGTCGACAACTTCACCTCGGTCCTGGGCTCCGAAGCGTTCTGGAAGGCCGTCCAGTTCACCATCGTCTTCACGATCGTAGGCGTCTTCGGCTCCTGGGCCGTCGGCCTCGGCCTGGCCCTGCTGCTGAGGACCCGCATCCCGGCCGGCGGACTGTTCAAAGTGCTGCTCCTGCTCCCCTGGGTGGTGCCGATCGTTGTCTCCTCCACCGCCTGGAACTGGCTCGTGGCCTCCCCGGACAGCCCCACGAACAAGGTGTTCACGGCCCTGGGCCTGGAAACCCCGCTGTTCCTGGCCGATCCGACCCTGGCCGCCATCACCGTGTGCCTGTTCAAGGTCTGGGTCAGCTTCCCGTTCATGATGATGATGAGCGCCGGCGCCCTGACCTCCGTGGACAACACCGTCTACGAAGCAGCCAGCATGGACGGCGCCAGCCGCTGGCAGCAGTTCACCGGCATCACCCTGCCGCTGACCGCGCGCTCCACCTACATCTCGTGGATCCTCATGACGATCTTCTGCGTCAACGACTTCCCCACCATCTACCTGCTCACCGGCGGCGGACCCGTCGACGCCACCACCTCGCTCGTGGTCTACGCCTACCGCAAGGTCTTCCAGGACTTCCAGACCGGGCCCGGCGTCGCTGTCGCGTTCCTCATGACCATCACGCTCGTGATCGTCTCAACCCTCCTCTACCGCCAGATCCGAAAGTCGAGCGTCGAATGAGCACCGTCCTGCACACCCATACGGCGCCCCCCGCCGGTGTCGGCCAGTTCAACGCAAACGGACGCAAGCGCCGTCCCGTCTCCGAAGCAGGGATGCGCGGCCGCTGGTGGCGGTTCGCGCTCATCCTGGCGGTCACCGCCGTCGTACTGGTCCCGATCGGCGCCGTCGTGGTCCTCGCGGTCCTGCCCGCCTCGGCGAGCTCGACCACGGGCCTGACCCTGGAGAACTTCAGCGGCGTCTTCGAGAAGACACTCGCATCGACCTGGCTCGCCAACAGCCTCGTGGTGACCCTGGCGACGGTAGTCGTCTCCGTCGCCGTCGCGGCCCCCGCCGGGTACGTCCTCTCGCGCGGCAAATCGAAGGCCGTCTCCGGTTATTCGCTGCTGCTGTTCGTCATGCAGTCGCTGCCCATCATCACCTCCGTGGTGCCGCTCTTCATCCTGTTCGCGAACCTTGGGCTGGTGGACAACCTGCTGGGCATCACGATCGTCTACGTCGCCTCGACCATGTCCGTGGCCACCTGGATGATGGCCGCCTACTTCGACTCCATCCCGGTCAGCCTCGAGGAAGCATCGTGGATCGACGGGTGCTCCGTGTTCGGCTCGTTCCTCAAGGTAGTGCTGCGCAACAGCCTCCCGGGCGTGCTCTCGACGGCGATCTTCGCCTTCCTGCTCGCCTGGAACGACTATCTGGTGGCCATCGTCTTCCTCCGCTCCAACGAGATCTTCACCCTGCCGGTGGGCGTGCAGTCCTTCTTCCAGCAGAACGCCACCGACTGGGGTTCCGTCATGGCCCTTGCCGTGGTCATGATGGTTCCACCGATCTTCGTCTTCGCGGCCCTCAACAAGTACTTCAGCGTCGGCGGCATCGGCGGATCCCTCGCCGGCCGCTGACCTGGACAAACAGCCTGAAAACCACACCTGGCCTCCGGGCCGGGAAAGACAAGAAGAGAGAGAAACATGAGTCTTTCGGTCCAGCTCTATTCGGTCCGCGATGCGGTCGAATCCGACCTCGGCGGCACCCTTGAACGCCTCGCCGGAATCGGCCTCACCCAGGTGGAGCCCTACAACTTCGCCGCCACGGTCGACGCCCTCGAGGAGGGTCTCAAGTCCGCCGGCCTTACGGCGCCGACCGGCCACGCCCCGCTCCTGTCTTCGGACCAGGACGAAATCTTCGCCGCCGCCAAGCGGCTGGGCATCGGCACGGTGATCGATCCCTTCACGCTGCCCGAGGAATGGCAAACGGAGGAAAGCGTACGCTCCATCGCCGAGCGGGTTAACGCCGCCGCGAAGAAGGGGGCCCAATACGGCCTCCGTGTGGGCTACCACAACCATTACTGGGAAGTGGCCTCCACCATCAACGGCGTCACGGCCCTGGAGTTCTTCGCCGGGCTGCTCGACCCCGAGGTCGTCCTCGAGGTGGACACCTACTGGGTGGCGGCCGGGGGCCAGGACCCGGTCGAATACCTGAAGAAGTTCGGCGACCGGGTGGTTGCCATCCACGTCAAGGACGGCCCCATCACCCAGTTCCCGGGCGACCGCTTCGACGTCGAGGAGCTGGGCAAGGTCACCGCCACCCAGCTTCCGGCCGGCGAGGGTGAACTGGACATCCGGAGCATCATCAAGGCACCGTCCGCGCTCGAAGTCGGAGTCATCGAATTCGACGCCTACGGCGGCGACATTTTCGAAGGCATCGCGGCGTCTTTTGCCTACCTCACGGCCGGCGACACCACCGGCGAAGCCGCAGGCACCGAGGCGGCCGCCAAATGAACAAGGGCAAGGTCGGCGTCGCCCTTATCGGCGCCGGAAACATCAGCACCCAGTACCTGGACAACCTGACGAAGTTCCCGGACCTTGAAGTCATCGCCATCACGGACATGTTCCCCGAGGCAGCGAAGGCCCGCGCGGAGGAGTACGGAGTGGCGCTGCACGGCACTCCGGAGCTTGCGCTGGAGCACCCGGACGTCGAGATCATCGTCAACCTGACCATCCCCGCAGCCCATGCCGAGGTCGGCCGGCAGGCCATCCGTGCCGGAAAGCACGTGTGGAGCGAGAAGCCCGTTGCCCTCGACCGCGAAAACGGCCGGGAACTGCTGGCCGAAGCCGAAGCCGCCGGGCTGCGCGTCGGCTGCGCACCGGACACCTTCCTGGGCGCGGGGCTGCAGACTGCGATCCGGGCGATCCAGCGCGGCGACATCGGGAGGCCGCTGTCCGCCCAGACCGTGATGCAGTACCCGGGTCCGGACCTGTGGCACCCGAACCCGTCCTTCCTGTTCCAGAAGGGCGCAGGGCCGCTCTTCGACATGGGCCCGTACTACGTCACCGCCCTGGTCCAGGCGTTCGGCAGTGCCCGCCGCGTCGCCGCCATGGGCTCCAAGGCCTGGGAGGTCCGCAAGGTCCACACCGGCCCCAAGGAAGGCGAGGAGTTCCAGGTCGAGGTGCCCACGCACGTGAGCGCGCAGATCCAGTTCGAGGAAGGTGCCATCTCGCACAGCACCTTCAGTTTCCAGTCGGCCTACATGAATTTCGGCTACGTGGAGATCTCCGGTTCCGAAGGCAGCCTGCTGGTGCCGGACCCGAACAACTTCGACGGCGAACTCAAGATCATCCGCCCCGGCGAGGAGGACTGGACGGTCGTTCCGACCACCGGCCCGGCCAACGGCCGCGGCATGGGTGTCCTTGACATGGCGCGTTCGATCCGCGCCGGGGTGCCGCACCGCGCCACAGGAGAGCTTGCGTTCCACGTCCTGGACACGATGATCGCCATCTCGGAGTCCGTTGACTCAGGCACGTTCGTCGACGTCGCCAGTTCCGCACCATCGTCGGCTCCCCTCCCCGAGGACTGGGCACCGGAAAGCGCCACCCTTGACACGCCGTCGTCGGTTCCCCTACCCGAGGACCGCGCGCCGGAAAACGCCACCCTCTAAGCCCGGTTTCTTCGACGTCCCGGCCTTCGAGCAGAAAAAGCTTGTCGGCCGGGACGCCGCCACCCAGGACCAGCTACCTCATGAACTCAACAAAATCGCCCGACCGTGGCGACGGTTTCCGCACACTCCAAGCCGGGCAGCGCAGCGAGGTGTGGATCGCGTCCACGAACGGGGAAGCCGAGCTGGCCTACGGCACCGATGAGCTGCTGCTTGAGGCACCCAACTGGACCCTCGACGGCACGGCACTTGTCCTCAACGGGGACGGGAAGCTGTGGACGCTCGACGTTTCCGCCAGGGAGCTCGCCGAGGTCCCGCTCACCGGCATCCCCGAACTCAACAACGACCACGTGCTGGCACCGGACGGCAAAACCATCTTCCTCTCCGCCAACGACAGCCATATCTACCGGGCAGCCCTCACCGGCGGCAGAGCTGAACGCGTCACCAAGGACGACGGCTCCTTCCATTTCCTCCACGGCGTCAGCCCGGACGGGAAGGAACTGGCGTACGTGGGGATTGTGGGCGGGGACTTCACGCAACCCGGTCGCCTGATGACCATAGCGGCCGACGGCGGTGCTACCGCCGCCGTCGACGCCGGACCCGGGCATTGCGACGGGCCGGAGTACTCGCCGGACGGTGAGTGGCTTTACCTGAACACGGAGTCCTTCTTCTCTTCCGTTCCCGGGCATGCGCAAATCGCCCGCATCCGCGTTGACGGGACCGGCTTCGAACAGCTCCTCAAAAGCGACACCGTCGACTGGTTCCCGCATCTCTCCCCCGACGGCCGCCTGGCCAGCTACATCCGGTTCCCCGGCGGTACCGTTGGCCACCCCGCGGACTTGCCGGTCGCCGTCGTACTTGTCTCCACGGCCGACTGGAAAACCCCGCTGCATTCATGGCCGCTGTTCGGCGGTCAGGGTACGCTCAACGTCAACAGCTGGTCGCCCGACTCGGAGCGCTTCGCATTCGTGGCCTACCCGCTGGCCAAGCAAACAGAGGACTGAACACGTGTCACTTTCCGATGGGAAAATCCGCTGGGGAATCCTTGGAACGGGTTTCATCGCGGGGCTTCAAACCCAGGACCTGCTTGAGAACGGGTTCACGGTGCAGGCCGTGGGATCGCGTTCCCTGGACTCGAGCAAAGCGTTCGCCGGGAAACACGGCGTGCCCACCGCGCACGGCAGCTACGAGGAACTCGTCGCAGACCCGGATGTCGACGTCATCTACATCGCCACTCCGCACCCCTTCCACCACGCGAATGCCCTGCTGGCCCTCAACGCGGGAAAGCACGTCCTGGTGGAAAAGTCGTTCAGTATGAACGCCCGCGAGGCCCAGGAGATCCTTGATCTGGCCTCATCCAAGGGACTGGTGGCGTTGGAGGCCATGTGGACCCGGTTCCTGCCGCATATGGTCCGCCTCCGCGAAGTCATCCAGGCCGGGACCATCGGCCAGGTCCGGAAAGTGGTGGCCAGCCACAACCAGAGCCTGGCCAAGGACCCGGCCCACCGGCTGAACGATCCCGCACTGGGTGGCGGGGCGCTGCTGGACCTTGGCATTTACCCCATCTCCTTCGCGTTCGACATCCTTGGCACCCCGTCCCGGATCCATGCGAGCGCCTCGATGACGGCTACCGGTGTGGACCGCCAGACTGCTGCGGTCTTCGACTACCCCGACGGCCAGCAGGCGATCGTGGATTGCGAGCTCGATGCCGCCAGCGCCAATCGTGCCCTGGTTGTTGGGACGGACGGGTGGATCGACATCGAGCACACCTGGTACACCCCCGTCGCCTTCACCGCGTTTGCCGTGGACGGCAGCGTGGTGGAACGCTTCGAGCAGCCCGTGAACAGCCGCGGCATGCAGTTCCAGGCGGCCGAGATCGAGCGCTTGGTTGCGGCCGGCGAAACGGCAGGCACCATCCTGCCGCCGGAAGAAACAGTCGCGATCATGGCCGCCATGGACGAAATCCGCCGCCAGATCGGCTTGAGCTACGCCGCGGACGCAGCATGACCGTCTCACAGCGCCTGGCCGAGCTCCGCCAGCAGGAAGAGGAGTTGGTCTTCGCCAGATTCGACAATCACGACGCGTGGCGGCTCGGGTCACTCATCGCCGACCATGCCATCTCTTCAGGTTTTGGAGTTGCGATCGACATCCGCCGCCACAACCTCGTGCTCTTCCGCTGTGTCCTCCCCGGAGCCACGGCTGACCAGGAAGAGTGGATCCGCCGGAAGTCCGCCTCGGTGCTTCGCTTTGAGCGCAGCACTGCGCTCTTGTCGGAGCAATTCACGGATTTCGACCCCCTCCAGCGCGGCTGGCTCGCGCCCGAGGACTACACCCTGGCCAGCGGTTCGTTCCCCATCCGGGTCCGCGGTGCCGGTGTGATTGCTGCGATCACGGTGTCCGGGCTTGCCTCCGACGAGGACCACCAACTGGTGGTTGAAGGAATCCGGAAATACCTCAAGACAGTCGGCGCCTAGGAGGTCGACCCACGTGACCGAGACGATCCGCACCGCCACAGAGAACGACGCCGGCGCCCTCGCCAGGCTTGCCGCCGTCACCTTTCCGCTCGCTTGCCCGCCGGGGTCCTCTCCCGAGGACATCGCCGCCCATTTGCGCGGCACTCTCAGCGCCGAAAAGTTCGCCCAGTACCTCGCCGATCCGGACATCACCATCCTGGTGATCGACGGCGGGGAGGGCCTGCACGGCTACAGCATGCTGGTGTACCGCCCCGCACAGGATCCTGCCGTGGCCGCTGCACTGACCCTGCTGCCTTCTGCGGAACTCAGCAAATGCTACGTCCACCCGGAACATCACGGTCTCGGCGCCGCTGCCAGGCTCATGACGGGCACGCTTGAGCGGGCAACCACCATGGGTGCGGCAGGGGTGTGGCTGGGGGTCAACAGCGAGAACGCGAAGGCCATCCGCTTCTATGAGAAGAGCGGTTTCCGGAAGATCGGCACCAAATCATTCCGGCTCGGCACCACGCTGGAACACGACTTCGTCATGGAACTCGCGGTCCGGTAGCTCAGATCCATTTGTTGTGCTTGAAGGTCCAGTACAGGACCAGGCCCATCCCCAACATCAGGCCCAGTGCCATGGGGTAGCCGAAGAGCCAGTCGAGTTCTGGCATGACGCGGAAGTTCATGCCATAGATGGTGCCCACCAGGGTTGGCGCGAAGAGGATTGCCGCCCAGGATGAGATGCGTTTGACCTGTTCGTTCTGGGCAAAGCTGGATTCGGTCAGCCGGCGCATCTCGTCGTTCTGTCGTTGCGCCACGACGGTGGCGCTGACCATGAGGGCGTTCTGCAGCAGGGCCCGGAAGGAGTTGATCCGCTCGGCCAGGCGCAGGGAGTGGTCCAGGACGTCCCGGAGCGGATCCACGAGCTCCGGGGCGAGCGAGTGGTCCGGCGTGCCCGCGGCGAGTGTCTGCAGGATCCCGGTAAGTGGCCCCGTGGCGCGCTGGAACATGATGACCTGGCGGGAAAGCTCATAGATCCGCCGGGAAACCTCCGGGTCACCGCCGAACAGGCCGTCCTCGATTTCATCGATGTCGTTTTCGAGGCCCGCCGCGACGGGTTCGTATTCATCGACCACCTGGTCCAGGATGGCGTAAAGCACGGCGTCCGGCCCCAGCGCGAGGAACTCCGGCTGGGACTCCATGCGCTGGCGCACGCGGTGGAGGTCCGGCGATTCCGCGTGGCGCACGGTGATCACGAAGTCGGGCCCAACGCAGATGTGGATTTCGCCGAAGTCCACCTTCTCTTCGGCGTCGAGGTAGCGGGCGGGCCGCAGGACGACGAAAAGGATGTCGCCGTAGTAGTCCAGTTTCGCCCGCTGGTGACCCGTGAGGGCGTCTTCGACGGCGAGGGCGCTGAGGCCGAATTCCCCTGCCACCGACCGGAGCTCTTCGGCTTCTGGCCGGTACAAGCCGATCCATGCCATGCCTTCGCGTTGGCGCAGCAGGAAGTAGGTCTCCTCGAGCCCTTCCGGATCCGCAGTCCGGCGGCCGTCCACGTAGACGGCGTTATCGACAATCGTCACGGCTGGGCCTCCTTCATCGGACGGACATCCCCTGGCTGAGACGCTATCCCGTCCCGGCACCGCTGCCAACAGGACGCGCGGTGTGAGCAAGCCGACTGCGCCGGGCGGAATGCCGGGCCGGCCGGGGCGGTTGTCGCCTTCATGAAGATTGAGATCTGGTCCGATGTCGCGTGCCCGTGGTGCTACATCGGCAAGCGCCGCTTTGAGTCCGCCCTCGCCGATTTTCCGCACCGGGATTCCCTGGAGGTGCAGTGGCGCAGCTACCAGCTGGACCCCACCATTCCTGAGCACTACGACGGCACGGAGCTGGACTATCTCAGCAAGCGCAAGGGCATGGCCCCGGAGCAGGTCAGCCGGATGTTCGAGCACGTGGCCGAACAGGCCAAGGGCGAGGGGCTGAACTACCGCTTCGACGCCGTCGTCGTGGCCAACAGCTTCACGGCCCACCGCCTCATCCACCTCGCCGCCGCCCACGGTTTGCAGGACGCCGCCAAGGAACGCCTGCTCAGCGACCATTTCGAGCACGGCAAGGACATCGGCAACAAGGGGTACCTGACCGGCCTCGGCCTGGAACTGGGCCTGCCCGCGGATGAAATCGCCGGGCTCTTCGAGAGCGACAAGTACGCCGAGGACGTCCGCCGCGACATCGCAGAGGCCCGGGCCATCGGCGTCACGGGCGTGCCGTTCTTCGTGATCGACCGCAAGTACGGCCTCTCCGGCGCCCAGCCGGCCGAGGTCTTCACCCAGGCCCTGGACCAGGCGTGGCAGGAAGCGAACCCGCTGGTCGCCGTCGGCAGCTCCGACGCCGAAGCGTGCGGCCCGGACGGCTGCGCCATCTAGCCTCCGCGCCCAAGCCCACGGGAAAGGCCGGGGTTTGCTGACAGATCCCTGTAAAGTGTCTCTATGCCCAGGATCACCGCCACGAGCAACGCGGCACAGCGCGCCGAGACCCAACGCCGGATCCTGACAGCCTTCGGGGAACTCCTCTTCACACACGGCCTGCCCGGGCTGACCATGACCGACGTCGCCCGGCACGCCGGAGTGGGGCGCACCGCCGTCTACAACTACTACGCGGACATGGAACAGCTCCTCATCGCTTACGCCCTGGACGAGACCGAGCGCTTCCTCGGGGACCTGCGGTCCTCGCTCGCGGAGCTGGACAACCCCGTGGACCGGCTCGCGCTCTACGTCCGCGCCCAGGTGGAGGACCTCAGCCGCCGCCATCTGCCGCCCGGCCCGGCCA